>WANN01000018.1 GCA_015521775.1 Thermoproteaceae archaeon
AACCCCCTCTCCCCCACGCTGACCTGACTCACGAACATGGCGGTGGCCCCAAGCCCCGCTATGACCCGCTTAAGCGACATGACTGTGCTCCTAGCCATCGACGGCTTGTTGAGGTACAGCGTTGACACGGAGTCCACCACAACCCTCTTGGCCTCCACGTCCCTGATGGCTTGCCTGAGCACGTCCACTAGCTCGTGCACGTCGTCGGGCTGCTTCACGACGTACCTCTCCCTCTTGGCGTACTCGCCTATGCCCCCAGTGAAGGAATCCACAAGGGCGAACCTGTCGCCCTCGAACCTCGATACGTCCCACCCAAAGTGCTTGAAGTCCCTGCGGACAGCCGCGGGATGCTCCTCCAGGGCCACGAAAACGCCGGGCTCCCCATCCGCCAGGCCGTTGTAGAGGAACTGTTTGGCCATGATGGACTTGCCCGTGCCCGGGCCGCCGCTGAGGAGCACTATGTTGCGCTCGGGTATGCCGCCGTACAGCACCTCGTCGAGGCCAGGTATGCGGGTCCTAACCTTCCTAACGGTCATTCCACCTCTATCCTCACCCCGCCCGGCCTCGACTTCTCCCTCTTCTCCAGCTCCACGCTGAGAACCCCATTCTTATATGTGGCCTTTGCCTTCTTGGGGTCCACGGCCACGGGCAGGTCTATCTCCTTGTAGTACTTCCGGTCCCCACCCCTCGCCGACACGTACAGCTTCTTCCCGTCGTCCGACACGGTGACCGATATGTTCTCCTTGTCCACGCCCGGCATCTCCACGACGACCCTCACCTTGTCCTCGTCCTCAATGACGTCGGTTAGAGGCTCTATCTCCTCGGACACTACGGGTTTCCCTTCCCTCGGCCTAACGTTGCCGAACTCCCTGACGACAGGTTTTCCGTCTGGACCAATGGTTATCTCGAAGCCATAGTAGTAAACGCCGGGGCGCCTGAAGCTTATGCGCGGCGCCGATCCCGTGAAGGCCCTGAACTCCTCCTCCAGCTCCTTTTCCATTTCCTCGAAAAACCTCTGCCACCTCTTGAAGAGCCTGTCTATCTCGTCGAAGATCGGCATATATATAATTTTATAGTGACTTTAAAAATCTATCCACGCAAAACTTACCGATACATAAACAGAGCAACGACGAAGAGGGCGGTAGTGGGGTACATTATGCCGGCCGTGTACATGAGGATCCGCATGGCCGTGCGCGCAGGGTAATATGAGGCGTAGAACTGTACCGTGGATCGGGGGAACTCGTACACCGTCATGTACACAAGCCTCCCCATGAGGAGCGCGGCCAGCGTCTCCGTTGACGTAATCAGCCCGTTGGCGAGCGCGGGGCCTGCGGCCATTATGCCGATGGATGGACGCACTGACGCGGCCGCCAGCACCGCCACGGCGGTGGGGGACAGGGGAAGCCAGTTGAGGGGAACGGAGACGCCGAGGAGCGAGAGGCCGTAGAACAGGGCCTCGAAGGCCGCGTACCTTACGGTCACGCCTAGGGCCTGCCTAAGGGCCGACAGTGTCCTCTCGCGGGGCACAGCGTCGGGCTGCGGCCAGGACAAGCCGCGGGCCACGGCCACGCCGACAACAAGCCCCACAAGCGATGGAACTGACACAATGGCCAGGTATGCAGCGCCTACCACGCCCAGGGCGCCCAGGGCCAGGGGAAAGAGACCCAGCCTAAGGTACATTACCGTGAAGCGGAAGGGCCACGATACGAGGGAATACGCCACCACGTGTCTCTCAGTCACAGTTCCCTCTCTAAGGAGGCGCGAGAGGGCCCCATGGGCCAGCCTCGGCTCAAGCACACCTACGGCGAGGAGGCCGGCCGGCACCCCGACGCCCCTGGACACGGGGGCCAGGGCCCTCTCCAACCTGCCCATGAGCACACCGGCCAGCCTAAGGCCGAGGAACACCGAGACGAAGACAAGCCCTATCCTCAGCGGGTCCACCCCATCCCTGCCCTACCCCTTAATAAACGCCGCAGCGCCGAAAATCTTAAATGTAGATGCGCGTAAAATTCTAATGGCCGCAGCGCCTATCATCCTCCTTTTATCCTCCGCGGCGCCCAACACCTGTGTTCCGGCTCCCGGCGACGGGGCATTTGGATGCCACAATCTGACGTAGTTCTCATAACAGCGACCTTCACAGCATATCTACTGGGTACGGCGGGCGTCGGGCGGGCATTGGGGCGGAGGGGAGGCGCGCTGGCTCTGTGGTCCTGTCTCCACGCCTCTATCCTCACCTTCTACACGGTACTGGTGGTCTCCCTGTTCTACCTGGCCCTCCACGTGGCGCTCCGCCTCGATGCGTCCCTCCTCCCAGCCGTGCTGGCCCTGGTCCCCCTACTCGCCGCCCTGGCCCCCGAGCTCTACGTGGAGCTGAGGAGGAGGCCCCTCCTGGCCGGTCCCCCGATGGCCGCGGCCCTGTACGCCATATGGCTCTACGTGCCCGACGCGCCCAGCGACGTCTGGTCGGCCTTTTACTGGGCGTTGTACCCACTTGCTGCGGCCTCAGCGGTGCTCGGCGCCCTAGAGGCAGAGGAAGGCTAGCCGACCCCTTGTATCGGGCGCCTTGGAGGCGCACCATGACGTGCGATTTCCTGCACGCCCCTATTGGGCCTACGCTTATATTTACCTGTGTCCCACCTCACGTGGACGTGCAGGAGCTGGTGGAGAGGGAGGAGGAGGCTAGGCGTGTGAGGAGGGGGAGTGCTGACTGGCGGTTCATCGAGGGACTGCCGCCGCGGCTGAAGGCAGCGCTTCTCTACTACATTGAGACTGGGGACCTCTACGTTGCGTCGAGGATCGCAGGGATGAGGATGGAGGAGTTCAACGAGTTGAGGATTAGGGCGGGGATACCCCATGTCAACTGAGGCCATTGCGGACGCCTCCTTCCTAATAGACTGGGCCAGGTACTCGGGGCGCGACCGCCTCTTCAACGTCTTCAATGTGGTGTGGATACCCGAGCCCGTGCTCGGCGAGTTGCAGTCGGAGCACACCCTGATGTGGGTCGCGAGGGGCATGGCCTCGGGCTCCATGGCGCTCTTCCCAGAGCTCCCCAACTATAGGGAGGAGGCGCTTCGCCTTATCGAGGTCAGCAGGAGGTTCCCGGTGAGGCACCTGGACTATCCGGAGGCCTACTGCATCGCCGCCGCCAGCGACCGCGGCTATGTGGTCCTCTCGGAAAACGGGGCCGCATATGCGTCTCAGTTCCTGTACGCGAGGGCCCGCGTGTGGAGGGCACTAGAGGTCCTGGCCAAGCTGATAGAGCGTGGAGCCATAGATAGGGGCGAGGTACACCGATACGAGGAGGAGACAAAGCATAAATTTCCTAGGCGGGACCTAGAGAGGCTGGGGATATGACCCTACCCGCATGGTACGTGGAGAGGGAGGAGGAGGCTAGGCGTGTGAGGAGGGGGAGTGCTGACTGGCGGTTCATCGAGGGACTGCCGCCGCGGCTGAAGGCAGCGGTGCTCATATTCATAGAACTCGGCGACCTAAGGCTCGCACACAGGGTTGCAGGGACAACCCTCGAGGAGTTCATAGACACGCTTAGGGAGGCAGGAGTCTGGACACCATAGCGACGCGGCTGACAGTACAGCGCCGCGGGACCCAGAGAATTGTCGTGCCATGCCACAGGAAGCCGGCCCTTAACGCAGGGAAAGGGGCACTGGCCGTGACAGGCCCACCCACAGTACCTTGGGCCCGCAACATTCTGCGGATCGCCGAGCCCCCACGGTATTTCCTTTAAGATTCGGATGGTGTACGCCCATGCCTGTACACGGTTCAAAGAAACGGAGAAGTGTGTTGGGAACCGTAGTGCTAGCGACCATATTAGTCCCGCTACTGTCGCAAACGCTCTTCATGGTTCTAGCCACAGTATACATTTTGGGCCGGGCAGCGCCGTTGATATCGGTGGCTGTTATGTCAGTGGACGGACAAGGCTCCGTCACGGTGATAGCCGGGGACTGGAAGCTGCTCTTCGTAGGTGCGTCCCTATCCCTTGCCATGGGTCACTGGTCGAATACTCGGGCAGGCTACTCTACGGGCTGGTCGCCATAGCAGCGCTCATCGCGGCGATGCCGATCCTTGGGACTGTGACGCCTGCGGAGTGGGATGCGCGTCGTCTATATGCGGCGTCGGTAACGTGAAGTCTTGTAGCGTAGTCATCAAGTGGCTCTACATGTATTTCACATGATAGATGTGGATAGTGGTCCGACGTATAAACCACGTCCCTGTAGGCTGGACCGTACTACGCGAGACCAGCGTGGTTTAGGCGGCGGCCGCCTTCTACAAGGGATAGGGAACAGCAATCTGGCACCGGGAAAGGGGCCCTCCATGGCGGGCCCCGTAAGGATAGCTGTCTTCCAGGACCGCCTCCTTACGCTGAATGGGAATGCCTGCCATTTGTTGGGATCACAGCAGCAACAGGGTGTGGGTATTCCGGTATGGGGCCTAACGAGGATGGCTCCCCCACCCCGTTGATCAATTAAAAAGGAATGCGCAGTGATGGGTATGAGCCGCCCTGTGCACCCGTGGCGCAGCGTTGAGTTCTACATCGAGGCGATGCGCTTCAAGGGCCGCGTGATGGCCCGGGCGCGTACAGTCGAGGCAACCGCCCATCTTTTCCCCTTCCTGATTGTTATAGCGGTGTCATTAACTACACCGGCAACGACAACATTCGACCACTGTGGCGTGGTGACTAGGGTCGTGGATGGGGACACGCTGTACGTGTCCGGTCTCCCGGTGAGGGTGCGCCTTGCCGACATAGACGCGCCCGAGCTGGGCACGGCCGGGGGCGAGGCGGCCAAGGCCGCCTTGGCGGGCCTGGCCGAGGGGAGGCGCATATGCCTGGACATCG
>WANN01000019.1 GCA_015521775.1 Thermoproteaceae archaeon
ATTGTCCGATGTTCACTCCTTTCCCAGACGCGTTCAATAAGTTTATCTGTAAACTCCGCCAATGGCATTTTCAAAATATTCTCAAATTCTTGATATATTTTCTCAAGCCCTGCCTCCGCTATCAGATTAAGGAAATAAGTATCGGTTACACCCAATTTAATGAGCATTTTCTTAGCATTCTCCGCATTACGCATATGTTCCGTTGTTTTCATTTTGTAAAGTTCATACTTAACTGTATCGCCACTTTTCTTAGCATCTGCAGCAAGTTGTGCGTATCGATCAGCAGCAAACATATGTTTCGTGAACTCTTTAGACCACTCACGTATACCCTGCCTAACCGTGTCCTGTAGTTCCTTGATGTTTTTATTCTTTTTCAAGATCCTATCCCATACTTTGTCCTTCTGCTCCTTTTTACTCCCGAACAGGCCCATGTTATGGGTGTGGCTTTTATTTAAAAATATTGCTCATAATCATCCCCCATGAATTTAAGATCTAAGCATTATAGGGAACAAGTATATGGGGATATGACATGTTATGAGAATAGAAGGGTTGCTAAGTTTGTTACTTGTTTAGGTAAACGTCCTTCAGACATCTATGAGTGTCTAGCTGAATGTAGATCTTTCATAGAATCGGCATGGAACACTCTTAGTTGCGATTCGCCCTTTGCAGCATTTGCAGACCTATTCATATGTCCTCGATTAGCTACATCGTTGGGCATGTATTGGTCCTCTAGGCATTGGCTGGGAAAGCTAATTGATCCCAAGTTTATTCAGCGGTGCCTTGATGTTAGGCTATCACACATTCTTGACCTTATTGTGGCCGGACTTAAAAGGATGGCGTCCTGTTGGTCTGAAGGCGCGGTTATAGAGATCCTTTGTGGGTTAGACAACCTTAGTAAATTTGCATGTAGTGAGCCCTATATCTACATATTCCTCGGCAAAGACCTTCCATGTACCGCCGATTACGAAGTATTAAGGAGTGTAGCAAGAAGCGCAGCAGAAATATACTTAGGTATTGACGCTTGTAATTAATTCACGCCAACGCTCGGCGCAGCGTTGCGCCACAAAGCTCCTAATATGGGGACAGAAAGCCTTGACGATCCCCTCCAGCCTACTATCGCACAAGTCCGCTAATCTTAACCCTTTGGAACACTTGAATCGTGCCCCAAGTAACTGGCACAAACCCATATAAAGTATAATCCCCATAATTGTCATGGTAGTAATCAGAGCAAGAGTAGTCACCATCGATGTGAAGCCTCGCATCGTCTCCCAAGCAAGTACAACCATAGTAGCCAGTACCAGGGAGAACAACGCCTGAGGATGAACACTACAATTATTTTCTTCAACGTTCATGTAGGTGATTGCACATTACACTGTTATAAATATTGCTACATGTTTTGATATCTGTCTTATCAGAACGTTGATGTGGCCCTCACATTGGCATGCCACCGCTCAGTATGACGTTAATAAGAATCCTACTACAGAGCAACATTGGACAGGCCACACGGCGAGGGTGGTCTCGCTTATGTTGAGGGAGGCGGGGGTTGAATGTGACGTGTGGGTCAACGTGACCCTGCCAGTGGACGGGTTCAGGGAGGTGGACCTGTTCTGCCCGGACCCCCTAGTGGTGGGGGAGGTGACCGTGGCCTTGAGGACCGTCGAGGAGGCCGAGGGCGAGCTCGTCAAGTTGCAGGAGTCTGTGCGTGCGGCGGAGAGGTTCGTGGGTAGGCCAACGTACATGAAGGTACTCGCGGTGGAGTTCGCCCCTGGGCCCGTGGCCGAGTACCTGAGGGAGAAGGCCGACGAACTTGGGATACGCCTGATAATCGGCAGGGAGTACGAGGCTTGACTCCCGGGGGTCCCTAGAGGCCTGTCAGGGCGGGGAGCCTTTACGCGTCTGGCATCGGGAACGTCCATAGAGGGGTCGCCTATGTCTGCTTCCCGAACTACAGGCGGCAGCGCGTATGCGTCGTACGCGCGTTCAGTGTCCGCCGCGACGTGCCGGCACCCATAAAACCTTACTTCGGAATAGTGACATGCGCGTTGTTGTCACGAGCCCCCGGGCCATAAAGGCCTTCGAGGCGGCCCTGGGGAGGCTGGGCGCGGAGGTGCTGGGGGTGCCCCTGGTCTCCACGAGGCCCGTGCCCATGGACGTCGCGGGCTTCCTCGACGCCGCGAGGAAGTCCGACGTGGCTGTCTTTGTCTCGGGTATGGCAGCATACAGGCTGGCCGAGGAGGCCAGGGCCGCCGGCCTGGCCGTCGAGGTGGGGGAGGCGTTGAGGGGGCTGAAAATATATACTGTGGAGGGGGATAAGGGGGCTGTCATGGTGAGGAACGCCCTGGGGGTCGAGGCGGCACACGTCGACTCGTCCAGGGAATTGCCCCGGCTAGTGGACGGACCGTGCAGGGGGGCCGTGGTCGTGCACCACGGGGAGAGGGCCGTGGAGGTCGTCGAGACGCTCGTGGACCGCTGCGGCCACGTGTACGAGTTCTCGGCGTATATCGCGGAGAGGGCCCCCGACCACGTGGCCAGGCTGCTCGTGGACCCGGGCGGGGACATATACGTGTTCTTCAGCGCACTCGCGGTGAGGTACGCCTTTGAGGGTCCCATAGGGGAAGCGCTCAGGGAGAGGATGCGCAGCGCTGTGGCCGTGGCGGCCGGCCCGGCGGTGGCCGAGGCGTTGAGGGAGTGGGGCGTGGAGCCCATCGTGGCGCGGGACGGCAGGATTGGGCCTGTCATAGAGCTTGTGAGGGGCCTCCTCGAGGGACGGAACAGCTTATAAGTGTCCGCCCGGTTTAGCCTTCATGGACAGGCTGCAGGGCATATTGTCCAGGTACGCCGTATCCACCACATACGAGAAGCTCCCCGGCGAGGTAGTCAGGGAGGTCAAGAGGAGGATAATCGACTCGGTGGGGGTGGCCCTCGCCGCCTTCACGGCAGAGCCCGTCAAGATCGCCCGGGGCCTCGCCGGGGAGTTCGGGGGGGCCCTGACGGCCAGGATGATGGGGACGCGGGCCAGGTCCTCCGTAGACTGGGCCACCTTCGTCAACGGCCTCATGATAAGGTACCATGACTTCAACGACACTTATCTGGGCAGGGAGCCCCTCCACCCCAGCGACCTAATCGCAGCGGCCGTAGCGGTCGGAGACGCCGTGGGGGCCGACGGGAAGTCCCTCATAGCTGCCATAGCGGTCGGCTACGAGGCCGGGGTCAACCTGTGCGACGCAGCCTCGCTCAGGGCCAGGGGCTGGGACCACGTGAACTACCTGGGCATAGGCTCGGTCCTCGCCGCAGCGAGGCTGCTGGGACTTGACGAGGGGCGTACGGGACACGCCCTCGCCATATACGCTGTGCCCCACGCCGCCATGAGGCAGACCCGAGTGGGGGAGCTGAGCCACTGGAAGGGGGCCGCCGCGGCCAACGCGTCGCGCAACGCGGTCTTCGCGGCCCTACTGGCTGCCCGGGGCTTCACTGGCCCCGACAAGCCCTTCGAGGGGGAAATGGGCATGATTAGGCAGATGCTTGGGGGCGAGTTCGACTATGGGCCCCTAGAGAGGATGGAGAAGGGGGAGGCGCCGAGGAGGATACTGGACACCTACATCAAGCCGCGCCCCGTGGAGTACCACGCCCAGACCGCGGTAGAGGCGGCCATAGGTCTGAGGGGCGAGCTGCCCAGCTTGGACGAGGTTGAGGAGATACGCGTGCTGACGCATAGGGCGGCCTACGAGATAATAGTGAAGGACCCCGAGAAGTGGGACCCCAAAACCAAGGAGACGGCGGACCACTCCCTGCCCTGGCTGGTCGCCGCCGCTCTCGTGCACGGCGACGTGTGGCTGGACAGCTACACGCCCGAGAGGGTAAGGGACCCCCGCGTCCTGGGGCTCCTCAGGCGCATGAGGGTCGAGGTGGACCCGGACATAGATAGGCTGTACCCGGAGGCCGCCGCCAACGAGGTCGCTATAAGGCTGAGGGACGGGCGGGTCCTCAGGAGGCGCGTGGACTATGCCCGGGGCCACCCGAGGAACCCCATGACCGACGGGGAGGTGGAGGCCAAGTTCAGGAGGCTCACGGCCGGCCTGCTGACCGAGGAACAGCAGGAGGCGTTCCTGAAGGGCGTATGGGAACTGGAAAAAGTGGGCCTAGGAGAGGTCCTCGACGCTATAGTGGTCTAATAGGTAAGCGAGCCGAACACCCTGGACAGCTCCTCCCTGAACTCCTCCTCCTCGGTCCTCCGGTACAGGTAGTTGCGGACCTCCTCGAGCCGCTCCAACATTATCTTCCGCTCTATCGACGCCACGAAGAGGCGGGTCTGTATCACGGCGTCTGGGTTCACGCTGATGCTGTCTATGCCTGCCCTCACCAGGAACTCCGCTATCTCGGGGTACACGGACGGGGACTGGCCGCAGATGGACACCTTCTTGCCCCTACGGTGGGCCTGCTTAATGATGTTGTGCATGGCCCTGAGGACCGCGGGCTCCCTCTCGTCGAAGTACCTCGGGTCCTCCCTAACCAGGAGCTCGTTGTCCCTGTCGGCGCCCAGCACGAGCTGTGTCAGGTCGTTGGAGCCTATGGAGAAGCCGTCGACGTACTTTGCGAACTCCTCGACGAGCAGAGCTATGCTCGGCACCTCGGCCATGGCCCACAGCTTGAAGTCGCGTCCCCTGTATATTCCCTCCTCCTCCAGCAGGGCGTTTATGCGCTCCATTTCCCAGGGGGCCCTCACGAAGGGCACCATCACGTGGACGTTCTTCAGGCCGAGATCCTCACGAGCCTTCCTAATGGCCCTGAGCTCCAGCCTAAACGCCCTCTCGTACCTAGGCGATATGTAGCGGGAAGCCCCCCTCCACCCGAGCATCGGGTTCCTCTCCTCCGGCTCGTACCTGTCGCCCCCCCTCAACTGCCTGTACTCGTTGGACTTGAAGTCGCTGAGCCTCACTATGACGGGGCGGGGCCATATGGCGCTGGCCACGTGGGCTATCCCCTCGGCCAGCCTATCGACGAACTTCTCGGGGGCCCCCACATCGACGAGGTGCAGGGGATGCTCCCCGACGTAGGAGGCTATGATGAACTCTATCCTCATGAGGCCGATCCCGTCGAAGGGCAGGTCCTTGTACTCGTCTATCTTGTCCGGTATCCCAAGGTTCATGTAGATCTTGGTGGCTGTGGGGACAGCCCTATACACGTGCAGTATGATTTCCCTCGGGGCGGCGGCCGGCGCCTCCTCCCTCCTCTCCGCTGCCTCTACCCGGCCCTCGTAGACCACCCCCCTGCCCCCGTCCACGGTGTATACCTCGCCGTCCTTCATGACCTGCGTGGCGTTACCTGTACCAACCACGGCGGGCACCCCGAGCTCCCTGCTGACAATGGCCGCGTGGCTAGTCATGCCGCCCTCGTCGGTCACTATGGCGGCGGCCAGCTTCATGTAGGGTACCCAGTCGGGGTCCGTCATCCTGGTCACAAGTATGTCGCCCTTCTGCATCTTGGCCTTGGCCTCGTCCACCGTTAGGCAGATCCTGGCACGGCCAGACGCGACGCCGGGACTGGCAGGCACGCCCCTCATCACCACGCTGCCCCGCACCTCCGCCCCCTGGGCGGCCCCACCACGCCGGGACCACACCGTCTCGGGCCTCGCCTGCACAATGTAGATGTTGTGGGGGCGTGGAGCGTCCTCGTCCACGGCGAACTCTATGTCGAGCGGATGCCCGTAGTGCCTTTCAAGGGCTATGCCGTGCTTGGCCAGGGCTACGACCTCGTCGTCGCTTAGGCTCGGCGCCGACGCCTTTTCCGGGGGGAGCTCCACCTCCCTGGTGAGGCCCCCCTCGTCCCTAACCACGGCCATCCTCTTCACGTTGATCCCCCTCTCCAGTATCTTCATGTCGCTCTTCGACACCACGAAGCGGTCCGGGGTCACTATCCCCCTCACGATGCCCTCGCCCAGCCCCCACACGGACTCTACCACCACCACGTCCCTATGGCCTGTGACTGGGTGCAGGGTGAACATGACGCCGCTTGACCTAGAGTTGACCATTTTCTGTACGACGACCGCCATGGAGGACTTCTCGTGGGGGATCCCCATTGAGTCCCGGTACATGATGGCCCGGCCCGTGAAGAGGCTGGACCACACCTTCTTCACGTACATGACCACGTTCTCGGCGCCCCTCACGTTGAGGTACGTGTCCTGCTGCCCCGCGAACGACGCCTCGGGTATGTCCTCGGCGGTGGCCGAGGACCTGACTGCCACTGCGGGGCTGGAGAGGCCGAGCTTACCGCCCAGCTCCATATACGCCTTCACGATCTCCTCCTCCACCTCGCGCGGCATGGGGGCCTCCTCGACTAGGGCCCTCACCTTCCTTGACGCCTCCTCGTACTCCTCCGGGGACCCCTGTCTTATAGTACTTTCAATTATTTCCCTTATCTTGCCATAGAGGCCGTTGGTCTCCATGTGCCGTTTGAAGGCCGTGGAGAGGACCACGAATCCGGGCGGCACCGGCACTATCCCCGCGATCTCGCCCAGGTTTGCGCCCTTTCCGCCGGCAAGCTCCACGTCGCCCTTGCCCAACTCGTCGAGCCAGCGCACGTAGGGCATATTGGGGAGGGTGTGCCGGGTAAAATATTTATCCCATATACATAACACTATATATTTATAGTATAAATATATAGTCGGTTGTTAGCCGCGCCGCGCGGCCGCCACCTCGCCGAGGAGGCGGGCTAGGTCCCCCAGCCCCATCCTTTCCAGGCGAAGAACCAGGAGGTACTTCACATCGCCGCCGTCTATGACGAGGACAGGCCTTTCCCCCATCCGCGCCAAGAACTCCTCAACGTTCATGCCCCTGTACTTGATGGGGAGGACCACCCTCCCCCCGACCGCCTTGGCCAGCGCAATGACGTTGCACATACACACGACCTCGGCCACTACATCCCTCACGAAGCGGTCCGCGTCGGCCACCCGCACCACCTCCATGCAGGTCTGACGTGGACCAGTAATAAAATGTGCGAAAACGTTATTTTGACGCCACAAGTAGGTGCCATGAGGGCGTACGTACTGCGCTCGCCCGGACAGCCCTACGAGAAGGCCGACGTGGACGTCCCTAGGCCCGGCCCAGGGAGGGCCCTCGTGAGGGTCAGGGCGGCGGCCGTATGTTACAGGGACTACCTGGCGTGGCAGGGCTGGCAAAGGGTGAGGGCGCCGATAGTGCCGGGCCACGAGTTCGCGGGGGACGTAGTGGAGGTTGGGGAGGGCGTGGAGGGCCTAGTCCCAGGCGACAGGGTGGCGGGCCTCGTGTACGAGTACTGCGGCGAGTGCGAGCAGTGTAGGGCAGGGAAGCCGTACCTCTGCAGGAGCCGTAGGGTGTTCGGGGAGGACCTCGACGGCGCGTTCGCCGAATACGTCTCCGTGGATGTAAAGTCCCTCGTAAGGCTGCCGCCCGGCGTAGGATACGAGGCGGCGTCCTTCGCGGCGTGCGTCGTGGCCACCGTGGTAAGGGGACTCGAGAAGGCAGGCGTGTCGCCGGGCTCCGCCGTGCTCGTGACGGGGGCCAGCGGGGGCATAGGGATACACGCGCTCCAGGTGGCGCGGGCCTACGGGGCCAGGGCCATTGCCGTGACCAGGCCGGGAAAGGAGCAGCACGTGTCCAGGTACGCCGACGTCACCGTCACGACGCCTGAGTTCTCCGAGGAAGTGAGGAAGATGGGTGGGGCCGACATAGTGGTGGAGAGCGTGGGCAGGCCCACCATAGGCCAGTCCATACGGTCCCTCAAGTGGGGAGGGAGGCTGGTCCTCATAGGCAACGTGGACCCAGCTTCCACTGAAATGCAGCTGGGCCTCCTCATACTCCGCGAGATAGACTTGCTGCCGGCCATACACGCGGGGCCCCGGGACCTGGAGAAGGCGCTGCGCCTGGTGGCCGAGGGCAAGGTCCAGCCGGTATACACGACGCACAGCTTCGAGGAGGTGCCGGGCCTGGTGGAGGCTATGCCTAGGGGCGGCCACGTCGGGAGACGCGTCGTTGTGCCCTAAACCCCAACCCACTCGAGCACGTCCCTCGCGACGCCCCACGGCAGACCCCTCAACGTTTCCTCCCGCGCCGAGCCCGCGTACACGGACACGACGTGTCGCCGGGCCTCCCACACCCCCTCCACTGGGCCGAACAGCCTCACGTGGGCCGAGCGCGGGGCCCTTTCCGGGGCGAGGAAGTGCACGAGGTAGCGGGGGCACCGCGCCATGGCGATGAGGAGGGGGGCACGTGGAGGCGCACCGCGCCATATCGCGCGGCCCTCCTCGTCGTACACAACTGCGTATGCCTCCCTCTCCCTGTTGGTGAACGTGAGGCGCGGTATCCTAGCCCTGCACATGGACCCTCACCCTGGAATCCATCGCCGTGCCCACGCGGCCCACCTGCTCAGCTACCCCGAAGCGCTTGGCCACCTCCGAAAGTATCTGGCGCACCCTGTCCCTCACGTGGGGCGCCATCCTCTCCGGGGTCCACGGCGGGTCGAGGGACAGCCTCACGTCCACGTCGGCCACACAGGGAATGGAGCCGAGCTCCTGGTAGACCCTCCACATGTTGAGGGTGGGCACTGCGCACAGGGCGCATAGGGGTGCCACCACGCCGAGCGCGACAGTCAGTCTCCCACCCTCGAACCTCACGTCGTAGACCAGCCCAAGGTCCAGCAGGCTTACCCCCATGTCCTCGATGCCGCCCAACACGCCGTATGCCGCCCTTACCACGTCCTCCCCACTGCATTCCATGGGTGTTGGTCCCCCAAAAGTTATTAATCTATTTCACAATTAGTTCTTAAATTAAGTAAATGGTCTTATTAATACATAATTAATTTATCAATCTTATGTAAGGTCCATAATTATGTTCAAGCAACGTTTTTACCGTGGACTCAGCGACTTGGACATGTACAAGGACGCATTTGTGTTGGACGTGGTTGCACACCCATTCAACTTCCACGAGAACAACTATAAGCGGGGCAAGCTGTCCAAAATGTTCGTGGACAACCTGTACACGTTCCACCGGATCTCACCGCCGGACCAGGTACTTTCCCCCGCGGAATACTACAGGAACTGGGACCTCGACAGCTTCGCGAGGACGATCTTCCTCGAGTCGTCCGTGGACCTCGCCGTAGCGCATCCGCTGCCTCTAGACGACTTCTTCCACGATGGTCTGGCCGATGTGAAGAGGTGCTGTGAGGCGGCCAGGAAGTATCCGGGCAGGTTCATCGCGTGGGGCACGGTGAACCCTCTGCTGGGGGACAGGGCCATAGAACAGTTGGAGTGGCAGGTCAAGGAGTGCGGCGTGAAGGCAATAAAGCTGTACCAGACGCGGTACGACTACGGCAAGCCCCTCCTGTGGCGCGCCGACGACGACAAGGTGGCGTACCCTATATACGAGGCCGCGAAGGAGCTTGGGGTACGCGTCGTAGCGTTCCACAAGGGCTTCGCCTTCTCGGTCCAGCCGGTCGAACACACCGCGCTTCTGACGGACGTGGAGGCGCCCCTGTCCTCGTTCCCGGAGCTCAACTTCGTCGTGTTCCACGTGGGGTTCCTAACCGTCGACGAGGTCGTGTGGATGATGTATAGGTACGAGAACCTGTGGGTCTCCATTGCCGGGTCGATAAACTTCGGCTACATCGCGCCCGAGTGGTTCGGCCACGTGCTGGGCAAGGTGGGCTTCTTCTCGGGCGGCTACGACAGGGTCATCTGGGGGTCCGAGTTCACGATATTCCACCCCGAGTACCAGGTCAGGTGGTTCATGGATTCATATCAAATACCCGAGAACCTGGTCAAGGGGTACGGCTACCCACAGCTCACCGAGGAGGACAAGAAGAAGATACTTGGGCTCAACGCGGCCAGGCTGATGGGCATAAATGTCGATGAGGCCTTGGCCAAGGTGAGGAACGACGAGTTCGAGTCCAGGAGGTCCAGCGGCCTCCTCAGGCCCTGGAGCGTGATTAGGGGGTCCTAAACCCCATAAATACCCCCCTTTTTCACTATCCCTGATGGGGACGCCGGTGTACGCGTTTGCCCCCGGCGTGGTGAAGCTGTTCGGGGAGCACGCCGTCGTGTATGGGAGGCCGGCGCTGGCCGCCGCGGTGAGTCTAGGCATACATGTAGAGGCCTCAAGGCACCCTGGCGACCACGTGGAGATAGTCCCCTCGGGGACGCATGCCGAGATAGGCAGGGTGCTCCTCAGGGAGGGGTCCATGGCCGCCGAGCCGGATGCGCCGTCTTTGAGGGCCGCGTTCAGGTACGTGGCCCATGCGGTGGAAGTCGCGTCAAGGGAGTTCGGGGTCAGGGGCGGGGTGAGGCTGGCCATACGCAGCGACCTGCCCCAGGGAGTGGGCCTCGCCACCTCGGCCGCCGTCACTGCGGCTACCCTGCTGGCACTGCTCGGCGTTGCGGGACATGAGCCGTCGAGGGAGGAGTTGGCCCGCCTCACGTACAGGGTCGAGCGGGAGGTGCAGGGCATTGCGAGCCCCATGGACTCCACGGTCACGTGTATGGGCGGGACGATACTCATAGAGCCCTCCGGCTGGACCAGGGCACGCGTCGGCGACATGAGGCTGGTCCTCGCCATTGTCCCCCGCACCGCGACCACCGGCGACCTTGTGCGCCGTGTGAGGGGGCTCCTCGAGGCGCATGGGGACGCCGTTGAGAGGGTCCTCGACGCCATAGGCGCAATAGTCAGGGAGGCCGTGCGTAGGGTAGAGGAGGGGGATCTAGAGGGCGTGGGCAGACTCATGTACATGAACCACTGGCTGCTCTCTGCCCTCGGCGTGGGGGACGGGAGGGCCGACGCACTTGTGCGTAGCCTCGGGGAGGCAGCCTATGGGGCCAAGATAAGCGGTGCTGGTGGGGGTGGAACCGTGGTGATACTGCCGAGGGACGTGGGCGCCGTTATGGCCATCGCAAGGGCGTTGGGGTTCAACGCGGTGGAGGTGGACGTGGACCTACAAGGGGCCCGCCTCATGTAGGTCCGCACACGGTCCCCACGAACTGTTCCCCGCCCACTATGGCCGAGGTCCTCGCGTCCCTGTCCAGGGGGATCTCCCTGAGGGGAGCGCAACGGCCGTCCACGGCCCTGGCCCCGACAGCACTGGCCACCAGCTGGGCCGCCGCTATGTCCACTGGGCGGAGTCTCCCCCTCACATCTATGAAGCCTATCCCCCTGCCCAGCGCGGCCAGCAGCATCTCGTAGCTGGCCGATCCCAGGCTCCTCACCTTGCAGCCCAACCTACGGCACAGCTCGGCCACCCTCACGGCTATGTTAGGGTCGCCGTCTATCTGGGCGTACACGACGTTGGCATGGGTCCGCGGGGCGCCGTCATTGGTGTGGAGCCTCCCGCCCTCCACTAGGTAGTACCTGAGCGACGGCACGTCTAGGAGCACGCCGCCCTCCACGTCCCCAAGGGTGCCCGTTATAGGCCTCCCGATGCCCACCGATATGGTGAATATGGGTATGCCGGCCACGTAGTTGGTGGACCCGTCGAGGGGATCCACCACGAACAGGTGTTCGCCCCTCCCCCTCACCAGCCTCCCGCTCTCCTCGCCTATGAACACGAAGCTGTCGGTCAGCCCCTCCACGACCTCCAGTATCCTCCTCTCCACATACGCGTCGATGGTCCTAGTCACGTCGCCGGGCGTCGTCCCCACCACCTCGGTGCCCCACCCGGCGTCGAACTTGTCCCTGAGGTCCCTGGCTATCTCCATGAGGCCCGAGAGGACCGACCAGATCACGGCCGGTATCAGAAAGGCCCGCTAATATGCGTTGCCCATCGTCTCCCCAACGGCAACCACGCATATAAATCCTAGCCGCTTGGCTGCCGTGGAGGGACTGCCCAAGCCCTGGTTGGACCTGGCACGTTATAGGGAGGTGAGGCTCAGGGAGGCCAGGTACGAGGCCGAGCTGGCCAGCGAGTTCCTCAAAAATGGCCTTGTGAGGAACGCCGCAGGGAAGGCTTTCCAGGCGTGGAAGGCGCTCGTGGCTGCGTGTGCTACGCGCAGAGTCGAGGAGCTAAAGGCGGCCTTCCCAGGCACCAAGAGGCTGAGGGGGTCCAGGAGGAGGGTCGAGAGAGCCATGTGGGTGTTGGCCATAATGCCTACGTCCACCCTAAAGGTTGTGGCCCAGATAATTGGGGGCGAGGTGGACCTATTCACGGACAAGGCCCTCTGGGTACACGAATACCAGTACAATGGGCCCGACCCCCAGGGAATCCTCAGCCCGTACCCAGACGATGGCGCGGCGGCTAGGGATGTAGCTAGGCTCATCGAGGCGGTGGACAGGATGGCGCCCGCATGTGGTTAAGGCTCGTGGGTTAGACGGATGGAAGCGAAATTGTTCAGGTGCCTTCATGAGGACTCGGCTTAGGTCCCCTACGAAGCCATTACTTGGTCTCGTCCTCGAAGTCGAAGGCGAGGACGCCCCATTCTTTGGTCCTCACCTTTAGCTCTACCCTGTGCCTGCCCGGGGCCAGCGTGCGGCCCCTCACGAATATCTCGGCCTCGTCCCTCACCCTGAACGTGAGTGTGCCGCTGCCTAGCTCCCCTGCCCCGATGGTCCTTCCGCCGCTCCTCACCTCGAAGTCCCCTGCTGGTTCCCCGTCCACGGATATCTCCATTCCCAGCACTGTGGCCGGGGCCAGGTTGTTCCTAAGCCTGAACGCGAGTCCCCCCTCGACGTTGGTAAGCGAGCCCTGGACGTAGAGCTGCCTCAACACCGATGGCGGGATCATGGGCAAAGTTATTAGGCCGTATTTATGGGTTTCTCCATGGACCCACTGGAGGCGCTCGCCAAGGCCCTAGCGCGCTCCGACTGCAACGTCGCCCTGACCGGGGCCGGCATATCCACGCCCAGCGGTATACCCGACTTCAGGGGACCCGGCGGACTGTGGAGCAGGGTGGACCCGGACAAGTTCGACATATCGTATTTTAGGAGGCGCCCAGACGAGGTGTGGGGCCTATTCGTGGAGCACTTCATCCCCCTACTGGACGCAAAGCCCAACCCTGCCCACGTGGCTCTGGCCCAGCTCGAGGAGATGGGAAGGCTCTGCGCGGTCATAACCCAGAACATAGACGGACTGCACCAGGCCGCCGGCAGCCGTAACGTGGTGGAGCTGCACGGCAACATGCGCTACGCCAGGTGCCCCCTCTGCGGGGAGTACTACGACATGAGGGAAACAGCATCGCGGTTCGACGGCAGTGCCCCACGCTGCCCGCGCTGCGGGTCGGTCCTCAAGCCCGACGTGGTGTTCTTCGGCGAGGAGCTGCCGGCTGACGCCTTTAGGTTGGCATTGGAATATGCCGAGAACGCCAGGGTCTTCATAGTGGTGGGCTCGTCCCTCTACGTGGCCCCGGCCAACCAGCTGCCCCTCGTGGCCAAGCGTAACGGGGCCCTACTCGCCATAATCAACATGGGCCCCACAGAGTACGACCACGAGGCCGACCTGCTCATCAGGGCGCGCGTTGAGGAGGCGCTGCCGCGCCTCGTGGGATTGGTCAGGGCGCTCTCCTAGGCCAGCGCCCGGCAATGGAATGGACGTCGAGGGGGCATAGGGGATCGTCCCCGTACATGTCGCCTGCCAGGTAATACGCTCTGGCCCTGTCGCCTCCCTTGCACTGCCTCTTGAAGGGGCACGCCGAGCACTTGGGCCCCCTGAGGTACCTCTCCGTGTTCACGAACATGTCGAGCGCCGGGTTGTCAGGCGACAGCACTTCGCTGAGCGGTCTAGACTTCACGTTGCCCAACCTAACGAAGTCCACGAACTGGCAGGGATACACGTCCCCGTTGGGATAGATGGAGACTATCTTCCTGCCGCAGCTCCCCATGGACTCAACGAGGGCCATGTACTCCCAGAACTCGTCCGGGCTGCGCGAGACCTTGTCGGCTATGTATATACCGTCGAACGGGGCCAGCGTGGTCTCGATCTCGAGCCTCCCCGCCAACTTCCTCGCGTATTCCAGCACCTTGTCCATCAACGTCGCATACGTAGACGGCGTGTACCACCAGTCCCTCCCCATGCCGCGGGCCCTTCCAGCCGCCGACAGGTGGTACAGGGTAACCCTCCGCACGCCCAGCCTGACTGCCAGCCCCATGTAGGCGTCCAGGTCCTCCACGTTCTTCGCCGTTACGGTGAAGCGAAGGCCAACGTCGAGGCCGGCGTCCACCGCGTTGCGTATCCCCCTGATGGCCCCCTCGAAGGCGCCTGTCCTCCCCCTGAACTCGTCGTGCCACTTGGGGTCGGGACTGTCCAGGCTCACGCCCACATACGCGAAGCCGATGTCGGCGAGCCTCCGCGCGGTCCCCCTGTCTATAAGCGTGCCGTTGGTGGAAAGCACAAGCTTTATCCCCTTGGAGGCCGCGTACTCCGACACCTGGAAGAAGTCCCCACGCATGAGGGGCTCGCCCCCAGTCATGAGTATTAGGGGCACGCCTACCCTCGCCATCTGGTCGACTAGGTCGAGGGCCTCATCGGTCCCCATCCCCCAGCTGCCCCATGGGCCGGCCTCGATGTAGCAGTGCCTACAGTGAAGGTTGCACCTGGCCGTGATATTCCAGGCCACTATGGGCCTGAACACGTCGCTGAAGTCGCCTACGTGACCCCTGCCAAAGCGGCCCCTGATCTTGAAGGAGACCGTGCCCAGGCCGCTGGCCATCACGCTGACCGGTATCACACTGGTATGCTGCTACCGGGACATAAACCTTGCCTACACTATTCCCCCTTCGCTGGGGACCGGCTCCACCTGTAGGGGGGCCGCACGCAGCTTGAGGACCATGCCCAGAACCACCCTGGCGTTCCTCCTGGACAGGTACTTGTTGTTGTTGCCGCAGTACACGCTGAAGACGCACTTGGGGCACCCGTCGGCGCAGTCGCAGGAGGACACTATGTTGTGGGCCACCTCGACAACGCGGGGGAAGTTTGCCAGGACGAGCCTCGCCGTCCCGCTCCCCCCGACATGCGAGTCGTATATGACTATGTGGCCGCTTGGGAACGAGACGCCGCCGAGGTCGGTCTTGGATGCGCCGACCACTATCTCGGCGGCCGTGATGAGGACGTGCTCCGCGGCGTGGTACGCCTTGGCCCTCTCCCAGAAGTCCACCTCGTCCCTACCGCTGAACCTGTGCGCCGGCATCCTCAACACTATGCCCTTTGTCCTGAACTCGTAGGAGAGGGGCTCGTCAAGCGTGTACTCGCCAATGGTCTCCTCGGTGGTCATCCGCTTGAGGGCATAGCCGTACACGGTCCTCCTTATCCTCAGCTTACCGTAGATGTATGGGACCCCCATCACCGCGCCCTCCTCGAGGACCTCCTCCACGTGGGGCTCCATGTCCTCCAGGGCCTGGGTGTACAGATCGCCGACCTCGGCCCGCCTCACCACGGCCTCCATCCTCTCGATGTCGAGCGACACGGCGACGTACGTCCTGCCGCCGTGGAGGTATATGGCGTTGGGATGTAGCTCGATGAGGGCCAGGGGGAGTTCCCTGTGGCCTATGACGTTGCCGTCCACATCCCTGATCCTCACCACTTGCCCAACGCCCCGCAGGTTCATGGCCCTCAGCTCCTCCCTCCCCCTCCTCGTTATTCCTAGATATGTGCCCCTGTACTCGAGGAGGCCGCCGGCCAGTAGGTCCTCGGCTATCCTGGACTCGAATGGGGAGAGCTCGTCCGGCCTTATGGGCATGTCCATGGCCATGGCCAGCACATGCACGCGGGTCACATCCTCGTTCTCCCTCTCCAGGCCGACGGGCTCGGGCCTCCTCTCGAGGAACTCCCTGGGGTAATTCCTGTAATATGAGCCTATCGGGTCGTTGCCGAGTATCTGCACCGCGTAGGCCGTCTGGCCCCTCCGCCCCATCCTCCCCACGCGCTGTAGGTACCGGGAGAAGGTGGGCGGTATGGATGTATTGACCACGACGTCGACGTCTCCGACGTCTATTCCCAGTTCAAGGGTAGGCGTGGCTATCACCACATCGATCTCGCCCCTCCTGAACATGCGTTCCACTCTGACCCTCTCCTCGGCGCTGAGGCCCGCCCTGTGGACCGCCGCATGCCTATCGTAGCCCCCCATGCGCAGCGCGCGGTAGACGAGCTCGGAGAGCCTGTGGCTGTCCGTGAACACTATGCATTTCTTGCCCCACTCTATGCAGGTCCTCGCTATGTTGGCCGCCTCCACGAACTTGGACCTGTAGAGGGGCCTCACGAGTATGTGATAGGTATGGCCGCGCCTTCCCGTCGGCCCCTCCACGACCTCCACCGAGTCGACGCCGAATATGGACCGGGCGAACTCCTCGGGGTTGCCTATGGTGGCCGATGTCCCCACGAAGGTGGGCCTCCTGACGAACCTGCGCAGCCGCCTCAACAGCATGTACATGTGCGACCCTAGGACCCCCCCATAGTGGTGGAAGTCGTCCAGAACCACGTACCTAACGTTCCTCAGGAGCTGCCTGAACCTATAGACGTGCATGAGCGACTGGTTCACCATGTCGGGGTTGCTGACCAGTACGTGGGGCGGGTGCTGGTATAGGAGCCTCCTCTCCGGGGACGGCGTATCGCCGTCGTACACCATGACCCTTACTCCGAGGGGGTCCGCAAGCCTCCGCAGCCTCTCCACCTGGTCCCTGGCAAGCGCCTTGGTGGGGTACACCACGAGGGCCACGGGCCCCTTTTCCCCGAGGGAGGCCTCAAGTATGGGGACCGCAAACGCCTCAGTCTTGCCGAAACCTGTCCCGGCCACTATAACGGTGTGTCTCCCTTCCCTTATAGCGCGTATCGCCCTCGCCTGAAACTCGTAAAGTTTCCCTATCCCGTTCCTCCGCAGGGCCTCGGCCACCCCAGCCGGGGCGCCGGCAGACGCCACGTCCACCGCCGGCTCAACATGCACGGGCCGTTCGACTTCCACCAGCACGACCTCCCTATGGTCGTCCGACAGGACGGCCTTGACAAACTCGTCGTCCAATCTCACGCCAAATCCCTGCAACGGCATTTATATCGTCTTCGCGGACGCCTCACACGGGCTACCCCTCCACAAGTCCGTTAACCACCCGCGGCCCTCGAGATCTTCCCGGGCGCCTCTTGGGAGCGGCATAGGGACCCCATTCACGTACTTGTAGGGGCGTCTCATACGGCCTTCAGGACTATGCCCTTGGCCAGGTCCATGCGGGAGATGTGGCTGAGGAACACGTGCTTGTATTCCATGGGGGTTCTCGGCCGCCTGGGCCTGAGAAGCGGCACCAGCCTAGAGTTGCAGTTGGGGCACCGCTGGGGCCTAGATGACAGGTAGACGTAGTCCACCTGGCACCTACGGCACCTAGCTACATCCACGTCCACGTCCAGCTCGACCAGATCCACATCTCCGACCATCCTCTCTACGACCACCCCGTCCACCTCCCCCACGTATCTCCCCGCCGTCTCCAGGTCCGCATATGTGAAGACCTCGACGGCCCTACCCAACCGGGGGATGCACAGCCTTATGTCCCTGCCGCTGTTGGCCCTTAGAACGATCCCGAAGGCCCCGCTCGGCACCGCCCCGCACCTATCGGCGATGAAAAGGGTGGGCCTGCCCCCGCCGCTGGGCCCCGTGCGGATCGCGTTCAAGTAGTCTGGGGCCTCCTCGCCTTCCCCCACAATGAGCCCGTCTAGGCCCCCTGCGGCCGCGGCCAGAAGCTCGTCCCTCGAGGTGAAGAGCGTCGACGGGGCAAACACCTTCCTGAACCTGGCCTTTAGGAGGCCCACGTTGGTCGCAACTCTGATGGTCCTCGCCAACGCCTCGAGCGCGCCTGCCCCGAGGCGGGGCCCCCTGTATATTACGTCGCCCACAGTCAAGGGGGTGCCGTCGTACGGCGCCTCGCCGGGCAACAGCCAGGACCCCGCGAACACGGCCACGTCCCACCGCCCCGCATATTGGACAGAATACATGGCCGTTCCGCTGGGGGCCTTTATGTGCGTTGCGCGTGGTCATTAACCTTATTAATGCATGTACAGTTTGGCTCGATGTCGTCGCGACCGCCCAACGGCGTGTACGAGGTCAGGGACCTGGCCGAGCTGCGCGCGTTCGTGAACATACTGAGGAGGTTCAGGGGTTACGCTACGACGCTGATAACCATATACGTCAATGGGGAGCGGCCCATACCCGACGTGGTGAACTTCGTTAGGCAGGAATGGGCGACCTCGGGCAACATCAAGGACAAGACCACGCGGAGCCATGTCCAGGACGCGTTGGAGCGTATTGCGAACCAGATAAAGGGCGAGGCGAAGGCCCCGCCCAACGGCATGGCCGTATTCGCCGGCTTCCACATGCACAGCCCCGGCAACTACGAGTGGGTCTTCTACATAGTCATACCCCCGAGACCCATAAACACCTTCAAGTACATATGCGACACGCAGTTCCACACAGAGATACTTGAGGACATGCTAACGGCCACGAACATGTACGGCATAGTGGTCATAGAGAGGGGGGAGGCCGTAATCGCGCTGTTGAAGGGCTCCCAGTGGGAGGTGGTCAAGACCGTTCAGTTCTTCGTGCCTGGCAAGCACCACGCCGGGGGCCAATCCGCCAACCGCTTCAAGAGGCAGACCGAGCACCTGGCCGAGACCTTCTACAAGCTTGTGGGCGAGGAGGCCAACAACGTCTTCCTCCAGGTCCCCATAAAGGGCATAATCGTCGCGGGGCCCGGCCCCACCAAGGAGGACTTCCTGGAAATGGGCGTGCTCGACTACAGGCTCAGGGACAAGGTCATAGCCGTCGTGCCGGCCTGCTGTGCCAACGAGTACGGCGTTATGGAGGCCATAAGGAACGCCGAGGACCACATCAAGGACAGCGAGTACGTGAGGGCCAAGAAGCTCATGGACCTGCTTATGCACCACCTAGTCAAGAAGAGCGACTACGTCGTCTACGGCAAGGAGAGGGTGCTGAAGGCCGTGGAGAGCGGCATTGCGGACGTGGTCCTGGTCAGCGAGGGCGTCGGCGAGGAGGAGATCGTGGGCCTCGTGCTCATGGCGAGGGGCCGCGACCTGAGGCTAGAGGTCATACCCAGGGCCGTCGAGGAGTCCAAGATGCTCATGGACACGTTTGGGGGGTACGCGGCCATCCTGAAGGCCCCCTCATGGGTGGTGGAGGCCGCAGGCGAGGGGCCGGTCAGCGGTTAGCGCCCCTGGGCAACAGCGCCCTTGCCATGACGCCGTGGAGGCGCCTTATCTCGCCGATGCTGTGCGTGAACAGGTCCCTAATGTCGTCTAGGCCCAGCAACAGCATAGCAATCCTGTCCACGCCCCAGCCAAAGGCGAGCACCTTGCTGTCGCGTATGCCCATGGGCATGACCACCTCAGGCCTGAATATGCCAGCCCCACCGAACTCGACCCAGCCCAGGCGGGGGTGGTACGCGTAGCTCTCGACGCTGGGGCTCGTGAAGGGGAAGTACGCCGGCTTGAACATGACCCTCTCCATGCCGAGCCTCCTCGCTATGGTTTCGAGCACGCCGAGCATGTTCCTGAAGGTGAGGTCCCTGCCGACCACTATTCCGTCCATTTGATGGAACTCGACCATGTGCCTCGGGTCTATCTTCTCCGGCCTGAACACCTTGCCTATCGTGAAGACCCTGTATTCCCCGTCCCCCCTCTCGTATAGGGTCCTCACAGTGACGGCGGTCGTCTGGGTGCGCAGTATCGGCCTCCTTGCCCTCTCCTCGGACCACGCGTATCCCCACCCCACGCTGCCGGTAACCCAGCCATTTTCGTGGGTCTCCCTGACCCTGGCCATTACGTCGCCAGGTATGTCGGGCGGCTCGCCCAGGGGCACGTCCACGAAGAACGTGTCGTGTATTTCCCGGGCCGGGTGGTCCTGGGCCTGGAAAAGCGCGTCGAAGTTCCAGAACTCCACCTCGACGAGGGGGCCCCGCACCTCCTCGAACCCCAGCCCCACCATGGCCTCCCTGATGTAGTCCAGGAACTCGTAGAAGAAGTGCGGCGTCGCCACGTCCAGGGTGGGGTACTCCATCTTCAGGTCGAACGGTTTGAGCCTCTTGCCGCGCCACGTGCCGTCCCTGATCATCTGCGATGTAAGGGCTGTGACGACCCCCGCCACGGCCGCCACTTCGCCGATGCGAGGCACGTGGACCCGTCCCTCCCTGGCCAACGCGTCCAGCTGGTCCTCCGACAGCGCGGACCTGATACATATGACCGTGCGCTCGACCCTCTTGACGAGTCCCCTCTTGACAAACTCCTGGAGTATGGCGGGAGGGGCGCTGTCCGGCCTGGCCAGGAACCTCTGCCTTTCCTCGGCAGCCCTGACGGCGGACTCGTACGTGCCCGCGTCTACCCGGATAATGCCGCGATGGGGGCGGAGGCCCAGCCTGGCCAGGTTAGCGAGCACCACCTCTGCCCCTTCCCTAAAGGCACGCCTAATGGAGTCGACCTCCGCTGTGCACTCGCCGCCGATGCACGTGAAGAGCCTCAGCGCGCGCAGCTCCGGCAGCCCCTCGGAAACATAGCGGTTACCCTCCTCGGTAAGCACGTACGTCGTGTGCGTAGCGCGCTCTACGTCGACGAGCCCCTTGGCGTTGAGGTCCATGACCCTCCGCATGAGGCTTGCCTCGCTGGTGCCCAGCGCTGCTGCCAACGAGTCGAGGCACGTGCGCTGAATAGCGCTCCTCAGTATTTCCAGGTCCTCCGCTGCGACCAGTATCACGCGGGTGTTGGAACCCTGTTATTAATCTGTTCCGCCGCCCGCCGGCGGCATTATGGCCACCTCGTCGCCCTCGCGCACCCTGGTCTCGAGCCCGTTCAGCCAGTCGATGGACCTACCGTTGACGAGCACTATTATGTCGTCTGCCAGGGCGCCGCCCCTGAATATCCTGCTGCCGAGGCCCGGGTGCCTCTCAGAGAGCAGGGCCAGGAGCTCGCGCAACGTGGTCTCGCCCCCAACGTCCACATGCTCCACGAGCTGGCCCGTGATCTCCGATATGGAGGCAATGTACTTGACTTTGATGGGCATGGATCAGTTTTGGATATCTATTTATTAGGGTTGCAGTGTCTACCCGTGTGTGGGATATTCGGCATAGCGTACAGGACGGAGGCGCCCTTGGCGTTGGGCCCAGTCCTGCGCAGGGCGCTGGAGAGGCTCGAGTATAGGGGCTACGACTCGGTGGGCGTCGCCGTCATGACAAGCGCCAACAGCGAGTCTGTGCAGGTGTACAAGGACGTGGGCAAGGTAAGCGAGGTCGTGGGGAAGTACTCAATTGACTCGCTGAGGGGCGTCGCGGGAGTAGCTCACACCAGGTGGGCCACACATGGAAGGCCCAGCAAGGAAAACGCGCATCCACATGTGGACTGCACGGGCGCGGTGGCCGTGGTTCATAACGGGATCATACAGAACTACGCGGAGCTGAGGGAGAGGCTGGCCGCGGCCGGCCACACGTTCAGGAGCGAGACAGATACCGAGGTGATACCCCACCTCATAGAGGAGTACATGAAGGCCCTGCCCCCCTGGGAGGCTTTCAGGGAGGCCATAGGCCAACTGCGCGGGGCGTTCGCAATAGTGGCCCTGATCGCATCGGAACCCCACACACTGTACTTCGCCAGGAGGCTTTCTCCCCTCGTCGTAGGCGTCGCAGAGGAAAGCGCGGTGGTGGCCAGCGACCTGCCCACAGTGCTCGACCACACGCGCCGCGTCATAGTGCTGCACGACGACGAGTACGGCTACACGGCGCCCGGAGAGGTCCACGTGGAGAGGGGCGGCGCGCCGGTGGATCTGGCCAGCCGGGTAGTCGAGATCTCGTGGACCGCAGACATGGCGAGCAAGGAGGGCTACCCCCACTACATGTTGAAGGAGATACACGAGCAGCCCATGGCCCTCGCGGGCACGCTCAGCGGGCTGGACTGGGACACCCTCAGAGCCGCCGCCGAGGCGCTCCACAACGCCCGCCACGTCTACATAGTCGCCGCTGGGACCTCGCTGCACGCGGGCCACGTCATGGCCCTCGGGCTGGCCAGGCTGGGCGTCAAGGCCACGCCGATCGTCGCGTCCGAGGTGCACAGCGTCGTGGGGGCGGTAGGCGAGGGGGATCTGGGCGTGGCGATCTCCCAGTCGGGCGAAACCATAGACACCCTGGTGGCCGTACGCGCGTTGCGCGGTGCCGGGGCCCGCGTGATGGCCATAACCAACGTCGTTGGGAGCAGCGTGGCAAGGGAAAGCGACATAGTCATATACACGAGGGCGGGGCCCGAGGTCGCGGTCGCCGCGACGAAGACTTTCACCACCCAGGTGCTGGTGGTGAACGCGCTGCTCCACGCCTTGGCGGAGGCTGTGGGCAACGGCGACATCGCGCATGTGGGTGACAACATGCAGAGAGTCCCTCACATGGTGAGCCGCGTGTTGCAGCTCACTGAGGGGCCCATCAGGGAACTCTCCAGGGCGGTGGCCGGGAGGGCCTCCGCATATTACCTGGGCAGGGGGCTGGGCCTACCCGTGGCCATGGAGGGGGCGCTCAAGTTAAAGGAGGTCGCGTACATACATGCCGAGGCCTACCCAGCCGGGGAGAGCAAGCATGGGCCCATCGCGCTTGTGGCCGACGGTTTCCCCGTGATCTTCGTGTTCCTCGACCGGGAAGTAGAGAAGGCGCTGATGGGCAACGTCATGGAGATGAGGGCCAGGGACGCAACCACCATAGGCCTCATTCCCCCCGGGGCCAGCCACCTGGCCGAGCTGTTCGACAGCTATGTCGAGGTGCCCTACCTCGACCCCTACAACAACGTGATACTTTACGTGGTCCCCCTGCAGCTCTTGGCGTACTACGCCGCTGTCCATAGGGGGTACGACCCGGACAAGCCAAGGAACCTCGCAAAGACCGTCACGGTGGAATGAGGGTACTTCCAGTAGTGCTGGCGGGGGGGTACTCGGATAAGGTGGCCCCCCTGAACAACGAAAAGGCCATGCTGCGCGTGGCGGGGAGACGGGTCTTCGAGTACCAGCTCCACAACGTGCTCTCCACGTTCGGCAGGGCGGTACTGGTCACCAATAGGCCTGTGGAGACGCGCGACGGCGTGGTGAACATAGTCCAGAAGCGGCAAGGCATAGAGGGCGCCGTCCTCGCCGGGCTCGAACATGTGGGGGACCACACACACGTGCTCGTAGTGTTCAGCGACATAATCACCGCAGGCAACCCCTACCCGATGCTCGTCGAGCGCGCCATAGCGAGCAACGCCGACGGGTCCATCCTCGTTGCTCCCCTGGGGAGCTCTGAGACCTACAGCACGGTGGCCATGGACGAGGTGGGGAAGGCCGTAAGCATAGGCGCGGGAGCGTCCACAATGGTCTTCCTGGGCGCCGCACTGCTGCCCATAACAGCCGCGCAGAGGGTGGAAGAGGAGCGGTTCATGTCCATAATAGGGGGCATGGCGTCGAGCGGAAGGCTGGCCGCCGCCATATACCCAGACGACTGGGTCGAGGTAGAGTACCCATGGGACCTGCTGTCGGCGGCCGAAATGGTGCTGGGCAGGATGGACGGCGCCGTAGTGGACAGGAGGGCCGCTATCAGCCCAACCGCGGTAATAGAGGGGCCCGTGTACGTGGGCCCCAACGCCACCATAGACCACTACGCCGTGGTCAAGGGCCCAGCGTACATTGGGGAGGGGGCGTTCGTGGGGGCACACGCATTCGTAAGGAACTACGCGGATTTGGAGCGCGGCGCGTTCATAGCAGGAGCAGTCGAAGTAACGCACAGCCTAATCGACGAGGGGGCCACCGTGGGCAGGGGCAGCTACGTGTCGTACAGCGTAGTGGGCGAGGGGGCCGTGTTGGAGCCGGGAACCGTGACCAAGAGCATGCCCGCAGAGAGGAGGGAGAGGCTTAGGCCCATATACGTGGGCCGCAGGCGCGTGTACAAGCTCGGCGCAATAATTGGGCCGTCCTACAGGGTCCCAGCGGGGACCGTGCTGAGCCCGGGCGCCACGCTGAGATGAGGCGGACCAAGATCATAGCGTCCCTCGGCCCCTCGCTAAGCGACGCGGGGACCCTCAGGAGGGTGCTCCCACTCGTCGACGGACTGAGGATAAACTTTTCCCATGGGTCCCCCGAGCAGTGGGCCCTCTGGGCCAGGGCAGTGAGGGGGCTGGGCGGGGAGACCGGGCACGACGTTCCCCTGATTGGGGACCTGCGCGGGCCGAGCGTCCGCACCTCGCCGACCACCGGGCGCATCGCGGTGAGGAGGGGCGACGGGGTCTGCTTTTCGCTGGAGGGGGACGGATGCGTGGGCGTCCCCTACTACGAGTTCTTCGAGGTTTTGGAGCCGGGCGACGTCGTGATCACGGACGACGGGCGCCTTGCCATGACCGTTAAAAGCGTTGAGCGGCGGCGCGCCGTCCTCGCCGCGGCTACGGACGGAGAGATAGGGCCGAACAAGGCGCTGGTGGTCAAGGGAAAGGAATACCCGTTCGAGGTACCCACGGAGAAGGACATGGCCGACCTGAGGTTCGCGGTGGAGCACGGCCTGGACGCGGTGGCCGTGAGCTACGTGAGGACGCGACATGACGTGGACGCATATAGGAGGTTCGCGGTGGAGGTGGGGTTCACGGGCCTCCTCATGACCAAGATCGAGACCGCAAGCTCTGTGGGCAACATGGCCGACATAATAGGCGCCTCCGACTACGTGGTCGTGGCCCGCGGCGACCTGGGCCTACACGTGGGACTGGAACAGGTGCCGAGGGTGCAACGTACAATAGTAGGGCAGGCCATAAGGAGCGGCGTCCCCGTAGCCGTGGCCACCCAGATATTCGAGTCCATGATGAGGTCCCCAGTCCCCACCAGGGCGGAGGTCACGGACGTGTACATGGCGGTCATGGAGGGAGTGGACGCGCTGATGTTGACAGGGGAGACGGCGGCGGGCGCCTACCCCGTGGAGGCAGTGGAGTGGCTGGACAGGGTTGTGACCGAGGCGGAGAAGGTAGCCGTGCGCATCCCGGGGGCCGAGGAGTCCCGGGACATCAGGGACCTGTTCGTGAGGGGCCTGGTACAGCTTGCCGAGAACATCGGCGCCAAGATCCTCGTCTACACGGTGTCTGGAACCACCGGGAGGAGGATAGCCAAGTTCAGGCCGGCCAGCCCCACATACGTGGCCACGCCAGACCCAAGGACCGCGCGCATGCTTAGGGTGTACTGGTCGCTTAGGCCCATGGTGATACAGGCCGGCGACAGGAGGGAGGGGATGAGGAGGCTCCTCGACGTCGCGAGGCGCGCGGGACACGTGGCTGAGGGGGACATTGCGGTCCTCACATATGGTCTGCAGCGAGAGGAGCGGCACATAGTTGAAATAATCAATATTAGGGGGGACAGACAGCAACCACGGTGATGAGGATTCCTTTAAGGGGTACAGGTGCCCTGTTCACCCCTTCCTGAAGCAAGCCGCGTTGGACATGGCAACAACTATTAATGTTCCGCCCCTCTTCAACGATGCCCAAGATATGTGTGGTCAAGCTCCATAGGGGTGGGTCCATAGACTGCATCGAGTTTTCCGGTGCTCCCGGATTATTTGGAGGCAGGGCCCTGGGGATGGCGCTCCTCGCCAGGACGGCCAGCTGGCCCCAGCCAGTAGTTGCATTTGTCTCGTCCGGGCTAGTGGCCAGCGGGTTCCCCATGGCCAACAGGCTGGCCGCCTGTTTCAAGTCGCCGCTGACGGGCACAGTTGCCTGGGCCTTCACAGGCGGCTACGCGGCTGCCAGCCTCAGGAGGGCCGGCGTGGACGCCCTCGTCGTGGTGGGCAAGTCCAGGGAGCCTGTGTACGTTAGGGTGGGCAACGGTTCCGTGGAGGTGCTGGACGCGGGCTGGCTGTGGGGCCTAGGCACGTTCGAGGCCGTGCGTAGGCTGAGGCACAGGCACGGCGACTGTAGGGTCCTCGCCATAGGGCCAGCCGGGGAACGCGGAGTCAAGGCGGCCAACATTGTGAACGACATGGGGAGGGCCAGCGGCGTTAGGCACGGCCTAGGCGCCGTCCTCGGGGAAGCCATGGTCAAGGCTGTGGTTATCGGCGAGGGGACCGGCAGGGTGGAGCCCGCCGACAAGTCCAGGTTCGTGGAGGCCGTGAGGACCGCAAACCTGCTTATCAGGGAGTCGAAGCTGCTGAACAGGGAGACCGGGCTACTGGCCGTCTACGGGACGCCAATAGCCGTAGACGCCTTGGGCCCGGCGGGCGCGGTGCCCGCGAGAAACTACAGGGAAACCCTTGTCTCTGGCTTCGAGGCCGTGGGCGGCCGCGCCATGTACGGGACGATACTGATGGCCAGACTGACGTGCCATGCGTGCCAGGTCGCGTGTAGGAGGGACACGGCGTCCGCGGGCAGGTTCAGCTTCAGGGTCGAGGGGCCGGACTACGCCCAGGTATCGTCCCTAGGCACCAACAACCTTGTCCTCGACCTTGAGGCCATAGCCTACCTGAACTACCTATCCTACGACCTGGGCATCGACCCCATAGAGGCCGGTAACCTGGCCGCAATGGCCGCCGAGGCCAGGGAACACGGCATGTTGCCGGAGGGCCCACAGTGGGGAAACGCACACGACGTGGCCAGGTTCATAGCCGATGTGGCCGGGGCCAAGGGGATTGGGGACGTGTTCGCCGAGGGGGCCCTCAGGGCCGCCGAGGTGCTCGGGGCCAGGTGGCTTGCAGTTGAGGTGAAGGGAATAACTATACAGAACGCTGATCCTAGGGCCGAGCCAGCATGGGGCCTCATAAACGCGGTAGAGAACTTTGGGGGCGCGGCGCACATATGGGTCTACGGCCCCATAGTGAGGGCATTCGGCGCACTTGGAGTTGGGCAGTACATAAGGGACTTCGGCGATCCAAGCGACGCGGCACGTGGGGTGGCCAGGAGACAGGTCGAGGTCGCGGGGCTCGACGCGGCGCAGGTCTGCGCTTTCTCGACGTACGCCATGGACATGGGCCTCGTCGAGAGGGCCGCGTCGGCCCTGGCAGGGACCCCCATTGACCTGGCGGAGGTGGGCAGGACAACTGTGGCCCTGGAACGGACGTTGAACGAGGGCCTCGGCGTGACCCCGTCGAGCGATCGCCTCCCGAGGAGGTTCGCCGAGGAGCCCCTGCCGACGGGCCCCCACGGCGGGTCCACGTGCGATGTGGGGCCGATGGTCGAGGCCTACTACGAGGCCATGGGCTGGCCGGGGGGCTGGATCCCAAGGGGGGTCAAGTCCAGCATAGAGTCGATTGTGAGGGAAGCCGTGGCGTTATAGCTGCGCGAAGAGGCCGATGAGGGAGGCGCCCACGTCTATGACGTTCCTGGCCGAGACCATGCCCAGGGGCCGGCCCTCGCCGTCGACGACGGGCACGTGCCTAATATTGAAGTCCCTCATCTTGCCCACCACGACGTCTATCCCGTCCTCCGGCCTCACAGTGATCACGTTCCGGGACATCACGTCCTCAACGCGGCCCCCGACGCATGGGATCCCCCTGGAGAGGGCGGTCACGAGGTCCCTCTCAGTCACTATGCCGATGACCCGGCCTTCGCCGTCCACAACTATGAGGCTCCCAATACCACCCTCAACCATTAGCCGGGCCGCGTCCAAAAGCGTGTGGCCCGGCCCAACCGTGACGGGGGGCGCGCTCATTATGTCCGACGCCCTGACGCTGGACCCCCTGCCGTACCTCTTGAACAGCATGTAGAGCCAATGCCAAAAGACCCACTTAAGCGTTACCTCGCCCCGCCAGTCGCGCGGGCCCGCACCTCCCCGTAGGGCCACAAGGGGAGGCCCGAACAGGTGGGCCCCTCACGGAGGCCGGCGGACTTCACAATTTTTAACTGGGCCCCAACCATCCACAATGGCCCTAAGGGTCGAGGACCTGGTGCTGTACTTCAACACTACCCGCGGCGTTGTGAAGGCCGTGGACGGCGTGTCGTTCGAGGTGGGGCGCGGCGAGACGCTGGCCATAGTGGGCGAGTCCGGGTCGGGCAAGTCCTCGACCGCGTTCGCACTCATGAGGCTGCTTCCGCGGAACACGTACAGGTATGGGGGACGCATATGGATAGACGGGGAGGAGGTCTCGGCCCTGCCAGACGAGGAGTTCAGGCGGAGGATACGGTGGCGCAAGATCTCCATGGTGTTCCAGGCGGCCATGAACGCGTTGAACCCGGTTAAGAAGGTGGGGGAACAGATCGCCGAGCCGCTTGTGGTCCACCTGGGCGTTGGGAGGGAGGAGGCCCTGCGCGCCGCGGAGGAGGCGCTCAGGGACGTGGGTCTGACGCCGGAGGTTGCCCAGAGGTACCCCTTCGAGCTGTCGGGCGGCATGAAGCAGAGGGTCGTGATCGCCATGGCCCTAGTCACGAAGCCCACGATAGTGATACTCGACGAACCGACCTCGGCTCTGGACGTGATCACCCAGGCCAACATAATGAACCTCCTCAAGAGGCTCAAGAGGGAGCACGGCCTCTCATACATCTTCATAACGCACGACATAGCCCTTGCGTCGGAGCTGGCCGACAAGATAGGCGTCATGTACGCTGGGCAGCTGATCGAGGTGGCGCCCGCAGAGGAGTTCTTCGGGAGGCCGCTTCACCCCTACTCGCGCATGCTCATAAACGCCATCCCTACGCTTAGGTCGGACAAGGCGCTCGGCTTCATACCGGGCGACGTGCCGAGCCTCATCGACGTACCTGCAGGCTGCAGGTTCCACCCCAGGTGCCCCTTCGCGCTCAGCGTCTGTAAGCGGGAACAGCCGCGCCGCATTAGGAGGGACGGGCACCACGTCTCGTGCTGGCTATACGACTAAACACGCCTGGCGTGGAGCCGCGCGGATCCCAAGGAGTCCCCAGCGCCGCGGCGCCATGGAGGGCGTAATAGCAGCTTACATGGCCTCCCTCCTCTACGGGCTAGCAATCGCCGTCTACGGCCCAGCCACACGCAGGAACAGCGTGTTCGCCATGAACGCGCTGTTCTCGCTGTTCGGCCTTGCCAGCGGCTTCGCGCTCGCCCAGGTAAGGGGCGAGGAGTTGAGCGGCGCGGCGGCCTACGCGGCGCTGGCTTCCATACTAGGCGGGTACGTTGGGGGCACCATGTACCTCCTGTCGATAAGGGCCAGCGGCCCCACAGTGGCGTCTACAGCTGCCAACACGTACATACTCTTCACGCCGCTCGTCCACTGCGCCTTTTTCGGGGGGATATGCATAGGCGCCCAGGACTACTTGGCGATAGGCGCCGTGTTCGCCGGCCTGTCGCTGCTGAGCTGGGACGGGGGGAGGCGCACCCTGGCGGGGCCGCTGCTGGCTCTGGGCGCGGCCACGGCATGGTCCTTCTCTGCGAACCTCCTCGAGCTGGGCGCGAAGGACCTCGGGGCGGGGTACACCCTCATGGTGCGGAGCGCGGTGCTAGGCCCGCTGTCCCTAGTGACGTGGGCGGCCACGGGCCGCCGCCCCCTGGTCGACGTAAGGCGAGTGGCGTTGGGCGGCCTCCTCGACAACGGCATCTCCCTATACCTCTACATACTCGCCATGGAGCTTGCCGACGTGGTGACGGCCACGCTGCTCATTTCCCTGTACCCCATACACACGCTGGCCTTCAGCATGGCCATAAACAGGGAGAGGCTCCCCACAAGGAAATACGTTGGGGTCGCCCTATCAATAATGGGCACATTGATATACATATATTTCTGACTAAAAATATTGAAATCTAGTACTCGTCCTCGAGGCCCTTACCTATACAGTCCTCGACGCACTTCCTGAACGCCTCGCCGACCACGTCCTTGAACTCGCCGTGACACCTCTCTATGCATGCGACTTCCTCCTCGAGGCCCACCTCGTCCTCCACCTCTTCGTCCTCGAACTGAGGCATGGTCCTCTGCGGGGCCGCCTTTAAATGCATTAGGTCCACCGCCACCAAAAACCGCAAAAAGGGCTGCCCATGGACATGTGTGCTAAGGGTACATGTGCCGCCGTCCACGACGCTCATAGTGGAGGGGCCTTCCCGCGTACGGCTGGTCGAGGGGACGTGCACCGCCTTTGGGGCGCTAATAGGGGACGTGGCCGTCGAGCCCTACATTTCCCTGCCCGTTACCTCGGGGACGGGGTGCGTGCTGGAGGTGGACGGGGGCGTCGTTCGGGCAGTCCCCGGCACGACCATTCCGGGGACGTGGAACTCAGTTCCCCTGAAGGGGACGGTGCTTGTAGTGGGGCCTACCGACAGCGGCAAAACAGGGCTGGCCACCTACACGCTCAACAGGGCCGTCCAGCGGGGCCTCCACGTGTGCGTGGTCGACGCAGACATCGGGCAGAGCGACATAGGGCCCCCGGGCACAGTGGCGTACGCGTGCAGCGCGGCGCCCGTGCCGCTGCTCAGCTACATGTCCATGGACGACGGGCACTTCGTGGGCTCGACAACGCCTAACGGCCATGAGGACGCGGTGGTGGCCGGCATTACGCGTACGGTGAGGCGCGCCTCGGCCCGCTACCCCCACCTGACCATAGTCAACATGCCGGGATGGGTAACCGACAGGGGTATAAGGTTCGTCAGGTCCGTCATAGACGCGGTCGAGCCCGACGCGGTGGTCGTGGTGGGAAGGAAGCCCGTGTTCAAGGGGTCCCTCCACGTGGAGAGGCCCCCCCATGTCAGGTCCAGGACCCGCGAGGAGAGGGCCGCGATCAGGCGCGCCAGGTATTCCAGGTACTTGGCCGGTGTGCGGCGGGTCACCGTAGACATCGAGGCGCTGAGGGGAAGGCCCATTTTCGAGTGTCCACGTAGGCGCGAGGACGGGCTCATAGACTGCGGCACGGCCATCTACGAGGTGTACAGGGGAAGGGAATACGTGAGGGAGGGGGACATGGTCAGGGTTCCCATAGGCCACCTCCACGGCCTCTTCGTGGGCCTGTACAGGGGCGGCCGCCTGGTGGGCTTCGGCAGACTCGTCAGCATCGACGTAGAGGGCGGCCGAGTCCAGCTGGACGTCACAGCAGGCGACTTCGACGTGGCCGTGGCTGGGGTCATAAGGCTGGGCGAGGGCCTGGAGGAGCTGGAGCCTTTGAGGGCGTGACTCACCCGCGCTCCTCTATGGGCACGTACTTCAGGTCGTGTGGCCCAACATAGCATGCGCGCGGCCTGAAGATCCTGTTGTTCCTCCTGTACTCGACTATGTGCGCGGCCCACCCAACTACCCTCGAGGCGGCGAATATGGGCGTGAAGTACTGCTCGGGTATGCCGAGGTAATGCCAAAATATGCCGCTCCAGAAGTCTATGTTGGGGTAGAGCCTCCGCGACGCGTAGTACTCGTGGCCCAATATGTACCTTTCAAGCGCCTCGGCCACGCCGTATATGCCCTCGGGGTCCCCGTACTTCTCCACGTATTGGCGCGTGAACGCCTTGTATATCTTGGCGCGGGGATCATAGGCCTTGTACACCCTGTGCCCTACGCCCATTATGCGCCTGCCCGTCCTCAACGCGTCCTCAACGTACTGGGGGACCCGTTCGGGGCTGCCGATCTCCCTGTGCTGCCTAAGCGCCGCCTCGTTGGCGCCGCCGTGCAGGGGCCCCTTAAGGGCCGCAAGCGCCGCGGCAATGGCCGAGTACATGTCCGTCAAGGTGGATGCCGCCACTAGCCCGGTGAACGTCGACGCCGGGATCTCGTGATCTGCGTGCAGCACAAGGTACAGGTCCATGCCGCGCGTCTCGAGCGGCGCCGGCTCCCTGCCCAGCATCATGTACACGAGGTTGGCGGAGTGCCCAAGGTCCTTCCTGGGCCTCACAATGTCGAGCCCCCTGGACATGCGCAGGTGGTAGGCTATGGCCGTGGGGAGCTTCGAGGCTATCCTTATGGCCTTCCTAATATCGGACTGCTCGTCGGTCCTGTTGGCCTCCGGGTCCAGCGAGCCCAAGACGTTGACGACCGCGGGTAGGACGAACATTGGATGGGCCCTCGACATTATCCTAATGAGCTCCACCGCCTCGCCGGGGAGCTCCCTCTCCTCGGCCATTTCATCTGCGAGCTGCCTCAGCTCGGCCCTCGTGGGCAGCCTGCCGTAAAGTAGCAGGTATACGACCTCCTCGTAGGTGGCCCTCTCAGCTATGTCCTCGATGCGGTAGCCCCTGTACCACAGGACGCCCCTCTCCCCATCTATGTCCGATATCTCGGTGGTCTTCACAAGGACGTCTTCCAGGCCGTGGACGATGGGCCCGCACGGCGACTCTATGACCTTATGGGACATGCAACGCATTGTGTGGCCGCCTTATATCATATGTTTTGCTGGTTATCGAAAGGATTTTTGTCTATTTCCGCAACGTGGTATTACCCAATGGCGAACGTTTCAAATATATATCTTGTGAGCCGCGTGATACATGGATAATATGCTTGTATTTCTATTCCCGTTGATGTCGGGCGTCCTAGTGGGCCTTGCGGCAAAGCGTTCCCGCGGGGGGGCTGCGACGTTCATCGCCGTTACCGGCATCACGATGGTGTTGGTTCCCCTGGCACTGGTCAGCGCCGGGGACACCCTGTACGGGCTCTCGCTCATAGCCAACGCGTACATCAACACGCTGGCTATGCACTGGGAAAAGGCCCTAATATTCGCCGCGGCCTTCACCTCGGTCCTACTTGTGCCGCGTTCCGCAAGGAGGAGGGATCGGAGGAGGGGGACCGGCAGCACCATAGTGATAAGGCTGGAGTAAAGATTTATGGGTGGCCGACCATCTATCAGTGCTCCCGCTTGCGCTGTCGCTGCCAGGCGCCGTGGACGAGGTGCCCGACTGGATACAGATAATAGAGGTGAGGTACGACCTTGGGGGGGCCCAGACAATCGACCTGTTAAAGCGCTACGCTGACAGGAGGACCATATTCACGGTGCGCCTCTCCAGCGAGGGGGGCAGGTGGGCCGAGGACGAGGGAAGGCTGGAGCTGTACCTCGAGGCCATCAGGGCCGGCGCTTGGGCAGTCGACGTGGAGATAGGGTCGCGCATATTCGGCGATGTGCTAAGGGCTGCACGTAGGGAGGGAGTAAAGGTCATAGCCTCGTACCACAACGTCGAGGCGACTCCCCACCTCGACGACCTGGTGGCAGTGGCCCAGAAGGGGTACGCGCTGGGCGCCGACATGGTCAAGGTCGTGACCATGGCCGGCGAGATTGGGGACAACGTCACACTACTCTCGCTTCCCAGCGCGCTGGGCCGCCCCGCCATATCCTTCGCCATGGGCCAAAGAGGCGTAATTTCCAGGGTGTTCTGCCCGTTCTTCGGCTCCCCCTTCACCTACGCCGCAGCGTCGGCCCCCACAGCCCCGGGACAGCTGCACTACAAGCACGTCATACTCATGTGGAGGCTCTTCGGCCTCCTCGGACCGCCCGGCACGGTCGAGGAGTACAGGGCCCTAATAGACTCCGTCGACTACTCCATTATAAGCCTCCTCGAGCAGAGGCTAGGCCTCTGCCGCGAGCTCGGCGAACTCAAACGAGGCCTCGGGCTGCCCGTCGAGGACCAGCGTAGGGAGATGGAGGTGCTGAGGAGGGCCGGCCGCTTCGAACACATATACAGGTGGGTAGTGGAAATGTGTAGGGGGGAGCAGAGGCATGGACGTGTATAGCTACTTCGAGCTGGTGGAGAGGCTGGCGCCCCCAGTGAGGCTAGACGTGGGACAACCCGACGTCCCACCGCCGGAGGAGCTCCTCGAGGAACTGAGGAGGCTCCTCCGCTTCCCCTACGGCCCCTCACAGGGCCTCGAGGAGCTCAGGGAGAGGATAGCAGCCATGTGGAAAGTGGACCCGTATGAGGTCGCCGTAACCGTGGGCGCCAAGCAGGGCCTAGCGGCACTGCTCCACGCTTTCAGACATGCGCCCGTAAAGCTGTACTCCCCGTACTACCCGGGGTACATGGGGATAGCAAGGGTATTCGGGGTCCCCCTGGACATACGCGTCACGTCCATGGAGGACATGTGGGAGCCCGTACCCTCCGGCCCGGGGACCTACATAGTGAACTACCCCAACAACCCCACCGGCATAGTCCCGAGCCGCGAGAGGTTCAGGGCCATAGTAGAGGAGGCGCGTTTCGTCATAAGCGACGAGGTGTACAGGTGGGTCGCGTTCGAGGAGGCGCCAAGCGCGCTGGACTACGGCGGCCTCGAGAAGGTGGCCGTGGTGGACAGCTTTTCCAAGGCGCTCTCGATACCCGGGCTGCGGCTGGGCTACGTTGTGTCGAGCCGGGACGTCATAAGGAGGGTAAGGGAATTCGTCGCTGCCACCTCCACCTCGCCGCCCACGGGCCCCCAACTCGCCGTCGCCAGGTCCTTCGACGTGCTGGAGAGGCGGCGGGCCGAACTTTCACGCGTCTACTCTGAGAGGGCCGCGGCGTTTCTGAGCAAGCTCAGACTGCCGTGCGTGAGGCCCATGGGGACATTCTACGTGTTTCCCAGGGTGGGATGTAGCGGCCTTGCGTTCGCGGAGCGCCTCCTGTCGAGGGGGATATCGGTTTTCCCCGGCACGTTCTTCGGCGCCGAGGACCACATAAGGGTTTCGTTGGTGCAGCCGCTCGACGTGCTCCTCAAGGCGGCCGACGTGATCAACTCGACGCCATGCGCGTAGGGATCGTCGGGGGCGGCCGCATGGGCAGGTGGTTCAGGGATGTGCTCCTCGGCGCCCACGAAGTGGCGATACACGACGTTGATCCCGCCAGGTCGGAGGTGGGCATGGAGGCGCTGGCACGGTGGGCCGACGTGATAATGGTGGCTACGCCCCTTGCGGAGACAAGGAGGGCGCTGGCACGTCTGAGCCGCGTGGTGAGCGGCGGGAGGACCGTCTTCGACATAGCCACGTTCAAGGACGACATTTGGGACGCATACTACGCGTTCCCCCCCGACGTGAGCGTGGCCACGGCCCACCCCATGTTCGGTCCCGGGGCCCGCACCATCGCGGGCAGGCGCGTCGTGGTCATGGAGATACCCGGGCGGTGCTGCGTGGAGCCGGTGGAGTCCTTCTTCAGGGGGCTAGGCGCAGCTGTGTCGAGGGGAGACGTGAGGGAGCACGACGCATACGTGGCGTTGACCATAGGGCTGCCCCACGTCGTTGGGGCAGCCCTCCGGAGGCTCTTGAAGGGGCTCGACCCGGGGAAGGTGGAGCTCTACGCGGGGACGAGCTTCAGGTGGATGTACCTTTACGCAATGGCCATGGGCGGCGACTGGCGCCTCTACTGCGACAGGCCCGACGTGGCGGACGTGGCCCAGAGGTTCACGGGCCTCCTCCTGTCCTGCGAGGATCCCGGGCCAGCCCCCGACGAGTACTACGAGCTGTTTTATAAGGCCCTCGAGTTCATCGGGTACTGATGCTCCAGTTCGCAGTCATAGGGGGAAACGTGAGGGCGAGGTCGGCCAGCCCCCACATGCATATGGCCGCAATAATGAGGCTGGGCATCGACGCGGTATATTCGGCGTACGACGTGGAGGAGCCCCAGCTGGTCTGGTTCCTCGAGTTCGCCCGTAGGAACCTGGACGGCTTCAACGTGACCATACCGCTCAAGGAGGCGGTGAAGGCCAGGGTTGACGCGCTGGCGCCCGAGGCGGCGGGGTCCGGCGCCGTTAACACGGTGGCTGTCCGCGGGGGACGCCTCGTCGGGCACAACACGGACGTGCTGGCCCTCCTCAAGCTGGCCGGCGACGCCTTGTCGGGACGCAGGGTGCTCGTGCTGGGGGCCGGCGGCGCCGCGAGGGCGGCCATATACGCGGCCAGGGAAAGCGGGGCATCCGCCATATATGTGGCCAACAGGAGCCCAGAAAGGGCGGCCAGACTGGCCGGCGAGTTCGGGGCCAGGGCCGTGCCGTGGGGCAGCACGCCCCCCGACGTCGAGGTGGTGATCAACGCGACCCCGGTCCACGACAGGGCCGTTGTGGATCTGCGGGCGGCCAGGCACTACATAGAGTTCGTCTATAATCCTCCGGAAACCGCCATGCTGAGGCTGGCGAGGGAGCTGGGACTGGGCGCGGTGGACGGGATATCCATACTTGTGGAGCAGGGCGCCGAGGCGTTCAGGATCTGGACCGGCGTGGAGCCGGACCGGGACGCCATGAGGGCCGCGGTGCTCCGGTTCCTCGGCCGGGGGGCTGGGGATTCACCTTAAATATGGTGCCCAGGGTGGGGGTCATGAGGCTGACGCGCTTCTGCGTCCGCGGGTTCAAGGGGGTCGACGGGTGCGTTGGGCTGGACGGCGCCCTCCTGGTGCTTGGCCCCCCCATGAGCGGCAAGACGAGCCTACTGGAGGCCCTGGCGCTGTTCATGCAGAGCAAGGGGGAGGAGTGGATACTCATAGAGGGGCAACACGTGATCTTCCACGAGCCCGAGGACATACATAGGAACGGCGACCTGTCCCAGCCGATCACATTCCTCCTCGAGTTTTCCGGGGGGCCCCTGGGAAGCGTGACGTACGAGTACACGTTCACCACTAAGGACGCCTGGGTGGAGCAGAGGCTCGCCGCGGGCGGGGAAACCCTGTTTGCACTCGTGAAGAGGGGGCCCAAGGGGGTCCTCGTGGAGCCCCGGGAAGTTGCGGGCGCCGAGACGTGTACGTCGCCCCACATGGTCCTCAACGAGGACGTCCTCATAACGTGCAGCGACGTGGAGTCGGGCAGCCTCAGGGCGGCAAGGGAGGTGCTGTTCAGGGCACGGACGTCGCTGAGGGACGCGTTCTACTTCGTCAACGACCGGAGGCACTGCGCATGGAAGAGGAGCTTCGAGACGCATGTGGACCTGATGCCCCGCACAGGCGTGGGCTCCGAGGGACAGTACACGCTGCACCAGCTGTCCCGCGTGGCGTCCGACCCCAGGTACGTCAGGTACTGGGAGGAGTTGGGCGCTGTGCTGGACGCCGTGGGCATACGTAAGGTGGGGGTCAGCCTCGTGGAGTCGGGAAGGATCGGCGGCTACATATACGTGGGCGGCAAGGCGTCCTCGATATATCACGGCGGCCTCTTCGTCAGGGCGGTCCTCCCCGTAGTGGTCCAGACCGTGCTCGCCAACGAGGGCTCCATAGTGGCCATTGACGACCTGGACCTCGGCCTCACCGAGGAGCTCGCCGAGAGGCTGTTGGCCCCCATACTGCGCATAGCCGGGGCCAAGTCCCTGTCCCTGGTGGCCACCACGCGCGCCGCGTGGCTAGCCGACGTGGCTAGGAGGCTGGGATTCACCGTGGTGAACCTCGGACAATGAGGCGGGCCGTACGGAAAGGGGTCTATTTGGACGCCCGACTAGCGTGGGGCGGCCCCCCTCGAGTAGCCCCAAACGTGCTCGTCGTATAGGGCCTCCGACATGACCTTGCGGATTAGGTACGCCATTACTATGAACATGAACGTGTTGACTATTATGCCCGCAGTGGGCGCCTTCATGAGGCCGAAAGCCACGGACACGCCGTTCCAGACCCCATGTACGGCCATGGCCACCAGGTAGGCGGGGGCCAACATGGCCGGGCTGCCGCGTATGCCGTGCACCTTCAGGTAGCCGATCCACCACCCTATTATGCCCGTCGTGAACGCGTGCATGATTGCGGACAGGCTCCTAATCACGAATATGTCTATGGTGGCGCCGTAGGACATCTGGAGGAGGCCTCCCCTAATTATGTACAGTATGTTCTCCATGAAGGCGAAGCCGAGCCCCGCGGCGGCCCCATACACGAAGCCGTCCATATGGTTGTTGAATTCCGAGGAGAACCTGCTCCTGAACGCCAGCCAGACCACTATAAGCGACTTGAATATCTCCTCGAATATGGGCGCGCTGATGACCACGGCGGCCACTTGGCCGAACTGGAGCCCGACGGCCGTGTTTATCTCGGCTGGTACTATGCTGAGCACGGCCCCCCCTGCGAACGCCAGGAAGACGAGCTTGGGCGGCTCCGGCTCGAACCTGTCGGACAAATATATCCAGGCCATGTACGCCGCTATGGGTATGGCCGCGAGCACCATGGCCGTAAGGAACATGGCGCCGAGGTTGCCGACCCGTATCTGCATGCTCAGCCCCATGTAGTACAGGCCCAGGACTGCCAGCAGCATTATGGCCAGAAGCGCCGTGTAGGTCACGTCCGCCGTGCCCTGGGAGGGGGGCCGGGCATAGACCACGTTGCTCCGGGGACGGTACACGGGGGGCCTCCTCCTGAAGATCATGGAGGCAAGCATGCGCGCGTTCTCAACTATCGAGGGGCCGGGCACGGGGGCCTCGGCCCCCAGGTCGCCGGGCTGGGGCCTCGCCGCCGCGGCGTCGAGGATCCTTTGGATGCCCGTCGCCATGGGCTGGACGCGCGTGGTGGGGTGCTGGGCCAGCGGTTGGCCGCAGCTGGGGCAGAACCTGGCCTCCCCGGCCTCGTACCCACAGTTTGGGCAGCGCATGGGTATGCTGGGCAGGGACGTATATGCGTATTTGGTTAAACATGGCAGGTCAAACCCCCACGATGAATATATGTACTCAGGGCCGCTTCCCCATGGGGCTGAGACTAGTAAAGAGGCCGGTGACCATACGCATGGCTGTTGAGGGGAACATGGTGGAGGTCCACGTGGAGGAGAGGTTGGACCCGGTTACAGGCACGTGGAGCAGGGTGGGCCCGCATAGGGCGGCCCGCGAGACTTGGGGCCAGCGCGAGGCGCAGGGGACCGGTAGGGCTGCGTGCCCCTTCTGCTCCCCCACGCTGTACAGGGCCACCCCCCTCCCACAGATATTCGTTGGGGGCTCGGCCGCTGTGCCCAACAGGTACCCGTTCGCCAGGGCGCACTACGTGGTGGTCCCCAGGACGTCGGCACACGTGACCGACCTGTCCCAGCTGGACCTGGACGACGTGGTCAACGCCTTCGAGGCCGCGCGCAGGGTTGGGGGGAAGTACCTCTACGTAAACATGAACCTTGGCCCGCATGCCGGGGCCTCCCAGCCGCACGTGCACCTCCAGGTATTCGCGTCGGAGAGACCCACCAACGCCCATAGGGCCATGATACTGCGCGGGAGGGCGTTCAGGGAGAGGACCGGCGTGGACATCCTGAGGGCCCTCCTCGACCTGGAGCTTGAGGTTGGGGAGAGGTACCTGGGACGTTTCGGCGACGCCGAGTGGACCGCGGCCTTTGCGCCCGTGGCCAACGGGGAGGTCATTGGGGTTGTGGAGGGGCCCAACTACGTGGAGGGGGTCTGGCGCGTGCTCAGGGCGCTCTCCTCCGCCTATCCTGGGCACGGCATCAACATGGCCGTGTTCCCGCCCCACAGGCACCTTTCCGGGCACGTCAGGGCGGTCCTGCGGCTCCCAACGCACACGAGCGACGTGGGCTTCATGGAGCTGCTCCACAGGGAGCCCGTAATAGTGGTCAACCCGGAGCTGCACGCGGGGCTGTTGAGGCGGTACCTGGCCTGACTACGCGTCGCGCGTGCACCGGTATTCCACCCGTGCCAGGGCTGCCCACGCGGCAGTGGCCAGGCGTCGCAGGACGGCCATGGCCTGTTCAACCCGCTCGGCCTCCCTGCCCTCCCCAGCCCCCAAGATGTAGTCGGCCAACATGTCGGCCTTGACGTCCCCGAGCCTTGATAGGAGGGCCACGGACTTCTCGGCAACCTCCAGCATCCTCCTGCGCGCCTCGACGCACTTGTCGCCGCGCAGAGCCGAGGCCTCCGCGTCCTCCACGTCCCGCCTAATCCGCGCAGCGAGCAACTCGACGAACTTGACCGCGTCGGCGCCCTCCAACTCCACTGTTTCGGCGTCCCCCGTAGCCCGCTCCGCGATGAGCCTCATCAGGGCCGCGTCGGCGCCCTCCTGGGGCCGTCCCCCGGGGCCGTACTCCGCCACGCCTAGCGTGGCCACCTTGACCCCCCATAGCCTGATCTCCCTGGGGCCGTCCCTCGCCTCGCCGTCCCCCCTGAACCTACGGAACAGCCTCATGGTGCGGATGGTGGGCCGGTAAAAAGGGCTAACGGCAATGAACATATATCACCATGGCAGCCATATCGATGGGGAAGAGGGAGGAGATGGACGTCCTTGAGAGGCTCATATCCAGCTGTAGGAAGTGCCCCCTGCACATGTCCAGGAGGAGGGCGGTGCCGGGAGAGGGCAGCCTGGAGGCGCGCGTCATGCTGGTCGGGGAGGCCCCAGGGGAAAGGGAGGACGAGGAGGGGAGGCCATTCGTGGGGCAGGCGGGCAGGCTCCTCAACGAGGTTCTAAGCGGCCTCGGCGTGAGTAGGGGGGAGGTCTACATCACCAACGTGGTCAAGTGCAGACCGCCGAACAACAGGGACCCAGAGGACGCCGAGGTGGAGGCATGTAGGCCCTACCTGGAGAAACAGATACAGATAGTCGCGCCCCGGGTGGTGGTGGCCCTTGGAAGGCACAGCGCGAGGCTCCTCCTCGGGTACGGAGGGGTCAGGTTCAGGGGGATAATGCAGGTTAGGGGGAGGGCGTACCGCGTGCGGATAGGCGGCGTGGACGTGGATGTGGTGCCCACCATACATCCCGCGGCCGCCCTCTACAATCCCCGTAACAGGCCGCTCCTCGTGGAGGACCTCAGGAGGGCGCTGGGCAGGAGGGGCACAGACATCACAGACTTCCTCTGACCAGCCTATAGTAGCCCCTCAACGCGGGGAGGGACAGGACGAGGGCCATTAGGCCCGTCGGCGGACCAGCAGCGATCGCGTATGCTATGAGCGCCGTGAGGGCCGCCGCATATGCGTGCTCCACCGCCATGTTGCCCGCGGCCCGCGCCGAGCCCTTGGGGGTCGGAACCCACCTGTAGGGCAGGCCCAGCAGGCCCATGGCAAGGCTCGCCGCTATACGCGGCGCGGCCAACGCATACGCCTGGTTAATCGTGTTGGCCGAGTAGAGGCACTTCGGGAAGCGGCCCGCCCTACGGCAGAAGGAGTACGTATACGCGGCGCTCGTCCCCAGGAGAACCGCAAGCGCCCCTATGACGTGGGGGCCGGGCAGAGGCGCCGCCAACGCCACGTACGCGTACGCGGCCAACAGCGCCGCGTAGGGAAAGTACTGTGACAGGTACAGCAGTATCGCCGCCTTGGCCCTGAGGGGCCTTTCGGAGGCCAGCACCTGGAGGGCCCTCTTCCGCAGGAGCTCCCCAGTCCCGTAGGCCCACCGGGTCTGCTGCAGGACGAAGGACCAGTAGTCCGGGGGGGCCTCCAGGGATACCTGGCACCTGTCGTCGAACCTCATCCTTCGCCCCCTCAGGAACATGACTATGCCGAGGTCCACGTCCTCCAGGATGCTGAGGGGCCACCCGCCAACCGATACAAGCGCGTCCCTCCTGACCGCGGTGCCGGACCCCAGCACTGGGGCCCAGCCGACCGCCGAATGGAGCGCGCCGAGGAACTCCATGTAGTACCTATAGCCCATGTCCTGGGCCGCGGCCAGGGGAGAGGCGCCGCGGTTCCTGACGGTCCACGCGGGCACCACGTAGTCGTACTCCGGGCAGATGCACCTGGACATGTCGCCGGTCAGCTCCGCGTCAGCGTCCAGCACGACCAGGTAGTCCCCGTCAAGGTGGGGAAGCGCGTCGTTGAGCGCGCCGGCCTTGTAGCCCCAGGGCTCCGCGCGACGCACGGCCAGCCTCCCGCGCCGCACTGCGCCGGGCCCATCGACGACAAGCACCGCGTCATCCGCATGGGGATTGGCGAGGGCAAGCCCCACGTCGCTACCCCTGGCAGGTATAACTATCGTCGCAGCGGCCCGACCACCCCCACAGTCCGCGCGCACGCGCCGGGAGCGGGCCACGACCCATAGGTGGAAGATGGCCGGAAGCGACAGAAGTAGGGACAGGAGTATGAGGATGCTCATAGGCGTAGCACCACGTCCACGGGGAACCCGACGTCCGGCGGGTCGATCAAAGATATGAGCACCGAGGAGCCCACCACCGACGCGCCGGCCGACCTGACGAGGCGGGCCAGTGCGCCCAGGGTCTTACCGGTCCTAACAATGTCGTCTATTATCAGCACCCTGTCGTCGTCCCTCAGCGAATCCGCGCTCACGTAGAGCGTGACCAGGCGGGGCGGATTCCCGCCGATATAGCTCTCCTCGAAGTACTTGTGGGGCCACGGCTCCCTGTGCTGCTTGGCGACCACCAGCGGCACCTCGAGCCTCATGGCCGCGGCGACGGCCAGGGGCACGCCGTCCACCGCCGCCGTGAGTACGCGCGTGACGTCCGCATCGCCGAACGTCATGCCCACGTGCACCGAGTACAGGGACAGCACCTCCGGCCTGTTGACAAGCTCGTTCAGGTTTATGTACCCGTCCACGACCCTGACTATGCTCCTAAGCGCAGTGGCCACGCCCAGCTCGCCCATGAGCTTGCCGAGCATCGCCTCGGCGGTCTGCACCGAGGGCAATATGTCCCCAGTGACATACCTCGAGAGGACGCTTTCCGGCAGCCCAAGCATCTTGGACAGCTCCCTGTAGGGCAGGCCCATCAACCTCTTGAAGGACTTAAGCGCAGCCACCGCGTCCAACTGCCTACGCACCCTGTCTATCCTCTCCATACCGTGGAGACCCCATCAAATTAAAAATACAAGCGTCCACCAGAGGGCGGTGGGGACAGCCCGGTAAAGCTGACAGTGATGAATTATCTCCGGTCCGACACGCCACCGCATGGACCATTTTGGGCAAGCTACGTACACCTTTTTAGGAAATACCTTAAAACACCCATAGTCAGATCCCTATGACATACAAGGTAATTATGCGATCATATGATTATGACATTCAATATATAAATTGTGGTATTACAGATAAAAATATAGAAAATATTGCAATTTATACTCGTGTATTAAGCTACCACAATCCCGATGTTAAATGTACACAATATATGCTGTATTAGCGATGCCGATTGTGCTGCATAGAAAGAAACGTCGCAACACGACAAGCCCCTTCGAGCACGTAGAGCAGGAAGTCCGGGACGTGGTTTTACGGGCAAAGGAATTGTTGAGGGATGGGAATGTGGGGTTGGCTAGGGAAATTGTTCGGAGGATAGCAGAGCGGTATCCCCTCATAGCGTTGGACGTGTTCGAGGAGGAGGCGAAGAAGGCTAGGGCGGATGGAAGAGAGGATGAGTGGGCCTTCTGGGTGGAGGCCATGGGGGCTGCCCTCTCAGTGACCGAAATAGCCCCCTTCCCACCGCCCCAAGACTGGTTCGAGGACGAGAAGACCATTGCCCTGGGCATAGCCATAGGGAAAATAGTGCGGCAAGGAAGAAGATTCGTCCTGAAAAAAGCAGCGCAGTAATAATACATACCAATAATGTCATGTGAGAAGATCGTTAGATGGGTTGATCGTTTCGAAGTAGAATCATGGGACTATCTCAAGAGGGAAATAGTATATACTTTCAGCGCTGATAAACTCTGCGACAGGGCATGCCTTGAGCATAAACTCCGCGACCCCTATGAACAGACCTATCATCCTTTTCTTGTGGTAAGCGGCCCTCACGGCGAAGAACTGGAAATATTGAGTAGTCATCAACTTGAGGACCCAGATGAATTATGCGTACTGCTGGGCCGCAGGTTGGGGTTTGGTGATCAATATACGGTTAGGCTGAAATATATAAGCCCGGCCAGGTGGGAAAGGGAGGGATTTAGAATACGTAGCTGCAAAGAACTGCTTTGTAATGAGCTCCGCAACGCGCTCGGTGAATGGAGGTGGAGTATTTTACGTGCAGCGTGGCGCATTGAAAGCGCCATAATCGGCTGGGCGTACAAGTCGAGCTTTTTTAAATGTGCGGAGCTTGAGCTTGTCCGTTCGTTTAGGGGCGGACTCACGTACTATCCTTATATAAAGGGACCACGAGGCTATCTAACGGTAAGCGTAAAGGATGGTCAGTTTTTCGACTTGTCCTACGGTGGGAGGTTCCGAGTAGCTGAAAAAACGTTTATTAAGATAAATGTATTTCTGATTCCCAAGTTAAAGTATTTTATTATAACCGTTTTACCCATAATAATCCTACTATCACTCTTAATATTTACCATATATAACCTCATTCATGCATTCCTTCTGCTACGCCCGATCATCCAGTTTGGCCAAAACCTCTTTGCCGGCCTAGTAATAATCGGAGCGCTCTACGGTTTATACAATACCTTGGACATAGATAGATGGGCATTTGAAGATATAATGGACAAATTTATATATCTAGCAATAATACACTTAATCTTTTCAGCGCTTTTGGAAGTCCTATCACCACTATTCAGCTCCAATTGAACAAGCCCATACAGACATCCCCCCAGAATATAAAACTTGGGCTGGTCATTGTAACGATGATGAGAGATCAACCGGGGGACCATTGACCGGACTCGCATGGGCTGAAAACGCTCAATGGCATGGATCGGAGCCTTGCCCGGACCGGTCTCCTTTTCCCCACTTTCGCCGTGATGGGCGTCGTCGCTCCGAAGTGGTCCCTATGGTGGGGCCGCGTTCAGAGTTTTAGCTGTGTGCGACTCGTTATTAAACTGCGTTGCTTCACCAAGGGTGGAGGTGTTCCTCGACGCTGGGCATACCCGCCTTTCCATTGGGAGGTGGGCCGTGGAGGTGAGGCAGGGACGTAGCGTTGTCGCTAGGATCCGCGGCGAGGTACGCGTTGGATACGCCCTGGAGGTGGGGGGCAGGGAGCTGGCCGTGGACGGCGCGGGGAGGTGCCCTCTGAGGTGGGGGACCCGCCGGATATGCCTATACGAGCCCCTCCGCAGACGCCCCACATGGCTGCTGGGCGCCGTCCAATGCCCCCTACAGCGCCATGCGGCTCTCGGCCTCCTCGAGATAAGCGGCCTGGCTAACCGCGGCGACTGCGCGGCCCTCGAGTTCGCCAGGCTCCTCATGGGGGACGCGCACAGTTGGGCCGTGTACCGGCGTTCCAGGCCCCCTCCCCCGCCGAGGTACGGCAGGGCCGAATGCGACTACTTCTACTATTACCGGGTTTCGAGGGGCCTAAGGGACGTGGACCCGGACATGGCTAGGGAGGCGAGGGGGCTGGCAGAGGAGCTTAGGCCCCCATGGAGGTACATGTTCGGCGTGGCTCCCTGGAGGGAGGCAGTAGACGAGATGTTGAAGGGGCCCACGTGCCACTCCGCGTCCTGGGCCCCAGTATATGGCCTGGCCACGCCGCTTCGCCTCGCCGCCGGGCTGTGCTCGGAGCGCAGGTGGCTGGTGTACGGCCTCGTCCTGTCGCTTGAGCCGCACGTCATGGGTGGGGGCGTGTCCGTGGAGCCTAGCGTGGTGGGCCGGCTCGGATGGATGATCGTGAGGCTGTTCGGCGGCCTCTTCGTCATGTTTAGGTCCCTCGGCGCAGTCCACGTGGCGTCCAGCCTGAACCCCATGACCTGGGGGCCCCGCCTGGCGTACAGGGGAGGGGTAGCCGTGGTGGGCGACGGATGGGCGTCCCTAGGCGACGGGCTCTTCTTCACGGCCAACAGGTCGGTGGTGAGGGGCGGGAGCGGCATTGTGAAGACGTCCGACTTCGAGGACAGTAGGACGCTTGACGTGCGCACGGCCGCGACGCTTGTGGAGGCCTTTGGATATTACTCGCTGAAATATCGATGATGGGGGCGCGGCGACGGTCAGCAGAACCACAACAAGTCTTTTAAATTTTATGGTGAAATGTCGATGGGTATGCTCCGTCTGTCCGGCGTGACTCTGGTCCACGGAGCATCCGGCACGGGCAAGACCACGTTGGCGGCCACGTGGGCCTCCGCTGCTCTTGGAGAGGGGAAGAAGGTGTTCTGGGTCTCGTTTTACGAGGACGAGAAGACCCTTGTGTCGAGCATGGCGGGCCTCGGCATAGACCTCAAGGGACTCGCATTCTGGGAGGCAATACTGCTGGATCCCCCCACCATACTCGAGGAGGTGATACGGCGAACCACGGAGGAAAAGCACGACCTTGTGGTGATAGACTCTGTGACCCCCCTACTCGAGAGGGCGGACACCCGTCAGCTGCTCCTGAACGCGATATACAGGCTCATCAAGGGCGCCGACATAGACGTGGTCATGATAAGCGAGGCCGACGGGAAAAGCCCCGCGGACTACATAGCCGACAACGTTATATCGATGCACATAGAGATGAAGAAGCGGGGGTACGCCACGAGGAGGATGTGCGTCGAGAAGGCCAGGGGGGTGCCGGCAGGCTACTGTAGGCCGTTCACAATAGTCGATGGGAGGGGCCTCGTCTTCCTCGACGAGCTGAGGGTCAGCGCGAGACAGCCCAGGGAGATGGCCACGGGGACCCCCCTAGACAGGATGCTCAGGCTGTATGGGGGCACGGCCACGCTCATAGTCGGGAGCGTGGGGGCCGGCAAGACCGTGCTGTTGACCTGGCTCGCCTCGAGGCTCTCCGAGAGGTACAGCGTGCTGTACAGGGCCTTCTCCGAGGAGCCCTGGCAGATAAAGAGGCTGGCAGACAAGTTCGGCGGCGACTTTCCCGTGGTCAAGGTCAGGTGGACCCCCCTCGAGTTCGGCGGCATGGAGTACCACATATACCAGGTGTTGACCGATTACAGCCCCGACGTCATAATATCCGACGGGTTCGACGTGGAGTTCATGGTGTACGGGAGCGACGCCCTAGAGTCCAACATGCGCAGCCTCTTCATGCTCAAGGAGGCCGGCGTGGCGTGGGTGGGCTCCCTCGTCAGGGACTGGGGGCTTGCCCCGTACGTGGACAACGTGCTGAGGCTCGTGAAGGCCGGCGAGAAGAAGCGCCAGCTGCGCGCGGTCAAGGTGTTCGGCGACTCCGAGGCCGCCACATGCGACGTGGAGCTAGGCCCACAACTGCTAGTCCACTGCTGAAACGGGCAGGACCGGCCCCCGGTAGGGGCCCACTGGAACACACCGAGATCGGCGCCAAGAGGTGATGCACTTGAGGCGCGCCTTGACGTTGCCCCCACCAAAAATCCCATTAGACCATAAGGCTGAAAGCGGCGAGGCTAGCGTCGCAGGGCGGCCTTCCAGAAGTACTGGGAGGTGCATAGGGCCAGGGAAAAGGCTGGACCTGCCCGAGGACTTGGACAGCCATATAAGGGCCTTCAACGAGGTCCCCTGCGACGCCCTGAAGGGGAAGTAGAGCTGGGCCGACCCCTAAAGTAGTAGGCCCAACGCAGACCAGGGAACCGATAGAAGGCCGGTGGCAACCCCTTTTCGTTTTTGGCGGTGTGTCCACGTGGAGGACCTACGCCATGAAAACCCATTGACGTGAGAATCGTGGCGCCGGGGCCGGGATTCGAACCCGGGCCCCCTAGCGGGGACGGGCTTTACCCCTAGTCGTAGGTTTAGCAGGCCCGCGCCTTGGACCGTGCTCGGCCACCCCGGCGGATATCCCGGATCGTTCAGTTATAACGTTTTCCCCGCCGGTATTTGGGCCGCGGCGCCGCGCTGCGCCTCAGTGGCCGGCGTAGCGGCGTATGATCCTGGGTATGATGGGGAGGAGGTCGCTCGCGGTGAAGTGGTAGCCGTGTTCCCTGCAGGCCTCCTCGCCCGCCACCCCATTGACGAAGGCCCCGAGCGCGGCTGCGTGGAGGGGACTGTCGGTCTTGGTCCACATGGCAGCCACTATGCCCGCCAACACGTCTCCCGTGCCGCCCACCGTCATGCCGGGGCACCCAGTCACGTTGAGCTTGACCTGTCTCCCATCGCTGATCACGTCTATGCGGCCCTTGAGCAGTATAGTCGTGTTGTTGGCCTCGGCCATACGCCTCACTAGCCCCGCCCTGTCCTCCAACTCGCCGGGCGGCCTGACGCCGAAGAGGAACTCGAACTCGCCTGCGTGCGGCGTCACGATGGAGCGGGGCGGGAGCCCCCCGCGCAACGCCTTAAGCGCATCTGCGTCCACCACAAGCCTCCTCCCGCCGAGCCTTCTGGCCAGCTCCCTGACAGCTGCAGCGGTATCCTCTTCCGTTCCGAGGCCCGGCCCCACCACTGTCACGTCGCTGCGCTCTGCGTATTTAGCCACAAGGTCCACGTGCCGCAACTCCAACGCGTTGCCGTCCAGCGGCACGGATATGATGTCCGGGCTGTACGCCTTGTGGGCGGCGCTCGCGGGGTACGGCGCTATTATAACCGCCAGATCGACGCCGACGCGCAGTGCGGCCAGCGCGGTAAGCAGCGGCGCGCCCGAATACTGCTCCGACCCGCCCACGACGAGCACCCTCCCGTTGTCGCCCTTCTTAGATGTTGGGTCCCTCCTGAAATCGGCGAAGAGGAAGTCGCCGGGGCCCACGTACAGCTCGGCCTCCCTCGGTATGCCTATCGGCGCAACCACGAGCATCCCCACGTACTTGTCGGCGCCTGGGACCACGAGCCCTGTCTTGGGCTTGTGGAACGTGACGGTGACCGTAGCCTTCACGGCTCGGTCCCTGACCTCGCCTGTGTCCGGGTCGAGGCCGGAGGGGACGTCCACAGATACCTTGGGGGCAGGCGACATGTTCATGAGGTCTATAGCCGTGGCATGGGGTTCCCTGATGCGGCCCTTGATGCCCGTGCCAAGGACCGCGTCCACGATCACTTCGGCCCAGAGGAACCACTCCTGAAGCATGAGTAGGTCCTGCCCGTCGCGCACAGTCCTCAGCTCCGGGCACCTGAGCCGCTGCAATGTCTGGAGGTTCGCCCTGGCAGGCTCCTCCCTGACGTCGCCGAGTACCACGGCCCTAACTGTTATGCCTATGGAGCAGAGGTGGCGGGCCGCCACCAGGCCGTCGCCGCCGTTGTTCCCGGTGCCGGCGACTATGAGGACCCTCCTGGCCTTTGGGAACCCGCGCAGAACGGCGCGCGCAACAGCGGCGCCCGCGTTCTCCATTAGGGCCGCCCGGGGCACCCCGAGCCACTCAGAGTTGATGTCCGCAGCGGCCATCTCCCGCACCGTGATGACGGACATACCGCACAGGACTTCTAAGTTATTTTGTCTTGTGGGTACATGGCCGCCGCGCGACGCGTTTCGAAGACGGTGCGCCAATGGCGTTGGGCCTGCCTCCACGCAGTCCAGAGAGGGCAGCAACGAGCGTTGTGGGGACCGCGCCGACATGCAGCCGCTGCCGTTTGGCCTGGGGTCCCTGTGGGCCCACTGACATGCTAATTAAGTGGATTTGGGCCATATTTCCCATGGACGTATTTTCCGAGGGGCTGAGGCGCGTCGATTGCCCGGAACTGGCATATGAGAGGCCGCCTCCGCCCGGGCAGAGGTACATACCCAGGTTCGTCGTCTATGACGTGTTTCAGAGGCCCCAAGCGGACCCCCTCAGCCACACGTTCAGGGTGTTTGGCCTCGTGGGGAGGCCCATCGAGGTGGGCCTCGCGGACATGGTCACGCGCATGCCCTGCGTTGACCTAGTGGCCGACTTTCACTGCGTGACAGGGTGGAGCGTGGGCAAGGTGAGGTGGAGGGGCACGCCCATAGCCCCCCTGCTGATGGGCGCCGAGCCAAGGGGGAGGTACGCGCTTGTGTGGGGCCTCGACGGCTATACCTCGCTGATGCCCATAGAGGCCCTCCTCGAGGAACACACAATAGCTGCGTGGGCCATGAACGGCCAGCCTCTGAGGCCCGAACACGGGTACCCGCTGAGGCTCGTCGTGCCGAGCAGGTACGGGTGGAAGTCAGTTAAGTACCTGGCCTCGGTCGAGGTGCTTGACAAGCCGCTTCCAGGCTACTGGGAGGCACACGGATACACGATCAACGCAGATCCCTGGACCGAGGAGAGGGTGGACTACGACGTAATGAGGCGGGCCAGGAGGGGCGTGAAGGTAGGCGTCTAACCGGGAACGGCAGGCCTCCCAGGAGGGGCGCGCCGTGCAGACGCCCATGTTGTGCAGCGTCCCAAACCCGCTGCCGGCCCTAGCCGACGCCCACGGCCGTCCCAGTGTGGGGTAGGCCCGAGACTGTACAGGCGTCCGGGCGCCGTACATGGTCGACGCGCTTCCCTTCAGCTTACGTAAAGCTTATATTGTGCGTGGCATTGTACTGTCGCCGCCCGCCCGGCAAGAGGGGCGGGACTCAAGATCCCGTGGCGTAGGCCTGCGTGGGTTCAAATCCCACCCCCCGCACCAATTCTCCCTTGGCCCTAGACCGCGGCGCCTTTAACGTCATGGACGGACTTCACGCGTCCCTGGCCCGCGGCGTTTACACGGCGCGCAGACCGGAACGGGGTAAGTTCCCCGAGGGGCTGCATGTGGCCGTTAAACGCAGGCACGTGCCGATGGGCGCCGGGGTCACAGCTCCATGTGTAGTCCGTCTATCCCCCTCTCTATTATCCTGTATATCACGTGCTTCTGGACCTCGTTTGTGCCCTCCCCTATCTCGAGCAACTTTGCGTCCCTGTACAGTCTCTCGACCCTGCTTTCCTTAGAGTACCCGTACCCACCCTCCAGTTGCATCGCCCTCCGCGTCACGTCCACGGCCATGCGGGCAGTGTAGAGCTTGGCCACGTGCGTGTATAGGACGAAGTCACGTCTCCTCGAGTCGTAGAGGTACGCAGAGTAGTAGGCCAGCGCCCTCCCCGTCTCTATGGAGGCCAACATGTCGGCAAGCTCGAACTGGGTGTTCTGCAGGTCTATCAGCCTCCGCCCATATATCTCGCGGCCCCTGGCCCACTCCAACGCCTCCTCATATGCGCCCCTGGCCACGCCTAGGGCCACCCCCGATATCGCCGTGCGCCCAACGTTAAGCGCGTACGTGATTACGTCGAACCCCCCGTCGACGCTCCCGACCACGTCGTCCTCCCCAACCTCGCATCCCTCCAGCCTCACCTCGGCGGTTCCCGAGCCCCGCATGCCCATGACCTCGATGGGGCTCGTCCTCACGCATTTCCCCCTCTTGACGAGGAACACGGTTATGGCCCGGTGCCTGGCCTCGCGGGGCCCCGTCCTCGTAGCCACGAGGAAATAGTCGGCGTGGAGTCCCCCCGTGATCCACGTCTTCACGCCGTCAATAACCCACGCCCCTCCCTCCCTGGAGGCGCTACACGCAATGTTGGCCGCGTCGGAGCCGCAGCAGGGCTCGGACAGGGCGAAGGCGCCTACGGCGTCCCCAAGGGCAACCCTGGGAACCACGGCGTCCCTATGCGCGCTATTACCGTACTTGTAGAGCGTGTGGGTGAAGAGGGTGCCCACTGCCTCCACGAGGAGGCTGAACCCCCCGCTCACGCGGCCCAGCTCCTCGAGGACCACCACGGCGGTCCTCAGGTCCAGGCCGGCCCCTCCCAGCTCCTCCGGCAGCATTGGCGATATGAGCCGCAGCTTGCCGGCCTCCGCAAGCTCCTCCCCCGGAAACGCGTTGTCCCTGTCCATGCGCGTCGCCACACGTGCGACGGCCCTCTCGGCGAACTCCCTGGCGGTGGAACGCGCCAGTTCATGGACCTCGTCCAGCACTGGTATGATTGTGCCCAAGTTTATGTCTGTTTCGAGGCCCAATCGCCAAGCCTTAAAAGGTCGCGCGGCCCCAGGGCACATGTACAGCGCATGGATACTGTCCATAGGCAACGAGCTCCTTATAGGCAGGGTAGTCAACACCAACGCCGCATGGCTCGCCCGCAGGCTGACCGTGTTGGGGTACAGGGTCATGCGCATAGTGGCCGTGCCCGACGTGCCTGAGGAAATAGCCGAGGTGGTCAGGGCCTCCCTCGGGAGGGGCGTGAGGGCGCTCATATCGACGGGGGGGCTAGGCCCGACTCCGGACGACATAACCGCGGAGGCCCTGGCGCTGGCCCTCGGCAGGAGGCTGAGGCTGGATGTGGAGGCCTACGAAATGGTCAGGTCGAAGTACAGTGAGGGTGGGTACGCCATGACGCCTGAGAGGGAGAAAATGGCGTGGCTGCCCGAGGGGTCGAGGCCCCTGCCAAACCCCATCGGCACGGCCCCCGGAATATTCGTGGAGGTTGGGGAGACCCTCCTGTTCGCGCTTCCCGGCGTGCCGCGGGAGATGGAGGCCATGTACGAGGGACATGTGGAGCCCATCCTCAGGGCCAGGGGCCCCAACCTGCACTTCGCCGAGCGTTCCCTAAGGGTGGTCGGCGTTCCGGAGGCCGACCTTTCTAGGCTGATAAGGGAAGCCATGCGCATGAGCGACAAGGTGTACGTCAAGAGCCATCCCAGGGGACACGAGGTGAGGGGACCTGTAGTCGAGGTGCACATCTACGCGAGCGCCGAGAGGCGCGAGGACGCAGAGGACGCCGTGGCCAGGGTGGAGGGGTTCCTCAGGGACTCGCTGGGGGGACACGTGGAGGGCGCGTAGCCGCACTGGGCCGCCATACGCCCGGCAGCCAACGGTTTTAATGTTGTGGCCCGGCACGCGTATGGAGGTGGTCGTACCTTTGACACGGGCCGACTTGCCCATAGGCACGTTGACCGACGTGGTGGTGAATATGCGGGAGAACGCCTTCACCGTGGTGGGGCGCGACGAGAGGGGGGAGTACGCTGAGTACACGTTCCTATGGGAGTCGGAACACGTGTTGGGGCCAATACTGCACGTGATACTGAGCGTGCTCGACGTGTTGGACGAGGCCCTAGCCAAGGCGGCCGCCCTGCTCGGCGTGGAGTACATGGGGGGAGGCGGGGAAAACATACCGGCCAGGCTAAGGTCCCACTTCGCCGGCGTGGACGCGGTGGGGTCTGCGTGGGGCAGGCACCTGGACTCCCTTAGGTTGGGCACTTTCAGGGTTTCGGCCAGGGTCGCCACGCTGTACGTGCCCTACATGGGGCACGCCGCCACGCTAAACTATATCGTGTTCCCCATCGTGGACGCGGAGGTAGAGGCGGAAAGCAAGTCGAGAAATGTCGTCAGCGGCAGCGTGTACGTGAGGAGCGGCGAAGCGGCCATGTTGAGGGTGGGCATAAAGACGCTGGGCGGCATGTACCTACTGGCCCAGTCGTCCCCACACCTGTCCCCGGTGCTTCCCACCGTTGCCAACCTGCTGGAGCGGCTGGTCGAGGACGTGAAAAGCGCAGTCGGCCTGCGTCCCCAAATATAAATACCTGGACAGGGAGTGCACATGGGGCTTGAGTTTTGGCTCCTCGACATAACGTACACGGTTGTACGCGACTCGCCGGAGGTGGTCATGTACGGCATAACGAGGAGCGGTGAGAGGGTGACTGTGACAGACGGCTCGTTCAGGCCCTACTTCTACGTGTTGGGCGAGGTGGACCCATCGGCGGCTCAAAGGGCCCTCTCCAAGGCGGCCCCTATAGAGGGCGTCGAGGCGGTGGAGAGGAGGTACTTCGGCCGTCCGACCCGCGCGCTCCGGGTAGTCGCAAGGCGGCCACCGGACGTCAGGGAGCTCAGGGAGGTTGCGAGGTCCCTTCCCGGGGCCGTGGACGTGCTGGAGGCGGACATTAGGTTCTACATGAGGTACATGATCGACACCGGCGTGCTTCCCTCCGCCTGGAACATGGTCGAGGTGGACGAGGGGGGGAGGGCCAGGGCCCCTCCCACGCCCCTAGGCGATTATAGGATACCGCGCGACCTGAGGGTGATGGCGTTCGACATAGAGGTGTACAATCCCAGGGGGAGCCCGGACCCCTCGCAGGACCCAATTGTGGCCATTGCCGTGGCCACCAACGCGGGGCACCGGGAGGTGTTCGCCGCGGACGGCAAGAGGGACAGAGACGCCATCAGGCGGTTCGTGGAGTTCGTGAAGTCCTTTGACCCTGACGTGGTGCTCGGCTACAACTCCAACGGCTTCGACTGGCCGTACCTCACCGAGAGGGCGCGGAAGCTCGGCGTGAGGCTGGACGTGTCGAGGTCCGGGACGCCCCCGGAGCAGAGCGTGTATGGCCACTGGTCCATAGTGGGTAGGGCCAACTTCGACGTGTTCAACGTGGTGGACGAGATGCCGGAGATAAAGGTGAAGACCCTGGACAGGGTAGCCGAGTATTTCGGCGTCATGCGCAGGGATGAAAGGACCATGGTGCCCCCCCACAAGATACATGAGTACTGGGACGACCCCTCTAGGCGCGAGGTCCTGATAAGGTACGCTATGGACGACGCGGTCTCCACGCTCCTCCTGGGGGAAAAGATGCTGCCGTTCGCGGTCCAGCTCTCGGCCGTCACGGGGCTCCCCCTGGACCAGGTCTTCGCGGCGAGCGTCGGCGCGAGGGTCGAGTGGCTGCTCATGAGGTACGCATACGCGTTGGGCGAGCTTGCCCCCAACCGCGAGGAGAGGCCCTACGAGTCGTACAAGGGCGCCATGGTGCTGGAGCCCAGGCCCGGCATACACCTCAACGTGGCGGTCCTCGACTTCACGAGCATGTACCCCAACCTCATGATAAAGTACAACATTTCGCCGGACACGTACCTCGAGCCTTGGGAGGACGCAGAGGACGCCCACGTGGCCCCAGAGGTCGGCCACAGGTTCAGGAAGACGCCGCAGGGCTTCTTTCCCCGGGTGCTCACATCGCTGATAGAGCTCCGTAGGGAGGCCAGGGAGGCGCTGAGGTCCCTCGACCCCCACGGCACGGAGTACCTGCTGCTGGACGAGCGCCAACGCGCGCTCAAGCTGATGGCCAACGCCATGTACGGGTACTCCGGGTGGATAGGCGCACGCTGGTACAAGCGGGAGGTTGCGGAGACCGTGACCGCCTACGCCCGCAGGACCATGACCGACGTGATAAGGTTCGCCCAGTCCATTGGGCTGGAGGTGATATACGGCGACACGGACAGCCTCTTCGTACGCAACGTGCCCGATAAGGTGGATTCCCTCGTGAGATACGTGGAGGAGAGCCACGGCATAGAGATAAAGCTTGAGAAGATCTATAGGAGGGTGCTCTTCACAGAGGCCAAGAAGAGGTACGCTGGGCTCCTCGAGGACGGGAGGATAGACATTGTGGGGTTCGAGGTCGTTAGGGGGGACTGGTGCGAGCTGGCCAAGGAGGTCCAGCTCAGGGTGATAGAAATAATACTGGGCTCCGACAGCCCCAGCGAGGCGGCGGAGAAGGTGGCCAGGTACGTGAAGGATGTTATAGACGGCCTCAAGAAGGGGCGCATCCAGCTTGACGACCTGATAATATGGAAGACCCTCGACAAGGACCCGCGCGAGTACAGGGTGCTCACGCCCCACCTACACGCCGCTAACCTGCTGAGGAGGGCCGGCTACAGGGTTGGCCGGGGCACCATGGTCGGGTACGTCATAGTGAAGGGGGGCGAAAAGGTGACGTACAGGGCAAAGCCGTACATACTTGTGCAGAGCCTCGACGAGGTCGACGTGGACTACTACGTGGAGAGGCAGATAGTCCCCGCTGCCCTGAGGATAGCAGCCATAATAGGGGTAACAGAGGCGGACCTCAAGGGCCCGGGAACCCGTAGGAGCCTCCTCGACTACCTCTAGCCGTGGGCCACCTGCTCGAACGTGGCTATTTCCAGGTCCTCGGGCAGCTTGGTCAGCGGGCCCACACGCGCGGCGATTATCTTCTTTATCCCCTTACCGGCGGACAGCTCAACTATCCTCTGGGTCACTATGCCGTCCATCAGTATGGCGTGCGCCCTCTCAATCTTCTGCAACATGTCCGGGAGGTCGCGGACGGGTACCCTTGCCATTTCTCTCCACTCCTCATCGTAGAGGACTGCCTCGAGGGTCCCCCTGAGCTCGTCGATAGATTTGGCCACCTCTGCGGGCACCGACGCTGATTGGGGGGTCTGCACCTCGACCACCACGCCCTCCTCGTGCCTAGTCTCGGCGGCCTCCTTGGAATCCCTCTTTTGCTGGGCCAGGTACTCGTTGACGGAAACCTTGTTCTTGAGGGCCTTGTTTATTTCCTTGCCCGTAAGCTGCTCGACCTCCTTGCCCGGCGGGGCCTTCGCGATATAGTCCACGTGGGCGACCTTCAACAGCTCGCTCAGCACCATTTCCCCTCCCCTGTCGCCGTCCACGAAGGCTATGGTGGTCTTCCTCTTGCTTAGCTCGATCACGGTCTTAGGTACGCCCTTGCTTATACCCTCAAGCGCTATCACGTTGCGGAACCCGTGCTTCACCAGGTTCACCACGTCGGCCCTCCCCTCAACGATTATCACGGTGTCGGCCTTGTCCACCTCGGGGCCCGCCGGAAGCCTCTCAGGCCCGTACTCGATAATCTCCTTTTCGGCCACCTCCTCCTTGAGCTGCTCCAGTATTTCCTTGGTGTCGGGGAGGACCTCCTGCTCTATCAGCTTGACCAGTTGACGTGCCCTCTCCAACACGCGCTTCCTCTTCTCCTCCCTAAGGTCCCTGATCTCGAGCACCGAAAGCTTAGCAGGGTACGGGCCAACCCTCTCAACGGCCTCCAGCATGGCCGCCACAAGCGCCGTCTCGTAGCGGTCCAGGTTCGAGGGCACGTATATCTTGGCGATGGTCCTCTCGTCCTTCTTGACTATATCAACCTCTATCCTGCCTATCCTCCCAGTGAGCTGCAGGTCCCTTAGGTCCATCTCCCTCCCAAGTATGCCCTCTGTTTGGCTGAAGAGCGCGCCGACTATGTCAGACCTGTCGGCGTTCCCCCCAATCTCTATCTGCGCCACTATCATGTACTTGGCGGCCAGCGTTATGGCTCCCATGCGTCCAGTTGGCTTAAATATCTATTAAGTTTTATCCGTAAAGTTAGGGGTTTCCGGCTCCCCACAGAGGTCGCCGGCCGAGCGGCGGAGGGCGCCAACCACCCTACGCATGTCCTCCATGAGCGCCCCATCGTCGTAGCCTTCCAGGGGGAGCTCGTTGCACCACCTGGGTATCACGTGTATGTGCACGTGGTCCTCAAGGCCGGCGCCGGCGGCACGCCCCATGTTCACGCCTATGCTATAGTAATGGGGCCTGAGGACTGCGTCGACTGCCCGCAAGACGCATTGCAACGTCCTGTAAAGGTCCACCGCCTCCTCTACGGACAGTTCCTCGATGTTGCCCACGTGGGCCCGGGGCGCGATCAGCACGTGGCCCCTCGTGTATGGGTACCTGTTGGCTATCACGACGCTGTGGTCGGTGCTGTAGATGAGCATGTCCCTGTCCTCACCCACGGGGTCGCATATGAAGCAACGCCCTTTACCAGCCGACTCCAATATGTATCTATATCTCCAGGGAGCAAAAACTATTTTCATAGTATTCGCCTCCCAGGGCGACAATAAAAAGGTTAGCTTCGGGACTAAGGTTTTTATTGCCTCGAAACCGGCATACCGTGTTCACGAGGACGTATAGGACGCCAGTAACGCTGGTGCTGGGACGGGATGGGCAGTCTCTCGGCATATTGGTATTTGGCGATGCACAGCCCCGCCTGGAAAAGGTTGATATGTCTGCCGATTTGGCGGAGCTGTACATAAGCGGCAGCCACATATACGGCCATGCCGCAGTATCCTCGTTTGGGACGTCCACTGTGAAGGCGGCCGGCGTAAGGGGCAGCAGGGCCTACTTCCTAGGACCGGGCTCCGGGGCAAGGCTCGCGCCCCTGCCCAGCGTCGAGCCGACGGTGAGGGGCATCAAGGCCAGGGAGTTCGGCCAATGGGCGAACGCGTGGAACTCGGTGCTGTTCCTCGGAGAAATTGGGAGGGACGTGGTCATAGTGGGCCCCACAAGGGCGGGGGAACTACTGCACCTCAACATCGGCGTCAGTAGGCCGGACACGCTCCGCATGTTAGAGAAGGCCCTGGGCCGCCTAAACGCCATAGCCGGGAGACATGGGGGAGACGTAAGCGTCGGCTGTCCATGTCGCCTCGCCACCATGCCGGTGGAGCTCATGGCGCTGCTAGACTCAAGGTACATAATGGTGAAACTCCACATAAACGACCTGTCCGAAAGGGCGCATGCCAGGGGCGTCGTGATACTCGGCGAAGGCGGAAAGGTCAGGTACAGGGCGGATATCCATGGGGAGGAAGCCCTCGTAGATGCGCTTGACAAGGCCGAGGAAGCCCTGGCGCTACAATGATGGCCATAATACTGGCCGGCGGCTTCGCCACGCGCCTCAGGCCGCTGAGCTACACCAGGCCCAAGGCCCTTTTCCCCGTGTTGGGCAGGCCCATACTAAGCTGGAACGTGGAGATGTTGCGGGCCGGGGGAGCGAGGAGCATAGTCGTGTCCACTAGGTACCTTTCGGGGCACGTTAAGCAGTATGTGGCTGCCCATTGGAGCGACGTGAACGTGCTAGAGGAGGAGCAGCCGTTAGGTGACGGCGGGCCCATATGGTACGTACATGAAAGGTTGGGTATAGGCGGCACGTTTTCGGTCGTCTATGGGGACGTGTACAGCGATGTGGACCTAAAGGACGTGGTGTCGTTCCACGAGAAGAGGGGGGGAGTGGCCACCCTAGTGGTGACGCCGGTGGAGAGGGAGCTGCTGGGAAGGTACGGCGTGGTCTTCACGCAGGACGAGAGGATAACAGGGTTCGTGGAGAAACCCCATACATATCCCGGCAGCAACCTGGTCAACGCAGGCATCTACGTATTTGCCCGCGACATCGTGGACCACTTTAGGCCTAGGAGCAATGGACAGGCCAGGATAAGCAGGGACGTGATACCGGAGCTGATCAAGCGGTACGACGTGTACGCATATGTCCACAGGGGGCTGTGGTTCGACATAGGGAGCCCCGAGGACTACATCAAGGCCAATTTCGCCGCGTTGCAGAGGTGGTGCAGCGAGCCCTGCATAGACGGCGATCCCGCCGAGGGAGAGGTCAGGGGCCCCGTATATATAGGCGCGGGGACACGGCTGGGGAGGGGGAGCGTGGTCGGGCCCAACACGGTCATCCTGGACGGCGTCAGGGTGGGCGAGGGGGCCCGCGTGGTCTCCTCGGTGGTCTTTCCAAGCGCCATCATAGGCGCGGGCTCGTACGTGAGGGGGGCCATCATCGGGGAGGGGGCCGCGCTCGGCCGCTGGTGCCGGGTCGAGGAGGGGGCCGTGATAGCGGACGGCGTCTACGTGGCCAACGAGGTCAGGGTGGGCAAGGGGGCCAGGATAGGGCCGTACCGGGAGGTCTCTGAGGACGCCGCAGACGGCGCCACCCTGCTCTAGGCCCTACCCATGTCCAGGGGAGGCGGGCCTCTGCGCGCGCCTTTTGGCCTCTATCTCCTCCATCCTCTTCCTGTTAAGTGACAGGTGAAAGGCGAGCTCCCGTATGTTGTACCTAGCTGCTATTTCCTCGCCCCTTTCCAGGAACTTCCTCGCCGCTTTGAGGTCCCCCCGCGCCACGAGTTCCTGCAGGGTATAAACAATGCACTCCACAAGCCTCTCCTTGAACTCAAGCGCCTTGTACGTGTTCCCCTCCCTCTCCATCTTCAGCATGAGGTCCTCCCACTTGCCGCACGGTCTGGGCATAGGGTAGGGGCTTGACCGCTTATTTAAGGTTGACGCTGGGCGACGGGACGGAAGGATGCAGCGAGGACCGACCCAAGCGGGCATGGCCCCATCGCCACCTCTTCGCGGTGCGGGAAACGGGGGTCGACGGCTGTGGGGCTTCTCCGGTTCCCCATTCGCCGTCCCTGCCTCTCCACGCGTAAAATGCTGAGGGGAGCACGGCAAGGGCGGGGAGAATATATAAAAGGGGCCTCTTGTGAACCCCCATGCACAGGGATCAGGTCGTTGGGGCTCTCCTGATCCTAGTCGCCGTTGTGGGGATAGTGATATACACGTGGCTCATATTCTTCTCGGCGTGGTCCCTCCTGGTACTGCAGCTCACGGCGTTTATAGCCGTGGCGGTGGTCCTGGGAATCATAGGGTGGGTGGGGTACGCACTGGCGACGACCCCGCCCCCGAAGCCCATAGAGGAGATTGAGAAGGAGGTTCAGAAGGCCCTCGAGGAGATAGAGAAGCAGGTGTCCTCTGAGGAGCAGCCTAGCGGTGAGCAGCGCCGGGAGGGCTCAACTTAGCCGCGGTTCCATACGCCACAACCACCACCTTGACTCCCCTGCGCAGTATCCTGTGGTAGGACACGTCGATCTTCAGGTCGTAGACCACGTCTGCGCCAATGGCGTCCGCGTTGTCGTCAAGCCTTTCAAGCGCAGCGTCGATTAGGGCCTCAAGCTCCTCTTCCTCGACGTCGGGCGCGTCCAACTCGATCGTGGCGCTTGCTACCCCATACGTCACGCCGAGCACGCTAAGGGAAGCTTCGGGGGGCCTCCCGCTGTGGATCACTACCCTGCCCATGTACCGTGGGACCGGCGGCGTTTTAACATTTACTTAGTTCGGGAGGAAAAGCATTAATATATGGAGTTACAGCCGTACACATGCCTGAGGGAATCAAGATGAAGGTCTTGGAATTCTTGCAGCGCAACAAGGGGAACGAGTACGCTGTTGAGGACATAGCCGAGGCCCTAAAAGTGGAGAAGGTGTCGGTCCTTAAGGCCCAGCTGACGAGACTGATCAAGGAGGGGAAGGTGGAGAAGACGCCTGAGGGAAAGTACAGGGCCAAGTAGGCGGCTTTTGGCAGGGCAAGCGCCGCGGCTGCTATCGGACACACGGGCCACACCATAAATACTTATATTTTCGCTTTGGCTCCCCTCTGTGTTAGGTCTGCCCAGCACCGTGGACGAGGCGATGGCCCTTGTGAGGACCGAGCTGGACTTGGTCGGCAGGGACGTCGAGCTCCCCGAGCTGAGGCGTGCCGTGAGACACTACATAGAGAACCACGGCAAACTGGTGAGGCCTATGATGGCGTTGTTGACCGCGTACGTCATCAAAGAGGACCTCCCCCTCAAAAGGGAGCTCGTGTACGGCGCCACATCTATAGAGCTCATGCACATAGTGTCGCTGTTGCAGGACGACATAGTGGACGGACACATGTATAGGCGTGGGCAGCTCACCCCGCGCATGAGCCATGGGGACAAGCTGGCCATGCTGGCCAGCGACTTCCTAATAGCGGAGGCAGTGAGGTACTCGGCGCTGACGCACAGTCTCGACGTGGTGCTCTTCCTCAGCGACGTAGCGAGGAAGCTTGCGCTGGGGGAGGCCATGGACGTGACGCGCGTGGAGGACGAGGAGTGGTACATGAAGGCCATAGAGCTTAAGACTGCGTCGCTTATAGAGGCGTCCGTGGTGCTCCCCACGTTCTTCGTCGACGTGGATGCCGGAACAGTCGGCTGGCTTAGGAAGCTGGGCCAGTCGCTGGGCAAGCTGTACCAGTTGAGGGACGACTATAGCGACGCGCTGGGGGCCCCCGAAGGTCACGATCTGACCGAGGGAGAGCTTAGGTCCAGCAAGTGGGCGCTCAGGGCCGAACGGGCCGCGGTGCTCGCCGTGGCCACCGACATCGAGGAGGCCCTTGGCGCGCTGTACACGGCGTTTGGCGAGAGGGCGGGACACCTGCGCGACCTTTGTAACGTACTACTTAGGGATATACCGAATTTGTCTGTTTAACCTATTTATCTCCGCGCGCCGCAGTACATGGAGGGCCACTTCCCAGAAGAGCTCTACAGGAACCTCTTCAGGGCCCCCGACAAGGAAGGGTCAATAGTGTCCGTCCGCGTCCACAGGTCTGTGAAGGACATCCTTGCAGAGATGGCCCGTAGAGAGGGGCTGGAGGGGGTGTCGGAGCTGGTCCGCTACCTCATAGCCGGCTACATACTAGGCCATTACAAGATCGCCAAACCAGAGCCCAAGATGTTGGTGAGCCCCATTTACCTCACGATTAGCGTTGAGAGGGGCAGGAAGGGCGCCGTGAGCGAGGAGAAGGCTGAGGAGGTGGGCATGGTGATTAAGGAGGCCACGCGCTTCCTGGCCAACGTGAAGAGAGGCGAAGTGATAGTGAGGGGCAACGACTACGCAAGGCGCCTGTACAGGAGGGTGGGCAAGGCCATTAGGATGGCCAGGGAGCTAGGCCTCGAGGACCAGTACATGGAGCTGCTGAGGATAAAGGCCCAGCTCTCAAGCCTGGTCGAGCTGTAGCGGGCCGCCCCTGAAACACACAGCGCCGCATAAACCCCCATCGAGGAGCCGCGCAGAGTACCCAAAATGGCGCAGGACCACGTAAACCACGGCCGACTTGTATCCCTGGCCGCAGAACAGGTGGTACGTCTTGTCGCGGGGGAGCTTAGGGTCTACGGGCACTATGCCATCCCTGGACAGGAACGCGGTGTAGGGGAGGTGCACGTCCCTCCTCACGAGGCCGTCAAGGGGGCCGTCCCTGGCGTCCACGAGCACCGCATCACGCCCCTCCACGTCGTCCACGTACACGCCACCCGTGGGGTTACAGGCGAAGCCGCCTCCCCTGGCGGCGCGCAGACCTCTGAGGGCCCGCAGCGACGCGAAGCGGCGCAGTACGTAGACCTCACTGTGGCCGCAGTGCTCCAATGTGGCCGCCACCCTGGCCGCAGCCGACCCGTCGTACATGCCGTACACCACGACGGGTCTGTCCAGTCCAATCCCGGACAAGTTCCTGGTCAACGCCTCAGCACCGAGCGTCCGGCCGGTCATGGGGTCCGCCACCATGGGCAGCGTCACGTTGACGGCGCCCTCTGGGTGACCGCCGGCATAGAGCTCCCTGGGCCTCGCGTCGACCAGATAGACAGGGCCCAACTCAAGCAGCTCGTCCTCGCCTATGAGCCTCACATGCGGCCAATGGCGCCTGGTTAAAAGCATCACAAATAATGAAATTTTTTCCGATATGGCAATATATTTAACGATAATTTTGTAAAACGTAGCATGAGGATACACGTAAGGTATCTGGGCATCCACGCCGAGATAGCCGGAATATCGGACGAGGAAGTGGAGCTCCAAGGGGGGAACAAGTTGGGGGACCTCGTGAAGCACATACTGGAGAAGTATCCCAATATGGCCGGGCTACTCGACGGCACCCAGACAGCCGTACTGAAAAACGGGATGGCGGTGGACGACATGGGGGAGGCTCTGGAAGAGGGAGACGAGGTCGTGTTCATGCCGGCGGCCGGCGGAGGCTGATACCCGCTCCGCCGAACAGCAAAATTTTAATTGTGGGGCGGCACCTCAATTGGGCCCGTAGCTCAGCCTGGTCAGAGCGGCGGGCTTTTAGGGGCCAGGGGCGGCGCAAAGCGAGGAACTTCATTGTTCCGTGACCGAGGAGTCCCCACAAAACTTTTAATTTGTCCCAGCAATGAGGGCTTGCCCCTGGCCCAAAGAAACCCGTAGGACGTGGGTTCGAATCCCACCGGGCCCGCCAGTCCCGGCAATGTTAGTGGGGGTGCCTTAGAAAGCTAGTCTTTCGAAATCCTGAGCTTGAACATGGTCTCCATGTGGCGTTCAAAGGTCCCGGCCTCCAACGAGCAGTGGATGCCGCATTCCTTTGGCGTCCCCCTCTCCCACCACCACCTGCCTTTCCTGAGCTCTTCGGCTGTTATGTTGCCCGTGGCGACGAAGGTGGGGCGTGTGCATGGGGCGCACCCGATGCTGGTGTAGCCCTGGTCGTAGAGCCTGCAGTATGGGAGTCCCCTTTCCCTCACGTAGTTGGCCACGTCCTCGAACGTCCAGTCGCATATGGGGGCCAGCTTCAGTATGCCGAAGTTGTCGTGGTCTATCTGCACCTTCCTTGTGATGGCCCTGGTCGGGAACTGGTCCCGGCGCAGGCCGGTTATCCACGCGTCAAGGCCGCTGAGCACCCTCTTGAGGACGTCCACCTTACGCACCCTGCAACACAGCAGACGGTACTGGGGACCCCCATAGAACAGGTTGGGGCCGTAGAGCCTCACCATCTCCTCCACCTTGGCGTTGTCGGGGTAGTAGACCTCCAAGTCCACCCTGTAGCGACGCCTAACCTCCTCCACCAGCTCATATATCTCCTCGGGCAGGCGCCCAGTGTCTATCATGAAGGCCCTCACCCTGCCCGGGGCCACCCTATGCATGATATCCAGAAGCACTACGTCCTCCATCTGGCCGCTGAAGGCCAGCGCGACGTTGGGGTAGAACGTTTCCACGGCCCACCTCAACAGCTCCTCAGCGGGCTCCACCTCGAATTTCAGGGAGAGCTCCTCCACCTCTATGTCCGTCCATTCCCTCCTAGGCATGTACTGTCAGCCCCCACACATGTTTAAGTCAAGCCAAACAGGAAATCTTTTCCGTGAATTTTTTGCATGGGCAGTAGCACGTTAAACCAGGCTCCTTCATGGGGTTCATGGGAACGGCGGAGCTGACGCCGGGAGGAAAGCTGCTCTTGGGCTACATGTTGATACAGCACATAGTGGATGGTAAGGAGTGGGTGACCGTGTCGGAGCTGGTGAGCAGCCTCGGCCTCTCGGAGCGACGCGTGCGGGACCTGCTAAGGGAGCTCATGGCCAGGGACCTGGTGGAAGGCTATAGAAACGTCGAGCGCGGGAAGAGGTACCTCTACAGGTTGAAGTTCTCTAGGCTTAACATAGAGAGGCCCAACGTGGAGCCAGCCATCTACCTGCTGGACATGAGGAGGGACATCTCGATCCCGTGGGACCTCACGCTGCGCGTATATGGCATACTGAGGAGCACCACGCTCCTGGTATACACCGCCACCATGGAGGCGGTACACCGGCTCTTCGAGCTGACCAGGTGCACGTGCCTCATGTTGAAGCTGACGGATGCCAACGCCCACGAGGTGGCCGCCATGGCCATATCCATGGTCCGGAAGGGAGGCATAGCCGCCGCCGTTTACGACTCCGATGCGGACGCCGCGTTGATCAACGCGTGGCTGAGCCTCTTGAAGGGCGCGGGCCGGACAGTGAGGATATCCAACAGGTTTGGGTGATTAGGGCGGAACCGCCCGCGGATACGGCGCCCGGACGCTCTGCGCGGCGGAGATGGGGCGAGACGCCGACCAAACCGTTTATTAGTCTCCGCCGATCCTCATCCATGGCCATCAAAGGGAATCCGAGCGCAGCCCCCTCGCCACGCCAGGAGCGGCATACGGGCGTCTGGAGGGCGCCGCTGGCAGGCGGTCCCGCGGAGCGGCGCGGCCGCTACGCCGTCGCTGAGACGCAGACATGAACGGGGAATACGTGTCACGTGAGACATATTACTATAGGTTTAAGGGCGAGGCGAACACCGAGCATGTCATTGGGGTGGCCGTGCGGAGGGCCCTTGAGGTGGGGGCCTCAGCGCTAATAGTTGCAAGCGAGACGGGTAGAAGCGCCCTCAAAGCGGCCAGACTCCTCAGAGACCTGGGCACAGGGCTGAGGCTCGTAGTAGTGACGCATCCCCCCGATAGGACCTGGGGTCCAAGAGGAGAGATACCCATAGGGCTCAGGCACCCGCACAACGTCAGGGCCCTTAAATGCCTCGAATCGCTGGGAGCTATCATTGTCCAGGGCACGAGGCCCCTTGCACCTCCCTCTAGAGGATTGGGATGGGGACAGGCCACGCCAGAGGCGGTCATGGATAGGGTTCTAGGCGTGTTCGGCCAGGGGGTGAAGATTGCGGTTGAGGCATCGCTGATGGCCACCGATGCTGGGGTAGTCGAGAGGGGCGATATCGTCGTCTCGCTAGGCGGAACTTACAAGGGCCTGGACGCGGCCATAGTAGCCACGACAACGTACTCTTACTATTTTCTACAGGAGTACGAGGTGCTCGAGATAATAGCCAAGCCGTACCATGGCAGGGTCAGGCTCCCCGAGTACGAGGACCCCACGTGGAGGGGAGACCTGGACAAGTACTACAGCGAGGTCACCTGCTAGCTTCTGGGCGCGGGCCAGAGAAGCGCGGGTCTGCAACGCCTATACGCTACCCAACCGTTCCTATGGCCGTAACGCTGGGCCTCAAAGCGCGTGGGCGGCGAGCAGATATGTGCCCAGCCCCACCAGTAGGGCGCCCCATATGAGGTCGTAGTTGAGCCAGATTTTCCTTAGGGCCACGAAGCCCAGGAGCCTGTACACCACTATCGCCATGGTCAGCATCGTCATGGTCATCGCGTATACGTGTACGGCCAGCGCCGCGCCCACGTCCACGCCACATATTATTGGGGCCAACGCCACACCTCCCCCGTGAAGCACGCCGTACGCAAAGGCCATGGCGGACACGTATAGGACGCCCATGTTGGGGCTTGGGGTGACCAGGTGTATGCCCCTAACGCTCAGCAGGCCTAGGAGTACCATGGCTATGCCGAAGAGCCACGAGTAGTCCCGGGCCAACTGTACCAGGGGGAGCACCACCGCTGCCATGGACGCGGCGTGGGCGGCCCCAATGGCCGCGAACACGAGGGCGGACCTGTAAAGCGACTTGGTGTGGACATAGGTGAAGGCCACGAAGAGCCAGCCCCTGGCCGGGTCCACCCCGTGGACCACGCCGAGGAGCGCTGAAAAAAGGTATGGATTGGACGGGGCGTCTATCACGGGTAGCAGTAGGAGTCCGTGCTGGCGTCTCCTCCCCTGAGCCTCACCTGGTGGGCCCTCGCCTCGCCGAAGTCCACGAAGAAGTTCTTGTCCACGGTCATGGTCCCATCACCGACGTCGACCTTGACCAGCCACCCCCTGATGCCCTCGGGGTAGAACTGGTTGTCCCACGTGCTGTACAGGGAGTTGGTCACGTACACCCTCTTCCCGTCGCGGCTAACCGATATCATCTGTGGGGCGCCCGTCAGCTTGGCGCCGGACGGGTGGGCGGCGCCGTGGTAGATCCCGCCCAGCTTGACTGTGCTGGCGAGCCTCGGCCTGAAGGGGTCGGATATGTCGTACTGCCTCAGCTCCCCAATGCCCCACAGCGACACGTAGAGGTACCTGTCGTCTATGGAGACGTCTATGTCCGTGACGAGGGGAGGCACCATCTTGAAGTCCCTGAGGGGCGGCGGGAGGGGGCCCTCTGAGGGCTGGGCCCCGATCTCTATGACCTTCTCCGCCCGCCACTTGCCGTCCTCCTGGAACCAAAGCCAGATCGAGCTGGACAGGTCCTTAACGTTGACCACCACGTTGACGAACCCCATGAGCTTGGTGGGGTCGTGTAGGGGCCTGACCTCCAGCACCATCCTATTCTCCTCGCCTAGGTCCACCGAGTACATGTGCCTCCGCTTGTTGAGGTCCCAGACGTGCAGCCTGTGCCCGTACTCGCCCCTGGACAGGCACTCCATGCTGAACCCGTTCTCGTAGCAGCGGGGCACGGTCCACTCGCTCGATATTAGGACCCCCTGGGGGATGTTCCACCAGAAGTCGTAGGCGTAGTACTGGGGGCCGCGCATGAGCTCCCACTTGCCCAGGGGGGCAAAGGTGTCGTGGTCCAGCACCAGTATGCCGCCGGGCCCCTCAACGCCGTCTGGGCCGCCCAGCGCGCTTATATATATTGCGTCGGGGCCGCAGTGCACCGTGTGGAACTTGGTGTAGCCCGACCTGGCCACCACCTCCTCCGGCTCAACGGTCTTTACTATCCTGGGGTTGCGCGGGTCCTCCTTGGTGTCTATAATGTATATCCTGGACGAGCGCAGCGTCGGCACGACGAGGTACCTGCGCTCGAGGAATGGCTTGGCGTTTGGGCAGTACGCCGAGGAACAGGCGTTCCACCCGAAGTGGTGCAACTCGTCGCCTATGTAGGGCATCTCGACGGTCCCCACAATCCTGCTATACGTGTCCGACTTGGGGTCCACGTCCACTACGGCTATGAAGTCCCTCTTCTCCACCCCTGTGCCCACGTACAGCGCGGCAACGTACGCGAGGTCTTCGGGCGGGGCCCTCATGGCGTCTCGAGGCGAAGGATACAATGTAGGATCTGGCCTGGCCTTAACCATAGTATTTCAAGTGAAACGTTTAATAAGAATTTCGTGTAATAGGATACTATTGTAAAAAAATTAATTAATAATGATAGCATTAGTCTCTTAATTATATGTGTGGTGTTATTAATCTATTTGTCCCAGAAATAGGAATGGCGGAATTAATTGCGTTGTAGTCGCCGGGCTATATTATGTTCAGGGCCAGGAAATGCGTGTACTTGTACAGGTCGTCCGGCAGTATAAGCACGTATGTGCCCTCCTCATGCCTCCTCGTGTACTCGTAGTACGCCGCGCCGGAGCTTGGCCCGGCGAGCATGCCGGTGCGGCGCGCCAGCTCCCTGACGCCGATCAGGGCCTCGTCCAGAGAGACGGAGACAAGCTCGTGTTCCACCCAGTGGATCCACTTCATCCCAGTCTCCACGCGCCTTATCCCCGGTATCCAGTCGGCGGGCTGCACGGCTATCGTCCTGGCGCCGTACCTCGCCGACATGTAGAACCCAATGGCGGCTAGGTGGCCGGACGTGCCTATGGTCCCAACCACGTGCGTGGGCTTCTCCCCAATGGACCTCAACTGCCAGTCTATCTCGGCGGCGGTCCTCAGGTGCACGATGAAGTTGGCGTCGTTCTGGAACTGGTTTGGGTGGACGGCCCCCTGCTCCACCTCCTTGCGCATGAGGTCCAGAGCCTCCACGGTGTTCTCCGCATCCGAAAGAACCACCTCGGCCCCGAGCAGCTCTAGGAGCTTGGCCACGTGCCGGGAGACGCGGGGGAGGAATATCCTGACCCTCTTCCCGAACACGGCCCCAATGGCGGCCATGGCTATGGCCGTGTTGCCGCTGCTCACCTCGACGAGGCGGTCCCCAGCCATGGAGGAGAGCAGGCCGTAGACAGTCCTGTCCTTTATGCTCTGACTGAACGGATTGTACCACTCGAGCTTGGCCCACGCCTCCCTCGGCGCATCTCCGACCCTTAACAGGGGCGTGGGCCAGTTACCCCAGAGCAGCTCCAGGGAGGTGCGGAAGACGCGGTGCTGTGAGGGCCTAGGGAACAGCTCGCCCAGCTCCACGTCCTCGCCCGGGGACACGACCCTCCCGAGGAGGGGGGCAAGGCACGACGCATCGCCCCCATTAGACACGTGTACCTTCTCCTCGGCGATGAGCCTAGAATAGAGGGGAAGACACTCCTTAACGTCCACCTGCCGCATGCCGACACCCTTGGAATCGCCAGGAGCACCAACAAGACCCATGACGGCCCTCTCTACGCCGCTATTAAATCATATCCATGGGCCCACCACGCCCATCGGCACAGGATCGTCCAGACCAGGGAGACGGCATGGCTGGGCCAATAACGCTGCGCTGTATCTCATACTCACGACATTCACATTGCAACTACACGACTTTAACGTACGGTATCCCTCCAGCTCACTACAGGTACAGGTAAGAGCCTCCAGTAGTCTCCTGTCTGCTGTCAGCAGCTCCACTCCTCTATATAACCGATATACATCCTAATTCAACTCTCTTAACATTCCACTTTTGCCCTCATAATAAAGTTTAGATTTACATTTAATCTAACTTTTCCTCACTCTGGCCCTTCCAACACTTTTGGCGACGACTAAATTGATATACTGCAGGTCTAAAAACAGACAAGCCAATTAAGATAATATTTAAACCAATATTACTATAAAAATTAGCAAAATTACTGTTAACAACATAAATAAATAAAGATTTCAACGTCATGGCACCTCCTGTAAGTAATAGAGCAAAGCCTATAACATAACAATTAAAATAAGGAGGTTTGATTACCTCATGTCCAATTACTTCTATTTTTTTCCTTTACGTTATAAAGCACATATAACATAGAAAAAGTAAACCATAATGCAGGCATTATCATGAATATCAACATGTATGTATCAATATGGATTATCATAAAATATTCGCATAAACTCAAAAACAATTGGACATACCATAGACAATACAAGTATTAAAATAATGATATTGGATTTGCTCCTTCTCATGACAATACTCCTCTTCATAAAAAGCCGACACACCTTTGAAATATAAAACATCTGCCATCCTCGGAAGGCTGAAGGGGCATACTGGATATATACCCTTATTTTTCTAGTAAGACACTCTTTACCTTCTTTAATTTCACTCAATTATTTTTACATAAAATGTAAAGATCTATATTGAATTGGCTACCCGAAAACTGGTATATACTTGGTATATACCCTCGCCCAGAGAATGATTTTCCAACTAACCCGGGGATCCGGGTACAATACTTTCAACTTTCTAAATTAACTGTTGGTGTAAAAAGACCTGGTTAATCTAGGAGTGGGGACCGGGAATGATGAGATGCCCCGTGGGGATCGGTGGCCAACCGTTGGGGTTTCTGACCCCGGTCCCCCATTAATCGTGATATCACAGATATTTAACCTCTATGGTTATCTTCTCTGTAGGGCTACTATGCACGGTGTGGGCCATAGCGTGGTGGGCCTTGTGTCTTGCGGTGGGTGTACCTCCCTGTAAGGCATGTACGCGGTTGTCATGCCGAATGTATCTATCTTCACTATCACCATGTCGTCAGGAGGACTTCGAGCATTTTCCTGGCTTTGATCGGGTTGTCCATGCGTTCTTCTAGCAGCATTGAGATCGACGACATTTCTATGGGGACATAGCACAGCACTATAAAATTGTGTCACTAGAAAAAGGTCCGCTGAATATAAGGCTTCACCGATTGACAGGTTAAGGATTTCCTGTGTTGACGGGGGTTCAAAGACGGGAATGGCGAGACGCTAGGACATGTCCGCTATGTATGTTCCCCGCGGTTTGGAATTGTCATTCGGGCCCCATGGGCCAGTCCAATTCCATCGGGTTTGTATGCTGGGAAATATATAGTTCTCGCCTGTGCTAGGCATGGCCGAGGGCCTTGGAGAGCTGCGAGACGACCCACCTGGCCTCTTCCTCCGTGATCTCGCGGGTCCCGTGCCACCTGAACTGCCCCTCGGGCCACCTGGGTATCACGTGCACGTGCAGGTGGAACACGACTTGGCCGGCCGTCCTCCCCGCGTTGGTCACTATGTTGACGCCCGGGGCGCCGAGCTCGCCCCAAACCTTGCCGAACCTAGTGGCCACCGCGAACGCGTGTGCGGCTACTTCGAGGGGAGCGTCCATGATGTTGGTGTAGTGCTCCTTGGTGATCACGAGGAGGTGGCCCCTCGACGCAGGGTACTTGTCCAGTATTACGAGGGTCCTGTCGTCCTCGTAGACGCGCCATGCGGGGGCCTCCCCCTTGACTATCTTACAGAAGATGCAGTCCATGACCCCTCGGCGCATGCTCTATTTGAAGTTTACCGGCAAGCTTTATACGTCATGTTGTGGACCTCCCATGGAGGAGTGGCTGCGTGGCCTCAGGGGTATGATCCTCGAGTCCCTGGCGAGGCACGGCCTCCCGTTCCCAGTGGGCCGCGATGTGTGTACCGGCTGGGCCGAGGGGCTGGGCCTCGCCAGGGGCGGCAGGAGGATACTGTACACGTCCTGCATGTACCAGCTGTACCCATACGTCAAGTCCGTGACGGGACTGCTCGAGTCACTGGGCGTGCATAGGGGAGGGCTAAGGGCCCGCATGGCGGCCAGGGGCGGCTCCCTGGCGAGGTTCCTGGCGAGGCCAAGCGGCCGGGACGTGGAGAGGTCCAAGGCTATACTGAGGAGCATCGTGTCCCTGCTGAGGCGCGGGGGCGTGGAGGTGGGCTACCTGTACGAGGAGGAGCCCTACTCGGGGGCCCTCCTATACGAGCTGGGCCTAGAGGACGACTTCGCCCGCCACGCAGGTATGGTCGTGGAGGCGTTGGCCGGGCGGGGGGTCGAGGAGGTAGTTACTGTAGATCCGCACACCCACCACGTGTTGACCCGCGTCTATCCCAACTATGTCGAGGTGCCCTTCAAGGTCCGTAGCTGGCTGGAACTGGCCAAGCCGACCCACGCCAACCGCAGGGTGAAGGTGGCGGTGCACGATTCCTGCCTCTACGCGCGTTTCCTCGGCATGTACCACGCGTACAGGGGCCTCCTCGACGCCGTGGGGATCGAGAGGGTCGAGGACCCGTACGTCACGGGAAAGGACACGTCCATGTGCTGTGGGGGACCCATAGAGGCCGTGGCCCCGGACCTCTCCAGGTCGGTGGCCGAGCTGAGGCTCAGGAGGCTGTCAGCCCTGTCGCGCACCATCGTGGTGGTGTGCCCCATATGCCTGGCCAACCTGTCCAGGGCCGCAGTGGACGTAGAGGTGCTGGACTTGGCCGAGGTGCTGGGATGAGCTGGGCAGAGGCATTCCAGAGGGCCTCCGAGAACGCCATTCCCCGCACGGGCATGGTGCTCGAGGCCTACAGGTACGTGGTGTCCTGGGCCAGGGAACTGAGGAAGGTGAAGGAGGAGGTAATAAGGGATCTGGACCGCTACGTGGAGGAGGCCATGTCGTCCCTCAGGGCAGTCGGAGCCAAGCCCTACCTCGCTAGGGGGGCAGAGGAGGCGCGGGAGATAGTCGGGGACATAGTTGGGAAGGGGAAGCTGGTCGTGATGTCCAAGTCCATGACAGCTGCCGAAGTGGGGCTTAGGCAGCACCTTGAGGGTCTGGGCAACGAGGTGTGGGAGACGGATCTGGGGGAACTGCTCATACAGTTGGCCGGCGACCAGCCCAGCCACATAATTGCCCCGGCCCTACACATGACGAGGGAGGACGTCGCCAGGCTGTTAAGGGAGAGGCTCGGCGCGGATGTGCCCGACGATGCGGACCACGCCACACTCGCCTCGGTGGCCGCCAGGTTCCTCAGGGACAAGTTCCTTAGGGCTGACGTGGGCATCACTGGGGCCAACGCGCTGGCTGCTGACAGTGGGGCCCTGGTCGTCGTTGAGAACGAGGGCAACGCGAGGCTCACCATGACACTTCCGCGGGTCCACATAGCGATTGTAGGAATGGAGAAAATAGTGCCCACGTTCCAGCACGCCGTGATGCAGGCCGCCGTTCAGGCGGCCTACGCGGGCCTGTTCCCCCCAACGTACATGAGCATTACGGCGGGGCCTAGCAGCACGAGCGACATAGAGCGGAAGAGGGTGTCTCCGGCCCAGGGGCCCGGCGAGCTCCACGTGGTGCTCCTGGACAACGGCAGGTCCAGGGCTGCCCGCGACAAGGAGCTGTGGGAGGCGCTGCTCTGCGTCCGCTGTGGCCGCTGCGCGTTCCACTGCCCCACGTACATGGCTGCTGGGCCTAGATTCGGGGCGGCCCCCTATGCGGGCCCCGTGGGCGTCATGTGGGCCGCGGTTACCCGCGGCGTGGAGGGCGCCGGCAACGCCTCGCTCCTGTGCCTCCACTCGGGCGGGTGCCGCGAGGTGTGTCCCATGGACATAGACATACCACGCATAATCCAAAGGGTAAAGTCCAGGTACGTCGGGAGGCTTTTGAGGACCGGCTAAAACGCGCGTTGAACGTGGCGCTACGTGTCCCCCAATGGGAACAGACTTGCGTCAATGCGTCTCCTCCCCACGAATCCCTCCTCGCCGTGGAAGTACATGACCTCGGGCTCGTCCACCTTCCAGCAAAGGTACACGAGCTCGCCGCTCCTAGTGATCGCCGGAAAGTCGACGAGGCCAAGCGAGAAGTCCCTTATTATGAAGCCCTCGTTCTCCGCCGCCCTTAGCACCCATTCGGCCTGCTCCCTGACCGCGGACCTCTCCTCCTCGCTCAGGTCATCCCACCGGGACAGCGCCTCGACTATCGGCAATAGGATGGGCCGAAGCTGGCGCACAACCTCGTTCGCCTCCTCCACAGTAAAATACCGCATATAGAGAAGCCGATTAGCTGATATAATTCGTTTCCTAGGGCCGCTGCAGGGCAGTGGCGCGGGCCATAACGTGATGCCCGCCAAGTCCGACCCACAGTTCGTGTTGTTATCACATATTTATTCTAGAGTAATTCATTTTATATATAGAAAAATTTATTTGTAAAATAATGTAATTGTTATTATATTAAGTTTATTAAAAGCGGACGAAAGAGTTATATACCACTACATAGTGATCTATCATGACAATAGGGAAACTCATCCTCATAATAATAGTGATAGGCGTGGCGATAATAGGGGCAGTGCCCCTGATAGCTATGTTCGCATGGCCCATGTACGGATGGTGGGGCATGGGAGGCATGATGGGCGGCGGACCCATGGGCGGCATGGGCCCAATGGGTGGCGGCATGGGAGGAATGGGCCCAATGGGGGGAGCCCCGATGGGCGGCGGACAACCCTACGGGTCCCAGCCCTACGGTCCCATGGGCGGCCCCATGATGGGTGGGTGCCCCGCGTGGTGGGGCTCCTACATGAACGTGAACGACACTAATGTGGCCGAATACGTGAACAACTACGTGGCCGCATTGGGCCCGAACCTGGAGGTGAAGACTATAGAGAAGTACAGTAACAATTACTACGTCCTAGTGTGGGACGCGTCACGTAACATGGGAGCATTTGAGCTGCTCGTGTTCTACAACGGGTTCATACACCCAGAGCCCCATTCAATGATGTGGAACACGCTCTACGGCCCACACGCAAGCGGGGCCCTTAACTATCCCATAGGCCTCGAGGAGGCCAGGGGCATCGCGGAGAGGTGGGTGTCGTCGCGGTTCCCCAACGCCACAATTGTTGAGGAGTACGCGTTCCCCGGCTACTACACGTTCCACTTCAGGTACGGCGACCAGATGCAGATGCTCAGCGTAAATGCGTTCACCGGCCAGGTGGTGTTCCACGAGTGGCATGGAACGTATATCGGCAACGTCCTCGAACATGAGGAGTAGCATGTTGCTGCCCATACTGCTCGCGCTTACTGCGGCGCCGGCAATGGCGTGTCCCTGGTGCGGTTGGGGCGGAGCGTGGGGCATGATGGGTTGGGGATGGGGAGGATGGTGGTGGTTCGGCATGGTGTTTGGGCTGTTGGTGATGGTGCTGTTCTTAGTTGTGCTGGTGCTGGCTGTGGTATGGCTGTTGAAGCAGATAGGTGTTATCGGGAAGGGGGAGGGGCGGTGAGTCACTCCCTGTAGTGTTCGCGGGCTGGGAAAACGCCCTTTTTAACCTCCTCTACGTATTGGGCCACCGCGCTCCTGATAAGGCGGCCCGCGTCCGCGTACCTCTTGGCGAAGCTTGGGCTTTTTTCCGATAGGCCTATGACGTCGTGTAGCACGAGTATCTGGCCGTCGCAGTGGGGGCCGGCGCCGATGCATATCGTAGGTATGTTCACGGACTCCGTTATGGTCCTGGCCACCCCCGCGGGAACGAACTCGACGACTATGGCGAATGCCCCCGCCTCCTCCACCGCCTTGGCGTCCTCCACAAGCCTCCTCGCCTGCTCCTCGGTCCTGCCCGCCATGCGGAAGCCGCCCGTCGCCAGGTAGCGCTGGGGGTTGAGGCCTATGTGTCCCATGACCGGTATGCCGGCCTTGACCAGTCGACTCACAGTGTCCGCAATCTCGGTCCCTCCCTCAAGCTTGACGGCCTCTGCCCCAGCCCTGACAAGGCGCGCAGCGTTGTGCAGGGCCTCCCTTGGATCAGTCTCGTAGGTCATGAAGGGCATGTCCGCAACTACAAGGGCCCTGGGCCTGGCCCTGGCAACAGCGGCTGTGTGCATGGCCATCTCCTCTATGCCTATGCCCAGGGTGTTCGGCATGCCATGGACCACCATGGCGGCCGAGTCCCCGACCAGTATGCCGTCCACCCCGGCCTCATCGACGAGGCGCGCCGTCGGGTAGTCGTAGGCGGTTATCATGACGAGCGGCCCCCTGCCCTTCCTAAAGTCCGCTATGCTGACCTTCCCCATGGCACCATGCACCGGCACATTTATAACGTGTGGCGTCGCCATGGTCCGCACCGACTTAAGCGGGTTGGCTGGACAAGGCGTAGAAACATCGCCCTAAATCGGGTTGCGGGGCTTATTGCGTGGCGACGCTTAAGGCGGCCATTCCAGCGGTCGGGGCTTGGCATCGGCGGCGCTCAGAGCTTCAGTACGGGGGTCTTCCCGAAGCCGGGCACGTGGAAGTAATCGCCGTGGGCTGGAAACACCCTTACGCCTATCATGGCTCCCTTGGCCTCCGCAATGGCGGACATGTCCAGGAGGAGTCGGCGCAGCGTGGCCATATCGGTGTCCAGGGGCACCATGTCGAAGCCCACGACGCATGCCGTGGACAGCAGGGCGTAGGCATATGGGGATATGGCCCCCTCCTCGACCCTCCTCTTGAGCGTGTTGTCCTCGGCTAGGGGCAGCATGACCCTGTTGAAGCCCAGGTCTCCCCTGATGGCCCCGTTCAACGCGGCTATGGCGGCATATGTCCCAGGTCCCCCGAAACGTGCGCCGGAAAGCTCCTCAACGACATCAACAACCGACTCGTCGCCCCATGGGGATAGGGCCATGTCAACGCCGAGGAATGGGGTCCCAACCTCACGCGCGACGCTTTCCCCGATGGAGCGGGCCTCGCCGTACACCGCCCCCACAGCGCCATGTACGTCCCGGCCCCGCAGGTCGCTGGGGTACAGCACTGACAGGGCTACCCCTGTGTCGCTGGGCACCGATATGGGGAAGTAGGGGCTCTGCACTATGGGGCCAAGCGCCAACGCCACGTTCTTCCCGTGTTCCGGCGTACCCCTCCTATCTATTATGCCCACGAATTCCAGGTACGCGTCTATGTCCCTAAGCGCGGCGTACACGCCAAGGCTCTCCACGTATTCTGCCAGTAAATGGGGCTCCTCGAAGTGCATGGCCGCTATATAGCTGTAGCCCATATCGGCGAGGTCCTCAACGGCCTTGGCAGCGGCCCGCCTCTCCATTGGCGGGAGGGACGCCCTCACCGTGAGGGGGGCCGCCCTCTTCGCCGCCTCGACGAGGCGCAGCGCCAAGTCCGGTTCGGGCCCCTTGCCGAGCATCAGGGTAATGGACCTAACCTTCATGGCCCGTTCCCCCAGCCCAACATTTAACGTTATGTGGCTATAGTGACCGTGTCTACTAGGGGCACAGCGCCGTCGTCCACAATCACTACAGTGTCCTCGAACTGGGCCACATATCCGCCGCTCACCTCTTCGAGCACTGGGTAGCCGTAGAGCACGCCCTTCCTACGGCCCTCCTCCACGACCTCGCCTGTCCGGTCCCCGAACACGTCGAGAAGCCACCGGGGGCTGAAGGGAAGCCCGTCGAAACGCTTCTGCGCCACGTCCACGAGGGCCCTGAGCTCGCCCTTCCCCTTCCTCCCAACGAGCCGGTAAATGGTCACGTCCCTCCCGTCCCTGACGTACCCACTGCCATTTGTCACGAACGGCTCTACCGCATATACCTGTCCAGCCGAGAGCAGCGTGGAGGCTGCTCTGTCGGGGTAGTTGGGTATGGTGTCGCCTGCATGTAGGTTGTACCTCTCTATGCGGTGCCCCGTCAAATTGTACACCGGCCTCAGCCCATGGCCCTTGATGGCCCGCTCTATGACGGCGCCCACGTCCCTGGCCCTGACGCCGGGCCTCATATACTCCAATGCCGCCCGCAGCGCGTTGAGCGCGGCCCTGAGCAGCACGTCGTACATGCCAGTGCCGAGCTGGACGGTCACAGCTGCGTCCGCAATGAACCCGTCCACGTGCGCCCCGACATCCACCTTGACTATGGAGCCGCGCGGTATCAGCTTGTCGTCGTTGGGCTTGGCCGTGTAGTGCGCCGCCTCGGTCCCAATGCTCACGTTGACCGGGAAGGCCGGCTGCGCCCCGCTCGACCTTATACGCGACTCCACCCTCTCGCACAGCTCTAGCACAGGCATGTCCACGTGTATGATGTCCAGCGCGTACCTTAGGGCGTCTCGGACCGCCCTCCCAGCCTCCCTCAGTTTCCCCTCCATGTATTTGCCGGCGGCTACCTGCATAAAAAGATGGGCAAAGCTTATTTACGAGGCGGCCCTGAGGACCATGCAGGAAATCTATAACAGGACCGTGGAGGTGCCCATCCGGATATCCAAGGGCGCCTCTGAGGAGGCGGCCCTGAGGAAACTGGAGAGGTGGCCGAGGGAGGCCGCGCTGTCCATAGTGCTTGACGAGTCGGGGGGGAACTTCAAGAACATGGTGGAGTTCACCGCCCACGACTATGGGCTTGCCCTGGGGGAAAAGAAGTGGGACGTTGATGTGGGCGGAGACAGTATCAGGGCAAGGATGGTATGGGACATGCTCAGGGACGGCGAGGTCAAGGGAAGGGCCCTACTGACTGTGGAGATACCCAAGCGGCCGCAGGGCGAGGAGTCGGGCAGCAACGTGTACGTGGCCAGGGTAGCGTACAGGATAGAGATAGACGAAGAGGTGTTGCAGAGCTCCACGACATCCGGCATCGTGGAGTTCAACCTCTAGCCGGTCTCCACGTGTCTCCTCACCAGCTCCATGGCGTACCTAATGGCGCGGTCGACCTCCCCCCTCGCGGCCAGATCCCTTATATGGGGGTCGCCGAAGAGCCGTCTATGCAGTTCTATCCGCGTGCGGGGGCTCAGGCCCAGGTCCTTCATGTAGGCCTTCACCTCCCCAAGCACCCTGCCCAGGTTCAGCACGTCGAGCTGGCCCTCGAGCCACTCCTTTACCTTCTGCGCCACTTCCCTCGAGACTAGGCTGCTCTTCCCATGGGTGAACACGCCGACCTTTATGTAGTCCACGGAGGCCTCTAGCCCCACGGCTGCCGTGGAGTTCCCAATGTCGGTGGAGTCCACGAATATGCGCCGCAGCCTCCTGGCATACGTGCGGAGCTCGGCGGCGCGCCGCGGGGCGTTTGGGACCGTGTATATGACTATGTCCGCCTCCTCGATGAGCCCAAGCACCGTGGGTTCCCCCACGTCGCCGGCCACAAGCCTAATCCCGTACCTCTTCGATGCCTCGACCAGCTCATGCGAGAAGTCCAGGCTGTACACCGTGACGCGGGCACCACTACGCGCCATCCTGATGGCCTTCTTGGTCCCCTCCTCCCCTCCGCCTATCACGAGCACCGACACGTCTTCCCCCCTGACGAAAATGGGGATCCAACCCACGTAGGAGGTTTCGGGACTTAGTTATAAGCCTACCTCGGCCCTACTGTGCCTGGGCCTGGTACTGTTCCACTATATCATAGCCGTACATATCCCTGAACATTTCCCTGCCCTTCTTGGTCATGTTCAGCGGCGTCCACGGCGGGTCGAACTCCACCTCCACGTCGATGTTCTTGGCCTCGGGCATCAGGGACTCTATAGCCACGCCGACCTGGTACGCCAGTTGGGATGAGACGGGGCAGCCCACCGCCGTCAAGGTCATACGCACGGTCAGATTGCCGTCCTCATGGAGCCATATCTCCCTTATGAGCCCCAAGTCATATATATTGATCGGTATCTCCGGGTCGTGGATCGCCCTCAACGCCTCCACTATTTCCCTCAGCTTGTCTGGGGGCAGATTAGTCTTGAAGTACACCTCCACGTCGGCGTCCCTGCCGTTGCTATCAGCGGCGGCGCTTGCCATGGAGATATGGCGTTTGGGATTTATATTCTTAAAGGGAACTGACCACTATGGGGGGAAAGTACAGGGTGGTCGACGTGTTTGCCGGCGCAGGCGGCTTTTCGCGGGGGTTCGCCGACATTGGGATGGACATTGCGGCCGCGGTCGAGGTGGACTGGAACGCTGCTAGGAGCTTCAGCGCGAATTTTCCGGGTGCCGTCGTGCTTCCTAGGGACATAGGCGAGGTGGACGGCGACTACATTAGGAGGATAACAGGCCACGTGGACGTCCTAATAGGCGGTCCGCCGTGCGAGGCGTTCACGCCCACCAATCCGAACCGCATGCTGGACCCACTGGACAGGCTCTACCTGGACCCACTGGGCCAACTGACGCTCCACTTTGTTAGGCTGGTCGGCGAGCTCAAGCCCCGCGTGTTCGTCATGGAGAACGTAGTGGACGTGGTCGCTGGTCCCCTTAAGGAGGCCCTGGCCCACGAATTTGCCAGGGTTGGATACACGGCCCACTTCAACGTGCTGTACGCGGAGGACTATGGGGTGGCCAGCGCCAGGAAAAGGGTGTTCGTGTCCAACATGGTGCTGAGGCCCCCGAAGACGCGGCGCGTCACTGTTGGGGAGGCCCTCGAGGGCCTCCCGCCGCCGGACACCGGCTTCCCGAACCACGAACATGTCCCCGTTAGCCCCAGAAAGGCGCGGAAGATCGCGATGCTCAGGTGCGGCGAGGCGCTAGTAAAGTTCAGGGGGGCACGGGAAACGTACGGCAACTACATAAAGCTGTGCCCCGATGACATCGCGCCCACCGTGATGGGCAGCAGGAGGTTCATACACCCGTTCGAGGGCAGGCCCCTCACCGTGCGCGAGCAGGCAAGGCTCATGGGCTTCCCGGACAGCCACGTCTTTCACGGCCCTAAGGACTCCCAGTTCAACCAGGTGGGCGAGGCGGTTCCCCCTCCCCTGGCCAGGGCCATAGCGACGAAGGTGGCGAGGCGGTTGGCAGACGGCGACTAGCTGACGGCGAACGTGCCCACGACGAGGCGCGCCCTGCCAAGCCTCATCCTGGCGATTGACCTCACCATGGCGGCGAGGGACATAGCTGCGAGGGCGCTCGTCCTTGGCCCAAGGGCCTTGTTGGCTATTACTATACTCGCTGTAGTGTACGGACTCTCCACCCCGATCTCGTGCACTATTTCGTTTCTCCCCTCCTCGCCCACAAGCTCGACGTGGACTTCGGCCCCGGCCAGGTGGAGCGCCGCCGATGAGTTAGCGCTCCTGGGGTACTTCCCGGCCACGTCGCTGGGGCTGCCGCTACACATGGTGCCTGCCCCCCCGAACGCCTCTACCCCCTTCCTAACCCTGTGGCGCACCTTGGCGGCGCCGTCCAAGGCGGCCAAAACGTCGAGCCCTCCGGCGGCCCCACTGGGCACGTAGACCCGGCCACGCCACTTCTCGCAGGCGAAACCAAGTAGCCCGGCCGCCGACATGACGACGACGTCCTTGCCCTTTTCCAACATGCGGCACAGGCTTTCCCTGACGAATTCCGGGCTTGCGGCCTCCACCACGATGTCCACGGCGTCGACGAGCTCGTCGAGCGACGTGCACCTCGCTCCTATGGACCCAGCAAGCTCGGCGCACTTGGCCCCGTCCACGTCATGCACGTGGGTTATACGTACGTCCTCCTCGCCGCGTATCAGGTCTGCGAAGGCGCGCCCTATGGCGCCCGCCCCTACGAGGCCCAGTCCTATGGAAGGCGCCGTGTACACATCCATCCCCATGTCCAGCGCCCTGGGGCTGTGCGTGAGCGCCCCTATGGACACCACGTCGACATATGGGGCGTACCTCTCCACGTTGTGGCTGCCTATCCCGCCGGAAGCCTCTAGGAGAACCCTCCCCCGTATGCCCATTTCCGTCAGCCTCCTATGTACCTCGGCCACCTCCTCTGGGGACATGTTGTCCAGCATTATGACGTCTATGCCCCTCTGGGCCGCGGAAATAGCCTCGTCCACGGTGCCCACCTCTACCTCCACGCGTGCGGTGAAGGGCCTGTAGGCATATGAGAGGGCCTTCTCCATGTCGCCGCTGACGGCCACGTGGTTGTCCTTGATCATTACGGCGTCGCTCAGAGAATACCTATGCGGATCGCCGCCGCCTATGATGACCGCCTTCTTGTCCAGGTACCTCAGGAAAGGCGCGGTTTTACGCGTGGCCGCCACCCTCACGTTTGGGTTCGCCGAACGGGCCCTCTCCACGATCCTCCTGGTTTCCGTGGCTATGCCTGAAGCCCTCATCAGGACGTTCAGCAGCGTGCGCTCCACCTTCAACACGTCCGGCGCCTCCCCCTCGAAGCACAGCACCCTGCTCCCCCTGCCGATCCTCTCCCCGTCGCCCACGGCGTGGACCACCCTGAACCCCAGCAACCTCAAGAACTCGACTGCCTCCGACACGCCCGCCGCAATCCCCTCGTCCCTGGCCACCACACACGCGTGGACGCGTCTACGCGGCATGCCAAGGGTGGAGAGGTCCAGGAAGCCTATGTCCTCGGCCAACTCGTCCAGCAGCCTGTAGGCGAACAGCCTTGCCTCTATCACGTGTACTCGAACATCCTCTCTATGGCCCTCCGCGCCCTCTCGGCTATGTGGGTCGGCACCGTCACGCGGTACTCCTCGCGCAGCAGCGACAGGTACACCTTCTCCAGCGTTATGAGCTTCATGTACCTACATATGGCCTCCTGCGAGACGGGTATGAACTCCTTGCCGGGGGCCTCCCTTTCCATCCTATATATGATGCCCGTCTCGGTGGCCACTATGAACCGCGGCTTCAGGGAAACCTTCACGTACCTCACCATGCCCTCAGTCGACATGAACCTGGGCTCCACGCCCAGCTTGGGGAGCTCCAGGAGGCAGGCTGTGCCACAGCCGCATTCTGGGTGGACCAACAGCTCTGCGTCGGGGTGCCTCCTAATGGCGTCCATGATCTTCGGCGCCGTGAGCTCCGCGTGCACATAGCACTCGCCCTCCCATACGTCCATGTTCTCGCGGCCAGTCCTGTGCTTTATGTAGAGGCCGAGGTACTTGTCGGGGACGAAGAGCACCGGGACGTCGCGGGGAAGCGCCTCGACTATTTTGAGGCAGTTCGCCGAGGTGCACACGTAGTCCGAGTGCGCCTTGACTGCGGCGCTCGTGTTTATGTACGCCACGACAACGCCGTTGGGGTGCCTGGCCCGCCACCGCGCGATATCGCCCGGAGATATGCTGTCGACCAGGCTACACCCAGCGTTGGGGTCAGGTATCACGACCCTCTTGCCGGGGTTGAGTATGGCCGCCGTTTCCGCCATGAAGTACACGCCCGCGAATACTATGAGCCGTGCATCGGTCTTGGCCGCCTCCATGGAGAGGCCGAGGGAATCGCCCACGAAGTCAGCCACGTCCTGCACCTCGGGCACCTGGTAGTTATGGGCAAGTATAAGCGCGTTCTTCTCCCTTTTCAGGCCCAGCACCTTTTCCCTCATGTGGCGACGGCGACGAGAGATATATCAAGGATCCCATCCCGGCAAAAATTGTGCGTTTCCCGCCAATGGCGGGCAATAAATGGCTATATACGGGCCTATACCGCCGTTGGCCACGCTCAGCCATTTACGCGTCTCTCCCTTGCGAGGACCTCGCAGGACCATATGCTCTCCTTGTTGCCCGCGGTATGCATTATGGCCAGCCTTATTATGTCCGCCACATGGGGATGCTTGAGCGAGTAATAGGCGTGTTTCCCCTCTTTCCTATACTTCACGATTCCACAGTTCCTGAGACAGGAAAGGTGGTGGGAGATGAGACTCAGCGATTTGCCTAGGGCGCCCGCGATCTCCTGGACCGTCATTTCGCCCCTTTCCAAGAGGCGGAGCACTATCTGGATCCTCGTGGGATCCGAAAGGGCGCCGAAAAACATGGATAAGGTCTCCGTATCCACCTCGCATGTGGCCGCTTGCCCCATGTGGCCGACTTGGCCAGAAATTTAAAGCTTTTCCAAGTGAAAAATTTAATAAGGATTGAAATATGTTTAGGCATGCAGGAACACGAGTGTTGCGGCGTCAAGTTCAAGTCGAAGGAGGAGTACGAGAAGCACGTGAAGGAACACCACGGAGGCCACGGCCATTGAATCACATACAACTAATTGATTTAAAAACTAAAATTTTTATATTTTTTATATGAAGGACAGATACGATGTAGTTATAGTTGGTGGCGGCTCCGCAGGCTTTTCTGCTGCAATCAGGGCTGTGGAACTTGGGGGAACGGTGGCCATGGTAAACGATGGTTTGCCCTTAGGGGGCACATGTGTGAACGTGGGCTGCGTTCCAAGTAAGTACTTGATCAGGGCCGCGGAAACCCTGTGGAGGCCGCGCGCCGGTTACTTCCCGGGGATGGCGGCCCAGACCCCGGCGGACCTGAGCCAGCTGTTCGACGGTCTTAGGAAGACCGTGGAGAAACTGAGGAGGGAAAAATACGAGGACCTGCTGCAGTACTACGATATCCATTACGTGGAGGGGAGGGCCCTCCTGTCCTCTCCCAGGACGGTGCGTGTGGGGGGCAGGGAGATACAGGGGGACAAGATCATCATTGCTACTGGGTCCAGACCCATAGTGCCTAAAGTGGAGGGGCTTGACTCTGTGAGGTGGTACACGAACGAGACCTTCTTCCTAGACAGCGGCATACCGCGGAGTATCGCGTTCATTGGGGGAGGCACTATAGCGGTTGAGCTGGGGCAGGCCCTAAATAGGCTGGGCGTCGAGGTGCACATAGTTTCGCGTAGCGGCAGGCTGCTCGGCCATGAAGAGGAGATCGCCGGCCGTTTCATAGAGGGGGTCCTCGCCAGGGAGGGGGTCAACATTGTTAGGGGTGAGGTGGCCCGCGTCGAGCGCGTGGGCGGCGGTGCCCAGGTACGCATCGGTGGGGTCGGAACAATAGCTGTGGATGCGGTGTTTGTGGCGGTGGGCCGCAGGCCCAATTCCGAGGTGGCCGCAGGCATAGGGGTTGAGCTGAGGGACGACGGGGGCATCAAGGTGAATGAGAGGATGGAGACAAACATACCAAATGTGTACGCTGCCGGGGACGTGACCGGCGGCGTGCAGCTCTACGGGGGCCGATACGCCGAGAACGCCGCGGCGAGGCAGGGATTCGTAGCGGCCACCAACGCCATGGGGGGCAACGCCAGGTACGTGCCCGAGACCGTCCCACGCGTGACGTTCACGGACCCACCGATAGCGTCTGTGGGACTTCGGGAGGAAGACATGATTTCCGGCGGCATCGGCTGCGTGTGTAGGGCGGTCCCCATATCGCTGGTGGCCGCCGCCTGGGTTTCCGGGGCCACTGAAGGATTCGTTAAGGTGAACACGTACCCGGAGACGTGGAGGGTGTCCGTCAAGAGGGGGAGGATCGCGGGCGGGGTAATAGCCGCTCCCCACGCCGAGGAGCTCATACACGTCCTTTCGCTGGCGGTCGCCCAAGGCCTCACAGTGGACGACCTGGTCGACATGGTGCCCTCCTTCCCCTCGTTCGGGGAAGCGCTACGCCTAGCGCTCCTAGCCTTTTACAAGGACGTCACAAAGCTAAGCTGTTGCAGCGGGTAGAACAAAAAATTCAAAAATCATATAAGTATTAAATCCATGCCGCTGTGGGCGCTCATGCGCGACAAAAGGTTCGCCATTGCGGCCCTACTTTTCGCGGTGTTCCACATAGTGCTGACAGGCAGCGTCCAACTGCTCACGGCGCAGCTCCCCATAAGCGGCATGTCCCTCTTCGGGAGGTGGCTCTACGTGGCCGCAGGCGACTATGTGATATTCGTGGACCTGGTCGCGTTCCCCCTCACCGTACTCCTGTCCCTGTTGGTTGGGCTCAACGTGGCCATGTACTACCAAGTCCGTAACGTGTGCCCCATCAATAGGGGCACCGCGAGGATAGCGGCCACGTTGAGCCCCTCACTATTCGCGACGTCCCTGTCATGCTGCGGTGGGGGCCTCATAGCGCTGGTGGTCCTCGCAGTGGGCGGCGCATCGGGTCTGTCGGCCGTAGCGGCGCTTTCAGCCATGGGGCCGATACTCAGCGGGGTGGCGGCCGTGGGCCTCACGGCCAACCTAGCGTATCTTCGCGTCAGGCTGAGGCGCGCCGCAGTTCCTACAGCGCCCCCCAAATCCGAGGACAGGGCGACCTACGTGGTCGAGGGGGTGACGTGCGGCTCGTGCGTGCTTGCCCTGCGGGAGGCGCTCAGGGACGTTAAGGGGGTCGACGTGGTGCCGGACCTGGCCAGGGGCAGGGCGCTGCTAGTGGTGGACAGGGACATCAGTCCGGAACGCGTCAAGGGACTCGTCGACGAGGCCTCTAGGAGGACAGGCCACGGCTTTAGGCTGAACCTATGAGGGGCAGGGCGCTGCCCATAGCGCTTATCGTGGTGGGGCTTGCCATAGGCCTGTACGCGTTGGTAGGCATAGGCGGTGGGGACGGTGAGGGGAGCAAAGCCGAGGGGGACGACCAGCTGGATCTGTACAGCATCGTGCTGGAGGACATACGGGGCAACACGGTGGACTTCTCCAGTTTCAGGGGCAAAAAGGTGGCCCTGTGGTTCATGGCCACCTGGTGTCCAAGCTGCGCTGTGGCTGGCCAAGTCCTCAGGGAGGCCATAAGGAGGACCGGAGAGGACGTGATAGTCGTGGCCATAGACATGTGGACCGAGGAGAACCTGCGCGCGTTGGGTCTCCTGGGCTCCCCCGGAATACCTAGACCTGAAACCGAGGCCGACCTGGCCAGGTTCCTTGAAGTGTACGGCGATAGGGAATGGATAGGCGTCATGGACCGGCAGGGACTCATGCGTGTTTTCGGCGTCAGAAACGTGGATACATTATACATCTTCGACGGGACCGGCAGGGTACTATACGTGGCCGTGGCCCCCAGCGACGTCAACACCGTTGCAAGGTACCTGGAGGCCGGGGACTGACAAAAATACGCCGGGCTATCTCCCTGCCAGGCGCGGTGCGCGGCCATATATCACGTATATGGGCCCAGAATCCTCGACGCCCGTTATCTCCACCTCGTTCAATGAGAGTATCCTCCTCACCATTAGGAAGCATGTTAGGTCGTCCGTCAGCACCTTGAACTCGGTCCCCGGGGCAAGGCCCACTATCTGCTGCGCGACCTCCTTGAGGGGCTCGGGGCACTGCCTACCACGCACATCTATTTCCACCACCATGAACCCTTTACCACATTCCGTATTTACATTTTACGAGTCGGACGATAACCACGTCCTCACCCCTCGGGCCCCCCGAAAACTCCTCACTTTCATTGACCTCTACGGCACTGTTTTTAGCTGTTACGTAAAAAACTGTGCGCCATGTGACACACGTGAGGCGGCCCAGGCAGGTGCAGGTCCATGTGTTGGACCTAGAAAAGGTAATCTCGAGTTTCAGGAGGCTTACCTATAGGGAGAGGCTGTTGGCGCTGGCGCTGCTGGTGAGTCAACGCCCCCCAGAGGAGCTTAGGGGCGTGCTGTCACTCCTCTCGGTGGAGCTGGCGAGGCCCTACGCGGACAGGTTCGTGGCCGTAGGAGAAGTGGACGTGCTCGACGATGCGGTAGAGGTTGTGGAGAATACCGTTGAGGCCGCCGACGAGGACCCATACGAGGAGGTGGAGGAGGAGTACCTGGGTCAAAGCACTTTGAGCAAATTGCTGGGACATGAGCATTGAATACATCGCTGATAGGTACGGCCACCTTCTCGGCGGCATAGACGTGGACAAGGCGATCAGAACGATTAGGTCCGATAGGGCCAACGCGGCGGTCTCGCGGCTGCTCGGGGTGGAGCTTCCCCCCCACGACGAAAAACAAGGCGAGTGCGCACAGTTGAGGGCCATGCTGGAGAGGGCCAAGGCCGAGGAAGCCGCACTACGTAGGCTCATCTCCGAGGCAAGGGACATGGGGGTCCCCCGAAGCGACCTCGGCCCCGCGTACGCCAGGCTAAGAAACGCCAGGAAGAGAAGAAGGCTAGCCTCCAGAATGATCGCCTTCGCCGGCTGCGCCGGGCAGGAGGGCTAGACATAACGGCAACGCCGAAAAACATCGCCCGCCAAGCGGCCCTGCGATGCGGGGCGGATCACGCGTCTCGTCTCAGCTTTTCTCCGACTGCTCTTAGGACGTTTTCATGTTCCTCGGTCCACGCAGTCCTGTCCCTAAGCCTCTCCGCGTATTCCAGCACGGCGATTACCAGCTCCATCACTGCCCGGGCAGCTTCTTCCCTTGTCCTGTACTTGCTCAGGGCCATGTCCGGGTCAGGCCCATTGTACTGATAGTCGTGGAGGTTAAGGGCGCGGTCAGTTATGTAGGCCACATCCCTGTACCCCAGTCCACTCAACGCTTGGGAAAGCGATACCATCCTTGTGGTGGGGATCCTCGACACTGCCTTCTCCTCTAGCCCCTTCCTCTCCTCCTCGGTCTTAGCGTTGGCCTTCAACCTGTCCAATTCAAGCCTCAGGAGGGCGGCTAGGACGGCCCTCCACGCCTGGAAAGCCTTACCAGCAGCATTACGGGTAAGGCCACGCCTAAGGAAATCCAGGGCAAGGCCGGCCTCGGCCAAGGCCTCTAGGAGCCTGGCCGATGCGTAGTCCTCCGAGGAAGGCTTGGGGAGTGGCCTCTCAATGAGCTGTTCCATGAGCGCTCACATCACGTTAAAATATATCCTTTAGCAAGCCGTATCAATCTCCAAACTTTCCGGTATGCTGCAAAGATCCCTTAAGCCTATATTGTGCGGGTTATTGTCCGTAGGCCTGTACCAGTTTGGCTAGGTGGTTCCAGTAGGTGTCGAGTTCTGCCTCTATTTCGGCGATTTCCTGGTCTGTTAGGTGTGTGAAGCGTCCCTGTAGCCTGAGGAACTCCTTCAGGGGTCTCCTCCTAGACTTGTCCATGTGGGTATTGCTGGGCGGATTAAGCCTAAACGCCCCACGCTCCCACTCGTACAGTGGGAAGTACCCGGTCTCGACGGCCAGCCTAGCCACCTCGACGGTCTTGTTCTCGGGGTACCTCCAGCCGGGGACGCAGGGGGCGAGGACGTGGAGGAATGTGGGGCCCTCCTCGCTGTAGTCCAGCGCCTTCCTGGCCTTATTGGCTAGGTCCACCACGTAGGCTATGCTCGCCGTGGCGGCGTACACGACCCTGTGGGCAAGCACTATGCCCATGATGTCCTTCTTCCACTGTACCTTGCCCTTTATGTGGGGTCCCACTGGCGTGGTGGTTGTCCAAGCGTACTTGGGGGTGCTCCCGCTGCGCTGTATCCCCGTGTTCATGTAGGCCTCGTTGTCGTATAGCACGTAGAGCACCTTGTGGCCCCTCTCCAGCATGCCGCTCAGCGATTGGAGGCCTATGTCGTACGTGCCCCCGTCCCCTGCCACCACTACGACCTTCTCCCCGCTGGGCGCCCTCAGCCCCTTCGACGCGAGTACCCTCAGCGCGGCCTCGACGCCCGACGCCGCAGCCGCCGCGTTCTCGAACGCCACGTGCAGGTACGGCACCCTCCACGCCGTGTGGGGGAACTGCGTCGTGGTCACCTCGACGCAACCCGTGGCGTTGACTATTATCGTGTTCCTCCCGGCCACCTTGGTGAGCCACCTCATGGCTATCGCCGCGCCGCACCCAGCACACATCGAGTGGCCCGGCGCGAAGAGCTCCTCCCTGGGGAGGTCCCTGATGGTCCGGTACGTCATTCCCTCAGCCCTAGAAAGAGCACCTTGTCCGTGCTGGCGCCCTCCGCGAGCATCTTGATGACCCCGTAGAAGTCCTCCACATACATGGCCCTCTGCCCTATGCCGTGCACAACGGATATGCCGGGCACCGTGAGCCCCTCCATGTAGAGGGCGGCGGCCACGTCCTTGTAGAGGGGGCCGGGGGCGGGGCTGCCGTAGGCGATGGCCCTGTCGATGACGGCGAAGGCCTTGACGCCGGCCAGTGCCGTGATGATCGGGGCGCTGGGGAAGGGGCGGTACAGCCTGATCCTTAGGAGGCCGACCCTGATTCCCCTCTCCCTGGCCATGTCAACGGCCACCCTAGCGTTGCCCGTCGCCGCACCGCCGTATGTGACCAGCGCGTAGTCCGCGTCCTCGAGCCTGTAAGCCTCAAGGGGCCCATACGAGGCGCCGAACCTGGCCGCGAAGTCTGCCTCTACTTCCCTAAGCACCCCCTCCACGTTCCTAAGCGCGGCCTCCTGCTGGTACTTGAACTCGTAGTAGTTGTCAGGCGTGGCGAATGCCCCGAGGGTAATGGGGCTACGCACGTCTAACACGTTCCTCCTGCCCCTCCTCGGGACGAACTCCCTCACGTGCTCCTCGCGGTACAGCTCCACGGGCTCCAACGTGTGGGACATGAGGTAGCCATCGTAAGCCACCATGACCGGGAGCTGAACGTCCGGGTGCTCCGCTATCCTGTAGGCCTGTATCACCGTGTCGTATGCCTCCTGAGCCGTCGAGGCGATCAGGATGGCCCAGCCAGCGTCCCTGGCGTTCATTATGTCGCTGTAGTCGTTGTGTATGCTTATGGGCGCGGACAGGGCGCGGGTTGGGACCGCCATGACAATTGGGAGGCGGAGGCCGCTGGCAATGTGAAGGACCTCGTGCATAAGCTCTAGGCCCTGGCTGCTGGTTGCCGTGAAGGTGCGGGCGCCCGTCGCAGCGGCGCCGACGGCGGCCGAGAGCGCGCTGTGCTCCGACTCCACGTGTATGAGCTCGGCCCTCAACTCGCCGCCGTGTATGAACTCGGCTATCTTCTCCACTATGGTTGTCTGGGGGGTAATTGGGTACACCGCCACCACGTCAACGTCAACCGCCTTGACGGCGAAGGCCACCGCGTAGTTGGTCGTCAGGCCGGCCCTCCTCCACACGGCGCGTTCTCTGGCCCCCCGCTGCAGTCCAGCCAACATCACTTCGCCTCGAGTACGACCTCTATTGCCTTCACGGGGCACTCGTTGGCGCATATGCCGCAGCCCTTGCAGTGGTCGTAGTCGACCTCGTACGTGACCTCGTACCGCTTGCCCCCACGCGTCGTGTACTCCCTTTTCAGCTCCAGGATGGCGCTGTCGGGACAGTACATCCAGCATATGCCGCACCTAATACACCGCTCCTGGTCTATGACGGGCCTCACGACGCGCCAGGTCCCGGTTATGTTGTCCGCGGTGGAGCCAGGCCTGAGCACCGCGGCCCCAGCGGGCAGGGACCTCCACCCGCTCATAGCCTCTTCACAGAGCCCATGGCCATTTCCACGGCCCTCCAGTTGAGCTCGGCCAACCTTCCCGGAAAAGAGTCCTCGATTATGCGCCGGACGCTTTCCGGGGACACTATCCCGGTGGCCTTGATGAATGCGCCGAGCACGGCGGTGTTCACCACCGGCCTCCCCAGCACCTCCATGGCTATGGCCTCGGCATCCACGACGTGTACGTCCACGTCCGGCCTCGAGTCCTTTACCTTTGCAGCCACTTCGCCGCTCCTCGTGTTGATCACTGCTATCCCGCCCGGGCGTAGCCCCGCCAGGACGTCCTCGACGAGCACCAGGCCCGGATCCAGCACGGCCACGGCTGAGGGCTCCCTCACGGGGTCACGCCTGAAGATGTACCTGTCTGATATCCGTAGGTATGCCCTCACAGGGGCGCCGCGCCGTTCAGGGCCGAACTCGGGAAAGGCCTGGGCGTACCTCCCCTCGGCTATAGCCGCGGAGGCCAGCAGCTGGACGGCGGTGACCGCGCCCTGGCCCCCGCGCCCATGGAAACGGGCCTCTACCTCCATATTTATTAATATTTAAATTATAGATAAGCATTATCTTCGTTGTTAGGCTAATACGACTTTGCTTGATGTCAGCCCTCACACGCCTCTTCACTTCTCTGGAAGCGGTCCTCATCACGTCGCGTTCCCGCGCATTACATGTCAGCGCAGATCAATCGCCTCACCCCTCGTCAACCCTGGGTATCATCACGTTTGGAAGTGCCGGGGGCTTATTTACCGTATCGCCTCTGGCGCCTGTAGAACTCGTCCAATATATATGCGATGTCGTCGCGCGTTAGCTCGGGCCAGTACTTGTCCAGGAAGAAGAGCTCGGTGTACGAGATGTAGAAGAGGAGGAAGTTGCTTATCCTTTTTTCGCCGCCAGTACGGATAAGTATGTCCGGGTCGGGCACGCCGTCGAGGTACAGCAGACGCCTAAACCCCCCCTCGTCGAGCCGGGAAACGCCGGCGCTCAGCGCCCTGTTAACCGCGTCGATTATCTCGTCGCGTCCCCCATACCCCAGCGCTATGTTGAGGCCGAGCCTACTGTATCCGGCGGTTGCGGCCTCGACCCTCTCAATGCTCCTGACAAGGTAGTCGGGCAACAGGGCGCGCCTCCCTATTATCCTCACCCTGACGTTGCGGCTGTGCACCTTCTCGCTGTCGGCCAACTCGTCCAATTTGCCGGAGATGAGGCGGAACAGGGCGCCGACCTCCCCCCTGTCCCTCTTGGAGATGTTCTCCGTGGAAAGGGCGAAGAGCGTGACGTGGCCCACGTCGGCCCTCTCGCTGAGCCAATCCAGAACCTCCTCGGCCTTGTCTATGCCCTCCCTGTACGCCTCGACGTACGTTATGCCCCTCTTAGCAGCGTACCGCCTGTTACCGTCGGGTATTATGGCTATGTGAAGGCGCATCGGTCAGCACACCCGCCTCCCCACGATCTCGTCCCCACCGCTGTCGGGCACCACCAGTATTGGGTCGTCGCACGTGGCGAGCAGCATTCCCTGGCTCTCGAGCCCCATGATACGCCTCGGCCTCAGATTGGCGACCACGACTATGTATCTGCCCACCAGCTGCTGTGGCGCGTACTTCTCCGCTATGCCCGCCACTATCTGCCGCCTCTCCCCGCCCAGGTCGACAAGTAGGCGCAGCAGCCTCCTACTGCCCTCCACCCGTTCGGCCTCCACCACCTTCCCCACCCTGAGCTCAACCCTGTCGAACTCGTCCTTATCAATCTGCGTCATGGTTCCTGGAGAACCCAAACCTTAATATTTTGCGCGTCATACAGCCGACCCGTACACCTTCATTGCCCTGGCCACAAGCGCCACCACGTGCGGACACAGGGACTCGCCGCATGCGCTGCACATGTACTTGCCGGAGGATGTGTCGAGCGAGCACTCGGCTGTGCTCCTCCCCAAGCGTACAGTCCCCACTATTATGCTTCCCCTGCGCCCAATCTGGACTACATCGCTCGACATGGCGAGCCTCACAGCAGCGCGGGGAGGCCTAGACCCAACTATCCTGCTAATGACAGCGTCTATTGCCCGGTCCTCGTCCGGCGGCTCGGCCTCCGCCCATGCAGAGGCCAGGTCTATGTCCCCACCGCCGTACTCCAACACCCTATCCCTCAGCCTTATGAAGGCCGGTATTCTTAGGAGGGGGCCAAGCACCACCGCCTCGCCGGGGTTTAGGCTGGGCAGGTTGGCGAGCATGTCCTGTGCCAGCAGCTCGCTGGCCTCGCGCACAGCCTCCTGGTCCCTCGGATTCACTATGCGGAGAATTATCTGGCTTTGGCACTGGGAGAGGACGTCTGGGTCCACTCTGCTGGGCCTTTGGGTGATCACCACCAGGTGCACCCCGAACTTCCTCCCCTCGCTGGCTATACGGGTTATCACGTCGTAGCTCCAGGTACGTCTTAGGTGTTTCGGCGGCGCGAACCTGTGGGCCTCCTCGACGACCACCACGACCGGGTACGGGTACTTCACGCCCCTGAGCCCCCTCCTGTGCCTAACCCTGGCCCTGAACACCCTTTCCAGCACGTTGCGGACTATGTAGTCCTGCGCCTCTTCCCCCACCCCCGCCAGGTTCAGGACCGTCACACCACGCGGCGTCAGCAACTCCAACAGCGGGGTGCTCCTTGGGGCAAATATGCCCAGCTCCCTTAGCTTGGACAGGTAACTAATGGCGCTTAGCACAGAATGGACGTCCCTCCTAGCGGTTTCACCGGCATGCTGCACGAGGTCCCTGAGGTGTTCCGCCAGGCCCACGCGCCTGTACCTCCCGCCTATGAGCCCCCTGAGCACCTCCACCATGTCGTCTATGCCCACCTGTCTCCCTTCCCTTTTGTAAAGGTCCCTCACCACTGAGTGGGCCACATATATGTAGTAACGTATCTTCTTCGCCCCCTGGGGAACGCCGGCCGCGTCCGCCAACGCCTCGGGCGAGGCGTCGACAAGGCCCATACGGTACACAACGTCGCCCTCCTGGTGCCTCGCCACCTTAACCACAACGGCACGCGTATTTCCAAGCCTATCTATGGTGTGTGCCAGGGACACGTACTCGCCGTGTGGGTCCACCACGAGCACCGTGGCGCCGAGCTTCAGGAGCTCCTCTATCATGACCACGCTCGCCCAGGTCTTGCCGCTACCCGTGGCCGCTATGATGGCCAGGTGCCTCGAAAGAGCGGATACGTCCACGCATGCCGTTATGTGGGGCCTGGCCATGAGCGCCCCAATGCATAGCCCCCTGCCCTCGCCGTACAACGCCACGACGTCCTCGTCGCTTGCCCTATACACAGGGGCGCCTATCCTGGGCGACGTACGTGGGGCCAGGACATGGCCGTCCCTGACGTACCCATAGACCTTTACACGTGCAGTATGCACCTCCAACACGTTTTCGCCTATGGCGTCCACCACGGAGTACAGCGCCGCGTCCCTCCTGAGGGTGTACATGTCCCTGTACAGTGAGACTATCTGCCCAACGACCCTTACATTGGCGTCGCCTTCCCTGAGGTCCACGGTCACATACTCGTAAAGGGGAACATAGGTGCTTGGGTCCACAGTTATGAGGTACTCCACTGGGGAGACGCTCGAAACCACGTTGCCTATCTTCTCCCTCATGAGAGGAGCATCCTGAGCCTCCGTCCGTATACAGACGTGCCGGTGGCCGCGCCTATATAAGCGGCGTATTCCAATAGGTCCGCCCTGCTCAGCGCTGCATATTTGTGGGCCAACCATAGCCAGGCGTTGTAGTGAGTGGGGCCCTTGTAGTGCGCCGCGAGCATTCCGGCCTCCTCCGCCACGTCCACGTCGGGGCGGAGCTCCAGCCTTTCCGTCTCGAACATGGGAACGCCGAAGGCGGGCTGCTCCACGACCATGGGGGAGTCCCCCTTGGGGACTAGGTACCACATGTATATGGCCGGGATGCCCCTAATGGCCCTCCCAACAAGCTCCAGCAACGAGTCCACGGCGCCCTCGTCGTACCTACGGAGCAGCGCCGCGTCCTCAATCCTGGCCCTCACCGCCCTCAGCAGCGACGTGGGGGACGAGAGCCCCCTATACCTGATATAAGCGTCGACGCAGCCCACGAAGAGGGGAGGCGTGTAGGCGGGCCTTCCGGCGGCCATGAGCGAGACCAGCGATGGGTCCGTTACGGAATGGTTCAATATGAGGCTGAGCAGCGACGACATGTAGGTGTGGCCCGACTCAAGGGACGAGGCGAGCAACTCGAAGAGGCGGCGCCTGTACTTCCTGATCCAAAGCACACTGTAGTATCTCCGCCCCACATCGGCCACCTCGTCGTCTAGGTGCCCGGACAGAACGCTGAAAAGCAGCAGCTCCTTCAGCACCCTCATGCGTGTGTCCTTGGACACGAAAAGCACGCGCACGCCGCCTCTGTGCGCCTTTTCGAGGAGCTTATAGGTTAGGTAGAGGAGCAGCGACAGCTCAGGCGTAAGATAGAGGAGCTGGAAATCCCTTGAAAGGGCCAGACCGTGCAGCGCCCTGAGTACCCTCGCGTACAGGCTCCCATCGACCAGGAGAACGTCGGCCTTCTCCTCCTCATCGAGGGCCCTCAGGGCGGCCATGGCCTCCACTATCCCAAGGTACACCCCCTTAACGGCCGCGCCCTCCGTAAGCGCCACATCTATCAGGAGCTCCCTGATGGGGGAACCGTACAACGGCGACACCGCTGCGGCCCTCGCAATAAGCACGTCGTGGCCGTTCCTCATCTTGAGGGTCCCTATCCCCCCGTCCACTGCCACAATCCCACCTGCGTTTCCTGGCCTCGCCTCACGCACCTCGCGTAGGGGACAGAGCCGCCGCACGTCGGCGAGCACCCTACCATCCACGGAACCCATAACGCCCATCCCGCCCCTAACCCTTTCCCTCAGCTCCCGCATAAATATGTCCAGGAACGCGTCCGCCACCGCGGGTACGGCTGCACGGAAGTTATAAAGACAGGTGGAAAGTCCTGGTCTGAGAGTCCGCTAAAACTTACATGTAAGTCTCACAACATGGACGACCTTATGTGCTTGCTGTAGGCGGACTCCGCTATGTCCGAAATGAGGCTCAGCAACAACGCAACCTCGTTCACCAGCGGCCACGCGCTCGAGGCGCATACAGATATCTGGGCCACCTCGTTGTATATCTGCTGGCGCTGCAACAGCTTTATGAGACTCTCCGGCTTGTTGTCTATCGCCGAAGATATGGCCCTCAAAGCGTAAGTCTTTAGCCTCCTGAAGACGTGGACCGCGGTGTCCTTACACGTGCCGTCCATCGTGGTGCTCACAACGGTATTTGCGGCCCTGTCAAGCGCGTCCCCCACGTGCTCTATGTTCTTTATGACGAGAGTGCTATCTATATAGTCCTGAGGATTATTGTACGCGCGTTTCTTTATGACCCTAAGCGAAAAGAAGTACAGCCTATCTATCTGCTCGTCCAACTTGAATATTTCGTCTGCGTATCCCCTGTCGCCCGTCTCCAGCAGCCTCTCGAAAAGCACGAACATGGTCTCAACCATGGCGTACAGGCTACGTATTATCTCCTCTATACTGATGTCCTCGCGCGTGATGATCTTCAGTTTCAGGGAGCCGTTGTCCTCCAGCGAGACCACGCCGGGCAACTTCTGTTCTATGCGCGTCAATATGTCCGAGGGATTCGCGTAGGACACCGCTATCTCGTCCACGCCCTCTATGTACAGCGCTATTATAGTGCGGAGGAGCTGCTCCACGTTGTCGCTCTGTATACGGACGCTCGTGCGCCCATTGCCCTCCTCTGTGAGGGGGACCACGTTGATCACGTTTTCCCTGTACGTCAACTTGACGGGGCTCCCTACGTCCACGCCCATCTGCAACAGCCATTCCCTGGGCAACGTCACGCCCACGCTTTTCTCGCCTATCCTTATGACCTTGCGGACCTCACTTGCATTCATTAAGGTATATGTCTGACTCCTATGTTTATAATGTTGTCTATTGTGGGTACACCCATATACAATGCGTGGAAACCGGCCCATATATCGATACATTATGAGTGTATTCCGGGTCGTACCGATGCGTCCCCGACTCGCGCCCATGAAGGGGCCCACGGCATGTATTGGTACAACAATAACATGACAAATGTAATACGTACTGCCGCTGAGGAACGGTTATTTACGCGGGCGTGATGTTCGGCGATGGGCATGGGAATAACCCGCAGCATTCCGTTCCCAAGAATACACATATCGCGCATCGTTGAGTACATAAACCTAGTGGCGGCGTCCAACGGCATAGAGGTCGAGGCCCTCAAGGAGCGCAGAGCGGACATAGGGAAAGGCAAGGGCGACATCACGAGGTTCCTGGAAAGACTGGGCGTCGTTTCGGTCAGGGATGGAAAGGTGTATCCCACCGATGTGGGCAGGCGGCTGCAGTCGCTCCTAGCCGCTGTCGGTCCCCCCGTCCTGCACAGGTACATGTTGGCCAGGGTGCCCCTCTACAGCATCGCCGTCGAGCTCCTCTCCCGGCGCGGAGCGCTGACGCTCGAGGAATACTACGACGAGATAAACCGTGAGCTGTCGTCGGTTTCCCCCTCGGCGTGGATAAACCGGGTGGCGTTCAGAGCGCTCCTCGGCATGATGGGGGACGTGGGATTCGCCCACGTGCGCAACGGCAGGGTGGTGGCCCTTGGGGATCCCCTCGTGGCCAACGTGAGGAGGTGTATAGAGGAGAGGGGCGTGAAGATTGGGGGCGAGACGTACGTGTCTCTTTGGGACCTGAGGCAATGCCTATACTTCGATCCGCCTCAGAGGTGCTATGCCGAGGTGGAGACGCCCGCGACCATGAAGCTGCTGCGCGTGGACGTCGAGTGTGCGGCCGAGGCTATGGTGAAGTCGATCGGCGACGTGTAGGGTCATCGATCCGAACCCAAATTCCTCGCCACTGCTCGGCTATGCGGGTCCTCTTCATCTAGAGCAGTGACGTGCACGGTTTAAAAATACCACCGCGAGGGCGTCACTAGGCAAGCCCGCCGAGCGGGACCTCCTCCTCGGTGCCAGCGTCCATATCCCTGACCTTGACCACGCCCCTCTCGTATTCCCTCGGCCCAAGGAACACGAACCTCCTTGCCCCTATCCTATTGGCGTAGTCCAACGCGGACCGGAGGCTCCTGTCGCCCAGGTCCAACACCACCCTGTAGCCCCGCCTCCTAAGCCCGCTTGCAAGCCCCTCGCCCGCCGAGTAGTGCTCCCCCCTGAAAACGTATATGTAGTAGTCCACGCGCGGCGGACCCACGTCGAGCCGGCCCTGCAGCGCGAGGACCTCCAGCGTCCTCTCCACGCCGATCGCGAAGCCCAGGGCGGGCGTGCTGACACCGCTGTATATCTCCAACAGGTCGTCGTACCTGCCGCCGCCGCCGATGGCCAGCCCATAACGCGGCACATACGACTCGAAGACCAGGCCGGTGTAGTAGTCCAGCCCCCTAACTATGTAGGGCGCGAACACCGCCCTCTCGCCGATGCGGCCAACCGCCGCCAACGCCTCATAGCGGTCCGCCAACTCGCCTAGCCCCACCTCCCTCATCATGTGGGGAGCCTCCCGAATGCTAACCTCCCTGGAGACGCGGTCAACCATGTCCCGGGCGGCGGCCCTCGCGATCCCCATTCCTGCAATGGACTCCACAAGGTCGTCGTCGGGGACCTTCCCCCTCTTGTCCAGGGTCCTCAAGACGTCGTCGCGGCGCCCCGAGAGGCCGTAGGCATCTATGAGCCTCTCGACGTAACGCCTATCGTTGACCTTCACCACGTAGCCCTCGACGCCGACCCTGTCGAGGCAGTCGACGAAAAGCGACAGTATTTCCGCGTCGGCGCGCGGGGTCCCGGAGCCCACCAGCTCCACGCCGAACTGGTAGAACTCCCTGTACCTTCCGTGCTGGGGCTCGTCGTACCGCCAGACCTTGGTGAAGTAGTACCACCTAACCGGCCTCGGGACGTCGAGCCTATATGCCAGAACCCTGGCAATGGGCACGGTCATGTCGAAGCGGAGGCCGAGCTCCCTCCCTGCCTTGTCCCTAAAGTAGTATATCTCCTCCACCACGCTTGGCCCGGCCTTGGCGGCCAGGACCTCGAAGTGCTCGAAGGCGGGCGTCTCGACGCGTAGGTACCCGTAGAGCTCCGCCGTGTCCGAGAGGACGCGCTCCATCCAGGCGTACCTGTAGTACTCCTCGGGGGTCAGGTCGCGCGTTCCCCTTGGGGGACGGAGCTTCGCCTCGCCTATCACGTGATGAGTAGGGTGATGAGGTTTTTACCTGTTGCCATGTACATCACGAGCCCCACGAAGAGGAAGAGGAGCGTTGGGAACCCGTAGAACGCCTTCACGTGTTCCAGCCCCTCAATAGCCTCCAGCGCGGCCCTGGGATCGTAGTGTTCCAGGTCCATGCCGCGCCTATACGCCACGATGTACCTATGGGGGCGCCTCCTGACCTCCTCCACGTCCACGCAGATCATGGTAAGCCTCTCCTTTATGCCCTCGAACCTGCAGGGGGCGCCCAGGTTCCTGAAGTACTGGTAGGGCACCCAGAGCAGTTGGAGCAGCATCGAGTTGATGATTATCGACAACGTGGGCAGGCTGAGGGGGTCCCCAGTGAGCGGGGGGAGGAAGGCCGTGGAACCCACGGCGAACACGTCGGCCCTGCCCACCCTCAACATGCGGAGCACCGCCGCGAACAGCGCCCCGTACGCCAGGTTGAGCAGGTAGAGGGCGTGCCCCAGATTGAGGGCAAGGAGGAAGGGGGCCGGCAGGAACAGCGCGTATATGTTACGCGCGTCTATTTCCCTCTTCTTGACATCCTGGTAAGCCGCAACGCCCAGGAGGGCGGCCACATATCCGTACGACGCCAACGCCACAAGAGACATCAGTCCAGCCAGGGGAACCTGCGCCTGACTATGCCCACCCTGTCCATATGTGCCTTGACGCGGTCTATGTTGCGTATGGCGAGGGGGTCCACGCCGAGCCTCCGCGCAACGCGCACGGTGGCTACGCCCACGTTCATGAGGAACCCCAGTACGTCCCCCGGGACGTACCCACAGCGCGACGTGTCCACGCGGAGGACCTCCACGCCGGACGCCTCGAGCAGCTCCACGGTAACGTCGATCCGCGCCCTGTACTCCTCGGCCAGACGGCCGTGGTCCACAACGAGGGCCCTGGCGGGCCTCTCCCCCTCAATAGCAGTAATGAAGTTGTGATGTGCCTCGGGCAACACCTCCACGTAGGCCAGCCTCTTGGCGTTCTCGTTGAGCTCCGTCTTGACGCGTAGGGCCGTGCCGTGTAGGGGCGTGGGGGCAATAACAGCGATGGACCCATCCATGAAGAGCTCCTCGAGGCGTCCCACGAGCCCCGCGTCCACGGACATGCACCTACACGCCTTCTCAACGTCGAGCCCATAGGCGCCGAGCTCGCCGAGCACCCCCATCACGGCGCTGTACATCTGCGCCAGCGCCAGACGCGGGGCGGCGGCCCTGGGAACGGTCACCGTGGGCACGCCGAGCCTCGAGAGGAGTCCCCCAGCTGTCACGGCGATTGTCGGGATGCCCCTCTCCAGGGCGTCGAGGGCGGCCACCACGGTCTCCTCTGTGTTGCCGCTGTAGCTGACCGCTATGGCTAGGTCCGCCTTAAGGGGACCCAAGCGATAGTCCTTCACGACAGTCACGTCCACGTTGCAGCCCTCCAGGGCACACGTGTCCCTCACTATGTCGCCCACTATTCCGGAGCCCCCCATGCCGCTCACCAACACGCGGCTGGGCCTGACAAACCTGTACTCCCTCCCCCTATACGTGTAGCTGGGCGGCAGCACAAACTCCACCATCCTCATCCTCTCGCACCACGCAGAGTACTCACGTTCCATGTCGACAGCCATCTACCAGCAGTAGGCCGCACCAATTTATCCTTTGTCCGAGCGTCCGCCACGCGTGGCCGGGACGCGGTATTCCTCCGGTAGTCCCGCGGGCCCACGGACCAACGTATTTATTTCACGTGTGGACCCACATACGTGATTTTCAGGGTTGTAGTGAACGGGGTGGAGGTTGTGAGGAGGATGGAGTGGTCCGAGATAAGCGACGTGAAGGAGAAACTCAAGAAGCTGGGGTTCAAGTGGGACGGCGAGAGGTGGGTGGGCTCGGTGCGGTCCCCAACGGTGGTGGCTGTGCTTAGGCGCATGCTGGGCCTGTCCCGCGAGGAGTACGAGCGCGTCATGGCCACCCTGTCCAACGCGTCGACCGGCGGCGACCTCGTGGTCGTCGAGGGGGAACTGCCCGACCTGTTGAGGCTAGGCGTGGTGGAGAGCGACGGCGAGGCGCACGTGGTGTCGGTGACGCGCATCGTCAGGGAAATGGTGAGGGCCGACCGGAACGTGGCCAGGCGCGCCGCCACGTATGGGGAATACCTGGAAAGCGTCCTCGGCGAGGTAAGGGAAAAACTGCTCGGCCTGGCCGTCGTGGGCGACGTCGAGTCCGCCATAAGCAACGCCAGGGCCATGCTGGCCGAGTCGGCCTCGCTGGCCCAGCTGTTCGCCAGGCGCGTGGAGTGGCGCGTGGCCACGCTCGACCGCACGTCCGCTACGCTGAACTTCCTGCCGAGGGACCTGGCCGACAGGCTGAGGGCCATGTCGATAAGCTACAATGTGGTGACCCGGGAGGGCGAGGTGATCCAGAGGCCCATAAGGCTGGTCAGGGTGGAGAGGGGCGAAAAGGTCACGCTCCGCTTCCCAGTGTTCCTCAGGGACAGGGTAAGGGCCCTCCTTGAGGAGGCCGGGTACGTAGTGAGGGAGGCCGGGCGCGAGGCGAGGCGCGTGGAGCTGAGGAGCTCTGTGCGGTTGAGGCCCTTCCAGGAGGAGGCCCTTGCCCGGTGGGAGGGAGCAGGGTACAGGGGGACGATAGTAGTGCCCACGGGCGGCGGCAAGACGTTCATTGGGCTTGCGGCCATTGCCAGGCTCGGCGTGCCCACAGTGGTGCTGGTTGTGACCAGGGAACTGGCGGCGCAGTGGGTCGAGAGGATCAGGAGGTACCTCGGCCACAGGGCGGGGCTCCTCGGGGGAGGTTCCCGGGAGCTGGGGCCCATAACCGTGGCCATATACAACTCTGCGGTGAAGTACATAGACGAGCTCAAGGACAGGTACGAGCTGGCCGTGTTCGACGAGGCGCACCACGTCCCCGCAGAGACCTTCAAGGAGGTGGCGCTTAGGCTCGAGGCGCCCTACCGCCTGGCCCTCTCGGCTACCCCCGACAGGGAGGACGGGAACGAGCACCTGGTATACGAGGCTGTTGGGCCCCCAGTATACAGGGCCGACTACTGGGACATGGTCCGCGAGGGCCTCGCAGTCCCCATAAGGCACGTGAGGGTCTACGTGGATCTGGACGAGGACGAGAGGGCGGAGTACGAGAGGCTGGCCAGGCAGGACAACCCCATTCTCCTGCGCAACCTGGCGTCGAGGGCAAGGGCCAAGATCGACGTCGTGAGGAGGATAGCGTCCTCGTCGAGCGCGAGGACGATAGTGTTCGCACAGTTCGTGGAGCAGGCCGAGGAGGTGTGGAGGGCCCTAAGGGAGGTGGGGGTAAGGGCCGTGCTCGTCACGGGGGAGTCCGCCGGCAGGGACAGGGCGTTCGGCGAGTTCAGGTCCGGCAGGGCCAACGTGCTGGTGTCCACCACCGTGCTGGACGAGGGCGTGGACGTGCCCGACGCAGAGGTCGCCATAGTTGTGAGTGGTACTGGGTCACGCAGGCAGATGGTCCAGAGGGCGGGGAGGGTGGTCAGGGCGGCCCCCGGGAAAAGGGAGGCTGTGCTATGGGAGGTGGTGGCTCGGAACACTATAGAGGAGGCGCTGTCCAACGAGCGCCATGTGAGGGGCATCATAGGCGAGTCGGCGTGTGTCCGCGTGCTGGCAAGGGACCTCGAAAAAGCCCTGCGCGGGCCGCAGGGAGGAACATTAATTTGACCCTTCCCCGGCACGCCCATGAAGGAGGAAGTCAGGACCCCCGGCGCCCCCGCCCCTGTGGGCCCCTACTCGCAGGCGGTCAGGGTGGGCGACATGCTCTTCGTGAGCGGGCAAATACCGGCGGACCCGGCGACGGGGGCCATAGTGGGCACCACGATACAGGAGCAGACCGAGCGCGTGATGGAGAACGTGAGGGCCGTGCTTGAGGCCGCCGGATATTCCATGGGAGACGTCGTGATGGCCCTCGCGTATCTCAGGGACCTCAACGACTTCGCAGGGTTCAACGAGGTGTACTCGCGCTACTTCAGCCCGCCGTACCCGGCCAGGGTCACGGTGCAGGTCGCCAGGCTTCCTAAGGACGTGCTGGTGGAGGTGGCCGTAATAGCGGTCAGGGCTAGATGACCGACCTCCTCCTGAGATAAGTATAGTTGGGCGATGGGGACCCATCAACGTAGAGCTTGTCCCCCCTGTCCTCGACAGTGACGAACCCCTCGCGGACCTCGAGGACCTCCGGCGTGTGGCGGGCCAGGGCCCCCCTGCCGAACACCATGTCCAGGTGTAGGACCACGTCGTAGCCCTGCACCCCCTCCACGTCTATGCGTATAGGGGGCACGGGCATCACGAACCGCAGTTGGGCCAGCCTCATGTAGTGCCTCGCCACCTCGTTCCAGGCCTCGGCGAAGTTGTTGTACGCCTCCATGTATATGTCGCGTGCCTCCTCCAAGTACCTCCTCACGTCGCCTAGACTGTGCACGCCCTTGCCGGGCTTGTCCCGCCACATGAGGAAGGGCCTGTAACGCCTCTCCACGGAGCCCCACCTCTCCACGTCTATCGCCACGGTTAGCCGTCTCCTTTTGCCCATTTTGAGGTCGGCGTAAGTTATACGGTACACAAGTTTTAATTATGCGCCCATATATATTTCATGTGGCGGACGGGGAGGATAGCTTGAGGATACGGCGGCTCGTCCTCGACGCAGCGATACCCACTAAGGGTACAAGCCTCATAAAACTCGCCGAGTCGCTCCTCAAGGTGGACGGCGTTAGGGCCGTCAACATCACGGTAGACGACGTCGACGTGGAGGTGCTCGGCCTCATAGTGGTGGTGGAGGGGGACGACATAGACTACGGGGAGGTCGAGAGGGCAATAGAGAAGGCTGGGGGGGTCATACACTCGTTGGACCAGGTCGTCGCCGGCGAGTACATAGTGGAGCTTGCGCAGACACTTAACAGGAGGAGTTAATGCGTTACGTCGTCCTGGGCATCCTAGACGGCCTAATAACGTCCATGGTCCTTTCCGCCAAGGCCCTGCTGGGCATATCGGGGATGGACTTCTCCACCGCCATAGCCATAATGGCCATTGCAAGCGGCATAAATGCGCTGGTGGGGTTCACGGCCGAGTACGCCCAGAGCAGGGCCGAAATGGTGGAGATAGAGGAGAAGCTCGGCGCGAGGAGGGGCACGCTGGTGAGGAGCGCCGTCCATGTTTCGGCGCTCCGCGACGCGCTGGTAAGCGCAGCCAGGTACGGCCTCACCTCCATAGTGGGGGCCGCCATACCGCTCCTGCCCACCATAGCCATAGGCCCAATAGCGGGGCTTGCCTCCGCCTACACAGCAGTGGTGCTGCTGTCCGTGGCCCTCTCCCACCTCACGGGAGGCCTCTCGGTGACGTGGACTGTGCTGCTCGTAGTGGTCACGTCCGTGGGGCTTGTCCTCGGCGTCATGTTCCCAATAATTGATTAATATCGATGGGGCCCTACCCACATGGCCACCCTCCCAGTGGAGTATCTGAGGGAGACGAAGATAGTAGAGGAGTACGTGGATGGCAGGCTGGTCATGTCCTTCGAGGTGCCCCTCTACAAGTACTTTTCCAGGGGAGAAGCCCTATACCTTTCCCTGCTCCTCGGCATAGACGAGAGGGAGATGCTGGGCAAGATCGAGGAGCTCAAGTTCGGGCGCAAGACAGTCGAAAAGCTGTGGGCGGTCAGGCTCGACGAGGACTCCTTCAGCACCGCCCACATATATTTCCCCGACCTCGAGGCCAACAGCGTGGACGCAGCGGAGACCGTGCACGACGACGTAAGGGTGGTCAAGTTCCACATCAACGGCATAAGGAACTTCCTGAGGATAGTCCATGTAAGGGAAAACTACTTCCAGAGGCTAATCGTCTACCGCTCGGTGGTGCCCAGGGGAATAGCCGAGTACCTAGTATACTTCTAGTTCCACGTCGATGGAACGGCCGAGGAGGCGCCTCATGAAGGGCAGCTTCATGTATATTGGCGTCCCCCCGCGAGCCCCCGTGTCGGGGCCGCCGAGCCACATCTCCGCGAACCCCTCAACGAGGCGGGCCACGTCCCCAGCGGCCCCCGTGCTGAGGGGCACCGTGAACGACACGGCCACGGCCCTTTCCCGCACGGACATCACGTCCCTGAGGAGCCTCCCGTAGAGGGAGGGAAACACGAACATGAGCTCCGCGTCGTCTACCAGGTACACGGGGTCGGGATCCCTGTACCTCCTCCCCCATTCGTCGTAGGTGGCCACGTCTAGGTACTTCTCGGCCCAGTAATACTCGACGTACTCCTCCAGCCCCCAGCCGGCCCTGGCCGAGGAGACCTCTATATATATGGGCGACGCATAGTCGCTCTTGACCAGGAACCTGGCCAGCCGCCTCATGATGAGCGTCTTCCCGCTCCCCGCGGGGCCATATATGGCGACCTTGCCGCCCCCCAACACTATCCCGAGGGCCCTCTTCAGATCGTCGCTTGGGGGGAAAGAGTCGAGGAACACGTTGCGCATGTTGGGTGTGGCCGCGGGGGATATATAGTACATGGACAAGTACCGTATTACGTGCCGGGCCTAGGGGCGAGCTCCCTCGCGCTTACGGAATGCACGGGGGCCCCCTCCATGATCTCCCTCAACATGTCCTCAACGTCGTCGCGCCCAGTGACATCGACCACTATGGTGGCCCGTCCCAGGGGCGCCGTCGCCGGGCCCGAGCCCGACAAGGCCACCACAGCCACCTTGCGGCGGTAAAGGATGGACAGGACCCTGTGGAGGGCGCCGGGAACGTTGGCCAGGGTGAGCTCTATGAGGATGAGGCGGCGGACCACATGTCCCCAGCCAACACAGCCAAATTAATGTTTCCCAACGCACACGCTGCACAGACACAGCCGCAGTGCGCGCAGGCCCACACATGGGGCCGGATGCCCCTAAAGGGGCCGGCCAATGCGGCTGCAGGGACCGCGCGGCACCTCTGCCCTGAGAACCTCGCCGAACCTTTCAAGGGCCCTCGCGGCGTCCTCGATGTACGGCACGAAGACGTGGCTGGGCCCAGTGCCGCTCACGCCCCCGTGTCCCCCCATGCCCCACACCGTTAGGGTGGGCTCCATGTTGTAGCCGTACAGCGCGGCGTGGGCCAACGCGTTTATGTCCATGGCCCGGGCCCACTCCCCGGCAAGGGCCATCTGGGCCGCCACGCCTATAAGTCCCCTAATGGGCCCCACGTCCTTCCCACGCCCACTCCCATACGGCGGCAGAAGCACAAGCGCGTCGTCTGCGGGGCCCTCCAACACCCTGAGGACCCGCATGGCCAGGTTGTCCGTGACCACGGGCACGCCGAGCAGGGAGGCGGCCGCGTCGTCCAGCGCGCCGGTGACCGATATGCCCACCTCCCTGCTCACCTCGGCGTTCAGCCTCAGCACATCCATGGGGGTAAGACCAAGCGAGAAGAGGTCCGAGAGGGCCAAGAGGAGGGCATTCATGAAGGCGCTGGACGACTTGAGGCCCCCAACCCGCGGCACCTCGGAGCGGACCCAGACCCTGACGCCGCCGGACACGCCGAGCCTCGCCTTGACCCTGTCCAGGACCCTCAGCACATCGCCATCCGCCACATCGACAGGCGACGGGGAAACCTCCACAGCCACGCGGAGGTTCAGGGGAAAGGCCGCCCCAACGCCCGTGGCAATGGCGTTTACAATGGAGCCGCCGCCCCACGCACATGCCTCGGCCATGCCCCATGGCAACACGCAGCCTTAAAAACGGCATGGGGAAAGACATTAATATACCCCGCAAGCCACGACACACGTAATGTCCTTATACGAGATATTCCCGAAGCTGTTCGAGAAGGGTCTCACGGTGATCACGGGACCCCCGGGAAGCGGAAAAACCACGTTGGCCCTCAAGGGGCTCAGCAGGACCGGCAGGAAAGTGCTGTGGTTCTCCTTCTACGAAAACGCCGAACTACTCATGGCCGCTGCCAAAAGGGCCAACGCAGACATAACAAACTTCAAGATACACTCCCTAATCCAGATAAGCCCACCAGAACAGATAACCGACTACATAATAGACGTGATACTCAGGGAAAACCCGGAGGCCGTGGCCATAGACTCCATAACAGCGCTCACAGAACTAGACCCACAGTCCGAACGGAGAATAACACACACAATACTCTACCAAATCACACAGGAAGGAATACCCATCACAGTAATAGCGGAAAACGGGAAACACCACGCCCTCCTATACACCGCAGACAACATACTGACAGTGTCACTATACACCACAAGGGCAGGACACACATTCAGAAACCTCAGACTAGTAAAATCACGATTCGCACCACCCACAGCAGACGTAGCATTCGAAATAATAGAAGGAATAGGTGTAGTAATGCCATACTATAGACTGACCAGAAAAGACCAAAACAAAGAAGGCACAACACCGATAAGTGTTGGCAAAAAGAATATCGAGATACCCAAAAATGATATCATAGGAGTTTTTTCCGATAACAGTGAAAATGTATCAGAATTTATAAACAATAATTTTTATAATGAATTAGATAAATCGATTTATATATATGCAAATATAACACCAATACCTAGCAACATCCTAAATATATTAACTAACAATTGTAAACGTGTATTTCCAATAACATCGGGATATACATATATAAATGCCATATTCAAATCTATTACTGAGGAAATAAAATATATTTTCATACAAGGGTTATCGTATTTATATCAAATTGTTATGCTAGATGAATTTTTAAAATATTATTATTTCTTCTTATCTGCAGGCATGCGCTATATTAATAATATAATACTGATTGATATAGTTCCCTTTGATAAATTAGATACAATATTCTTATCTTTATTGCGATGTAGAATATTTCTGTATACACATATAAAAACAATCGATGAAAAAATACACTGCGTTTAGCAGTCAGTTAATATAAAAAGAAAATAAAAAGAATTTGCTATAATACGCCTATATCGGGAAGTCCTTCTTCTGCGTCAAGAACACCTATACCGGCTGCAAGCAGTATGAATGCTACTGATATTATTCCGAATACTAGTTCTATCCTCTTCACTCCTTTCTCTATTTTCTCTACGTTGATTGTCGTGGTCTCCATGGTCACCCGTTTTTAAGGTTCTTATTTTGGTTTTGTTTTTATACTGGTATTTTAAGCATATTATTTAGTTTTTCGCTTTTTCGGTTTTTCGAAAACTGTTTGGCTACATGGTTTCCCTGTCGTAGCTTCCTAGGGCCCGCATTGTGGTGGTTCTTTTGGCGAGGTTTTGGGTTGTGTCTCTGCATTTTTCGTCTGTGAGTCCGCATTCTATTTCTATGTAGAAGTAGTAGTCCCAGGGCGATTGTCTTGTGGGTCTTGAGTATATGAGGGTCATGTTTATCCTTGCCTTGGCTATGGGGGTCAGGGCCCTGTACAGGGCGCCGGGCCTGTTGGGCACCGTGAATATTATCGATGTGTATGTCCCTGTGGTGGACTGGTGTCTGCCTATCAGTGCGAACCTTGTGTAGCTTGTCGTGTCCTCTATCCCGCACTGGACCTTCTTGAAGGACTTGACCGCCTTTTCGGTGGCTATGGCCGCGCATCCCCCGCACTCCCTGGCCTTTTCCACCGCCGTGCCCGTGCTCGCCGTGTACACTATTTCTGCGTTGAGCATGCTGAGGTACTTCCTGGCCTGGCCCGCCGCGTGCGGGTGCGTGTATACGACCCGTATCTCCTCGCTGTTGGTCCCTATGCATAGCCTTACCCTGTAGTCCACTGTGCGGTGAATGTACGCGGTTGCCGTGGCGAGGCTGTCTATGGCCTCGCCCACTGGTCCCTCCAGGCTGTTGACGAGGGGGATCACCCCCATGTCCGCGTCGCCGCCGACCACTGCGGCCACCACGTCGCCTATGGTCGGGTAGTGCGCGTGCTCGGCCCCGGGCAGGTACGCCGTGGCGACTTCCCAGGTGAAGGTGCCTGGGGGGCCTAGGTAGGCAACGCGGGGCCTCACCCTGCGCAGCACGGCCTCCCTGATGTAGGTGGACGTGGGGTCCGTGCCCGTGGGTATCACTTCGTGTAGCGGTGCGCCGCGGGAGATCGCCTCGACAGTCACTTCTATTCTTTGTTCTATTAGCCGCCTAATCTCGCCGTCTATTGCTCGAATCCCTGGCGCTCCATATCGCGGCGCGTGCCCCCGCTTATAAGCTTTGTGTGGGCCCAATCCTTTTATAGGGCTGGGCCACATGTGCCATGCTGCTGGTCGTGTCGCCTGGGTACGCGTCCGAGGTCAAGTCGAGGGTCGAGGCCATGGGCATAGAGGCGTGGCATGTCAGGGTATGGGGGATGGACATCGTTGTCACGCCGCCGGGCGACGGGCCCAAGGGCGACTTGCCCGGCGTGGCGGCCGCATACGACGTGAGGTCACAGTACCAGCTCGTGTCCAGGGAGTTCAGGCGCGGCGATACCTCGGTGAGGATAGGCGACGTGGAGGTGGGCGGCGGGAACATCGCCGTCGTGGCTGGCCCCTGCTCCGTCGAGTCGGAGGAACAGATACTCGAAACCGCGCGTAGGGTCAGGGCGGCCGGCGCCCACGCGTTGAGGGGAGGGGCCTTCAAGCCGAGGACCAGCCCCTACGGCTTCCAGGGACTGGGCGAGGAGGGGCTCAAGCTGCTTGCCAGGGCGAGGGAGGAGACTGGGCTGCCCATAGTGACCGAGGTCATGGACACGGCGGACGTGCCGCTGGTGGTCAAGTACGCCGATGCGGTGCAAGTGGGGGCCAGGAACGCGCAGAACTTTCCCCTCCTAAAGAGGCTGGGGTCCGCCGGGAGGCCCGTCGTGCTCAAGAGGGGCTTCGGCAACACGGTGGAGGAGTGGCTCCTCGCCGCGGAGTACGTGGTCCTCCACGGGAACGGCGACGTGATCCTTGTGGAGAGGGGCATAAGGACCTTCGACAGGACCCTACGCTTCACGCTGGACGTGGGCGCGATAGCGTACGCCAAGGCCGCCACCCACCTCCCCGTGATGGGCGACCCAAGCCACCCCGCGGGGGACAGGAGGTACGTGGTTCCCCTGGCCCTGGCCTCCCTCGCGGCCGGCGCGGACGGCCTCCTCGTCGAGGTGCACCCGGACCCCGACAGGGCGCTGAGCGACGCCAAGCAGCAGCTGACCTTCGAACAGTTCGTGGAGCTGATGGGCCAGGTAAGCGAGTTGGCCAGGGCCCTGCGCAGGAAGTTGGCGGAGCGGCATGGCTGAGAGGTCCTTCTACTACGTCACATCCACGGGCGTCACCTGGGTGTACACGGGGCGCGGCGTGGACCTGGACCCCATAACGGGGAACAGGCGGGTCTGCGTTGTGGACTCGGCGGTGGACCTCGAGGTGGACTGCCCCGCGCTGAGGCTGGCCGGGGGGGAGTCCGTGAAGGGCATGGAC
>WANN01000020.1 GCA_015521775.1 Thermoproteaceae archaeon
AACTCTGCCGGAATGGTCCGTGAGACGGGGCCCGCCTTGCCTGTCCAGGGAAGCTTTTTATGTGGGGTGGCCGTTCTGACATGGACTTCCCTGTTTTGGCGAAGCCGTGGCGGGACTTGTCAAGGTACAGGGAGGCTAGGCTGAGGGAGGCGGCCGTGGAGGCTAGGCTTGCACTGGAGTTCCTCGCAGACGGCCTCGTGAGGAATGCCGCTGGGAAGGCCTTCCAGGCGTGGAAGGCGTACTTGGGGGCTCTGCTTGCCGAGCGGCGGGAAGAGCTTAAGGGGGAGTATCCGGGGGCTAGGAGGATTAGGGTTGGGGAAGAGGAGGTGATGGTGGAGGAGGTAGACATAGTAATTTCGCTGGTGCCCACGTCTGCGATGACACGTCTAGCTGCACTGGTCGGCGGTGACGCGGTGGAGTTCACATACCTAGCCCTGCAACTGCACCGCTACCAGTACAATGGGCCGGACCCAGAGGGCTACCTCACCGACATACCCGACGACAGGACAGCCGCCATCTCCATCTGCAGGCTCCTTGGGAGGCTTGTGGGGGGAGAGGATTCGTACAGGAGGGTATGCCCCAACTGACGTCAACGCGCGGGCCGGCGCAGCTTATATATGCAGCTCCCGCGCTTGGGCAGTGCCGGTAGACGAGAACGTCGTGAGGCGTAGGGTTCTGGACGTCGTAAACGCTATCGGCGAGTTCAGGAGGCTTGCGTCGAGGGAACCCGCCGAGATGACTGTGGACGAGGTGTACTCCATGAGGTACAACCTCATCGTGTTGGCCGAGGCCCTGGCCGCCCTTTCCACACACGTACTAGTGGAGGGGTTCGGCTACCGGCCTCGGACCTACGTCGAGGCTGTGGAACAGCCGGCTAGGAGGCTGGACGTCACATGTGTGGACAAGCTGAAGGCACTGATAAGGCTGAGGGGCCCCCTACTCCACGCCCACTGGGCGATAGACGATGAGAGAGTGCACCGGAGCATAAGGGGCAACTTCGAGTGCGTGGAGGAACTTCTGGAAAAGGTGCGGAGACATGATTAGGTACCACGAAGTAGACCTGGAAAGGGTAATCACCACGGTGAAGTCATACTTCGAGGGGGCCCTCATAGTCGTGGTCTTCGGCTCCGTACTGAGACGCGGACATGCGCGTGACGTGGACATAGCCGTGAAGTTCAGCTGGGACGTGTCGCTGGACGAGCTCCTCCTCATGGGGGCCGAGCTGGAGGGGGTCCTCGGCACACCCGTGGACCTGGTCCCACTCGACGACGCGCCCCGGCTAAGGCTAGAGGCCCTGGCGGGGGGCCTACCCATACTGGTGAAAGACTGGGCCCTCTACGTCGAGCTACTGAAACAAGCCATGGGCGACGCACAGGACATGGACATAAAGCTGGCACAGGCCACCCATGCAGAAACTCAACGGTAAAGCCGCAGGGCACGTCGCGCATGCCGACACGGCGATGCCACCGCCTAATAGAGTGGGGTCTCCCAGCAAGGTCCATCCCGCGGGGTATTGGCCGGACACGAATAGGGCTGCGGAAGCCGGAAAAACGGCCCAGCCAAGGGCCAACAGCATTGTTCCGATAATCGGATGTGGCGCCGGGGGTGGGATTTGAACCCACGCCCCCTTGACGGGGACGGGATCTCCAGTCCCGCGCCTTGGGCCGCTCGGCCACCCCGGCGGTTGGTTGTATGTCGCGATTAATAATTGTTTTGCCGCTTAGAATGCCAGTAGTTGGCCGTCGCCCACCTTTTCCAGGAAGGTGTACATGGACCCTACCTCGTCCACGAGTTCCCTGTCCAGCGCGTCCTCCTCGACGCCCATTACCTTGGCCGCGGTCTCACATGCGATTATCTCGAGGCCGCCCATGGGCTTGGCCGCTGCCAGGAGGTCCCGCCAGTACACTTTAAGCTCCAGCATCCTCCTGGCGGGCTCCTCGGCTGGGGGCGTGTGGTCCCGGGTGAACATTGGGAGGGCGCGTCCAGTCACGAATATCACGACGTTGTCGCCTCTGGCCAGCGCCGTGGCGGCTAGGGTGGCGGCCGCGTAGAGCGAGGCGTAGTCCCCGCTGCTCAGTATTATGCCTAGGCGCCCCATGTTTCCCCGCCCGCCGTGCCCATGGGTGTCGTGGGCTGTCCCGTCCTCATGTCGGCTGTGCCGTGCCGTCCCTATAAGGCTTGCCCTGTGTGCAAATCCTGCATGGCCTATATGGGGTAGAGGGACAGGAGGAGCCTCTGCAGAGTGGCTGGGAGCAGCCGGGCCCTGGGCACGAGGCCCCCCTCGAGGGCCTGGGGGCCGGCAGCCCCATCTATCGCCTTGACCTCCCCCTCGTCTAGGTCCAGGCGGAGGGCCTCGGCCAGGGCCTCTGCCTGGGCGGGGCTCTTGACGCCGGGGATCGGCAGGGCTCCCTTGGCCTTGTGCCACGCGAGGACCACTGCCGCGGGGCTGACGGAGCGGGCCTCGGCTATCCTCATCACCGCCTCGACCACCCTGCGCCCCCACTCGGTCGTAGCGCGTTTCCTCACAGAGCCGTCAATTCTCCTGGCCCTGTCGGGGCCCCACCTGCCCAGCGCCGCGCCCTTGGCCAGGGGGCTCCACGAAACAACGGTCAGGCCGGCCCTGCCGGCTATGGGGAAGACCTCCAGCTCGGCCCTCCTGTAGAGGGGGTTGTAATGTACCTGGACGCTGACGGGCTCGTGCCGCTTGGCGCAGGCGAGGGCCTCCTCGAGGAGGCGGCCCGCGAAGTTGCTGAGCCCTATCTCCCTGACGAGGCCCGCGTCGACCAGGCGCTCCATGTCCCTGATGGGCCTGCACAGGGGGGCGTAGGGGGGTGGGGGCCAGTGAAGCTGGTACAGGTCTATCCTCCCCAGCCTCGCAAGGCTGGCCCTAGCGGCCTTCTCCACCCTGCCGTAGTTGTGTCCCCCCACCTTCGTGGCGACGGTCACGTCGCGGCGCCTCACCAGTTCCCCCAGCATGAGCTCGGACCTGCCGGCACCGTATATCTCGGCGGTGTCCACGAAGTCCACGCCGAGCTCCACGGCGCGTTCCACGGCGCTAAGGACCTCCCGCACGTCCACGTTCCACGCCCTTCCCCCCAACTGCCACGCGCCTATCCCCACCACGGACACGTCAAGGGACCCCAACCTACGCCTCATGGCTCATGCGGCAGCCCGGCACATACATGGGGAATACCGCTACCCATGGAGGTGCTGTGGGGAGCGACTAATAAGTCCTGGCCCCCACGGTTCCCGTGTCGCCATATCGATGTGGGGCGCGGCCCCTTATGGGGGCAACGCCCCTTGGCCCAAGTGGTGACCGGGTCAAGTCCCCTGTGCGTCAAGGTCCTCGAGGAACCATTCCACTATCTGCCCCGTGTCGTCGGCCAGCTGCACCGCGTAGTCGTACGCGTTGGCCCAGCTCGTGAACACGCCCACGATGGTCCAGCCGTCGGGGACCTCCCGCGATATTAACAGCCTGTCGCCCCTCCTGTTCATGAGGACCAGGTACATGTCAGTATATGGAGATGACAGGGTTATATTTGAATCCAGGTACACGTGGTCCCAGGTAAGTGAAAGTTTCAACCTAGTTTTCTCACAAGGCCCGCCAGGCCCGCCGCGTCCAGGCGCTCCCCAACTGGGGGGTCCCTCGACAGCGAGTAGACCGGGATGCCCCTCTGGGCGGCCTCCCTGAGCAGTGCCAGGTTCCTAGAATTGGCTGCCTCGAAGGGGCAGCCGCAGTGCAGCGCTGCCCGGGAGCGCAGGGCCATGCGCAGGGCCGCCTCGAGGGCAGAGTCGCTTATCTCGGCGTATGGCCGCTCGCTGACAAGGGGCGCCCCCATGGCGGCCGCTACGAAGTGGTCCAGGTCGCCCACATGCGCCACGCCCACCGAGAAGGGGACCCCCATGGCGGCAAGCCTCCTCATGACGGGCGTACAGGTGCCGGCCCCTGGGACCAGGTGGAGGAGGGGCTCGCCCCTGGGGGCCGGAAGCTCCAGCGTGCCTATGGCGGGGCTCAGCGGGACTGCGTATATCTCCGTGAGGGGCGCCTCCTCCGGGGGACCAACGTACCTTATCGTGCCTCCCCACACCAGGTAGACCGTATCGCAGAACCTGTACATGATGTCGGGCTCGTGTATTGAGACGAGCACGGCCATTTCCCCGGACAGCTCCCTGAGCATCGACATGACGTGCACCTTGGCGTCTATGTCCAGGTGCACCGTGGGCTCGTCGACTAGGAGCGCCCTGGGGCGCTGCATGAGGGCCCTCGCAATGAGGACCCTCTGCCTCTGCCCGCTGCTCAGCTCCGCGAACCTCCTCTCGGCCAGGTCGCCAATGCCCAGCCTAGCCATTACCCTCATGGCCTCGTCCACGGCCCTGTACAGCAGGTAGCTGTGGGGGTACCGGCCCAGGAGGACCACGTCTATGGCCCTCATGAAGTGGAGGGTCGGGGCGTCCGGGAGGAGCGCCGTCAGCACTCTGGCGCGGCTGCGGGGCGACAGCCTGTACACGTTGACGCCGTCCACGTACACGGCTCCCCTGATCGGCCTCAACAGCCCCACCACGGCCCTTATCAGGGTGCTCTTGCCGGCGCCGTTGGGCCCCACGAGGCAGTTGAGCCCCTCTCCCAGCTCCATGTCGGCCCTCACCCTGAAGCCGGGGTAACCGGCCTCGACTGAGTCTACCCTAACCCTGTACATGCCTCCTCGTCAGCAGCCATATGAGTACGGGCACCCCCACTAGGCTCGTCACTGCGGTGATGGGCAGCTCGAGGGGAGGCAGGAGGGACCTCGCCATGTCGTCGGCCGCCAGGGTCACAGTGGCTCCCGTGAGGGCGCTCGTAGGCACCAGGCGCTGAGGCGACTCGGTGCCCAGGAGCAGGCGGGAAATGTGGGGCCCCACGAGCCCCACGAACCCGACGACGCCCACGTACGCGATGACGGTTGCCGTGAGGACGCTGGCCACGGCGATCACCGATATACGTGCAACCCTAACGTTCAGGCCCATCACCGCCGCATGTTCCTCGCCAAGTACGTACGGGGAGATGTAAAGCGACAGGGCAAGCGCCGCGGCGAGCGCGGGCAGACAGGCGACCGACATGGCGAGGAGCCTGTCCCAGGTCACCCCGCTGAATGTGCCAAGCGTCGCCAACACGAAGGCGCCGACCTTCATCACGTCGGCCAGCGCTATCAGTATCTGGGTCCCCGCGCCGAACACGAAGCCAAGGGCCACGCCGAAGAGGAGCACGTAGAGCGTCCCGTATCGGGCCGACAGCGCGAGGAGCAGCGCGGACACTATTGCGGCGCCCATGACGCTGGACGACACGTAGACGCCTTGCCCGGCCAGGGCCGGCAACCCTACTTGGATCCCGACGAGGAACGCCAAGCCGTAGAAGAATATGGCGGCGTTTGCTATGCCCAGCACGTAGGGGTCCGCCAGCGGGTTACGGAGCAGTATCTGGTACAGAGCCCCGGCCACGGCCAGGGCCGCGCCGCCCACAAGCGCGCCGAGGACGCGGGGGAGCCTGATCCCGTTCACTATGTATCCGTCCACCGACTGGAAGTCCCAGCCGAGGACGGCGAGGACCTTGCCCGGCGGTATGTGGACGGTGCCCAGGAAAAGCGATGCGAACACGAGTGCCGGCAGGGCGGCAACTGCCAATATAAGCCTACTCAAGCCTCACGAAGAAGCGCGGCTCCACCCCTTGGAAGAGGCTTGGGTGGAGTATCGCCGCGAGGTCCCTGACGAGCAGCTCGGTATAGGCGTAGCCCAATTGGAAATAGTCGCTGGAGAAGAGGTAGACGCGGCCCTCCCTGACGGCCTTGACCTCGCCCAGGCGCGGCTCCGCGGAGAGGAGGTCCCCAATCGACGAGGGGCCGAACTCCGGCGAGGAAGCGTACACCAACACGTCGGTGTAGTTCCCCCGTTTGACCACGAGCTCCATTCCCGACACGTAGGGAACGTCGCCGTACAGGTAACGGCCGCCCGCCAGCCTAATAAGGTCGTGGACGTAGCTGCCGGGCGGGGCCGCATACACCGTGCCCCTGTATATGCTGAACCACGCCACGTTCACCGGGCCCGCGTCGGCCACCTTGGCGGCGTAGGACAGTACCGCCCGCTCCACCATGTCGAAGAGCCTCCCCGCCCTGTCCTCGACGTCGAAGAACGCGGCGAGGAACTTCACCCATTCGAACCGGCCGAGCACAGTCTCCTCGCGCCACTCGTTGTCCACGACGTAGGGTATGCCCAGCTCGTCGAGCCTCTGGACCAGCTTCTCGGACGCCTCGTAGCCGGGAACGGTGTATATGACGACCAGGTCCGGCCTCAACTTAAGTAGGAGCTCGTAGTTCGGGTTGGACGCGTAGCCCACGTCGGTCCACCTGCCGTCATTAAACCTCTCCTCCACTCCCGGTATGTACCATTTGTATGTCCCTCCCCACGCGACCCCCACCACCCTGTCCAGCAGCCCGAGGCCGAACTCCTCGTCGAGGCGCGCCAACAGCGCCACCTGCGTCGCCGAGAACAGCACCACTCGTTCCACAGGCGTACGGACAACGAGGTCGGGCGAGTACTTTCCAACATAGAACGCCAGGTCGTCGTCGCTCATGTTCCCTGGGGCCAATAGTATGGTCCTGTTCTCGCCGTCCACGACCACCTTGACCGGGCCATCGTAGGCCAGGGAGAAGCCGGCGGCGTACTTTACTGAGACCCGGTGCCCCAGCGCTCCCCTAACGAGGGCCCCCAGCTCCCCGAGCTCTCGCCTGAGGCCCTCTATCCTGGACTCCACATCGGATAGCCGGCCCTCTATGTCGTATCTCGACAGGCTCGAGTTGATTCGGGCCAGGTCGGCGCGTAGTTCGGCGAGCTCGCCCTCTACCTTGGCCGTTAGAAGCGATATAGAGTTGCGCATGTCCGCGATGGACGTATATAATATGTATATAGATACTGCGAGGGCTAGGAGGAGCACTATATTCATTATATTGGATAACTTCATGTTTTGGATGAATATCCTATATTTAAATATTCCCTTACGCCCAGCACGTGCCCTGCCTAGCCAGCCCCGCAGACATGCTGCACAGCAGCAATCGAATTCTTTTAATATGTTCCCGGGAAAATATGGGTGTAATGATAGGGATCACCGACCTAAAGGAGACCCTGGAGGGTATAGCAAAATCGTATAACAGCTGTATGTACGTATACCGGATAATAGGATTCTTCAGGAAGGGCGTCAAACTCGTGCATGCGACATGTAGGGAGAGGATGGTGACGAGGCAGGCTGCGCTTTTCCTGGTACGTAACAGGTTCTATTCCCTCACAGCACATACAGGTTCGCGTTACGTCTTGGCCAAAAGGCTGCAGAAGGACCACGCCGACCTGGTCGTCGTGGCGTTGGCAAGGCCCGAAAATAGGGATATGATTGACCTGGAACTAGAAAATATAGAGCTTTCCCTCTCCCTAATGAAAAACGTTACTTGAGCCGCTTGACGAGTATACGTATATACCCCTCGGCCTTCTCCACCTGTACCACTTCGTGGCCGGTACGTTGGGCCCACGCCTTTATGTCGGGCTCTGCGGCCGGGTCAGTCGCCAACACCTCCAGTATGCCGCCCACAGGCACCTCGTTTATCGCCTTGGAGGTCTCCATTACGGGTATTGGGCAGAACTTTCCCCTTACGTCCAGGGTCCGGGCAGTGCTCATATAAATAGTGTTATCGTGGAGTCCTTGGCCCTCTCCAGGAACGTCGCGGCTCCCACCACCTCGTCCACGAAGTCCGCCAGCGCGGTCTTCTCCTTGATGCCGAACATCTCCATCGTGGTGGAGCACGCGAAGATCCTCACGTTGCCCATGCCCTTGGCCTGGGCAAGCAGCTCGTACCACTTGGGGAACCCCATCTTGCTTATCGCCTCGGCCGCCGCCTGGGCGTACTGCTCATAGCTCCTGTCTATCTGCCTCTGCGCTACGTCGAGCATGTCCTTCCTAATCGAGTTGAGCCCCCAGAAGGTGAAGAACAGTTCGACCTCCCATCCGCCGGACGCGGCCGCGCTTGTCAATATCGCCGCTGGGTAGAGCTTGTCGACTGTGCCGGACCAGACAATTATCGAAAGCTTGGACTTTTTCTCCGCCATAAACTATATTGATTTAGCCATTATAAAGTTTATTCCCCATGAAAATTTAATAGTTTGCACTAAAAAGGTTGGGGTTCCGTGGGCTGCCTAGAACACCATTACGGTGCCTCCATACACCTCGTCCAGAAAGGTCTCCGCTCCCTTGATGTCATCAACAATGTCAAGGAGATCCTCCTTCCTTATGCCGTAAGTTGCTGCGGCCAGGGGACACGCATATATCTTCAGCCTATCGCCGTACTGTTTCTTTAATTCTTCCAGGAACGCGGGCCAGTCCTTGAACTGGCCGCTCTTTATGAACTCCTTTAGGTTCTGCAGGAAGGCGCCCACGTGGGGGGCAAAGCCTTGCGGCGCAATAGACCAGGCGTTTGGGTCGACGTCGTCCCATATCCTGGGCGCAACGTCCCTCCTAAACGCTACCAGCCCCTCGTTCACCAGGTGCAGCACGACCTTGTAGCCCGAGGCCAGCGCAGCGGCGCCATACACGACCACGCAGCATAGCCTATTGGCCGCCCCGCTCTGGACTATGATCCCCAACTTCCTCTCCATGCAGTATGGCCAACCACATTATAAATCTGTTCGTGTCCCGTGCGGCAAAGTATATATTTTGCGTCGTTTTTCTGGCCGCAATGGTGTTTAGGTTCCTGGCCTGGAGGGGCCTACAGATGGCCATCACCATAATCGGCGTCATCCTCGTCCTCTTCCTACTGGTCAGGGTGCTGCCAGGAGATCCGGCGAGGCTGTTGGCGGGCCCCGAGGCGTCCCAGGAGGACGTCGAGGAGCTGAGGCGCCTCCTGGGCCTCGACAGGCCGCTGCACGAGCAGTTCGCAGCGTACTTCCTTTCCGTGCTCTCGGGGGACCTCGGCACGTCGTACCGCACGGGCGAGCCGGTGATAGCGGAAATAATGAGGAGGCTGCCCTACACCTTGGCGCTTGCCGTGGCGGCCCAGTCCCTGGCCATAGCCGTGGCCGTGCCGCTGGGGATCGTGGCCGCCCTCAGGCCGCGCTCCATGGCGGGCTATGCGGCCAGCATATTCGGCGTCCTGGGCTCGTCCCTCCCGGTGTTTTGGACCGCGCTGCTACTCATATGGGCCTTTTCTGTGGAGCTCAAGGTGCTGCCCTCGGGCGGCGCAGGGACGCCCGCCCACATGGTCCTCCCCACGGCGGTGCTGGCCCTCTTCCTCATGGGCAACCTGGTGAGGATCACCAGGGCATCGCTCCTCGAGGTGCTCGGCGCGAACCACGTGGTCACTGCGCACAGCAAGGGCCTCCCCTGGAACAAGGTGCTCACCCGCCACGTGATCAGGAACGCGCTGGTCCCCATAGTGACCTTGGTCGGCGTACAGTTCGGCACGCTTCTGGGGGGAGCCGTGATAACTGAGACGGTCTTCGGGTGGCCAGGGATAGGCAGGCTGGTGGTTGAATCCATCTTCGTGAGGGACTACGCCGTGCTCCAGGGGACCATCCTCATAATAGCGCTCTTCTTCATGCTGATAAACTTCTTGGTCGATATAGTTCAAATGTTCATAGACCCGAGGACGAGGAATGTCTGACCTTATTAAGAGGGTGAAGGCAGCAAAAAGGGAGAGGACCATGCAGATGTGGCGTACGTTCAGGGCGAACCGAGCAGCCTATGCGTCCCTGTACGTCCTGGCGGCTATGGCCCTAATGGCGCTCATAGGCGCGTTCTACACGCCGTACGACCCCTACAGGATAGACCTCTCGGCGGCACTGGGCTTCTTCAGCCTCGCGCACCCCCTGGGCACCGACTGGCTCGGAAGGGACATGTTGAGCCGCGTGATGGAGGGGGCGCGCTACACGTTGGGGATCTCCTTTGCGGCCGTGCTGCTCGGCGCTGCGCTTGGCTCGGCCCTAGGCCTCGTCTCGGGGTACTACGGGGGCCTCCTCGACGCCATAATACAGAGGGCCACCGACGTGCTCCTGGCCTTCCCAACGATCCTCCTCGCCATAGCCCTTACGTCGGTCCTCGGCGTCGGCATCGTCAACGTGGTCCTCGCCGCGGGCATCGCCACGGTGCCCATATATATACGTCTCGTGCGTAACCTCACCCTCACCCTGAGAAACGAGCCCTACGTGGAGGCGGGACGCGCCATGGGGCTCAGCGGGCCCTACATACTTTTCAGGCACATACTGCCCAACCTGTCGTACGTTATTGTAGTCCAATCCACGTATTACATGGGCATAACGATCCTCATAGTGTCCGCGCTGGGCTTCCTCGGCCTCGGCGTGCCCAAGCCCATCCCCGAGTGGGGCACCATGATAGGCGACGCTAGGGACTACATATTCACATATCCCCACGTGGTGCTGGTCCCCGGCGTGTTCATATCGGCGGCCGCGCTGGCCTTTAATCTTCTCGGAGACGGCCTAAGGGACGCCTTGGACCCGAGGATGGCCACGCTGCTAAGGCGGGCATGACGCTCCTGGACGTACGGGGGCTGACCATACACTACGATCTTCCCCAGGGAACGGTCAGAGCCGTCGAGGACGCCACGTTCACCGTCGACAGGGGCGAGGTGGTGGCCATAATAGGCGAGTCGGGCAGCGGCAAGACGACGCTGGCCATGGCCATCGCCGGCCTTCTGAGGCCCCCCGGCAGGGTGGTGAGGGGCCACATATACTTCGACGGGCTCGACCTGAGCCGGCTCGACGACGATAAGTGGAGGGAGATAAGGGGGAGGGACATAACCGTCGTGTTCCAGGACCCCAACACCTACCTCAACCCCCTAATGAGCGTGGGGAGGCAGGTGGCCGAGGTGTTCGAGGCCCATGGCATGGGCAGCATCAGGTCCCGGGAAGTGGCCGAGAGGGCCATCGAGATACTGCGCAGGGTGAGGATCCAGGACCCGGACAAACGCTACTGGTCCTACCCCCACGAGCTGAGCGGCGGCATGAAGCAGAGGGTCCTAATAGCCATGGCCATAGCCCTCAAACCCAAGCTCCTGATCGCCGACGAGCCCACCTCGGCGCTCGACGCCACGATACAGGCCCAGATACTGGACCTGCTGGAGGAGTTGAGGAGGGAGATGGGCATGTCCCTGCTCCTCATAACGCATGACCTGGGCGTCGCGGCCAGGATCGCGCATAGGATCATCGTGATGTACGCAGGCCAGATGGTGGAGGTGGGGAGGGCCGACGAGATAATGAGCGACCCGCTACACCCGTACACCAGGGCGCTTGTCAGGTCCGTGAAGCTCGACCGGAAGCGTCTCCTCGGCGTGCCGAGCGGCGCGCCGCCGAGCCTCATCAGTCCCCCACCCGGCTGCAGGTTCCACCCCAGATGCCCATACGCCACAGAACAGTGCACTACGTGGCGGCACACCCTGTACGTAAGGGATAATAGGCGCGTCGCGTGCGTACTGTACGCATGAGCGAGGTGGTTATAAGGGGCAGGGGCATAGTCAAGGAGTTCAGGCTGGGCCTCACCGGGCGGCTACGCCTCCGCGCGGTCGACGGCGTGGACCTGGAGGTTGTGAAGGGGGAAACAGTGGCCCTCGTGGGCGAGTCGGGCAGCGGCAAGACGACGCTGGGCCGCATACTGGTGGGCCTCCTGAGGCCCGACAGGGGGACAGTGACGTACAGGGAGTGGGGGCTCGGGGGCAGGCTGCCGCGCCACGTGCGGGCAAGGCTCCAGGTGGTGTTCCAGAACCCCGACGCGTCGCTGAACCCCCGCATGCAGGTAATGGACATACTGGCGGAGGCTATAAGGGCGGCGGGCGACACCGACAGCAGGGAGGAGGTGTTGGACAGGGCCATCAGCCTCCTGGAAATGGTGGGCCTCTCCGCTGACCACCTCCCCAAGTACCCCCACGAGCTGAGCGGCGGAGAGAAGCAGCGGGTGGCCATAGCCCGGGCGCTTGCCATGCGCCCAGAAGTGGTGCTTGCCGACGAGCCTGTCTCGGCCCTGGACGCCATAGTGAGGGCGCAGATACTCGAGTTAATGTACAGGCTGCAGCGGGACTGGGGGCTCACCTACATATTCATCAGCCACGACCTCTCCCACGTCTGGTACCTAAGCGACAGGGTGGCCATAATGTACGCGGGCCAGATAGCCGAGGTGGGGCCCACCGAGGACATATTCCGGGAGCCGGCCCACCCATACACGGCGATGCTCCTCACGTCGTCCACCTCGGTGCTGCCCTACAAGCCCAGGCTGACGGTGAGGCCGGTAGGGGAATCGCCGAGCCTCATCAGTCCCCCACCCGGCTGCAGGTTCCACCCCAGATGCCCATACGCCACAGAACAGTGCAGGGCCGAAAGGCCAGAGCTGAGGCCGATTGGGCCCGGGAGGCTCGTCGCGTGCATACACGCCGAGAAGGTGCTCCGCTCCTAGTCACCTCACGGGTCTCCCCTCCCTCACCACGTGCCTCACCCTTCCCAGGTCCCTTATATTCTGGGTCGGGTCCCCGTCAACCACCACGATGTCGGCCCTCTCGCCAACCTCTATGGTCCCAGCCCTGATCCCGAGCCTCCTCACGTTGGACGTGGCTGCCCTGAGGGCCTCCACGGGGGACAACCCGCCCTCCTCGACGAGGAGCACCGCCTCGATCCAGTTGCCCCCAATATCTATGTCGAGGCCCGTCTCGAAGAAGAGGTCGGTGCCGGCAAGTATCGTCACGCCCAACTCCCTGGCCATCTGAACCACGCGGGGCGCTCTCTCCCTTACCTCAACTATCTTCTCCAGCGCCCACTCGTTGAGGCCCAGCTGCCTGCCGTACCTGTACAGGACATGCTGTATTGTAAGCGTTGGGACCAACGCTATGCCCCTCTCTGCCATGGCCCTCACCGTGTCCATGGTGAGGAGGGTCCCATGTTCTATTGACGTCACGCCGGCCTCCACGGCTAGGCGGGCCCCGCGGTCGCCGTGGGCGTGCGCCGCCACATGGGCCCCGACCTTGGCCGCCTCCCACACTATTGCCCGAAGCTCCTCGGGGCTCATCTGGGGCCACTCCGGCCTGTCCCTCTCAGACACCACGCCGCCCGTGGCCATCACCTTGATGAAGTCGGCGCCCATCCTCAGCACCCTCCTGGCGGCGGCCCTACAGGCGTCCACACCGTCGCATATCTCGGAGAACGCGTTCCACTGTATTGGGACGCTGTGGAGGATATCGCCGTGGCCAAACGTCTGCGAGAGGGGTGGGCCGGCGGCATATATTGTGGGGCCCTCCACGGCGCCCTCCGCAATGGCCCTCCTAAGCGGCAGCGCGTTCGGCTCGCCGCAGTCCCTCACAGTGGTTATCCCCGCCCTCAGCATCCGGCGGGCCCACTGCGCCGCGCGAAGCAGCCTCACCCGCGGGTCCTCCAGGAGGAGGCCCCTAACGATGTCGCCGCCCCTCATACCCATGAAGTGGAAATGCGCGTCCACGAGCCCCGGCATGACCACGGCGTCCCTCGCATCGATTTCCAGGTCGCCCCTGAGGCCGGGCCCCAGCTCAACCACTGTTCCCCCGGAAACCCTCACGTCCAGCCTCCCCAGGACCTCATACCCGTTGAACACGACGCCTCCCCTTATTACGAGGCTCCGCTCCTCGCCCCGACTCATTTCTCAAGTCCAACGTGTAATACTTAAAAATTCTTAGACGGCCAGTGCCATGGGTAAGGCGGCCGTACTCGGCATAATTCTGGTGGTCATCGCCGTGGCGCTGATAGGCATGTTCATGAGCCAGCAGGGTCCCCCACCGGCGGCGCCTCAAACCCCTACGGAGGCACCAGCCGAGGAGCAGACCCCTAGGGAGGCCGCGGAGACGCCGACGCCCGCCGAGGGGCCCAGATACGCGGAGGAGATAAGGATAGCCATAGGCATAGACCTGGACACGGTGGACCCCCACGGCCAGACCACGACGCTGGTGTACAACATAATGAGGCACGTCTATGAGACGCTCCTCTGGTACGACGAGGAGGGCAACGTGATTCCGTGGCTGGCGACCAGGTGGGAGGTGTCCGATGACGGGCTAACCTACACCTTCTACCTCAGGGAAGGCGTCAAGTTCCACGACGGGAGCGAGCTGGACGCCGAGACCGTGTGCCTAAACGTGGAGCGCTGGATAAACCCAGACGCCAGGGTGCCCCTTAGGTCCCAGCTGGGCCCCGTCAAGGGGTGTAATGCCGTGGACAAGTACACCGTTGAGATAACCCTCGAGAAGCCCTACGCGCCGTTCCTCAGGGCCATAGCGTCGTACCTCATGATAACGTCGAGGCCCACCCTTGAAAGGTTCGGGGCAGACGTAATAACGGAGCCCGTGGGGACCGGCCCCTACAGGTTCGTGAGGTGGGAGAAGGGGAAGGAGATAGTGCTCGAGAGGTTCGAGGACTACTGGGGCGATGTTCCCCCCACCAGGAGGCTCGTGTGGCAGATATTCCCGGAGGCCGGGACTAGGCTGGCCGCCCTGAGGGCCGGCGACGTGGACGCTGCCTTCCTGCCGCCGGCCTCGGAGTACCCCAAGCTCAAGGACGACCCCAACTTCAAGGTGTACTCGCCGGTGACCACTAGGGTCATATTCATAGCGCTTCTCCCCAAGGGCCCCCTCAACGACGTGAGGGTCCGCCAGGCCATAAACTACGCCGTGGACAAGGAGGCCATAGTGCGCAACGTGCTTTTCGGCCTTGGGCAGCCGCTCGACGCCCCCATACCGCCCTTCTTCTTCGGGTACTGCCCACAGGAGCCGTACGAGTACAATCCCGAGAGGGCGAGGCAGCTCCTGGCCGAGGCTGGGTACCCCAACGGGTTCAGGATGGTCCTCCTGCACCCGACGGGCAGGTACCTGAACGACAAGCAGATAGCCGAGGCCCTCCAGGGCTACCTGGGCCAGGTGGGCATACAGGTCGAGCTGAGGACCATGGACTGGCCGTCCTACGTGGCCGAGATACTCAAGCCCAACGTGGATGAGATCGGGGGCGACGCGATACTGATAGGGTGGGGCCCCCTGGTAGCCGACGCCCACTTCACCATGTACGCCCAGTTCCACTCCAAGGAGGCGCCGCCCAACGGGCTGCAGCTGGCCAGGTACAGCAACCCCGAGGTGGACAGGCTCCTCGACGCGGCCCTCTCGGAGCTGGACGAGGAGAGGCGCCGCCAGCTCTACTGTGACGCCATCCGCATAATATGGAGGGACGCCCCGTGGATATTCCTCCACGCCCAGAGGTACTTCATGGCCACAAGTAACAAGGTGAGGGACGTAATGGTGTTCGTGGACGGGGAGGAGTTCTTCTTCCACAGGGCCTACAAGGAGGAGTAGCCCCTACCTGAACAGGACCCTCCAGGTACAGGAAGTTTTTTCGGCTCTGGCTATGCGTCGCCGCAGTCCCTCCACGTAGTCCTCCCCGTACAGTACGACCCCTTCCACGAGCGCCGAGATGACGGCCGGGTTGAGGTTCCCGAGCCCCTCGACGAGTTCTGCCGGCGTGTACCCGAGCGGCTCGAGGCCGGGACACGACATGGCCATTAGGTTGCGGAGCCGCTCCAGGAAGGGCTCCCCGAAGTCCGCCACTACCAGTACGTCCCAGTCGCTCCACGGCTTCCAGTCTCCCCTGGCCCTAGAGCCGTACAGTATCACCGCGTGGGTGTTCCACCTGGCCCTGACCCTGGCCACGAACTCGTCAAGGCAACCTCTCCCTGACATAGTCAAGCACCATGCGTGCACATTCCAACGCTCTCCTGCTGGTCTCCTCGTCGTACGCCTCGTGGGGAGCGCCGGCGGGATGGGCGTTGGGGTAGCGGCTGGGTATGTAGTGCATGTCCAGCTCGCGGGCGCAATGCATAAGGGCGCCTTCCCCGACGCCGGCCCTTGTCAACAGCTCCCTTACGCTGTGTCCCCAGGGACCCTCATTCATGGCGTATAGAAGCGCCTTGGCCGCCTTCTCGGCCGCCTGCTGGGCGTAGAACGCCGCTGCGTTGTATCTGCGGGACGAGTGGAGAATCTCAGCGGTCTCGTAGTCCCATACGGCCTCTGAGTACCACCTTTCCCATTCACCCACGAAGGGGCCTACTTAAAGCCTTATATATTCGCCTGCACCGGGCCGTATGGCCGTGGCCGACAACCATGCCCACGTGAACGAGTTCACGGGGCTAGGCCCCACCGAGGTCGCCAGGAGGTTCAGGAGGAGTGGGGGGAGGTTCATGGTGGTTGTGAGCCTCCTCACGTGGAGCCTCGGCTTGCAGCCAGGCGAGAAGGCGAGCGTTGAAAGGCTCTACGAGTACACTGTGCGGAGCGCTGCCAGGGTGAGGGGCGAGGGGGTGGGGTCCGTGGCTGTGGTTGGCTTACACCCGGCAGAGTGCTATAGGCTTGTCGAGATGGGGTGGCCCATCGAGAAGGTGGAGGACTTCATGAGGTGGGCCGTGGACTTGGCTGGGCGCCTGATACGGGAGGGGGCGGCGGTGGGTATTGGGGAGATTGGGAGGCCGCACTGGCCCGTGCCCCCAGAGGTGAGGGCGCTCTGCGACAGGGTCATGGAGTACGGCATTGGCATTGCCAGGGACCTGGACGCCGTGGTTCACCTGCACCTGGAGCGGGAGGGGGAAAACACGCTGCTGAGCGTGGCCGAGATCGCTAGGCGTGCCGGGGCAAGGCCGTACAGGGTGGTCATGCATCACGCCGAGCCGTCCGTGGTGGTCGGCGCATGGGAGCGGGGGCTCGTGCCCAGCGTCCCCGTGGGGCGCAGGGGAGAGTTCGAGGAGGCGGCCGGCATGGGCCCCATGTTCGTGGTGGAGAGCGACTTCATCGATGATAATAGGAGGCCTGGCGCCGTGATACCGCCGTGGACCATGGCGGCGAAGCTCCTCCGCGCCGTGGAACAGGGCCGCATCTCAGGCGACTTCCTTAGGGCTATATGCGTGGACAACATGGTGCGCCTGTACGGCGATGCGGCTGCGCCTACGTGAGGAAGACCAGCACCGCCAGTAGCGTCGTGAACAGCGTTAGGGCGGCCAACGCCACGAGCCCCCTTTCCAGGGGGATCCCCCTGACGCCCCTGAGCACTATGTATACTATGGCCGTTTCCCCCACCGCGAAGAGGGCCCACTCGGGCAGGCCCATGGCCTCGCCGGCCTTTATGAGGGCTGCCAGGGCCACGGTCACCACGGCCAGCCTAAGGAACCTCAGTATGGGGCTGTACCTGAGCATGAGCACGTCGAGGGCCACGTCGTCTATCGCCCTCTTGAGCCCCCTAGGCACTATGCTGGCCACAAGCCGCACGAATGGGTCCGCCCTCTCTATGAGGAAGGACGACATGAGGGTCGACGTAACCGTGGCGGAGACCGCGGTTAGGTACACCAGGCTGTTCACTGGGGCCACGTTTGCTGCCTCTACCGCGACTATCAGCGTGAACTCGCTTATGGGCATGGCGTAGAGGCCAACCCTAGCCGCCTCCTCCAGGTCCCACCTCCCAGAGACCCACAGGGCCAGGACGTACACCGAGTACCTCACGAAAGTGGCGACTATGCCGAGCGCCGCCGCCAAGGCAAGCACCTGGCCGCTGGGTATGGGGGCCATGTAGCCTATGCCTATGAAGAATATGGCCAGGAACATCGTGCGGAGGGACCTCATGTCGAAGTGCCTGAAGACGGGGTGGCCTGAGGCCGCTATGCCCGCCATGAAGCTGCCGAGGGCCAGCGACGTGCCGAGGAACGTGGCTATGCCCGAGAAGAGGAGGGCAGCGCCTATGAAGAAGACTATGGCCATCTCGTCGCTTATCACCCTCGACGACAGCACCCTCAGCATGTAGGCCAGGCCCAGCAACAGCAGGGACATGCTGAGCGTCCAATACGCAGAGAACCCCGTGGTGCTCAGGGCTAGCACCGTTATCGCCACCAGGTCCTCCAATATCAGCACGGAGAACAGCGACGACCTGATGTCCTGCGACACCTTGTAGTAGTCCAGGAGCGAGTACATGACCACTGTGCTGGACGTGGCGAAGACCAGTATGAGTATCAACGCGTCTATCGCGGAAAGGCCGAGCACCCTCCAGATGGGCAGCACTATTATCGCCGCCAATATCAGCTCCAGCGAGGCCACCAGCAGGGGGAACATGCTTCCCCCCCTGAAGCCGTACTCCCCGACCTCCCTCCCCATCTCGAAGGCTATCAGGACGAGGCCCAGGTCCATGAAGAGGTCTATGTAGTCGGGGGGACCCTCCTGGAAAAACTTGAGGGCTATGCCGACAATTATGAACGAGAGAACGGGCGCTATCCTGAAGCGCGCTAACAACATCCCCACTATCCCCGCTAACGTCAGCGACACGCCCAGATAGAATACCTCCACAGGTCCCATCATGAGACCAAAATATATAGTTCACCCATCTCCATGTCCGTTCTAAATTGAATTACATAAAAAATTTCTTAGGCTTTATGCCCAGCCGCACGTCCAGCAAAGTACAACAGGAAAAATGGCAATATAAACGATAGGGCCAGGAAGAGCCACAGGAAGGGGACGGGGCGAAATGCTATGACCCACGGCGCCTCCCTGGCCTCTGCAAGCACGTCCAGGTCGCCAGGCGAGAGCGCGCGGCCAACCGCCTCCGACGTCCATCGGAGGGCGACATCGTCACCGCACATGCGCCTTAGCCCCTCAAGGACCTTGGAATGGAGAAGGCCCCACAGCACCTCGCCCGCAGACGTGTTGACGGGGTACGATGGCTGGAAGAGGACCAGCCTAAGGTCGCCCATGTACCAGGGCACGTCAGCACCGCCAACGACGAACGTGCCTTCCAACATGTCGTCGACGCCGTACGTGCCGGCCACGCGCACCATTGTGGCGCCTATAGATACGGTGGCGTTGACGCGGACGGCCACAGTTGGCGGCCCCTCAGGGCCGCAGACCCCCACGACGCCCAGCGACAGTTCCATGAGACCGACTGAGGGCGGATATGGGTAGGGCAGCCCGGTTATCACGACTGCCCCGGGCTCCACGAGGGCCAACTTGTACGCGGCGGCCCCGCTGGCGTAAGGATATATGTACGCCAGTAGCGGCACCAACAGCAGTAGCGGCACGTGCGCTGCATGTATGCGTCCCCTCCCAACTACGGCGCTTCCAACGGCGGCCCCGCCCAGCGCCACGAACAGCAGCCCCATGGAGGGGCTGGGCAGGGGGGCCAGGCCGAGCCTGGCAATGGCGAGTGAAAACGCCAGCGAGAGGAGGGGAACCAACGCCGTCCTGGAGATGTGGCCCATGGCCAGCGAGTAGGTCGAGAGGGCGCCGAAGAGCAGCGAGAAGAAGAGTGCCTCGATGTCGACCCCCAGGCCCTCCGCGGCCAGCAGCGCGGTGCCCGCGCCGTACAGGTATACGGGCACCACCGGCCTACTCGACGTCCTCAGGTACAGGCCCATGAGTATCCCTGCATATACCTGGGATGCCAGGACGAGGGGCACCAGGCCCGACAACAGGTACGTGGGGACGAGGAACGCCAGGGGGAGCGCGTGCCTAGGCCGGGGCCTCACATGCGCCAGGCCGGACAACGCAAGGAGCAACGCGGCCGACGCAACGTCGCTGCCCCACTCCACTAGGCTCCCCCAGGGGGTGGACTTGTACCTTATGTACCCGGCAACTACAACGTAGAAAAACGTGAGGGTCCAGAGGAGGCCGGTTATCAACTATTTGACGATTATTTTGCCCACCATGAGGTAATGCCCTACTCCGCAGTACTCGTTACAGTACACGTTGTATGTGCCCGGCTTGTCCACCTTTAGCCACAGCACATACGTGAACCCGGGCACCGTGTCGTACTTTATGCCAAGCTCCTTTATGTAGAAGGCATGCACTACGTCTATGGACGTCAGCTCCAGCCTGTACAGCTTGCCCCTCTCGATAATCAGCTCGTTTATGGTCTGCGTGCCGTTCGGGTACTCGAATACCCAGGCGAACTGCCTGCCGTACACCTTTATGGTCTCGTATTCCCCCCCGCTGAACTGTTTCAGCGAGATCGTACCAAAGTTGTCGATCTCGTAGAGGCCCACGGCTGCGACGTACGCCAGGTAGGCCAACACTAGGGCCGCCCCAAGCACAGTGGCGTACTCGGCGATCTTACTCTTCTCCATAGCCCTCACGTACACGGAACTTGTACACGAAGAATATCATGGTCCCCATGAAGAGGGCCGTCACAACCCCGGCGCCCGTGTACACGATGGTGTAGGTCTCGAACACCACCTCGGAGATGGGCGAAGCGGCCTCGAAGGGGGGCCTGCCCCAGTTGCCCGCGGCCATCCACACCAGGAATATGCCGAGTATGATAAGTATCCATATAGCAACATCTGCAGCCCTGAGCATGGGCCATTGCAGGGAGCCAAAATATTAATTTTTTGCAAAGTTAATTATGGCATAATTAGGAGAAAAAATTTATATCGGATGCTACGGCAACACATGCGGCGTCTTCTTGAGAGGGTTGTTGAGTATATGACGACTACTGAGGCGCATAAGATAGGTATACTCTACGTGGCCCTATCCATCATCAACCTCATCCTCGCGGGGCTCATGGCGTTCATGATAAGGCTGACGATGGGGATAAGCCAGCCGGGCCAGTCGATAGAGGCCACCGGCCTGGTCACCTCCAACCAGTACTACTGGTTCACGTCGCTCCACGGCCTCGCCATGATCCTCCTCTTCGCCATGCAGGCGGTGGCCGGCGCCGCCAACCTGTTGGTTCCCAAGCTCATCGGGGCCCCCGACCTCTACTGGCCCCGCATAAACGCCCTGTCGTTCTGGCTACAGGTGCCGGCCACCGTCCTCATGTGGTCCGCCTTCTTCTACAACGCCCAGGGCCCCGGCCCCGCGTGGACGCTGTACCCGCCTCTCTCCACGGCGACGCCCAGCCTCGGCATCGACCTTGTCCTCATGTCGGTCATCATAGGCGGCTTCTCCTCCACGCTGACCGGCGTAAACTTCATTCTGACCATTACGAGGCTGAGGAGGCCGGACATAAAGATGCTCGACATGTCCCTCTTCGCCTGGAGCGTCCTCGCCATGTCGATACTCATGGTCGTGGCGTTGCCCCCCCTCGCCATGGGCGCCATCATGCTCTTCCTCGAGAGGCACTTCGGCTTCTCCTTCTTCACCTACGTGCCCGGCGAGCCTACCAAGAGCGGGGACCCGAGGCTGTTCCAGCACATATTCTGGTTCTTCGGGCACCCCGAGGTGTACATACTGGTCCTGCCTGCCATGGGGCTGGCATCGGAAGTCATACAGCGCATGGCGAGGCGCAGGGCCTACGGCTACACGGCCATCGCCATATCCTCGGTCGCCATAGCGTCCATAAGCTTCGCAGTGTGGATCCACCACCTATTCACGGCCATACAGGACTACATTCCGCGCATAGTGTTCGCCGTGGCCACCATGGCGGTGGCCATACCATCCGGCATAAAGGTGTTCAACTGGGTGGCGACCCTCTACAACGCCAAGATAGTGCTGAGGGCCCCCATGCTGTTCGCGCTGACCTTTGTGGGCTTCTTCATAGTGGGCGGCGTCACCGGGGTGTTCTTCCCGGTCGTCACGTTGGACCTGTACCTACAGGAGACCTACTTCGTGTTGGGCCACTTCCACTACGTGGTCAACGCCATAATGCTGGCCATACTCGGCGCGCTGCTGTACTACTTCCCCCACCTCACGGGGAGATGGTACAACGAGAAGATGGCTGTTGCAAGCTGGGCCCTCCTCACCTTCGGAGGGGGATTCACGTACACCATGATGCTTGCCGCGGGCATACTGGGGCTCCCTAGGAGGTACCCGGCGGTCCCCGACCCAACGTACGTCCCGTACAACGCAGCCATGACGATAGGCAGCTGGCTCATCGCTGCCGGCGTCGTGATATACCTCCTGAACCTAATCTGGAGCATGTTCAACGGGAGGCCCGTGAAGAACCGCGCAGACCCCTGGAAGACCGCGGAGATAGGGCTCCCCGACGTCGTGCCCCCCGCCACGCCGCACCACGAGTCGCCTAGGACGCCTTGGCCGGCCATATTCGGGATCGGCGCCATACTCCCGGCCCTCGGGATAACCCATGTGGCAGCCTCAGTGTCGCCCCTGCTCCAACAGGTGGGCGTGGTCGGCAACCCGATGCTTGGCGCGGCCCTCATAGGGCTGTTCCTGGCGCTTGGAGTAGCGTGGTTCGGCTCGGACATGGTGGGCAGGGCCCTCATGATGAGGAGGCTCAACGGCGCGGCCCTCCACGTAGAGGAGATACCTAAGCCCCCCAGCCTCATCGGGGACCTCAAGGCCTCGGTGTCCTGGGTCATATTCTCCGAGGTGGCCCTGTTCCTCACGATAATTTCCTCAGCGTACTACGCCAGGGTCGTGACCTACGACTGGTGGACGGCGGCCATGGAGCACCTGCCCCAGTTCCTGGCGCCGCTGCCCATAGCCATGTCGATAGCGCTGTGGGGTAGCAGCGGAACAGCGATGCTTGCCAGAAGGGCGTTCCTGCGCGGGGACATGCGGGGCTTCTACACGTGGGTGGGGGCCACCATAGCGCTGGGGGCCTTCTTCGCCGGCTCCCAGTTCCTGGTCGAGTACCCCACCCTGTTCGCCGAGGGCTTTGGCCCCACGGCAAGCATAATATCCATGTACTTCTACACTATCGTCACGTTGCACGGCTTCCACGTCATCATAGGCCTCACGTTCTGGGTGCTCGTGCTGATACTGGTCAAGCTGGGCTACTGGAACCCGAGGCGTCCGCACGGCGTCGAGGCCGCGGAGTACTACTGGCACTTCGTGGACGGGATATGGGTGCTGGTGTTCACCACGTTCTACCTGGGCGCAATACACATGTTGCCCCCACCGCTAGTGACGCACGTATGATCAGCCTAAAAACGTTCTCCTTGGCCTTCGCCGCCGTGATGTACCTGGTTTCGCTGGCCTGGGGGATATACACTGCCCTCCTAGGCAGCTTCGATGCGCCGGCCTTCGCGTCGTTCCTCACGATGGCCCTGGCGATACACGGTTTCTACTACTTCGCCAAGTACTACGAGCTCTGGAGGAAGGAAAAGGAGCAGCCCCCCTAAAAAACTACTTTTTGAATATGTACGAGGTGTAGAACGCGTATGCCAGCGTGAAAAAGGCCGCTGCGAGTACCGGCGCCCCTAGGTAGACCGTGAAGGCCACCGACCCGGCAACGTAAAGTATTGCCGACACCGTGAACGAGGCCTTACCGGTGAACCTGCGCATCTTCTCCGTGATGTTCCAGTAGAAGAGGGCCGAGACGAGCCACACCATGGACAGGACGGCCAACTGTTCGCGGGGCACCGAGTAGCCCAACACGCCTAGCACCAGCACCATGGGCGTGGACCGCGTCACTACGTACGTCACTACTGTTGCGAACGAGGCCGTGATGAACCAGAGCAACGTGTCGCGGTTGAGCGACTGCACGTTGAGGTACTGGGCCGCCATCCTGAACACTATGTACAGTATTATGTGGGCTGCAAGGGACACCGGTATCATTATGCCCTCCAGCACGAACACTAGGGCCCCGAGGAACCCCAACAGACGTATCAGACCCACCTCCACAAAGCTTAATTTGCAATGTCCAGAATTAAATATCATGAGGTTGAAGTACGTGGTTTTCGTGGTCGCAGCGATCTCAGTAGTGCTACTGCTCGCCTTCCCCATAAACATGCAGACTAACTACGAGCCCCTCCCCATCACGGAGAAGGTGACCCCCACCTGTTACCCGCCCGGCAAGGAGCCGACCGCGCCCGATTTCGCCCTTGTGGACCAGTATGGCCGCGAGGTGAGGCTTTCCGACCTGTGGGGCGATGGGCCCCTCCTAATAACGTTCACCTACACGTACTGTCCGGACATATGCCCGGTGATGCACGTGATAATAAACAAGTCCCTGCCGGGCCTTACCCCTGTGGTCAAGCGCATTGCGACTATAAGCGTGGACCCCGAGAGGGACACGCCGGAGAGGATGAGGCTTTACGCCGACGCCAACAACTACAGGTGGATCTTCCTGACCGGGCCACGTGAGCAGCTCGAAAGGGTCTGGGACGCCTACGGCGTGTTCGTGTCCATCCAGAGGACCGGGGACACGTACGTGGTTACCCATTCCGCTGACTGGATCGTGATAGAGGACGGAAAGGTGCTGGGCAGGGTAAGGGGCATGCCGAGCCCCGAGAGCCTAGTGGAATACGTGACCCTGATCGCGGAAAGGCGGTGCATGGAGGTCTCCTGAAGGTGTGCGCCCCATAAACGTCTATAGGGCCGCGCTTGGGACCGTACTCGCGACCACCTTCACGGGGGGGCTCACCGCGGGCCTCGGCATGGGCTTCGATCTGGGGGTCGAGTGGCCCTCGACCCCACTAAGGCTGGTAGGCGCGATCATCCTCGGCAGTGTGGAGCCGGTCCACAGACTGTTGACCGTGGCCACAGGAATCCTCTTCGTCCTCGCCCTAGTGGTCACGGCGAGGCTAGGCTCGAGGAAGCTCCTTCTAGTCTCTGTTTTGGGCGTGCTGGCCCTGGCTCTCGTGGCCCTGACAGGGAGGATGGTGTTGCTGGTGCTGGGCGGCGTGATTGTGCCCCCCTTGGCGTACCTGGTCTACCCCCTCAACAATGGGCTTGCCCTACTGGCGTCGCTCTCCATGGCCGTACTTGCGTCGTTGGTGGACAGGCCGAGGCGGCTCTCCATGGCAAGCGCGTTCAGGGGGGCGGCCCTCTGGGGCACAGTGGCGTCGCTTACCGGCGCCTACATGTTGGGGGTCCAGAAAATACACGGCGAGGCTGCGGTCGGGGCGCTTCCCCCCGCGCTGTCCCTGGGGGAACTGCCCTGGCTGCTCCACCTGGTGGCGGGGGGGCTGGCCGTCCTCCTCGCGCTGGTGGGCATCTACATCAACAGGCTCTTAACGTTCTGGGGCGTGGCCGTCATGCTGTCTGCAGTGGCCCAGCCCGTGTTGGGGCTGGCCCTGTACTTCGGGGCCCTACACGATCCCTGGGCGCCGGGCCTCCCGACCGCGCTGCACACACTTTTCGCGCACCTCCTCGTGATATCCAGCGCCGTGCTTTATCTCAGGGCCAGGCGCGCCGCCTGACGCCCAAAGACGCCGAGGCCAGGTACCCCAGGGCCGCCAGCGCCGCCGTGAGGGCCAGGAGCTCCGGGTACCCCGCGCCTAGGTATATCCTGACGACTACCGGGCTGGCCATGGACATGGACATGCCTATGAGGGCCAGCGTGCTGGCCCCGCCATGTATGGCTATCATGCCCGCGGTGATGGATATAGTTATGAAGAGGCATGAGGCCAGGGCCAGTATCGCTGCGTCGCGGACCGCCAAGCCTAACGAGGCAAGCACGGAGCCGACCACGTACACCATCTCTGTTATGGGGAGGGCCACGGCAAGGGACGCCACAAGCTTGGCCAGGTACACCTCGTTGAGGCCTACATAGGTGAGCAGGCCGTACAGGGTCCCCCTCTCCTCCTCGCTGTAGAGGACCAGCACAGCGATCAGCGAGGTCAACGTGATGCCCGCGAGCACCGACGCCATGAAGGGGGACCCTATCTGGGCCCCGCCCATGCCGAATATTAGGCCTATAGAAACGTAGAGTAGCAGGGAGTCGACGCGGCGCGACAGCAGGAGGAGGTCCTTCCTTATGAGCGCCTTGAGACGCGCCACGACGTTAAGGCCATTAGCCCCATGAACACGTAGTACAGCGCTAGGTTCACGTACACGCTAGGGTGGTTGACTATGCGGAGGTCCCCAGAGACCGACACCATGTGCTGCACCAATGTGGGGCGGCCATCGATCAGCGGAGGGTCGATGACCCTACGGGCTTCCTCGATCGATAGGCCCAGCACAGTGCCGTTCTCGAGGCGCACCAGGTAGCTGTCCCCGACCGCCGTGACGTTGACGACGCGCTGCGTAGGCGTCGACGAGTCCAGGGCGCCGAGCACGGCTATGGGGATCGCCGAGGCTATGTACGCCGCCGCGACGTGTCTGGGGGCCCCACGCGACATTAGGAGGAACAGGAGGGCCACCACCACGAGGAGCCGGGCCCCGAAGAGCGACCTTATCTGGGGGGTCAGCGCGGAGACCGCCTCGCCTGGACGCGGGTGCAGCGACTCGGCTATGACAGGCGCGGCGAAACTTATCACGACCACGGAGAGCGAGGCGAGGACGTACATGGCAGAGGCCGCCAGGTTCTTGTCCGGGTCGCCGATGCTCCGCCTGAGCGCCGGATAGGCGGCGTACGTGATGAAGAGTATGAGCACGGTCACCTGGCGCGGGTCCCATGTCCAGGGGCTGCCCCAGGACTCCGACGACCATATGGTGCCCGAAACAAAGGAGAACGCCGACGCGAATATGAGCAGGTACACCACCGCGTCCAGGCGCCTAATGTACTTCTCCTCGCGCGTCCTCATGGCCCTGAAAGCGTAGAACGCCGAGACCGCGGCAAGCACGTACACGGCTATGCTCACCGGCACGTGGGTGTATATGCTCCTATATGCCGTGGGCGTGCCCAGGGGCACGAAGGCCGGGAAAGGCCCCCTCAGGGAGAGAAGGGCAGCGCTGACTATGTCTATTCCTACAAGTACCGGGATGAGCAGCCTCATCCCGAGGCGGCCGGCTGGCCGTAGGCAGAGTGACAGCCCCTCAGTATCGTGGTCACCATTAGGGTCCTATTAGAGGGGTTGTAGTATCCCTCCACCACAACTTCGCTTTCAAACGTGTACGCGGCGCCGTACCTCGCCAGAAGGTACCCCTCGTCAATGACGCCCGTTATACGTCCCTCCTCGCCGCCCAGCACCAGGTAGACCTTCCCGTCGTCAACCCACCAGTCCAGCAGTTTGGCAGTCACCCTGTAATGCTTCTTTTGGCCCTCCGCAAGCAGTTGGTCCACGGTGTACCCCGTGCTTCCCCCCATGACCGAGATGAGGGCCGACGCAGTCATGACCGCGGCCAAGAGTACGAGGAGGGCGAGACGCATATCACCTCTCCCGTTCGCCTATATAAACGTACCCAGCCCAAAGATAAAAGCGGCCGCATCGTGTTGGCCATGGCCATAGCCCACGTGTACATCCACCGCTTGGAGGAGGTGGTGGAACAGGCGGGGCGGACCGACAGAGAGGTCAACGTGCTCCTACCCTTCGTCCCCATGTTGGTGTTCCTGTCAGGGATCGCGGCGCTCTTCGCGGGCGCCGCGCTCATGCCCCCAGTACCCGCAGGGGGCCCCCAGGCCCTCGGCCTGGCCATGGTGGTGCTCGGCCTACTTATAATTGGGGCCGCCGTCATGCTGTACGTGACGTACCTCTGGATCACACGCGTGAACATGCACCTTGAGCGGACCGCCGAGGGCTACGACCTCATGGCAAGGATCGCGGAGGAGGTAGGCCTACACAACGCGCCGCTCATTAGGTCGAGGCTGCACGAGGTCAAGATGGCCAACGAGAAGAGGATCTCGGTGCCCCTGGGACTGGCGCTGCTCTTCGTGCCGCTCGGATACATATACGTGTTCCACCTGCTGAACAAGAGGCTCGCAGCGCACAGCAGCGCCGAGAGGCTGTTCCTGGCGGAGCTCATGGAGGGCATACGGCGCAGGGACCCGTCCTTTTCAAGGCTTCCCGACGACGTTAGGCCTGTGCCCGACAGGAGCACGTTCCTATATGCCCTCCTGACCGTCCTCACGGGGATCTTCATGCTGTACTGGGTCTACACGTTGACGAAGGACCCCAACGAACACTTCGCCTCGCATAGGCGCGTCGAGCGCGAGATACTGGACTCCCTCAAGAGGCTCGCCAGAGGCGCATAGGGGGCCGCGCAGGGGGAACCGTCAGCTCGTGGGTTCCTCTTCACTTTTAGGCACTTAAAATCGTCATCACGCCCGCCATAACGTGGGGATACCAATAAAAAGGTTCTGCCGTGCCACTGGGTGGTGTTCGAGCTGCTCCACGAGGCCGTTAGGGCCGCCATAGCCAAACGCGGGCTCTCAGAGCCCACAGAGCCGCAGAGGCGGGCCATACCGCTGATCCTCGCGGGCCACAACGTCCTCATAATTTCGCCCACTGGCAGCGGGAAGACCGAGGCCGCCATACTCCCCGTCTTCTCCCTAATGCTCGGCTCGATTGGGGACAGGGGCATATACGCCCTATACATAACGCCGCTCAGGGCCCTCAACAGGGACCTACTGGAAAGGCTGAGGTGGTGGGCCTCCGAGGTGGGGCTCAAGGTCGATGTGCGCCACGGCGACACGGACGTGGCCGACAGACAGAGGCAGAGCCGCGACCCTCCGCACCTCCTCATAACGACGCCGGAGATGCTCCAGGCCATCCTCAGCGGGAGGAGACTCAGGGACCACATGGCCAAGCTGAGGTGGGTCATAGTGGACGAGGTCCACGAGCTGGCCGAGGACAAGAGGGGCGTGCAGCTGGCCGTGACCCTGGAAAGGCTGAGGGAGCTGGCGGGCCGCGACCTGCAGGTGGTGGGCCTCTCGGCCACGGTGGGGACCCCCGAGGAAGTCGCCAGGTTCCTCTTCGGGACCGGCCGCGACTTCAGGGTCGTCAAGGTGGACATTACCCGCCGCATAGAGCTCGGGGTGGTGAGACCGGCGCCCCGCGACGGGGACTCGGCCCTCGCCGAGAGGATACTCTCGTTTCCCGACGTGGCCGCCAGGATACGGTACATGAGGGAGCTCATAGACGGGGAGAGGGCCGTCCTCGTATTCGTCAACACCCGGTCCATCGCGGAGCTGCTCGGCTTCAGGTTCAGGATGGCGTTCGGCGACTACCCGATAGCCGTGCACCACGGCTCCCTCTCAAAGGCAAGCAGGGTCAGCGTGGAGCAGGACCTCAGGGAGGGGAGGCTGAGGGCCGTGATAGCCACGTCAAGCCTAGAGCTGGGCATAGACATTGGGCACGTGGACCTGGTTATACAGCACATGTCGCCGCACCAGGTGACTAGGCTGGTCCAGAGGGTTGGGAGGTCCGGGCACAGGCTGGACCTGGTGCCCCGGGGGGTCATAGTGACCGACGACGTGAACGACACCCTTGAGGCCATGGCAATAGTGGCGAGGGCCAGGGCAGGGTGGCTCGAGCCCATAAGGGTCCCCTCGAAGCCCTACGACGTGCTGGCCAACCAGATAGTCGCGATGCTCATCACGCGGCCCCGATGGAAGGTCGAGGAGATCTACAGGGTCGTGAAGGGGGCCTACCCCTACAGGGACCTGACGCTCGAGGAGCTTAGGTACGTGCTGCGCTTCATGCATTCCCTCTACCCGAGGCTGGCGTTCTACGTGGAGGACGAGGACGTGGTCGTGAGGCCGCGTTCCCGCAAGTTCTACCGCTACTTCTACGACACCCTGTCCATGATACCCGACGAGAAGCAGTACGCGGTCGTGGACGTGACCAGGGACGAGCCCGTGGGGTTCCTCGACGAGGCGTTCGTGGCGGAATATGGGACCGTCGGGACAAAGTTCGTGTTCAGGGGGAGGCCCTGGATAATAGTGGACGTAGATGGGTCCACCATAAGGGTCAGGCCCACGGACGATCCCCAGGGCGCGGTGCCCAGCTGGGTAGGCGAGGAGATCCCCGTCCCATACGAGGTGGCCCAGGACGTGGGGCGCATGAAGGAGTGGGTGGCGGCCCTCATAAGGTCCGAGGGCGTGGATGGGGCTGTCAGGGCCCTCCTAGGCGAGTACCCCATTGACGGCGAGACCGCCCGCTACGTCGTGGAGGCCATAGCCGCCCACGTAAAGTCCGGCGAGGTGGTCCCCAGCCATAGGGTGATCCTCGTGGAGCCCAGCGAGGACGAGTCCGTGGCCATAGTCCACGCGCACTTTGGGACGCTGATAAATAGAGCGCTGGCTAGGCTCATAGGCGACGCGCTTGCCGAGATGTATGGGTACAGCGTCGGCGTGCAGCAGGACGCGTACAACATCCTTGTCAAGGCGGGCACGAAACTGCCGCCGAACGCCGTGGTGCTGGTGCTGCACAGGCTCATATCCATGGACCCCAAGGAGCTGCTCGAGGGCGCGCGGACCGCTGTCATAAGGACGGGGCTCTTCAAGAGGAGGCTGATACACGTGGGCAAGAAATTCGGCGTCATTGACAGGGACGCCGACATATACACCATTACCCTGAGGAAACTGGTCGAGGTGTTCTCTGGCACGCCCGTGTTCGAGGAGGCCCTCAGGGAGACCCTCGAAAAGGACATAGACGTGCACGGCGCAGTGAAGGTCCTCCGGGGCATAGCCGAGGGCGAGCTGGAGGTCGTCGTCGCGTCGAGCCCGACGCCGTTGGGCCGTCTGGCCTACGAGAAGATGGGGAGGAGGCTTGAGCTGATCCCGCCGGAGCGCATGGACAGGCTTATCCTAGAATCGACCTACGCGCGGCTGAGCAACGAGGCGCTGCTCCTCGCCTGCCTGGACTGCGGATGGCACGCCATACGCAAGGTGGGCGAGGTGGATGGGGCCCGCTGCCCAAGGTGCGGCTCGCCGCATATAGGCGCCCTTAGGCGGCCCCCCGTGGACGGCGCTGAGAAGCTGGTCCAACGGCTCGTTGGGGGCAGGGCGAGGAAGGGCGAGGAGAGGCTGGCCGAGGAGTTGCATGCCACCAGCAAGCTCCTCGAGAGGTGGGGGGTCAGGGCGCTCTACGCCATTGCGTCTAGGGCGGGCCTCGAGAGGGTCGCCGACCTCCTGGAGAGGGCCCCGGCGGACCGCGAGGGATTCATAAGGGCGATCATCGAGGCCGAGAAGGAGGAGATCAGGGAGAAGCTCCTCGAATGAGCGAGTCGTACATGTGCAGCAGCTCCTCCGCCAGGGCCCCATCGCCGGGCAGGCCGTGCAGCGCGAGGTCCCTCTCCGCGAGGACGGGCACCTTGTCCCTCGCCACCCTGGAGCAGCGGTCCCCCTCGCATATGGAGAAGGGGGGCACGTCCCTGGCTATGGTCCCGTACACGTGAGACATCACGCCCACTACCCTGCCCCCGTAGATGGACGTGGATATGGCTGTCTTGGCGAAGTCGCCTATCACGGGGCCCATCTTGCCCACCTCTCTCCCCCGGAAGCGGACCGGGCCCAACGTGTTCTTGAGGTTGGAGACCGTCGTGCCGGCCCCAATATTGACGAACTTGCCCACGTAGGCGTCGCCGAGGTACCCACCGTGGGCCTTGTTGCTGAACACGTCCATAACCGCGTTCTTAGCCTCATCGCGCACCTTGACGTTGCCGTACAGGGCCGAGCCGGGCCTCACATACGTGAAGGGCAGCACCGAGGAGCCGGGCCCAACTATGGCGGGGCCCTCGACGTAGGCGTACTCGTACACGCGCCCGAGCACCACTACGTCGCCCACAAGGGTCCCGCCGACAGGCCCCTTCACTACGTCCCCAAGCAGCTCGCGCATCCTACCCACCACCCTGCCCATGAGCTCCACGTTGCGCACAAGTAGATCCGCCATGGAGTCAACCCGCACACACCTGTCGGTCCACCTGCGCAGCCCAAGGTCCAGCCTGGCGCCGCCACAGTCAAGGTTGCCCTGCTCGAAGGCCAGCGTGGGGAGCAGCCTCGCATCTACCGCCTCCACGCCGTCCGGGGGGTCGCCAGCCACGTACTCGACCCTGCATGGGAGGCCGAGCGCAGCCGTTATCGGCATGTCGTAGCGGGCCCGCCTACCCACGTACAGCCTCATTCCCTGGTACTCGTCGCAGAGGAACAGGGGGAGGTACTCGTACAGTCGGATGCCCCCAGCTATGAGGCTCTGGCACTCCGTATATCCCTCCCAGCCCACTATCCCGGGGCAGGTCACGGCCGCCTCCATGGGGAAATGGGCCCACCCGTTTATGTGCTTCCCGTCGCACGTAACTTTAAAAAGGGAGGCCGCGCCTGCTTGGTATGGCATACCCCATGAAGACGCTGATGGTCGCGCGCTGCAGGCGATGCGGCAAGAGGCTTTACATGCACGACGAGTACTACTACTGCGCTTCCCTCAGGTCCTACTTCTGCGGCGTATGCGCCGACAAGATGTTCTTCCGTTGTCCCACCCCCGGCGCCGAGCCCATGGAGAGGATGTGAGGGTCCTACTAGGCGTCACGACAGGCCCGTCCTTCAGGAGCATCGACATGTACGCATGTGGGAACTACCTCACTGTGCAGAGGTTGCGCGGCTCCACGTACAGCGCTGTGGTGGGCAGGGAAAGGGAGGTCCAAGTGGAGGGCGAAAAGGCGCTCAACTTCATGGTCGGCCTCATGATGCGCGTGGCCAGACTCGCCCGGTCCAACTATTACACGTTCATAGGCGAGGCGGACGTGTCGGCGCAGAGGGCCGTGTACAGCCCGAACATACTCCCGAGCGTGAGGGCGAGGATAACCATTACCCCGAGGCGCGTCAAGGTGTCCCTTGGGCCGAGCAACGTCCATAAGCTGCGCAGCAAGGCCACGGACCACGGCGCCGTCCTTGAGTGGCTTTCGGGGGCCGCCTCAAACATGTGTCCCCCCGAGTAACGTCATGGGGCCCGCGGCCGCTTGGGGTAGGGGAGTGTACGACCCCATATTCGAGCTCAGCGGGGTGACCCTGATAGTGGGGAGGCCGGGCACAGGAAAGACCACCCTCGCGCTTCAATGGGCCCTGTGGAACGCCGGAAGGGGCAAAAGGGTGCTGTGGTTCTCCACGTACGAGGACAGGAAGACGTTCTACGAGAATTACAGGCGCTTCGGGTGGGACCTGGAAACGCACGAGGCCGCTGGGACCTTCACGTTCAGGGAGGTGCCCTTCCTCTCCGCGTCCGGCCACACCGTGGCCGACCTAATCGTGGAAGAGGCGTTGAGGGAGGCGCCCGACATGGTGGTCATAGATTCGATTACGCCCATAACTAGGGCCCTATCGGGGGAGGGGCCCGTGATGGTGGCCAATATCATCTACAAGGCCCTAAGGGAGGTTGGGTGCGACATAGTCATGATGGCCGAGGAGGAGGAGGCGACGCCCCTCGACTACATAGTGGACAACGTGGTGAGGCTGGGACTGAGGATAGACAGATGGGGGCGCTATGTCAGGACAATGTACATGTTAAAGACCCGTGGGAGGAGGCTCGACAGGATGGCGCTTGAATTCGACATTCTGCCCGGCAAAGGCATAGCCGCGTATAGGCATGTGACCCCGGAGAGGTACCAGGTCGACCCCACGGACAGGCTCCCGACGGGCATCCAAGGGCTGGACGAGGCGCTGGGCGGCGGCATTGTTAGGGGCACGTCAACGCTGGTCGTGGGGCCCTCGGGCACCGGCAAGACGCTCATCCTGCTCAAGATAGCGTACGAGGCCTCAACCGCTGGGAGGACCGTGCTGTACAGGTCCCACGAAGAGCCGCGCGAGCAGTTGGTGGCCGCCCTGAGCAACGTTCTTGGGGTCGGGGAGCCGCGCTTCGCGATCCAGCACGTGGACGTGGAGCCCCAGTACTATTACAGGCACATGGTGGAGGTGGCCGAGATAGCGGAGGTCTTCAGGCCCGACCTGTGGATAGCGGACGGTCTGGGCGTCCTTTTACGCGAGTACGGGAGGCGTAGGGCGCTCTCGCTGCTGCGCCGCTCCCTACAGCTCATGAAGGGACTCGGCATAACGTTCATCGGGACGCTAACCTCGATGCCCGGAACCGAGCTTTCAAGCATATTCGACAATATATGGGAGCTGGGACTGTCCTACAGGGGCGGCACCATTAGGCGCAGGTTCAGGGTGGTCAAGGCGCGCATAGTCAGGGCGGACAACAGGGAGTACGAGGTGCGTCTAGCGGGCAACAACCTCATCCTTGTCTGACCCGCCCACGCGGAGCGAGGGCTGTGATTCCCCGCGGAGCCTTTCCACCTCCTCCCTTCCGAGGGTCTCCACGGGCCTCTCGGGCAGTATGCCCTGGGGCCTAAATATCAGCATGATTATGAGGAGGGAGCCTATGAGGAGGTACTCCACCCACGCCACGTCGAACGGCAGGACAGGGTTGAGGGTGTCCTTGAAGAGTATAATGGTTCTGCGTATCACTATATAGACAAGCGCGCCTATCACCACGCCCAGGTTGTTGGCTGTGCCGCCCAATATGACTATGAGCCACGGTATAAAGGTCCAAAGAACCCTGTTGAAGTTTATGGCGTTTATACCAAGCGTGTAGAATGCCCAGAGGGCGCCCGCGACCCCCCCTATGAAGCCCGACACCGCCATGGACAGCTCCCTCATGCGGGCCACGTCGTGGCCCATCGTCGAGGCGGCCACGTCGTCGTCCCTCACAGATTTGAGGACCCTGCCCAAGGGCGCATTCACGACCCTTCTGAGCAGCAGGAATGCCGCTACCGCTGCCCCCAACAGGATGAGGGGGTAAACCGCGAACCTCTGGGGGAGCCAGGCCAGTGGGTCCACGACCTGTATGCCTATGGTCCCCCCAATTATCTCCCTTTGGAACCTCAACACGTTGAAGAAGACCTCGGCTATTGCAAGCGTGGCCATGGCCAGGTACTCCTCGCGCAGTCTGGCGGCGGGCAGGGTCAGCAGGTACCCGAGCAGTGCCCCGAATAGCCCTGCCACGAGTAGGGACATCAACAGTATGCCTATGCCGAGGAGGGGGCTGGTCGCTATCACGGCGTTGATGGCGTCTATTATGACGGCGTTGTTGGACACGAAGTCAAGTTCCGTGGGGTCCATGCCGAGCTCCGTGAGCCGCGCCGACACGTCGCCCCACAGGGCGCCGAAGAGGACCCTCCCCATGAGCCCGCCGGTAATGGCGGCGCCGCCGAGTATCGTCATGTGAAGGCCGAAGTTTGGCACCCCCGTATATCCATAGGCCAGGTTAAGCGCCAGGGCCACGATGGCGTACATGCTGAAGAACGCGGCTATGTCCGCAAGCGCCTGTATGACCTCAGGGGGGACCGTCATGCCCTCCTGCCGCCCTCCTTGATGAGCCCTATCACGCCGCGCGGGGCGAACACGAGCACCGCAACGAATATGGCCATAGACACCACGTAGCGGTATACCAGGGCGCCCTGAACCACCTCGCCCAGCAGCCTAGTCACAATGGTCTCGGCCAGGCCCACTATGTACCCGCCTATGAAGCCCCCGTAAATGCTTTGGAGCCCGCCCACAACGCTGGCCGCGAATATTGTAGGCAACATGTCGTCCCCAATGTTGGGATGCGCTATCCTGAGGAATATGGGCAGGAACGTGCCCGAGACCGCGCCCAACATGCCCGAGAGGGCCCAGCTCAACGCCATGACCATGTCCACGTTGACGCCCATGACTCTGGCCAGCTCGGGGTTCTCCACTGTCGCCCTAAAGGCGATGCCTATCTTCGTGTAGTTCAGTAGTAGGAACAGCGCGAACACTATAGCGGCCGCGAATATGGGCGTCACCATGTACACCCCCCGCACGATTAGGGGACCTATCCTCTCCCTGTAGTCGAGGAACGAGAGCCCTATGTCCCTGGACCTGACGCCCGCGGACTCGAACACGTCAGCCACTATGTTCATTACGCCTATGAACACTATGCTTACTGCCAATGTTGCGACCATCAGGGCCATTATGTTCGCGCCCCTGCGTCTAAGCGGGTAAATCACGAGGAAGTACACTGCGAGGCCGACGGCTGCACCTAGAAGCGCGCTCAGAGGCAGCGCCGCATAGGGGCTCCACCCCCATTTTAGGGCGACATATATCGCTGTGTACGCCCCCACCATCATGAAGCTCCCCTGGGCGAAATTGGGCACCTTAGTGGTGAGGAAGGTGGTGGTTAGCCCTGTAGCGGCAAGGGCAACTATGCTGGAGTAGGTCACCGCGTTGAACACCATTTGTACATCTATTATAGGCATGTAGCCCCCCATCAACTAGATTATATATATCTTTTAGCCGATGCGTAGAACTTTTAAATAACCCATGAGGGTATAGGATTCCATGGCGTCCTCGAAAACGTTGGTAGGCGTTGTGGTTGCCGTAGTGATAATAGTGGTGGTGGCCGCAATTGCGATGCAGATGATGGGGGGCCAACCGCAGCAGGCGCCGGCGCCCGCACAGACGCCCACGGAAAGCCCCGCTCAGACGCCGACAACCCCGGCCAAGGTCACCATAAAGATCGCGGGCATACTCCCCTTGACCGGTGACCTGGCTTCGTACGGCAAAAGGGCCAAGGTCGCCATGGAGATGGCCATAAGGGACTTCGAGGAGGAGTACGGCGTGGATGTCGAGTACGTCGTCGAGGACACCGCGACCGACCCGAACATAGCTTTCGAGAAGCTGCAGTCGCTCTTTGCCAGGGGCTACCGCTTCATAGTTGGCCCCATGACCTCGGCAGAGGTGCGCCAGCTGAGCAAGTACGCGGACCAGAACGGCATATTGATGGTGTCCCCCTCGTCCACGGCCCCTGAACTGGCTGTGGACGACAACACGCTGCGCTTCGTCCCGACAGACGTGTTCCAGAGCAAGGCCGTCGCGGCATATATAGCCCAGCAGGGCATCAAGTGCGTGGTGTTGTCTTGGCGTGGCGATGCCTGGGGCGATGGCTTGGCAAAGGCCACGAAGGAGGAGCTCACGAAGCTAGGGGTACAGGTGGTGGCCGAGGTGAGGTACGACCCCAAGGCCCCTGAGTTCGGCCAGTACGTCAGCAGCATCGCCAGCGGCGTGAGGCAGTGCATTGAGAGCGTGGGCAGCGAGGCCTCGGCAGTCGAGCTCATCGCCTTCGGCGAGGCCAAGGACATACTGAACCTAGCTGCGGACTACCCCGAGCTCATGGAGGTGAAGTGGTACGGCAGCGATGGGACCGCCCAGCTGACCGAGGTTGTGGAGCAGGCCTGTGAGCCCGCGTCCAGGGTCGGCCTCGACAGCCCCGTGTTCGCGCCTGCCGAGACCCAGCTGAAGCAGGAATTCGTAAGTAGGTTCATGGATGAGGCGGGCGAGGAGCCCGACGCGTACTCAATAATAAATTACGATGTGACGTACGTGCTCCTGCTGGCCATAAAGAAGGCCTACGACGAGGGCATGGAGCCGACAGCTGACGTGGTCAAGAGGAACATACTGGACGTGCTCAGGACGTACAACGGGGTGAGCGGCAAGATAGAGCTGGACGCCGCCGGGGACAGGGCCAGCGGCAACTACAACTTCTTCAAGGTTGTCAAGACAGGCGGCGAGTGCGCCTGGAAGCGCGTGGCCTTCTGGGACTCGACCACGGGAGAGGTGCAGGAACTCGCCTCGTAATACCCCCTTTTTCATGGATCCAATCCTAAAAACCACGGGCCTTGTCAAGGCCTTTGGGGGGCTCGTAGCGGTGGACCACGTGGACATGGAGGTGCGCAGGAACACGATAACCCTGCTCATCGGGCCCAACGGGAGCGGCAAGACCACCCTCATAAACGTGGTGACGGGGATATACCCGGCCGATAGCGGGCGTATAATCTTCGAGGGCAGGGACATCACTTACATGCCGCCCCACGCAAGGGCAAGACTAGGCATTTCCAGGACGTTCCAGAACCCCCGCCTTTTCCCGCGCCTCACTGTGCTGGAGAATATGCTGGTGTCCGCATACAGGGACGTCGGCATAGACGTGCTGAGGCGCTGGGTTAGGGAGGAGAGGGAACTCGTGAGGCGTGCCTTCTCGATACTTAGGGCCCTACGGCTGGACGAGCACTGGCACAAGTGGGCCTCCGATCTGTCCGGGGGCCAGATGAAGCTCCTGGAGATCGGTAGGGCCCTCATGATGGGCGCGCATCTCATCATAATGGACGAGCCCCTGGCCGGCGTCCACCCCAGCCTGGCCCACGAGATACTTGGGAGGCTCAGGGAGACCATTGGGCGAGCCGACGTGACGTTCCTACTGGTGGAGCACAGGCTCGACATAGCCCTGGAATACGCGGACTACGCGTATGCCATGGCCTTCGGCAAAATAATTTCCCAGGGCGATCCCCGGAAGGTGGTGTCGGAGCCCATCGTGGTTGAGTCGTACCTTGGGAGACCCATCGCCTAATCTTTATTACCCTTGGCCACATGGCCAACAATGTTGCTGGTCAACGATGTGAGTGCCGGGTACGGCAAACTACAGATACTTTACGGGGTCAACGTAGAGGTGAGCCGCGGCAGCATAGTGGCGCTTCTCGGCCCCAACGGGAGCGGCAAGTCCACTCTGCTCAAAACCGTGTTTGGCCTCACCACTGTGTACTCGGGCACAGTGACGTACAACGGCAGGGACATCACTTACATGCCGCCCCACGCAAGGGCAAGACTAGGCATAGCGTATCTGCCCCAGGTAGGCAACGTGTTCGGCAACCTGACGGTTGAGGAGAACCTCAAGATGGCCGCGTACACGATAAGCAGGGACACCTTTCTGGAAAGGCTCGACAAGGTATACGGCCTCTTCCCAATACTGAGGGAGTTCAGGAAACGGAGGGCGGGACAGCTCTCGGGCGGCCAGAGACAGATGCTGGGCATAGCCATGGCCCTTGTGAGGGACGCCAAGCTGATAATACTCGACGAGCCCACGGCCATGCTGGCCCCAAAGGCCGCGCAGGAGATCGCGGACACGATCGTCGAGCTTAGGCGCAGCGGAATCACGATACTGCTGGCCGAACAGAACGCCATGCTGGCCATGGACATAGCCGACAAGGTGTACATACTGGCCAGCGGCAGGGTCATATTCGAGGGGCCGCCCAGCGACCTACTTGCGCGGCCCGACCTAGGCAAGCTGTACCTGGGCCTCGCACGTTGATGCACCGCGTAAAATTGACCGCCCCCAGCACCGCCCGTTCCCGCGGCCTCGCGGACCGCAGTACTTGGGTCGGCGGTCCCCGGTTTGACTTCCGGGTTCGGATGAGACCGGGTCGTGCCCGGGGACCTATGGCCGGGTTAGCGGCATGGAGTGGGACTCCACGTATACTTAAAATTTTCGCCCCAAACTTTAAAGCGTGGCGTGGCATTGGGGCACATGGAGGAGGTGGAGAGGGCCGCACGCGTGTTGGACAAGTACGTTGTGCTTGAGAGGAGGCTAAGGAGGTACCTGCGCACGATCGAGAGGCTCAGCGAGGAGATTCCCCATCGAGAGACTCAGCAATAGACCTGGAGAGCGCTGGCAGGCGGCCCAGGAGAGACCTGTAGTACCCCCTAAACTCGTTTTTCACGGCATCCAGCACGTCACGTGGGTCTGCCCGGCCTCTGCTTATCTGGGCCAGCATGTCCTCCATACGCGACCTCACGTCCGGGTCCGCGAGGTGCGGCGCTGTGTCGTTGAGCCCGAGTATGAGCGCCTTGCCGAGGGGCGAGGGGACGCAGCGGCCCCGGACTATGCTCATGTAGCCCCTCCTCACGTTGGTATGTATGTGCTCCTGCATCGTGGCGTCGGTGCCTATCCCATGCCTCTTCATGAGGGCCAACAACTCCGCCTCCGAGAGGTAGTCGGGGGGCTTCGTCTCCCTTTCCTCGACCTCTACGTTGACCACCCTTACGGTAGCCCCAACCTCGACGCGGGGAATGGGCGAGTCCTCGATCCTCTCGTAGGGATATATCTCCCAGTAGCCCTCGCTGATCGTCCTCCTGCCCTCCGCGACCAGGTCGAGGCCTCCCACCCTCACCACCACGCGCTGCTTCTCGTAGACGGCGGGAGGGCTCAGCGTGGCAAGGAAATGCCTCACCACCAGCTCATATATCTTCCAGGCCTTCCTGGCGTGTCTGCCCAGGGCCTTAGCCACGTCGGACTGGCCGGCCGCCCTGACCGGATAGATGGGGGGGTGGGCCCCGTCGTCGGACCTGCCCCTGGTAGGGGACATCCTCGAGGCCAGCAGCCTCTCGGCGTACCATCCGAAGGGGGATCGGGTCAACTCGGCGACGAGGCGCCGCAAGTTCAGCGTCTGCGGGTATATGTTCGTCTCGGTCCTCGGATACGAGATGAGGCCCCGCCTATAGAGCTCCTCGGCCAGGGCCAGCGCCTCCCTGGACCTTATGCCGAGCCACCTGCTGGCCCTCCTCTCAAGCTCCACGGTCTCGAGGGGGACAGGGGGGGACTTCCTGGCCTCCACGAAGGAGGCCTCGACCACCCTTCCCGTCGAGCCCTTGACGGAGCTGGCCGCGGCAACCGCATCCTCGCGCCTCTCAAAGCGTTCCGAGCGCACGGCCAACTTGCGCCCGTCGACCACAACGAGGGCCGACACCACGTAATACTTCCTTGGGACGAAGCTTTCCCTTTCCAACGCGCGCCTCACTACAAGCGAGAGCACGGGCGTCTGGCAGGGGCCGTAGCTGACTATACCGTTGGCCTTCCCCCTGCCGGCGGCGCGCCTCACGGACAGCGTCAGGAGGCGCGTGAACGCGGCGCCGATGGTCAGGTCGAGCATCATGCGGGTGAACACCTTCTCCACCGTCCGCAGGTCCAACTGCTGGGGCCTACCGAAGGCCTCCAATATGTCGTCCCTGGTCACCGCGTTGAACCTGACCCTGAGGAACCTGGCGCGTGGATTCACCGTCATGATGGTCATCATGGCCTCATAGGCGATCGCCTCCCCCTCGGAGTCCGCGTCAAGGGCAAGGTAGACAAGTTCGGCCGACTTGGCGAGCGACCTAAGCGCCAGGACGTGCCTCGTGCTCTCGGGCCTGTACACCAATACTGGCTGCGCATCGAACAGCCTCTCGGGCTCCGTGCGGTGCCACGACGCTAGTTCACCACCAAAGTCGAAGTCCATGAGGTGCCCCCTCAGGCCCACCGACAGCCACTCGTCGCCCCCATGCCTAAACCTGTACACCGGCACCCCAAACGCCCTGAACCTCCTATAGCTCCGCCCCAGGTATTTGGCTATTGCGGCGGCCACCGAGTCCTTCTCCGAAACCACAAGGACGCCCACCCGGCAACGTGGGGCAGAGGGAAATATATCTGTCCCTTAAACCGGCGCGTTACCTTTATTAGGGGCTAGCACAGGGAACGCATGGGAGAAGAGGAGAGGGA
>WANN01000021.1 GCA_015521775.1 Thermoproteaceae archaeon
GCAGCACAACTCATAGCCCAATTCCTACAAGACCCACCCAACTACGCCCCCACAATGAAAGCCCAAATCAACACATACAAACAAACCTACCCAGACTGGCCAGACAAAGTCAAAGCCATAACAGAAATGCTCAAATGGGCAGCAGCCAGCGGATGAACGTCGATAAGGACCGCCGGGACATATTGAAGATACTCATAGGTACCTCGGTTTCGCTGGGGCTTGGCGGCATCACGGTGCCGCTTGTAGGCGCCCTTATTGGCGGCAAGGCAAACCTGGTCAAACCGTCGCCGTACGGCCACATCGAGGTCATGCTGTGCGAGGATCCGCCTCGGTGCCCGGACGATTTCAGCGTCACAGTTTCCGAGATCAGGAACGCAAGTGCTGAGGGAAGGCCGCTCTTCAGACTAATTAAGAAGGGCACTATGGCCATACCCACGGTATTCGGGATTGTAAAGATAGATCAAAGGGAGTACCCCGTTGCATATAATATCGTGTGCACGCATTTTGGGTGTCCCGTAAACCAGTCTGGTCCCGCAGACAATATGGTGGGGTTCTTCTGTCCGTGCCATGGGTCCTCGTTCAGCATAGATCGGGACCCGGCCTCGCCCACGTTCCTGGCAGCGCTTAGAATCGCGGGGCCCGCCCCCAGGCCGCTTAGGCCTGTCAAGGTCGTGGCTGCTAGAGGTGGGGAACTACTGGAGCCAGGCGCACCCCTTCTCGATGGGGACGTCATATATGCTGTGAAGGCATACGTATGAGCCTGTTGCGCCTCATAAACAGGCTCTGGGACATGTTGATGGACCGCTTCAAGCTGCGGGAGTTCCTGGAACATCCTGTACCTAGGTACGCCAATCTGAACCCATTGTACTGGTTTGGGGATGTAGCCGCCGTGTCCTTCGTAATATTGGTGGTCACGGGTGTTGTTCTGGCCCTATTCTATCAGCCGGGGGTGGAGGAAAGGGTTGTGATACAGCACGGCCAGGAGCAGCTTATCGCGACCAAGAGCTACCAGTCCGTTTACGAGCTGGTGTATAGGGAGCCCTTTGGATTTGTGCTACGTAACCTGCACCGTTGGGCAGCCTTCATGATGGTGTTCGCCACGTTGACGCACTTCTTCGCCAAGTTCCTCCTGGGCGCATACAAGAGGCGGTCAGGCGGAGCTCTGTGGCTCCTCGGCGTGCTCCTCGGCGTACTGGTCATAACCCAAACAGTGCTCGGCTACATACTTGTCATGGACCTGGAAGCGGCGCTGGCGCTACAGATAGGCCTCAACATTTTTAGGTACCTGGACTACATGGGCATACCCGTAGGTGGCCTCGCAGCAGCCTTCATGGGATCGCTTTTCGTGACCGACCAGGTGATTTCAAGGATATACATACTCCACATAGTTCTAGTACCCGGGATAATAGCCGCGCTGCTGGGACTCAAGATCTGGCTGATCTTGCATGCTGGCGTAAGCCCGCCGCCGATACGTGACAGGGCAAGGGCCGAAGCCGCTGCATCAGCCACAGAGCCGTTCTACCCACACAGGTTCGCCCTGACCATGGGCCAATTCATGTTACAACTATCGTTCCTGCTGTTGCTAGTGGCGGCGTTTCCCTTCCCCATATACGACCCGGTAAACGGCTATGAGACCTGGTACCCTGGCAAGGAGACGCCTCCAGGCGTCCGCCCGCCGTGGCCTGTCATGTGGTACTACACACTGGTCAAGGCCATAGACCCCTTCATAGCGGTGGGGCTGCCTGTGCTGATGGTATTATTCGCACTGGTTGTGCCGCTGTTGGACCGTGCAAGGAGCAACGCCCTCGAGGAGAGGACCATATGGGTGATAATCGCCGTTATATACATGGCAGTGATAGGCTATGGGACCGTGCTGGGCTACTTCATAGAGATACCCAAGCCGTTGACCCCGTTCACAAGCGTCGAGGTTCCAACGGAGGACATAGTGCCCACGGTAGGGAGATGAGCCCCGAAACGCTTGCCTGGATAGTGGGCGCGGTTTCCGTTATCGGGGCCATACTCACGTACGTGCTCCTACTGGTGGACAGGAGGTGGGCCGTGGCCGCCGGACTGTTAATAATGCTGATATTGGTGGTCGCCTTCGCGTATACAGCCAGCTTCGTGTTCGCGTCTCTTGACGCTGGCCTCTACGAGGAGGGCATAGCGTACCAAAGGCTCGCCGCTGGCGAGTTGGCCGCGCTGACGTTTATCGCGGGCCTATTGGCGCTAGGTTATTATATGGAGCTTATAAGGGGGGGCCATGAGAAGTGAGGTCGGAATAGTGCTGACTCTCGCTGTTGCGGTCACCACGATGCTATTGACGGCGTTGTTGACGTTGCCGTCTACCGGGCCGGCGGTGTTCGGTGTCCTGTCAGCAGGCGGTGACTGGGGAGCCCTTGAATGGAGGTGGAAGTTCGAGGGGGCCATATTCTCCGCAGTGTTTTCTATGTCCATGGTGATAGTTGTTGCCTACCTAATGGACCTGAGGAGGAAATACGGGTGATTAGGATAAAGGCCATTGTTTTTGACCTGGACGGAACACTGGTAGACTCCGTAAGGGCGCACGTAGACGCGTGGCTCGACGCGTTAAGAACACTCGGTATAGGCAAGGCGCGCGAAGAGGTGGAACCCCTTATGGGGCTTCCAGCGCTGAAAATAGCCGAAACGCTTTGTGGGGACTGCGCCGAGGCGTTGGCATCGCTGAAGAATAGGCTGTTCGTGGAGAAGTACATCTCATATGTGTCCCCCTACCCAGATGCGGGCGCCGTGACCGTGCTCGACATAGGCAAGGCCGTCGTCACGTCCTCCAGCGGACACGTTGCCCGGGAGGTACTCAAACGCGTGGGGCTGGCACAACACTTCGCGGTTGTCGTAGGCGGTGACGAGGTCGCCAGGGGTAAGCCCGATCCGGAGCCCCTTATAAAGGCGTGTAGCGTGCTTGGGGTGGATCCACGGGAGACCGCTGTGGTCGGCGATTCTCAGTACGATGTGGAGATGGCCATAAGGGGGGGTGCGGCGCCCATCTGCGTGTCTAGGGGCCGAAGGTGCCCGGACGGCGCCCTCACGGTTGGGAGTCTGTGGGAGCTACGGGACCTCCTATACTAGCGTTTTTTCTAGCGGCCCCTCACGTTCCCCCATACATATATATGTAGGCGGGGCGTCACCCTTAGGCCCCGCTCAACGGCGATGTCCCATATCTTGGCCAACACGGCGCTCTGTTCCTCTGGGCTCGTGGCCAGGGGCATCAACATGACCCGTTCAAGGGGTATCGAGTACAGGGAGACAACCTCGAGGGCCTCCTCCACGTCGCGCCTACTTGCAACCACGAACTTGAACCATGCCTTGCTACTCTTTGCGTACCACCCTATCGCGTTGAGCGCCAGGCGCCTCGGGACGCCGCTGTTGGAGAGCTTAGGCGAAACGTCGTAGTACGAGACGCATTGGTCCAGCCCGTCGCTTGGGGTATACGCGCCGCTGGTCTCTATCTCAACGGCGCTGCCTGCCCCCGAAAAGGCACAGGCCAGCTCCTCGAGCCCCCTGCCGCGCCATATCAAGGGTTCCCCGCCCGTTATCACTACATGTCCTCTGAGCCCCATGGCAAGCGCCCTCCCCACTATGTCATGTGGGTCCAGCTCCTCGCCGTGGCCGACGTCCCAGCTATACCTGGTGTCGCACCACGCGCATTGCAGAGGGCAGCCGGCCAACCGCACGAAGGTGGCGGGCTTCCCCATGTTCGGCCCCTCTCCCTGCAGAGAATTGAAGAGTTCGAGGAGCCTCATGTCTCGTAGTAGAAGCAGGGGGATGTGAGGCCACTCTCGCACACGCGTACCCATGTGGCGCCCAGCGACCTAGCTATGTGCCTGGCTATGCATTCGCCTGTAACCCCCTGGGCGTTGCATGGGACGAGGTATGTGCCTCCCGTTGCAGTCTCGTCTGCCGTGGGGACCAGGTACCTGCCGTCCATCTCCCTTAGAAGGGCGGACAGCCTCTCGGTCAGGCCAGCGGCATCGACTACCACGTCGACCTCGCTGTCACTACATACGGCTGCCAGCACCACATAGTCGTGCCCATGTATAGAGCTGTAGCCCGGCGAGAAGCCAACGCGGTGAGCGACCGATATCGAGCCCCTTGCCTCCACGCAGAGCCTCATGGAAGGCCCTTTATCCGGGGTAGAAAAGCTTTGGCCGTCACGTCAAAACACTGTCCAGGCGACCCCTCCGCGCAGCCTCGGCCACCTCCAGCCCTATCCTCTCCCCCATGTCCATGGGCCTCTCGAAGTAGAGCGTAGAGTACGGCGACCCTACGCCCATGTACGTGTTGGTGCCCGCGACTATCCGGCCCGAGAACTCGAACACGGCTATCTCCAGAGTGTCGCGCACGATGGATTCCAGGCTGTAGGGCCCCACCATGCCCGGGGGAACCCTCTCCGCCACAACCGCGGCGAAGGACTCGCCATACCTCTGCACGGTGGGCAACAACGACTCGCGTAGCACCAGAGGTATGTTCCCTACAACCACGAAGGTGGGCTCCGCCAGGCCCAACGTGCGCCCATCCACGTTGCTCTCGTACCTTATGTCCATGCCGAAGAGCTCCACTCTGCTGTACATCGGCGACGCGAAGAAATGGTAATACGCGGGGACCCCCAGCACGTATTCCTGTATTATATAGGGGCCGCCGACGGCTCTGAGCCTCCCCATCAGCTCCTCCCGGTCCCTCGCAATGAAGTATCCCCTCCCCCCCTTGGCCCCGTACATCTTCACTATTACAGGCCCGTCCACGTCGCGCGGGTCCTCGAAGGTCCTCGGCGTGGGAATGCCGGCCTCTCGGAGCAACGACATCTTGAGCCGCTGGTCGCTTTCCCATTCGACTAGGTACCTATTTCCGAAGGTAGGCAGCGGCATCTCCACGGCATTCCTGGGACCCACGTATTCCACGTAACTGCCGTGCGGCACAAGCACCGCGTTCCTCTCTACCAGCCTCTCAGCGTACCTGGGCAGGTCAGGGAACTCTATGGGCCACACCTCGTCTATGAAGCTGAAACGCCCGTAAAACCACTCGGTGCCCCTTCTGGCTAGGGCCAACGTGTTGAACCCCGCCTTTTTGGCTCCCCGAAGTATCTGCAGCGCCGTATGGCTCGCAATCGTTACAATAGTGAGCCTCTCGTGGTCGTACCTCTTTAGGACGGCCTCAAGGTTCATGTGGTCACGTCCTCCAACCTGCCCTGCTCCGCGGCCTCCCTGATCTCCATGGAGATGCGCCTCCCCATGGACACGGCGCGGCCGAAGTAAAGCTTGCTGTACTGGCTCCCGACCCCCATATATGCGTTGGTCCCCCCACCGATCCTCGGCGCCACGTCATAGACCACCAAGTCCAGGTCGGGCGTGACCATGAACTGCAGCGTGAAGGGACCTATGATCCCGGGAGGCGCCAGACGCCGCGTCGCTTCCACGAACCTGTACCCAACGTCGAACACCTTTTCGAGGAGGCTCTCGCGTATGGTGGCGGGTTCGTGGCCCACCTCTATGTACCGCGGCTCCGCGCCAAGCTCGAGCTCCACGGATGCCGGGAGCCTATAAATGCCGTCGATGCTGCTCTGTATGCGCCTGTCAAAGCCGTGGAGCTCCAGCCTCCTCCTCAGGGGACTATAAAAATAGTTGGCGTTGAAATGAGCCCCAAGCACGAGCTCCTCTATCGTGGCGGTCCCCAGTTCATCGAGCCTTACAACCCCCATGTCGGCTAGCCTGGCCGCCTTACGCATTAGGTCGTCCCTGTCCCTGGCTATGAAGAACCCTCTCTCGACCCTCCTAGAGGCCTCCGGCAGCTTGACTATTACCGGCCTATCCACCTCGTCCACGGTGAAGGTCCGGGGCCTCCTTATGCCCGCCTCGTCGAGGAGCCTGTAATAATTGTGCGGCCCCGCCCTCTCCTCCCAGCGTAGCAAATGCCTATTGCCGAATATGGGGACCGCGAAACGCCGCTCTATCTCGTCATACCCGACGTAAACGGCGAAGGACCTGTTGGGGATGAAGACGCTTTCCCTGTCCCTGAGCAGCGACTGGATGTCCCCCCTGAGCATGTCCTTGTAATCGTCGACCACTACGAGCTCGTCCACTACGGGGAACTCCCTGTAGGCCCTCTCCCTTCCCTTCCTGGCCACTGCGATGGTCCTAAGCCCCTCGTCGCGGGCCCCATCCAGCACGTCGAGCGCGGAATGGCTCGCCAGCACCGCCACGGCGACCATGACGAGTGCAACCCCTACGCCTTTAAACATTGTGTGGAGATGCGTCAAGGCCGCCATTATGGCGGCACTTTCAACAATCCTTTGAATGGCGCCGGGCGATTCGACCGCCAATTTTTAAAAGGAGATTAATTACTTATAGAAAAGGTGGCAAGCACAACCAACCTATACCTAGCCAGGCTCAAGTCGCGTGACGGCGAGCTGGGCCGTTTCGACGTTGTGATAATAGGCGCTGGTCCCGCGGGCCTCTTCGCGGCGTACGAGCTCGCTGAGAGGGGCGGGCTCAACGTGGCGCTGATCGATGGGGGATACAGGGCCAAGCAGAGGGTGTGCCCGCTACAGACGCCGCTCGAGAAATGCACGTTCTGCACGCCGTGCCATATAATGTACGGCATAGGTGGGGCGGGGACGTTGAGCTCCGGCCTCATAAATCTGAGGCCCGACATAGGCGGGGACCTCCACGAGATCGTGGGCGACTGGGACAAGGCAACGGAACTGATAAACTACGTTGACTCCATATTCGTCAAGTTCGGGGCGCCGGGAAACCTCTACGAGCCCAACATGGACCTCATATCAAAGCTGTCGTCCATTGCGGCCCGTGTCAACGCGCGCATAATCCCCATAAGGCAACGCCACATAGGTACCGACGGGTCCCGCGAAGTAATAGAAAAGATGACCGAGTACATCACGGGGCGCGGCGTGGCAGTATTCACGAACACGTGGGCCATGGACGTGGAAAGGACCGGTGAGGCCTTTGTCGTGAGGACATCAAGGGGAAACGCCACTGGAAGGGCCGTCCTCTTGGCCCCCGGCAGAGGCGGGGCCGAGTGGCTTGAGGGCGTCCTTAGGAGGCTGGGCGCGGAGATGGTTTACGGGCCCGTGGACGTGGGTGTACGTGTCGAGGTTCCCCACACCATCATGGAGCCGCTCACCAACGCGGTCCATGACCCCAAGGTCATAATATATACGTCCAAGTACGACGATAAGGTCCGGACCTTCTGCGTCAACCCGAGGGGCTACGTGATAAAAGAGGTGTACTCGGATGGGACCGTGGGCGTTAACGGGGAGACATACCTCCACAAGAAGAGCGACAATACTAACTTCGCGTTCCTCGTCACAATAAAGTTGACGGACCCCATGGAAAACTCCATAGAGTACGGGAAGTCGATAGCGAGACTGGCCACCAAGTTAGGCGGTGGGAGGCCCCTCATACAGCGCCTCTACGACCTGGAAAGAGGACAGCGGTCCACTTGGGAGAGGATAAGGAGGTCCAACATAAGTCCCACCCTCAAGGATGTGACCCCTGGTGACGTGTCCATGGCGCTGCCCTATAGGGTTGTGGAGGGCATCGTGGAGGGGCTCCACAAGCTGGACGAGGTGGTGCCCGGCATTGCCAGTCCCCAGACGCTCATGTACGCGCCCGAGATAAAGTACTATTCTGTGAGGCCCGTGGTTAATGGCCGCCTTGAAACCACGGTGCCGCGCCTCTTCGTGGCCGGCGACGGGGCCGGCCTGTCGCGTGGGATAAACGTTGCGGCGGCGACCGGCGTGCTGGCCGCGCGGGGCATACTCGCAGTGCTATGAGCGTATGTCCCTTTGAGTGGAGGTACGGCACGGACGAAATGAGGGGCGTGTTCAGTGTGGGGAGCTTGGTGGAGTCGTACCTGGCCGTGGAAAGGGCGCTGGTCTGCGCCCTTGAGGAGCTCGGCATAGCCGATAAAGGGTGTTGCGATGCGGTGCAGAAAGCCAAAGTGGAGCCCGAGGACATGTATGCATTGGAGAGGGAGCTCGGCCATGACATACTGTCCCTGGTAATGCTCCTGGAAAGAAAGAGCGGGTGTAGGTACGTGCACTTCGGCGCCACATCCTACGACGTGGTGGACACCGCATGGGCGCTCCTCGTGAGGAGGGCCACGGAAATTGTAAGGGAACGGGCAAGGGAACTTGGGGGGGTGTTGGCCGAGTATGCGCGCAAGTATGCTGACCTTCCAATGGTGGGGAGGACGCACGGCCAGTGGGCCGAGCCCATAACCCTCGGCTTCAAGTTCGCCAACTACTATTACGAGCTCGCGACAGCCATGGGCCACTTGTGCTATGCTGTTGGGCAGATAAAGGCGAAGCTCGGAGGCGCCGTGGGCACCATGGCCTCATGGGGCGATTTGGGGCCCGAGCTGAGGAGGCGCGTGGCGGAGCTGCTTGGCCTCGAGTATCATCCCATAAGCACTCAGGTGGCTCCCCGTGGGCCCATGGCCCTCCTAGCGGCTGCGATAGCCATAGTGGCCGGGGTCCTCGAACGTCTCGCGGTGGAGATAAGGGAGCTTTCGCGGCCCGAGATAGGGGAGCTGAGGGAGCTGGGAGGCGGGTCATCAGCCATGCCGCACAAGGCCAACCCGACCCTATCGGAGAGGGTGACGAGCCTTGCCAGGCTGGCTAGGGCCCTCGTGGGTCCCCCAATGGAAAACATAGCGCTTTGGCATGAGAGGGACCTAACCAACTCGGCCAATGAGAGGGTATGGATACCACACATATTCCTCATACTCGACGAGATGATGGTCTCTATGATACGCGTGTTGAGGGGTCTCAGGATAGACGTGGAGAGGATAGAGCGCAACTATAGGGAGGCCCTTCCCTACATGGCGTCCGAACAATATATGAATAGCCTAATCAGGAGCGGCATGAGCAGGGAAGCCGCGTACAAGGCCTCCCGAGAGGCCAGGCCAGGGATACGAGTTGAGCTAGGCCCCATCAGACAGTTGATAGGCCAAGCACTCCAAGTAGGAATATGCTGACGGTCGTCGTTGACGGCTTCTTCGGCGATACTGGAAAGGGCAAGGTTGTGTCCTACCTGGCCGCGGTCGATCGCCCTGCCCTCTGTGTGAGGACGGGGGCGCCCAACGCGGGCCACACCGTAGTCTTGAATGGGAGGGAGCTCGTGCTGAGAGCGCTCCCAAGCTGCATAGTGGTGGATGGACCGGTCCTGGCCGTCGCTCCCGGGGCACTAACGAGGATAGATGTATTTCTCGGCGAGGCTCGACTCGCTGGGATGCACAGGGCCAAGGTAGATGGCAACACCGGCATCATAGAGGAGAGGCACGTGGAGGTGGAGCGGCGGGACCAACACCTCATGGGCACCGTGGGTTCGACAGGGCAGGGCGTGGGCGCCGCCATGGCGGAAAGGGTCCTAAGGAGGCTGCGGCTGGCCAGAGAGTTCAGGGAGCTCGAGCCCTACATAGCCGATGTGCCCGCAATGGTACATGAGATGAGGGGGATGGGAGTCGTGGTGGAGGGGACACAGGGCACCTTCCTTAGCCTCTACCACGGCACATACCCATACGTCACAAGCCGCGACGTGACGGCCTCGGGCATACTCAGCGAGGTGGGCGTAGGGCCAAAGGCGGCGGATCACGTGGTGCTTGTGTTCAAGGCGTACGTGACCCGCGTGGGCGCCGGCCCCCTCCCCGGGGAGTTGCCCCCGGAAGAAGCCGAGAAGAGGGGGTGGGCCGAGAGGGGGGCAGTGACGGGCCGTCCTAGAAGGGCAGCCCCCTTCAACCTAGAGCTGGCCAGGCGCGCGGTGCTGCTCAACGACCCCGACCAGGTAGCGGTCACCAAGCTGGACGTGTTGTTCCCAGCGGCCAGCGGGGCCACTAGGTGGGACCAACTACCGCAGGACGCGCGCCGATGGATACAGTCGCTCGAGGACAGCCTCAACGTCCCCATCACGCTGTTGGGGACAGGGCCCGAGCCTAGGCACATGGTAGACATGAGAAGGGAAAAGCTCGGCCCCTAGGCGCGTAATTGTCTGGGCGGGACCGCTTAGAGAGAGGAGAGATAGACGGGAAAGCGGCAGAAAAACGGGCTAGGTTCCGGCCATCCCTCTATTTCCCCATCATGTATCTTCAGCGTGTCGACCCAACGATGTGACAACGAAAATATTTATGGTGCGGCCGCCGGGATTCGAACCCGGGACCTCCCGGTTGCACGGGCCTTCCCTTTATGAGCCCTACGCGGGGCTTGGGCCCCAGGGCGCTCTAACCACAGCCTGAGCTACGGCCGCTCAATTGCCTATCATATGCATCAATTTAAGCTTTGCCCAATAGTTGGGGGCCAAACGTAGGCCAAGCCGTCCCCTGAATAGGTCGGAAAGGCGGCCCAATGGTCGCGGCGCCCCCTCCCTGTGGGGCTCGCCCCGCTTCCATACAAGCAGCACGTATCCGTTGCCCACTACCAGATCGGTGGGACAGGCATCGACCAGCTGTGGGTTTACCCGGGCCAATACCTGCTTGTCCTCCCTCCACTCGAACAACGTGAAGATCACCTTGATGACCATCATGGCGAAGAGGGCTACCAGCGCAGCAATTGCGGTTATCACATGTAGGTACAACAATAGGAGGGGGACCAGCGCAGCGAGGGCCAGCACCGGGCCCAGCCTAGTGTTGAGCCTATGAAAACGCGTGGACTTGACATCACATGAGTCCACCACGTAGGCCCCGGGGGGCAGCCCCATGAACGTGCGGAACAGGGCCAGGTATCTTTCCCCCCGCTCCACCAACTTTAGCAGGCCTTGAGGCAGCGTCACTGGCACGCTTGCCAACAGCTCCCTGGACGCGCCAACAACGAGGAAGGGGCCCTCCTCCCCCAGTACCAGGTAGTGGCCGTCGTACGGGACGTAGTAGAGATCCATCTCCCGCTCCAACACCTTCCTCTTGAATCTATATGACCACATCCAACACCCTACTTGATTCAGAAACATTAAAAGTTTTACAATATATAGCTACTTCACCTCGTCCAGCGCGGCCCTTATAGCCGACAACGACTCTGCAACAACGTCCTCGCTGTGGGCCGCAGAGGTGAAGTTGGTCTCGTACTGACTTGGGGCCAAGTAGACGCCGCGCCGGACAAGGACGCTGTGAAGGGATAGGTACCTCCCCACATCGCTCTTCCTAACGCTCTCTGGGGTCCTCACAGGTCCACGCGTAAAAAATAGCTGAAACATGGAGGCCACTCTATTCACAGACACGTCGATTCCCCTGGAGCCGGCAATTTCCTCTATTCCCTCGGCCATTAGGGATGCCGCGCCGTCCGCTACCCTATACGCATCGCCGCGCTCCAATTCCCTTATGGTGGCCAGCCCAGCAACCATGGATATCGGATGTGCGTTGAATGTCCCCGCGTTGTACATGGGGCCCGAGGGCGCCACGAGCGACATGTACTCCCTTTTTCCCCCAAAGGCGCCTATTGGGAAACCGCCCCCAATCACCTTGCCGAGGGTCGTTATATCGGGTAGCACGCCGTAGAATGCTTGGGCCCCGCCCAGGCCGACCCTGAACCCGGTCACGACCTCATCAAATATGAGCAGTGACCCATGCCTTGCTGTCTCTTCCCTGAGCAGCTTTACGTAGTCCCTGTCAGGGACCAGGAGGCCGTAGTTGGCGGCTATGGGCTCAACTATGACTGCGGCCACCCTCTCGCCGTGTTCCTTCATAGCCCTCATGAAAGGCTCCGGCTCGTTGTAGGGCACAACCATGATGGTCCTCACCACGTCGCTGGGTATCCCGCTGCTGGTCGGCGTCCCCCATGTGGCGGCCCCAGAGCCCGCCTTGACCAGCACGTAGTCGTGCGACCCATGGAAATTCCCGTCGAACTTCACTATTAGGTCCCTCCCAGTGACCGCCCTGGCAAGCCTAATGGCGTTCATAGTAGCCTCCGTGCCGGAGTTCACGAAGCGCACCATGTCTATGCTTGGCACGTGTTCCACGATCTTCCTGCCCAGCTCCACCTCGGTTTCCGTGAGCAACGCGTATAGCCAGCCGTTTTCCAGGGCTTCCCTCACGGCGTCCAGCACGGCCTTTGGCCTATGGCCAAGGATCAAGGGGCCGAAACCCATGCAGTAGTCCGTTAGGCGGCCCACGTCGGTGTACAGGTATGGGCCCTCCGCCCGTAGAGCTGTCAAGGGACGGGACAGGTGTGGCAGTGCCCTTGCGGGCGAGTTCACGCCGCCTGGAAATACCCTACGCGCCTCCTCCACTATGTCCATACCGTTGCCTGGTCCCACTTTAATAATGGTTCCGAAAAACATATACTGAGTCCCCAACGCCATTTATGATGATAGGCGTGGTCGGCTTGGGCGCCGTAGGCATGTTCCTCGTGTACTCGCTTAACAGGGCCGGGATTGAGCCCCTCGTCGTCACACGCACCTGGCACGAAGACTACGTGTTTGTAGTGGGCGGGGAAAGGGTTAGGCTCAGGTTCAGGAGGGTGGGCTCGCTGCCGCCCGATGTGAAGAGGACGTTGCTATGTGTGAAGGCCTACGATACCTCCAATGCCCTGAAAAGCGTTGTCGGCGCCGTAACCGTGTTCCAGAACGGCATTGGCGGGCTCGAACTGGCTAGGAGCATCCTTGGACGTGCATACGGCGCGGTCATCACGTATGGGGTCACGCGAATGGGGGGAACCGCAGAACTGAGGGGCACGGGAGAAATAATATTGGACGATGTATACATTGCCGAGCTACTGGAGCGCGGCGGCGTCAGGACGCGGGTTGTAGAGGATATAGATAGCCATAGGTGGTTGAAAACGATAGTGAACGCGGCTATAAACCCTATCACAGCCCTGCTAGGCAGTAAAAACGCCGTGGTTTTAAGCGACCCATGGGCGCGATCACTCGCCGCACAGGCTGTCTCGGAGGGCAGAGCAGTGGTTAGGAGACTCGGCATAGGCCTGCCTGAGGACCCATGGACGTCGCTGATCAGGATTGTGGAGGCCACAGGCGAAAACACGTCCTCAACGCTTCAGGACGTTCTGGCGGGCAGGCCTACGGAGGTGGACTACATGAATGGGGCCATAGTCAAGTACGGCGCTATGCACGGCGTTGCAGCCCCCGTTAATAGGGCCCTGTGGTTTGCTGTTAGGGGTCTTGTTCAGGCGGGTCTTGCTTCGAGGCGTATGGCGTTTCTGTGTGGTGCGTGTATGTAGACTTTGCCGTGTTTTGAGAGTAGGTCTGCTAGTTCGGCTATGAGTGTGTGGGGTATTGGGTTGTCGGCGTAGAGCTTTACGTACAGAGACCCGCCCCCCACA
>WANN01000022.1 GCA_015521775.1 Thermoproteaceae archaeon
ATTTATTATATACAGGTCGCTCACAGCGTACAGGCCGTACTCCTCATTGTCATACGTACGGCCAACCGAGTCCTCCCAGAAATGCCTATATATGGCCATGGCGGGCCTACCCCAGAAATAGCCCCATACCCACTGCTCTGGCTGGACATCAAAGCCGAGCGTCCCCTCATATTGCTGGCCGCCCCATGTCAGCTCGCTGCCCTTGTATACCGTGACGCTCGGCACCACAGCGGTTTCGCCCTTGAAGGCCTTGAGCAGGTCTGGCCCCACCTCAAATGTAGGGTATATACTCACGCTAGGCATAGATAGCTTGTACAGGACCGATACACCCAGAGTCGCCGATACGCTGAGCTCGTTGTATACTATTATCACCGGCGTCTTCATGTACGTCTTGCCGTTAATGGTGGTAAAGTAGTCGGTGGGTAGACTGTTGGTCAGGTTGTCGACGCCCGTGTAGTATGCTCTTTCCCAGCATTCCATGAGGTCCTCGGGGTAGACGGTGCAGTAGAGGCCCTGTTCCGGGTTTGATGGCGGTGGTAGGGCCAGTGGCTTGGGGGCGCCTGTAACGGCGCCCTCCGCCGGGTCCACGGGTATCGGCGTGGTCACCTCTTTCCGCTCCACCTTGGCGAACCCTCTCCTGCCCTCCTCGATGCGTATAGTGTAAAGTATGGACTTGTTCTGGGCTATGTCGTATGGGCGGTACGATATGCTGTCGACGAACACGCCCTCGGGTGGTGGGGGCGATGCGGCCCTCATAATTGGCGTACGATATGCTGTCGACGAACACGCGGGTGGCTTTAGGCTTCCCGGCGGAGGACATGTCCGTGACGGTCACGAAGACTACTAGGCCGGTCTCGAACCCCCTGACGTCGCTTCCCCTCTGCCTCAATGTGTCCAGCCAGGCCCTCGCCACCTTGCCCAGCCTTCCCGCGGCCGGCAGCTGTATGGGCTTCCCCCTGTACCTAACGGCGTAAAGCTCCACGAAGTCGCCCGGCAGGCTGGGTGGGGCCATGGCAACCACGAATATGCCCACAGTGACGTTACCGCCCGGCCTCACGCCCTCCACTTGGAGCAGTAGGCCCGGCGGGGGGTCGCCCCGCGTTGGAACAAGTTCCAGGGCGAGCCACATGGCCAACAACGCGATCGACACGAGTAGTAGTACACGTCCAACGCCCATATCCCCTACAAGCCACCCCTATTTTTTTCCGGTAGGGCGGGCAGCTACGGTTGGGCGCTCGCCGATCTGAGGCGCGGTCTCCCTGTAGTTGTTTGGGGGTGGGCTGTGGGTTAGGCTTTTCCTATTAGCGAGGCGTATTTTTCTACGTGTGCGGCGACGTGTTCTATGTCCTTTGCCGCATGTTCGTCGCTCCTGTACCTGCTGAACACGCCCTCCCTGTCGGGCCCATTGTACTGGTACTCGTGGAGGGACAGGGCGACCTCGGTCACGTAGTATACCTCGACGCCGTACACCTCTGAGAGGGCCTTGGCCACTTCCCTCAGCCTTGTCGAGGGCATGAAGGCTATTACCCAGTCGGCCTCGCTCACGGCCTTCCCCTCCCTGAGCCGCTTCCTCCCCGTGTAGAGCCGCTCCAAAACGTCCCGCCTCTTCGCGGCGAGGGCCGCCACCACGGCCTTCCACGCCTGGTAGACCTTACTGGCGGCGCTGCGCGCGAGTCCCTGCCTCAGGAACTCCCTGGCCAGCTCCGCCTCGTAGAGGGCCTCCTTCAACCGGGCCGCCACGTAGCCCGCCTCGTCCACCCACGGCTTGGCCAGCTCCACGTGTCGTCGGCCTCACGGGGTAAAAAGCCTGTGTGTCGCCGGATGTCCAGCGCTAGGAGCCCTCCAGAGCCTCCCTCAGCAGTTCCCTGTATATTGGGATCTGCCATGCGTACCTTTCGCCTATCCCGAGCTCCCTGTCCGCTGGCGGTGGGTCGAAGGGCGAGCCCACGGCTGTGCCCAGTTCTATGCCCCTCGGCAGCTCCGCGACCAGGTTTGCCCTTACGAGTATGTTTGCCAGGTCGAGCAGTTCCGCCTCCTCGCCGCTGTGCAGGTAGTCCACGTCCTCGACCACGCGGAGGGCGAGGCTGGCGAGGCGCCTCTTCCCAAGCAGGTCGGCCGTGGCCCCCATGTTCCTGTGCATGGCGAGGCGCCTCCTGTGCGTCCCCGTGTCCCATCCCAGCGCCGCCAGCTCTTCCAGCGCCCTTGGGTTTCCGCCGTACAGCCTCCACACCTCGTCGAAGGGGGGCGCGGGGCCGGGGCGTAGCTCCCTGACGCGGTAGTACAGCTCCTCGAAGTCGCCTCTCGGCAGGTTCCACACGTATGCCTGCCAGACGTAGCTGTGGCGGGCCAACCTCCTCCGCGACTCTCCCTCGGAGGTCAACACGAAGAAGTTCACTATCCTGTCCCTGTCCCCCTCTCTGAGGGACACGTCAGTGACGTGGTACATGCCCTTGGTCACCCTATCCACGTCCGCCACGCCGAAGGCCCCCACGAACTCGTCCACCACTATGAGGGCCCTCCTGGCCCTCCCATAGACGCGTTTCGCGAGCCTGGCATACAGCCGCGCCGCCAATTTGCCCAGTGGTGCGGAGAGGGGGCCTGCACCAGCGAACTGTGAGAGGGCCCCCACGAGCTCTTCCACGGCCTCCCGCCGCGCGTCATCCGACGAAGCGGCGAAAACCCTGTCCACATCGTCCACAGTGGCGTCTATCAGGAGGGCTTCCCCATCGGGGTACCACTCCCTGAACCGCCTCACCGCCTCCCTGAAGAGCCTCGACTTGCCGCAGCCCTCCGGCCCGAAGACGAAGAGGGGCATGAGCATCTGCCCTGCATTGTACCTCTTGACGGCCTCAAGCTCCGCCCTCCGCCCAACAAAAGGCAGCACGGGACTTCTTTCCCCGCACTTATAACCCTTAGCGCTTCCCGGGACCACAACGCGGCGGCGATCGATCGGGCTGAGGCGCCTATCGGCCCACGGGCCCACCTAGCCTATACGCTCTCCCAGCGCACGCCGTGTTGATGGGAGCTGCGTATAATCGGCTCTGGGTCCGCGACGTCCCCCCTCCGCTGCCCGTCGCGCCTTATATATTGGATGTGGGTCCACCTTTAAAAATGGCCCAACACGGATCGACGTGAGGGTGGCCCTTTACAGTGGTGGTAAGGAAAGCGTGTATGCGGCGCTCCGGGAGTGGCCCCTGGACATGTTCATATTCCTCGTGTACAGTTTTCCCCGGCCATCGCCCCACATAGCCAACCTAGGCTTCGCTGTCAGGTTCGGCTCCATGATGGTGCCGGTGCTGGTGAAGAGGCTTGCCAGGGGGAGGGAGTTCGAGGAGGAGGTGGACCTGCTGAGGGGGCTGGGCGTGGATACGATAATAGCTGGGGACGTCGACGTGGAGGACCACTTGAAGTACATGGAGAGGCTGGCCGGGGAGGTCGGGGCCTCGCTCAGGGAACCGCTCTGGGGCATGGACCACGAGGAGCTCCTGTACAGGGAAGCCGAGGAGCTGAGCTTCGTGGTGATAGGCGGGAGAAGGGAACTGCTGTGCGTCAGCGTTGGGCCGGGCAACGTGAGGGAATTCGCGTCCCTGGCCAGGGGGCTCGGCGTGGATCCCCTGGGGGAGTACGGCGAGTACCACACCCAGGTCGTTGAGGTGAGGAGGCTCGGCGCCTCGCTCGGGGCCAGGTGCAGCCGCGTCGTGGCGCACGGCGACTACTACATGGCCGAGCTCGAGCCCAATGGGGAACCCTGAAAAGTTGGCGGGCCATTCCAGAGGGCCCTCCATCTAGTAGTACCATGTCAGCGTGTGGGTATGCTCGTTGGGGTAGTGGCCGGCCCTGTGGGCGGGGCATATGTCCCTGAAGGGGCACCGGCCGCACTTGGGGCTGTCCCTCACGCATATGCTTCGCCCGAAGGACCACAGGTAGTCGTCCAGGGCGAAGGGGTCTACGCCGGCGGCCCGGGCCGCCAGTCCCCATGCGTCCCTCACAGCTGTGCGTATGGCTATGTCCTCGTCCCTGGACGTCTCCCTACCCCAGACGTCCCCCTGGACCTCGACTAGGCCCAGCCTCAGCGCTATCCTGGTCAGGTGGTTGTCCACGGGGATGTGGACCTCGCCCTCCACCTTGAGGATGCCCCTCCCTGTGAGGAACTTGAGGAGGAGCATGGCCTTCTTGCGCACCGGGTCCTCGTATGCCCTGGCCTCGGACAGGCGGGCCACGAACTCGTCGACCGTGGCCACGTCGAGCATGGCGGTGAACGAGCCGTGGTCCAGCGCCCTGCGGCCCAGGTCCCTCAGCAGGCCTACCCTTGTCTCGAGGTCCCACACGTGTGCCCCGCCGAAGGACATGAGGCGCCTCCCCTCGTCCAGCCCCATGGACGCGAGGCGGCCCGGCGAGAAGAGGCCCGGGTCCTCCTCGAGGGCCATCCTCCCAAGCCTGTAGAGGAGGTCAGCCCCCCTGTACGCCTCGCCGCCCACCACCGCCTCGAAGGGGCGGCCTAGGGGGCCCCCAGTCCTGTGGTCTATGGCCACCATGGCCGTGAAGTAGGCCAGCTGTGCCTCAGGGTCCATGTCCCTTGGGGGGAAGTACCTCTCGTCGTCGTACGTGTCCCTGCGCAGGGCAAGGCCCCTGATCGCCCTCGCCGCCCTGTATATGGCGTCCAGGCCGAGGTGTGCTATCCTCATAGCGCGTCCAGGGCTATGCGCACCACCTTGTCGTCCTCCTCCCTGGGCCTCCCCCTCCCGTCCCTGTTGCTGGTCGCCAGTAGGGCGTGGTCCCCCTCCACCACCACGTCCCTCAGCCTCCCGAGGGCGCCCCTGAGGAGCCGCTTGACGCCGCCCTCCTCCACCTCCACGAGCATCTCGCCCCTGAGACACGCCACGAGGAGCCGCCCATCCGGCGCGAAGTCTATCCCCGAGGGCGCCCAGGTCTCGGCCCCCGTGTCTATGAGGGGCTCCACGTACTCCTCGGCGCTTGGCCACCCGTAGTTGCCGCCGGGCACGATGACGTTTATCTCGTCGCGGCCCACGGGCCCGTGCTCCGAGGCGTAGAGCCGGCCCGTGGCCGGGTGCCACGCGATTCCCTGGGGATTGCGGTGGCCGTACGAGTATATGGGGGAGCCGGGGAATGGGTTGTCCCTGGGCACCGACCCGTCGTCCTCCAGGCGCAGTATCTTGCCGGCTAGGCTGGACAGGTCCTGCGCCAAGGGGGGCCTCGCCGCGTCGCCCGTGGTAACGTAAAGCCTCCCGTCGGGCCCGAACCGTATGCGGCCCCCGTCATGTATCGGGGCGCCGGGTATCCCGTCAAGCACGACCCTGGTGGACACGGCCCTGAGCTCCCCGTCCAGCTCTAGGGCGACGACCCTGTTGTGGAGCTGGCCCCCACGCCCATATGTGTGGTACGCGTACAGCCTCCTGCGGGAGGGGAACTCGGGGTGTAGGGCTATGCCCAGGAGGCCCCCCTCC
>WANN01000023.1 GCA_015521775.1 Thermoproteaceae archaeon
GCCCGCTTGACCTCGAGGGCCACCTCCCTGTACCGCCTTATCCTTTCTAGGGCCCACCTACCGCTGTCTATATATATGTCAAAACCCATCCACGAGGGGCTTGAAGCGTTCCTTGACGTACCTCAGCATGGCCTCCACCTCCTCCTTCTCGTAGCTGCGTGGCAGGTAACGGGCGCCTATGTACGCGTCCTCGACCTTGGTCAGCATGACCACGTCCCTCCCCAGCTCCTCGGCCCTAGGATCCGCCCGCGCGAGTTCCCTTACAAGCCTCATGAGGGAACGCGTGCGTGGGTAGGTCCCAGTCTTGACGAGGAGCCTGTACTTCAACGCGAGCTGGCAGTACTGCTCTAGGCTGAACGCGGCCAGGTCGTATTCCCCCTCCTGGAACAGGCGCTCGGCATTCCTCAGGAACGCCTCTGCCCTGGCCCTGAGACGTTCGGCCTCCTCGAACGACACGCATGTGACGCCAGCCGAAACTAAAAAAGGTGGCGTGCCACCGTTTTGGCTGGACCAGCGCCTTAGGTAGGCCTAGGGTTGGCGGGCGCCCAGGAACAAAGGTTGGCCGGACGAGGCGTGTCAGACGGCGGGGCCCGCAGGGCGTCCGTTGGGACCCGGCCCTACGGGGCCCGGCGTGGCGTTCGGGAACCATCCACGTGAGGGGCCGTGCCAATGCACTATGCTGGGCCCGCTCATCCCGCGGGACCCTTTCAGTGCCGAGGGGCGCCGGGCTGGCCGCGCGTCTTCAAAGGCGGTCTCTCCGCGGCAGCTAGCCCTTGGCGGCGTCCCGCTGCGCGTAGTACCTCCTGAGTTCCTCCATGCCCCTAGTGCCGAAGTAGAACCCCACCATGACGCCATATGTCAGGGTCAGGTACGCCATGGCGTTGTCCCCTAGCTTCAGCGCGCCCATGAGGGCGGCGGCGTATATTACCGTGAAGAGCAGCACGATGGTGCGCCTAACTATGCGCCTGTCGAACGGCGTCCTTTCTGGGGCCACGACGTCCACGAGCTCCGACGTGGGCAACATGGACAAAACGTTTTCGACACATTTCCTATCGCAGCCGCAGATCTCCCTTATCCTGCCTGCGCCGTCCGGGGCCCCCTCGGGGCGGCGCCCCACGGCGAAGTAAAGCTGTACCGCCATGAAGAGGAGGACCACGCCCGCCAACTCCACGAGCAGCAGCATGGCCTCGACGCTGACAGACAGCCGTAATGTGGATACGGACAGGGGAGGCAACGCGATGAGCGCGGCCGACATTACCAGTAGGCTGGCTATGAACCCCGCGGACCTGTCCTTTGGGGTGGTGCCCATCCCCATGCCCCGGGACAGGGTAATAACGTTGTCTGTGGGGCCGCCGAAGCCCACTGCCCTGCAATGCGCCGCTACGCGGCGCGCGCCGAGGGAAGACGTAGCGGGTTGCTGCACGTGGGTGCGCGCTTGGTCAAAGCCGCCTGAGGGCCACCTCGTACACAGCGTACGCGTTCCTGTCCGCGGCCAACACGTACACGCGCCCGTCAGCCGGCGCCACGCTCCGCGCCGCGTCGCCGGGGAAGTGCACGCAGTCCCCCGCGTACCACGGGCCGTACCTGCACAGCCTGTCCCGGCACACTAGGTACATTTCGCCGGACACGTCGACGAGGCGGGCGCAGTCCCCCGTCCGCTCCTTGACGGTGGGGAACCCTTCAGGGGCCAGGACAACGATGTGGCTCGGGGTCTTCACGTAGGTCCGCCCGTCGGCGCCTACGGCAATGCCCGTGACGAACTCGTCCTCCAGGTACGCCCTGGACACTAGGCCGAGGTCCCCGTCCAGCACGTATATATGGGACTCGGTATAGTATTCGACGCCCGCCTCATCGTGCCCGTCGTCACGCAGGTGAACGTGGTAGTCGAAGGAGAGGAAGGCCCATACCCTGCCCCGAGCGGCGTCCACGGCCAGCCCCACCTCGCCGGTCATGCCCTGCCCAAATGGCTCCTCGACCCCCGTGTTGAACGTTGCCGTCACGTTCAGCGAGGGGTCCAACCTCTCGACCCTATAGGGCTCCTCCAGGGGGGCGACCAGCGCGTAGGCCCGTCCCCCATGCGCCGCCGCGGCGACGGGGACTCCCCTGACCCTTCGGAGCGCAGACACGCCTCTGGCCGCGTCCAAAAGCGCGTAAAGCCCCATCCCGGGCTCCTCGGACCCGTACGCCAGCACAGCGTCGCCCAACGCCGCACAGCCGTAGAACTCGCCCGCCTCGCCGAACGCCCTGGCCACGGTCCCCCTACCCACGTCCACGAACAGGGCCATGGGGCCGGCCCCCTCTTCGGCGCTGCCCACCACGACCAGCCGGTCGCCGGCCACGCACATACCGTTGAGCGCCGCCGCGTCCCCCAGCTCTGCCACAAGCCTCATGCAATGGGCGGGTCCCACATTAAAGAGCGTTGCGGTAAAGGCCGCTACGTGGGCAAGCCCGACACTTTCAACGTGCCGAGGGGGCCGCGGAATAGGGGCCGGCCCGGTCGCCGCACGCCAACGTTTAATTTCCCATGCGCCGTTTCCCCCATGTTGCGCCTGCCGCCAAGGATCAAGGTGCTCGAGGCTCTGGCGGCCCTCGCCGACGGCAGGGTCGCCCTTGACGGGGAGAGGTGCCTAGTGGCCTCGTCCGAGGGCGACAGGGCCTACAGCGTCTACGTTTCCGGGGGCAAGGCCTACAGCGACGACAACGGGACGCTGCTTAAGGGCTACGTCGGGTACCCGATCCTGGCCTGCCTCATGGCCAGGGGCGTGCTGCCAGTGGACTGGGACCTAGCGCGGTCCCTTAGGGGGATCCCCTGGAGGAGGCTCAACGCGGAGTACAAGAACTACGCCAGGGTCATGGAGGCCGTGCTGGGGGAAAGGGGGATTGACAGGCGGCGGGCCGACAGGTACATTGACGAGGTCCTCCGCGTGCTGGGCGGCATGCGCCTCGAGCTTACCCGCTGAGGCGGCTGTACAGGTCCAGCTCTCCCCAGAGGTCCCGCGGCCTGTTGTCCACGCACCTGCCCAGCCTGCCGCCCTCCATTAGGCATATCCTGTCCCCCGCCGAGAGAGCCTCCAGGGGGTCATGCGTCACGTACACTACGGGCGTCCCCGCGCCTATGGCCCTCACGATGCCCAGCATGGCCCTCCTGCTGGGCCAGTCCAGGTGGGCGGTGGGCTCGTCCATCAGTATGGCGCACGGCCTGGCGAGGAGGGCCCCGGCTATGTACACGAGCTGCCTCTGCCCAGTGGACAGGTGCCTCGAGTCGAGCAGCCCGGAAATGCCCAGCGCTTCGACCAGCCCTTCCACCTCGCCCTGGGTCCCATGCCTCCTCGCAATGTCGAGGAGCAGCCTCCCCGGCCGCGCCGGCATGTCCGGGGGGAGCGTGGGTATGTAGGCCAGCCCCCTCCTCTCCGGGGGGAGGGCAGACACGTCCCTGCCGCAGGCCCACACCTCGCCCCTGGCCCTGACTATGCCGGCCAGGCTCTTCAGGAAGACGGTCTTGCCGCTCCCATTGCGGCCCAACACCACGGTGACGGCCGACGCGGTGAACTCGGCCACGTCCAGGGCGAAGGAGCCGAGACGGGTCCTCAGGCCCCTAGCGTACAGCATACCTGGCGTAGAGGTAGGCCAGGAGGCCCCCCAACGCCATTACGACGAGCGACGCCGAGACCGCCTCCCCGACGCCGTACACCTGCCAAGCGTTGTATATGTATATGGCCAGCGTGGTCGGCGACTGGGCCACCACGAGCAGCGTGCCGAGCTCCCCGAAGGCCCTCAGCACCGCCGCAAGCAGGGCCACGGCCACGGCCCTCCTCATGGCCAGGAGGAAGTACTTCATCCGGGCGAGGGTCCCCAGGCCCAGCGTGGCGAGGTAGTGGTCCAGCTCCGTGTCCCTGGCCGCGGCCGTTAGGGCGATGTACGCGGCCCCGGTGGACGGCACGTACATTGCGTAGACGACTCCCCAGAACGTGTTCACTATGTCGAGGCCGAGGCCCAGCGCCCTGAGGGATCCGAGGGAGGCCAGGAGGAGCACGCCGACCGCGGTCAGCGGCACGACCTGGGGCACGTATAGGAGCACGCCCAGCGCCTCCACGGCCTTTGACCCCCTCCCGGCGAACGCCACCGCCAGGGCCGACAGGAGGGCGAGGGACGACGCTATGCCGCCCGCCGCGACCGTGTTGGCCAGGGCCTCGAGCAGGCCGCCGGGGAGCCGGCCCGCTAGGAAAGCCGGGAGGACGAAGAGGAACAGCGCGAAGTATGCCAGGGGGGCCGCCGCCAAGGCCCTAGCCAACGCCATACCTGGACAGGTCCAACCGATCGAGAGCCCTGAGGACCCTGACCCCCCTCTCGGTGAAGGCCGCCGCAAATCCCCTGAAAGGCTCGATGGGCAGTTCCTGGACCACCCCGTCGTCCCTCAGCACAAGGGTCCCCCTCACCTCCCTGCCCCCGACGCGGGGCACATCCGCGAAGCTTATGTCCGGGGGAGGCACGTACATGTAGTACGTGGCGCCGCCTCTACGGCCCACGTACTCTGTGAACCCGCCGAAGGTTGGGGTGCCGTTGGCCAGGGGGAGCCCCTTCCCGTAGTTGAAGGGGGACTGGGTGTAGATGCAGTCCACCAGGCCCACCTCAAGGTAGCTCCACACCACGTCGAGGTTCCTGCCCACAAGCACGTTACGTGTGGACCTCAGGGGGCCGCGGACCTCCACCACGTAGCGGGTGGCGTTCCCGTATATATGTACGCCGGTCCCATTGTACAGCGCGTGGAGGGGAAGGCCGTACTTCAGGTGGGCCAGGTAGGAGAAGGCCAGCTGCCTGTACCCTATGGGCGCCGAGAAGGGGTCCGCAAGGCCCCACCTCCCCCTAAGCAGGTCGCTCAGCCCCCTCAGGGGCCTGCGGCACGTCACGGTTATGTGGAAGGGGCCAAGCGCCCTGTACTCCAACACCCGGTCCCTTATCGGGGCGAGGAGCTCCAGGTCCACGCTGAGGAGGAGGTCCGGCACGTTCCCCTGTTGCACGAGCCTCACGGCGTCGACGGACCCCACAGCCCTCACGTCGCCCGGCACCCCGGCAACGTCCAGCAGATCCAGCGCGAGGGCGCTCAGAGTGGGCGCCGAGAAGACGAGCACCCTCTCCCTGTCGCCCCCTCCGCCCATGTTAATCGCCATGAACGCCAGGACGAGCAGGGCCGCCCCTACCGCGGCCAGCGCCGCAACCCGCGCCACAAAGGCGCGTTGTAAGGGCTAAATAACGTCTACGTCCCCGGAGCCGAGGCGGCGCAGGCCCACATGCGGGGGATTACACGTGGGTCCAGTGCGGGTCCAACCGCGACAGAAGTTGTGTCCGCCGTTACGACAACCCATAGGCGATCCCAATGGGCCTGACGTAGGGGCTACTATGTGCAGATCGCGGCTCGTCGCTAATGGATCCCCTTCCATGTGTCGCCCGCGGGACTGCCTCATGGGATGGCCGCGCTTGCCTACGTCGATTTTGGGCTACCATGTCCCTCAGTGACGGAAAAACCTTGAGTTTGATCCCCACCGTCAAAGCTGGGCCCTCAGCCCCCGCCCTGCCTCAGCCTGTACCCGCAGTTGGGACACACGTTCTCGTGGCCCCTCAGCGGGTACCCGCAGCTGGGGCAGGCGCTGGCCTGCTGAGCGTAGCGCTGCTGATATGCTGGAGGTTGAAGCGGCGGCGACCGCCTCCTCATGGCTATGCCCGCCACGACCATGACGCCGATGATTCCGCCAATTATGAGGGCCGCATCGCCCCCACCACCCGAGGGCGGCGGCTTCGGGGCGTCCGTGGTGGGAGGCTGCTGCGGGCTTCCCCCGCAAGGCAGGAGGGGCCGCTCCGGCGGGGCCGGCAGCCTAGTCCCGAGGTTGCGCTCCGCGAGCCCCACGAAGCTGGGTATGTCCAGTAGGGGGGCCCCAAAGTTGTTGTCCACAGCCGCCGCGACCGCCTTGAACCCGTTGGACGGGACCACGGATACAGCAGCCTCGAACATCCTGGTCGACGCGTCGTACAGAAACACGTAGGTGCTGTCGCCCTGACGGGCCACCATTATGAGGCTCCGGCCGTCCCCCGTCCGTTCGAACCTGCCCTCAAGTACGGGGGGCAGGAACAGGAAGAAGAAGGGCGCCCTTCCCTGTTCGCCGGCCACCGTGCCATCCGCCCCTATGACCACCTGCTGTTTCTGGCCGCTGCGCAGCGCGACCTCAAGGGCTATCTGGTCTCCCTGCACCCCGACTACCGTGACCCTCATGGCGTCCGTCCCGGCCTGCCCCTGCTTTTCGAAGGCTACGTTTATAGACACGCATGCCCCCGGCCTCACCCAGGCCGGGAGACCCTGGGAAGCGGCGATCGGCACCGTTACGAGTATCGCCACCAACAGCCCTGCCAAGGCCAGCACTGCACTCCTATCCATGGGCCAAAGACACGTCCACAGGGAAAAAGGCTGGGTCTGACCAGCCGCTTTAACCCCGGACCTCCCGGGGGACGGAAACGTATTGTGGGGGCTACACGTCGGGCGGCGTCCGACCGAGCCCGCGGGCCATGCGAGGCCACGATGGGGCGGAACTATCCGGCCGGTCAACGATGCAGTGGCCAGGTATGAGCGTCGACAAGCCCGATCCCATGGCCCATCAACACCGAGGCAGGCAAAGGGATGTGCCGCACATCCTCGAGGGGAGGCCTACCTCGGAAATAGGCCGCTGAGCCTACTTACGCTCCGCACCGCGTACATGCTTGGAATGGGGCCATCGTGAAGGCCCGTATGGAAGGCGTACAGCACCCACGGGCGATCCGGCCAGTATGGAGCGGAACATGGGCGCCGCGACCCGTGCCAAGGGCGTGTACATAACCGTTGTCCAATCTGGGTCCACATAGCAGAGGAACGCTCATCCCCACGTTGACAAGCCAGACATGTACCGCGACGTCTCGGAGCGGCGGCCAAAAGGCGGAGGCGTCTTACCGCCTCTTTAGCCTGGCTATGTACTGTCTGAGTTTTTCGATGAGTGTCAGTGCGTCTTCCCTATGCCGGTCAAAGGTCTCCCTATCAAGAAAATTATGGTAAAAATTGGCGTGGAGGCCCTCGGCCATCCTGAAAAGCCTTATTATGTCTACGTCCCCCATATCCCTGTACACGCGGTTTATGACCAGCTGGTAGTCCCGGTGACTGTAATGGTCCAACCCCAGCAACTCGCCTATGGCGTTCAACAGGGCCGCCACGGCCCCCCAGTACTTTTCCCCGGCCTGGGCCAGGTCGCCCTTGGCGTACAGCTCCTCGGCGTCCTTCAGGTACTTCTCGTGGAGCTCCAGGTAGCCTTCGGCCTTGGCCGCTGGGTCCAGCGCCAGCTTCTCCAGCAGCACCTCCACGAGGGGTCGGCCCCTGGCGCGGGCCTCCTCCTCGAGCCTGGACAGAACCGCCGAGGGGATCACACCCCTCATGGCGCCGCTTCATAAATAGCTTTTGGGCCGCGGCGCCGCGGGCCCTTTACCGGCCCCCACCAAGACTGTTCTGGGCAATGGTAAGCAGGCGCCAACCTACACCGGCCCTGTTGGGCTGGATGACGATCCTTCACGTGTGAAGAGGCAGGGTCCATGTAGTGGAATCTCGCTCTGCCCGTATCCTCGGCGTCCAGGAGGTCCCAAGACCTGTTCCTCCCCTACGACTCGCGTGTTTTCCTCGGCGTAGCCTTACGCAACCATAATACACGTCCCCGAGCCGGTACCTAACGGACAGTTGGACCTTGCATATGGTGCCCATACAACTGTCGCCGGTGTTAGAGCCGGCGCTGAAGCGCATACATGGCCTTGGCGTACCCCCACGTCGTTGCCCAGCCGTAGAGCGGCGTAGCCGCCATTACATTTGACGGCCCATGTTAGGCTTGGGCAGAGGAAGGTGCATGGGCTGGTCCTCAAGGGTCGTGTCTCACGGTGGTCTCGCGCCGCCCCAAAATTATTTATGTTTAGGCGCGTGCTTGACTGTGGAGCTTTCCGAGCTCAAGGCGGCCCTTCTGAGGCTGTTGAAGGAGGATGAGGAGTTTAGGTACGCGGTGGCCGGCCTTATAGGCCTGGAGGAGGTCCTCAAGAGGCTCGACCGCCATGGGGAGGAACTCGTGAGGCTTAGGGAAGAGGTGTTGAGGGTTAGGGAGGACATGTTGAGGATTGTTGAATGGCTTAAGCGTCATGACGAGCTATTTGGGGAGGTGTTCAGGAGGCTTGACCGCCATGAGGAGGAGCTTATTAAGCTTAGGGCCGATATGGCTAGGGACTTTGAGCTTGTTCAACGCCGCCTGGACGCCTTGGGGGCCAGGTGGGGCGTCCTGGCCGAGGAGGCGTTTCGGGAGGGTCTCCGAGGCCTCCTTGAAAGGGAGCTGGGTCTTAGGGTGGAGAAGTGGCGGGCGTACGACGGTGAGGGCAGGGTGTTCGGCTACCCAAGCGAGGTGGACGTGGACGTCACGGTTGAGGACGGCAAGGTGATACTCGTCGAAGTGGTATCCCACGCAAGGGCGTCCGACGTGTATGTCTTCAAGAGGAAGGCGGAGCTGTACGCGGAGAGGGAGGGGAGAAGGCCGGACAGGCTGGTAATGGTGACGCCCTACGCAGAGGAGAAAGCCGTAGAGGCGGCTCTCAGGCTGGGTGTAGAACTGTACACAAAACTATAGTGGGCGCCCGCTCCGGGTCGGCGGTCGGGACGGAAAATTCTTAATGGTGGAGCGCCGTTGTGCGTGTCTTTGAAGGATGCATGGGAGTTTCTTGAGGAGGCGAGGAGGGAGTTGGAGAGGGCTAAAGGGGGGAACCTAATAGCGGCTAGGGATGCCGCTGAGAAGGCTTGGAACGCGGTGGTACAGGCGGCGGACGCACTCGTGGTGGAGCTCCTCGGGAGGAGGCCGAGGAGCCACAGGGAGAGGAGGGATGCCCTCTGGGAGATCGAGAGGAGGGTGCCCGTGCTCGACGGCGTGTACGACCGGTACAACGCCAGGTTTCAGAGACTGCACGGCGAGATGTTCTACGAGGGCCTCGTTGACCCGGTGGACTTGGAAAAGGAGCTGGCCAAGGCGGAGGACTTCGTGAGGAGAATAGAGGAGTTCCTAAGAGGGCAGAGACACGCCTGACCACCCGGCCGACGGCTCCGGGAGCCGCTTCAGGCCTTTGGCCGAGTCCCGCGGCCGCTGCGGCCCCAGCCGGCCCGGGCCACGCCCCGGAACAACGACGTAGGCTAACCCACCGTCCTGCACAAGCCCGGGCGCATTATAGATTATACATAGCCGTCTCCGCGGCGTCTTTGCCGCTTCCAATGCCGCGTCTGGAATGCCGTGCCTCGGACTACACGCTGCGTGGCGCAACATGCCGCCCCTATGGCCGGCCGCACCTGCAGCGGGTGGGGGTCCCGTACCAGGCGCAAAACGGGCGGAGACCCGATTGAAGCCGCCTACTGGACCCGGGTGGGGGTCCATGTGGCCGCTGTCTGAGGGGCGCCGCTTCTACCGTATGCGGCTTAGGATTCCTGTTGCTGGCCCTCCTTCTTCCTTGCCAGGGCCACCCAGATGGACGCATATACGTGCAGTTTCCAGGTCTCTGGGGTTCCGTATTCCCGTATCAGCCTCCTGGCCATTTCCCTGAGCCAGAGCGCCTCCTCGTAGGTCAACTCGTCCTTCTCTATCAGCTCCTCCAGCCTCCTAACCTCCTCCTCCGTGAGTGGGTTTCCCCTGGCGAGGGTCACGACGCGCCTAAGCTCGCCCTTCAAGAGGTCCGCTCGGTCCCTCCTAATGACCCCCTCCGCCGAGAGGAACTCAATGAAGAACTCCTGGTAACTGGCGAACCCGGCGAGGACCCTATCCACGCTCCTATCCACATAGCTCTTAAGCCCAGACTCCACCTCCCCAAACCGACCCTCCATCCCTTTGAACCTCTCCTCCATTTGCCGGAACCTCTCATCTATCTGTCTGAACCTCTCGTCGATCTGCCGGAACCTCTCGTCCACTTGTCTAAACCGTTCCTCTATCTGCCTGAACTTTCCCCCCAGCCAGTACAGCGCTCCCCCGAGCATGCCTATTATCGTCAGCGAAAAGCCGACCACGTAGTACACCACATCCTCCATGGGGAACCTCCCCTCCACCTATAAAAGCCTACGCGGCACGCTAAGGCGTCGGCGATGGGCACGTCGCTGCGCGCCTCCGGCGGTCCAGGCAAACGCGCCGTACAGGGACGGCACGCCAATCCCCACACCTAGGCGGCCGCTTCGGTCGACGCGGCTCGCCTATCTACACCGGCTAGCATGTACCGTCCGTGTGGGTCTAAGGGTTTTATATATCCGCCTACATGGCTTTGTGAGGTTTGAGGCTGTGAACTGGGCCCGTTGGGACGGGTTGAGGTGGAGGTGGCCCCCTTGACCCTCTTCGTGGGGGTGAATAGGTCTGGGAAGAGCATTGTGGCTAGGGCTCTGGCGGCCGTCACGACGGCGCTTGCCCGCGCAGAGCAGAGGTACGCCGGCGCGTTGGCCAAGAGGAGGGGGTGGTACGCAGAGCCAAAACCGTTTTTGGTCGACCTATTCTACGAGGAGCTTGGAAACTTTGCTTTCGATTTACCTGTAAGGATGGGTGCTAGGTCTACGGTGGTTAGGCTGGTTTACGGGGATAAAGTTCTCGTGGTTGAGCGAGATGTCTTGGGGAATCCCAGGGTGGAGGGCGACTTGGTGGAGGCTGCGGCTAGGCGTGTGGAGGAAACCCTGCGCGTCTCCGCTAGAGAGGACTTTTTCGACTATGAGCCCTTCTATCCGTGGACGGCCTTAAATGCGTGTAATTTATCCAGCTGCGGCAAAGTGGATAGCAACGGCGTTCGATATCGTGGTTGCGCAGGACACCATCTACGAGGGGGCACAGAGATGAGGAACCTGTCGTCCATGGTGGTTTCCCTGGCCGAACTGGCCAGGCGTGGAGGCTGCCGAAACGTGGTGCTCGAGGAGCCGGAGGCCCATCTCCATGACGACGCCGTGTTTGAACTCGCCAAGTTCATGTACACCGAGGCGTCCCGCGGCAAGGGCTTCCTAATCACCACCCACAGCGACCTCTTAACAGCATGGATCGCGGCACTGTCGGCGCATCCAGACCCTAGGGAACTGGGCGTGGAAGTGGAGGGCAGGCCCCCAGTGAGGGTGTACCGGTTCC
>WANN01000024.1 GCA_015521775.1 Thermoproteaceae archaeon
ATGTGCGTGCCGCGAGTATTTCCTCGGGCGGGGGCTTAGGCCCAGTCCTCACCAACGGGTACAAGACACGCCTCCCACTCTCCACAAGCTGAAAAGCCGCCTGACCCTTAGGACACAGAGCACCCCAATTAATATACGACTCAGGAGAGCCAGCAGCCCACACGGCCGAGTCGTCCCTAACGAATATGTCCACGGAACAGCCAACGGAGCAGTACGGGCATATTGTTGGGACCCGTAATGCTCCTTCCAGGATTCTACCGCCCAGCTCTCCCAGCCTCCATCGCCCCTTGAACAACTTCATGGATTAAGGCCCCACACCCAGACCGGCAGGGTTCCTGGCGCGCTTGATGGACGAGCAACTATAGTCCTCTGACCCCAGGTAGAGCGCGCCGAGGGCATGCACATATTCCTGCATAAGCGCTGTCTGGGTCTCGAAGTGGCCCTTTAAGCCCCTTGTCGAGACGGCGCCATCCACTGGCATTACTCCATAGGAATACTTAAACGTTGATTCTGCGGAGTCGGGCCTCATGCGTGTGGGCTTACCTATGCGCTGGCCGCCGAACACGGGCTAATGTATCACGCCTATCTGCATAAGCCACTTGACCAGCATCTCGTATGCCAGTACCCTAGCCACGTTCCTGGACCCAGGGGGACCGGGCGACTTCATGAAGAACGCGTTGACGGGGTACGCCGTGCCGTAGTGCTCCCTCTCCACAAGGGCCCTGCCGATCCTCGCTAGGTCCACTAGGAGACCGGCGAGCGCGGGGCTATCGTTAATTCTAAGGTTGACCACCATCTCGTCCTCAAGCCCGTTGAAGGTGCGCCACGATATGTGCATGGACACGAACTTCCTATCGCCGAGGGGCCCCAGATAGCCGGTTGGCTTGATGTAGTGCGGCACATCGTAGCCCAGTATGTCCTCCACCACGCTAGCCTTGGTGGACTCCTTCATGGCGTTCCTTTCCGGAATCGTCAACGCCAGGAAGTCCGTGTTTCCCCCGATGTTGAACTGGGCTATCGAGAGGACCCTCCTGTTGCGTTCCGCCAAATGTTCCAGTATGTCGGCGGTCAGTGGGGTAGCCCCAGTCGCCCCGTCATCGCCCAGCACGAGGGAACCGGCCCCCGAGAAAAGGTCCACAAACGCCTGGTCGCGTGCAAGCGGGGTGGGAATTACGTTGACGAAGGCCGTACCCCTTCCCCACGTGGCCACGGCGTACGCGTATGTTTGGCTGGCGGAAGAGGAGCCCCTCCCGACCGAGTCCCGAAGGGCGGCGACGTTGTTGAAGGGACTCGCATTCTCTGTGGTTATTACGTTCATGACCACGTCAGGCTTCACGGAGTCCAGGTACTCGGCGAACCTTGCAAGTCCACCCCCAAGCCCGAGCCTCTCCTCTAGCCCCTCTGCCCTCATGGGGAGCCCCCTGAGCGATCCCATATGGAGCCCCATCGATATCTCGACGTCCCTGAGGCTTCGGGGCACGGGCACCGAGTCGCCTATGCTTTCCCTGGCCACCTCGTATGCGGTCCTGCCAACCTTACCGACATCCACATCCACAGCGCCGACCACCTCTATGTCCTCCACCCTGTGGGACATCTTGTACCGTGCCAGGGGCACCCCATATGGCTCCACCTCGCCCAACTTGATCCTTTCCACGCCCACATGGAAATGGGCAGCCACAAGGCCGTACCCAAGTAGAAGAACTTTGACCGGCATGGAGAGGAGCTCCTGCGGAAATAAAAAGGGTGGGGATGCTGGACGCGGGGCTAATTTACGGCGGGACTGGACATCGCCGCTAGAACCGCCGAAGGGCTAGCCGCTCCGGCCGTGCGGCCATGCGCGCGGCGAATGCTTTTTAACGTTCCCGCCACAGCAATCATGAGGAAGGTCATCGTCTCCGTGAGGCTCCCCCGGGACCTCCACGAGGAGCTGGGTACGATGGCCCGCATAGTGGGCCCCGAGGACGACGTGGAGGACGCCGAGGCGTTGCTCTGCCTCAACGTGGACCCAGAGCTGCTCCGCAGGGCGCGGGGCCTAAGGTTCATACAGGTCGTCACGGCTGGGGTGGACCACCTCCCCTGGCACCACATACCGCCAGAAGTGGTCGTGGCAAGCAACGCGGGGTCCAACGCGGCCCCAGTGGCGGAGTTCGCGGTGGCGCTCCTATTGGCTGCGGCTAAGAAAATAGTTCACTTCGATAGGAACATGAAGGGCGGCGTCGTTAGGCCTGACGTAGAGGTCCCCGTGCTCTCAGGCAACGAGGTTGCCGTGCTGGGGCTGGGCGAGATTGGGATGCGGGTCGCGTCCACGCTGAGCGCCATGGGGATGCGGGTCGTGGGGTTCAGCCGCAGGCCGAGGGAGGGGGTCCCCCTGCACAGGTTCACTACGGACCTCGGGGACGCGCTCAGCGGCCAGCGGTACGCCGTGGTCGCGCTCTCACTGAACAAGTACACTAGGGGGCTGCTCACATACGACGTGCTCAGTTCCATGGCCGAGGAGGGGGTGCTGGTCAACGTTGCCCGGGCCGAGATAGTGGACAGGGAGGGGATCAGGCGGCTCCTCCTGGAGAGGCCCCGCTTCGTGTACGCCACCGACGTGTGGTGGAGCAGGGACGACTATTCCAGGGACGGCGACGTCATCGGGCTACCCAACGTAATAGCGACGCCCTGGGTGGCGGGCGGCTACGGCAACCGCGGGGTGTACATGTCCATGCTGAGGAGCGCCGTCGAGAACCTGGCCCGTTACCTCAGGGGAGAACAGCCCCGCAACGTGGTTCCGAGGGAGGACTACGTGTAGTCAGACCACTGATACATGTACGTCCCCCTTCTGCGCCTGGGCCTCGCGAAGTACGCTGTGAGGGCCCCAGCGACGAATCCGCCTATGTGGGCCCAGTAGGCCACCCCGCTGACCCCAGGCACCTGTAGGGCTGCCGCTACAAGTATGTCTATTGTGCCGTATATGAGCTGGTATATGAACCAGAACCCTATAAAGGCCCAAGCCGGTATCGTGATTATCCCGATGATGAATATGAAGGATACGGCCACAATCCTGGCATGCGGATACAGCACCGCGTATGCCCCCAACACGCCGCTTATCGCTCCCGACGCACCTACGGCGGGGACGTACAGGAGTTCCTCCAGCCCAGTGACGCCGTACTGGACGTAGGTGGCGGCCATATGCACCGCCGCAGCAACGACGCCCCAGAAAATGTACAGGGCAAGGAACGTGCCCCTACCGAAGTAGTCCTCCACGTTGTCCCCGAATATCCATAGGTAGAGCATGTTGCCCAGTATATGCATCAGGCTCCCGTGGAGGAACATGTGGGTGATCCACCTATATACTTCGCCTCCCACTGCCAGGGCAGGCACGAATGAGTACAGCTCAACTATCCTCGGGTTCAACAGCTCCGCTATGTACACCACCACGTTCACGGCTATGAGGGTCTTGGTGACTATGGGAAAGCGGCGGGTGGGGTTGACGTCGTGGATTGGTATTACCATTGTCGGCCTGTTTCGGCCCCTGGAGATGCGTGGGCGAGTTGTAGGTGGGCCCCGCAGCTCACCATCAACGTGTCCCTCACTGCCCCCCCTCCGGACGTCCCCAGAGCGTAGGCTGGCCCAGCAGGCCTGGAGGGACCGGAGACGTGTAACGCGCCCACACGCTTAGCCCAAGTCACCGCGCTGCGAAGTTCCCCCGTTGCCAGGACTACAAGCAACATCGCTGTAACGGGCACTAGAAGAAGGATGAAGACAATATAAATATACTTCGGGCGCCAATAAACGACAGGCACGTCACGGAGCCGCCCAGTCTCTTGGCTGGGCAGGCACACGGGCAGCCCGGCACAGTGGTCCGACCCCTTTAAGGGTTGCATCTAGGCGATACAGAAATATAAGGAGCCATGTTCACGTTGACATGACTGAGGCGGCTATTGCGTTGGGAGGCGCCGTAGATTTGCCCGCCGGTAAACGCGTAGGGGAGCCCACGCGATGCGCGTGGAATAGGCCTCACATGCGATGAGACGCAATAGGGTGGGCACATATAGAATCGCCGTGGAGGTGCATTACGAGGAGCGCCTGGAAAGGCTCTTCTCCAAGCTAGCCGAAGAGGTCAGGTTCAGGAGGGGCCGCCTAGAGGTGTACAGGGATGGGGAAAAGCTCGTGGTGGTCGGCTACGCCCTCGACGTGACCTCGCTGCGAAGCCTTGCCAATACGGTCCTGAGACTTTTATACGTCGTGTTGGGCACAGATAGGCTGCTGCGCGTTGACCGTCCCTAAGTGGGCGGCCTCAGTAGCTGCACCTCGACTATGTCGCCCTCGTCATGGCCCTCGAGGTCCTCTGGGACTACAAGGAGGCCGTTTCCCCTGCTCAGCGTCGAGAGTATACCGCTACCGGTAAGCGCCAGAGGCTCCACGATGACCTCGCTGCCGCGCCTATAGACGCGCACCCTTACGAAGGCCCTTGTGTTAATGGGCTTGGCTATCCTCCTGGTCAACCTGCCCCTGATAGTTGGGCGCGGGTCATCCGCGGTGCCCAACATGGCCAGCAGGATGGGCCTTGCGAAAACCTCGAATCCCACGAGGGCCGCTACAGGGAACCCGGAAAGCATGACAACAGGCTTTCCTCTGACAAGCGCGACGCTGTTCGGTCTCCCAGGCCTTACGGCAATGCCGTGCACAAGGACGTCGGAACCGAGGGATTGGACCGCCCTCACCGTGTGGTCCACCTTGCCCACCGAGACCCCGCCCGTGGTTATCACCATGTCGTTCTCCTCAAGCGCGCGAGCTATGGCGTAGGCCAGCTTCCCCTCGTCGTCGGGCCATATGCCGTAATATTTTGGCAGGCCTCCGAGCTCCCTTATCATCGCCTCCACCATGACCCTCGTGGAATTGTATACCTGTCCCTCCCCAAGGGGCTCTCCGGGTTCCACAACCTCGTTGCCCGTGGTGATCAGGCCCACGCGCGGCATACATCTAACGGGCAGCGATCTGTAGCCAACGCTGGCGAAAACCGCGACATCCCAAGGCCTGAGCCTGGTCCCCCCAGCCAATATGGTCTCGCCCTTCCTGAGGTCTTCCCCGGCCCTGGACACGTTTCCATACACAGAGACCGGCCTATAGACCTCGACATGGTCTCCGTCCCTCTTGGTGTCCTCATATGGGACCACGGCGTCTGTGCCTGGGGGTAGCGGAGCGCCAGTGGCTATCTCAACGGCCTCGCCCGGGCCCACAGCGCCGTTAAATGGGGATCCAGGCCGCGAGAATCCCCTGACAGGTAGCCTTATGGGGTTAGTCCTAGACGCGCCGAACGTGTCCTCAGCCCTAACAGCATAGCCGTCCACCGCAGCCCTGTCGAAGGGAGGCACGTCGAAAGGCGCCACTATATCCTTCGCCAACACACGCCCCACGGCGTCCTGCAGGCCCACCTCCTCCACACAGTCTATAACCCCCACCTTGGGAAGCACCTGGTCCAACGCCTCATTTACGGACACCAGATAGCGGAACACGAAGCATCTCCCCGTTCCGGGATAATAAAGGCATCTCACGGTTCCATGCGGTGCCCTAGCAGGCGCCGTGCGGTCAGGGTACGAAGTGCAACGCCCTAATAGAACCGTTTCTATATGCCAGTTTCGCGTGATTAACCAGCGCATAGTGCTGTTTGGGGCCGCGTTGAATCGCTTATATATGGCGATGGACTCGTCCTACATGAGGACGCACATATACGTGGGTCTTGCCCTGATAGGCCTTTCGTGGTTGGTCTCGCCGTGGTTTCCCTGCGTATCAATAGTGGCGGCGTCCATGGGAATATCGCTGTTCGTGGGCCACAAGTTCTGGCCGGCCGCAGCTACGATCCTCGGACTAATACTTTACATAGACAAGATACCACACATATACACGGTCAGCTCCCCCATCTCGATTTTTTGGATAGCCGCCATAGGCATTACCGCGCTAATGTCGTCATACATAGCCCACAAGGCGCTACGCGCCTAACCGCATCCAACACGGCGGCCAAGCACAGCCACGGGCAACCAACCCTGCCAAGTCTCTCTCGGCCTACAGGGTAGTCTGGCATCCCCTTCACGACCGATACGAGCAACACACCACCTTCACGAGAATGCGACTATAACACATTCAGCCCCAGGCTATCCTTAAGACGGTCATATCCCTAGGGCTCTAGAAACCCCCAACATTTTTGGATATACCCGCACCGCCAGCGGCACCGAACATCAACCCCAATTTTCCTTATAAACTCTGCCAACGTCAAAACCCTTAGGCCAAGCAGGCTATAGTTAGGTATGTCTAGGATCCCATGGCGTCGAATAGGGACGCGTTGCACGACTTCTCGCTATGTTAAGGCGTTGGCCGAGGTCTTCGGCTGGGAGGTTGTGGTTGTCAAGTGCTCTGAACTTGGGCCTGACGTCACAGTAATCCACAGAGTTGGTAGGACTGTAGACGCCGTGATGTTTACTCATGCGCGGTTTTTCCCACGAGCCTGCTAAGGACGTTATTATAGCGGTGATCGTACAATATTTATTTCCAGGATTAGTATATGTGGTGGCGCAGTTTAGGAAGGAGGAGTTTCTCAGGGCGTTGAGAGAAGACGAGGAGTTCAGATATGCGGTACTTGGGCTGCTGGGCATTGAGAAGGTCCTACAGTCAATAGAGGAGAACACAAGGGCCATTAGAGAACTACAGGGTCAGGTGAAGACATTACAGGAACAAGTGGTATCGCTACAGGCACAGACGGCTGGCCTCCAGCAACAAGTCAACGAGAACACCAGGGCCATTAGAGAACTGCAGGTACAGGTAAACGAGCACACTAAAGCCATTAAAGCGTTACAGGAGCAGGTGGTTGCCCTTCAGCAACAGGTCAATGAGCATACAAAGGCTATTAAAGAACTGCAACAGCAAGTGAACGAACATACAAAGGCCATTAAAGAACTGCAGCAACAAGTGAACGAGCACACCAGGGCCATTAAAGAGTTGCAACAACAGGTAAGCGAGCATACAAAGGCCATTAAAGAACTGCAAGAGCAGGTAAAAGTCTTGCAGGAACAGGCCATTGAGCATGCCAGGGCTATTAGAGAGTTGGCAAGCAGGATCGACGCGTTGGGCGCCAGGTGGGGCGTGGTGACCGAGGAGGCGTTCAGATCTTCAATCAAGTACTTGGCCGAGGATCTGCTGAAGGAGTACAAGGTTGGTAAGTGGACCTACTTCGACTCCGACGGCTTTGTCTATGGAAGGCCAAGCGTCGTCGACGTGGACGTGCTGGTCAGGAACGGCGAGCACATAGTCGTGGAGTTCAAGTCCTATGCCGACAGGGCAGACATAGGCGAGCTTTACAGGATAGGCCAGCTCTACGAGAAGATAAACGGCGTAAAGCCAAAACTGCTACTAGTAGCATCGGCGATTAGGAAGAGGGCCAAGGAATTGGCCGACGAGCTAGGCATCGCATATAGGGGCACAACACTCGAATACTAACGACGCGCTTTCAGCGACGCCAAATCCCACACGTACTACACGTACTTAAGGGGACGCGACCGCGGCATCCCACGTCTGCCCATGCCCTATGCGTAAATGTCCTTAGTAGCGCCCGTGCTCCCCTGTACCATTGCAACGTCCGCCCCCGCGCCGTGGCCATGCACGCGGGCTTCCCGGCGTGGCGCGCCGTAGGCATCCCGCACAGCCGCAATCGCCTCGGCCTAGCAGCTTCTACGGGGGTTATGCGGCCCTTTGTCATATGCCGTCCCTCAGAAGCTTAGCGGATCCAAGCGGCTAGGCATTGCTTTGAGCAGAGGCTCGTGGCCGACCTTAGCAGGGCATGTTCGGCGATTTCCGCTATGTGCATTCCACATCGACGTCTAGACCTCTGCGGCCTCTCTGATCTTTTTACAATACTCATCATTTATCCAACTCCGAGGGTTTCCACAGTGGGTTTGTCGAATGTTCCAAAAGAGCTAATTAGTGGGCCTATTTGGGGCATATGGGTGCTGATTTGAAGAGGATTAGGAGTTACGTGGAGAGGCATGTAGGCGATAAGGTTCCCGTAATTGTCCATAGGTCTAGTGACGCCGAGTATCCCATCTATGCGCCGGTGGCCGAGTCTCAGTACATAGCCATAAGGCTGAGGGGCAGGGTCGAGGAGCTCGGCGATACGTTGAGGGAGCTCAGTAAGAGGGAGATCACCTTAATAGTGGTGGCCGTGGAGCGGCACAGCGCTACGTTTTACGCGCTTATGGAGAGCGTCATGGTGGCCTTCGAGGTGGACTTACGCGAGTTGGGTAGGGCGATATGAAGATGGCAATTGTGGTTAGGACGGACGTGGAGATGTCCAAGGGCAAGCTGGCCGCCCAGGCCGCCCATGCGGCCGTCTCATGCGTCATGGAGGCGTTGAGGGATCCCCGTTGGAGGGGGTGGCTGGACGTGTGGCTGGCCGAGGGCCAGAAGAAGGTCGTGCTTAGGGTTAGGTCCCTCGACGAGTTAAGGGAGGTCGAGGCAAGGGCGCGTCAACTGGGCCTTCCCACGTCTCTTATAGTCGATGCGGGCCTCACGCAGCTTGAGCCGGGCACCACAACCGCCGTGGGCGTTGGGCCGGCCCCGGACGACCTGGTGGACAGGGTGACGGGGCACCTGAAGCTCCTCTAGGACGAGGCGGCGAGGGGTCCAGCGCCTCTGGCGGCCGCCGCATCGGCACGTCTCCACGTGTACATGGCCGCTACTATGGCAACGAGGGACACGGCGATGCCGATAGGCATGGCGAGTCCCGGCTCCACCAGCCACCTTCCCGTGGCTGCATATATGGGGGGCGCTATTGCGTAGTGGGGCGGGGAGTAGGCGAAGGCCATTGCAATGTCCCGGGGCATGAGGGTCGGCGGGATCATCCCTCCTGCCAGCGGCACGACCCACATGATTATGTTGGCGCCGAGCCAAGGCGTCCTGCTCCCCACAAACGTGTACGATGCGGCGACGGACACCCCAAGAGAGAAGAGTGTTAGCGTCGCTAGGGACCCCACGAAGAGCAGAGGCTCCGCGGGCGGCGGAGGCGCCCCGAACAGGGCCGTGTACACAGCGTATAACAACGACACATCTATTACGGACCAAAGGAGGCCAGTCGCTAACACGTGGCCGCATATGGCCCAGAAGGGGTTTCCCTTGGCTGCCCTCACGTATTCTAGTACGCCGGCAGCCGCCATGGCCCTGACCTCCGAGGCGGCCCACGCGAAGTCCGAGAACACCGTGAAGGAGACGAATCCCCAGAAAATGTACACTGCGTACCTCTCCGCTGCCCCGTACCATGAGATGGCCAGCACCGTGGCGAGGAGCCACATGGCGGTGGAGGCCGAGCCCGCGACGATCCTCTGCCAGGACCTGCCGTAGAAGGCCGCGACGCGCCACGCCTCCCTCGCCAAGTCGCCCATCACCATACGCTGTAGCGGCCGCTCCGCCTTAGGTTAAGTGACATGGCGGTGAAGGCGAGCGTCCCGACGGCCAGGTACGCCCAGTGTGCGCCGAGGAGCGCAAGGCCGCCTATACGGACCTCAAGCGATAGGGCAAGCCCCCTAACAACCTCGCCCCAGGGCCAGGCCGGGAAGGCCGCGGCGACGTACTGCAAGTAGCGGGGGAGGAGATATATGGGGTAGATCAGCCCCCCTATGAGGGCCACTAGGGCGTTTATGGGGTTGGCCACCGACTGCGCGTCCCTGACATACGGCACCAGTGAGGCCGCCACGAGCCCTATCCCGAAGAGTGGGGCCAGGCCGACCACCGATATGGCCAGTGCCGCCAGCATTGCCAGGCCGTACGTGGGCCCCATGGTCGCGAACAGCGCCAGTGAGGTCGAGGCCGAGATGCCCGCCATGATTGGCGTGGCCACGCCCAGCCAGTAGCCCGCCATGAACCGCGGCACGCTCATGGGGGACGCGGCTATGTACTCGTATATGCCTCTGGCCATCAGCTCCCGGAGGTTCCACACGGTGGAGCCGAGAGCCGTCTGGGAAAGCGCGACTAGTGCCAGCCCCACGAGTTGGTAAGCCCACTTCTCCGCGTCTGCGCGTCCCCCCGACGCGGCCCAGCCGGCAGTGTAGAGCACGGCCGAGAAGAAGAGGGGGGTAGCCGAGAGGAAGACGAGGAGCAGCACGCTCCTCCTCATGTTGGCCAGAGCGATGTTAAACCCTATGACGATGCCCATACCGCCCTGCTGAGCGCCTCTTCGAGGCCGGGCTCGTACACGGACAGCTCGATGAGGGCGCAGCCGTGCTCGGCGGCCCTCTGGGCTATCTCGGCCAGGGCGTGGAGGGGCCTGGCTGCCTCCACGTCCACCAACACCTCGTCACCGTTCCTCTCCCCAAAGGGAAATTCGCCGGGGCAGCGCAGTACGCCTCTTACCCTTGGCCTGAGCCCGAACCTCTCCTTGACCGATTGTGGGGTCCCTATGGCTGCCATGCGGCCGCCCGACAGAACGGCCACCTTGTCGGACAACTCCTCGACCTCCCAGAGGTTGTGACTAGTGAACACTATTGTGCGTCCCTCCCCCTTGAGGTCCCTGATGAGTCCCCGGACCTTCCTGGCCCCCAGGGGGTCTATCCCGGCCGTGGGCTCGTCCAATATGAGTACCGGGGGATCGTGGATGAGGGCCTTGGCTATGCCGAGCCTCGCCTTCATCCCAGTGCTGTACTCCTCGTAGGGCCTGTGGGCCGCGTCGGACAGGCCCACCACCTCGAGAAGCTCGCGCGCCCTCCTACGCGCGTCCCTCCGGGACAGGCCGTACATCATGCCGTAGTAAATGAGGTTCTCGAGGCCCGTGAGCCTGCCGAAGAACCCTTTATCAGGATATAACATAAGGCCTACGGACCTCCTCACCTTGTTGGCCTCTCCCACCACGTGGTGCCCCACCACCCATGCGTCCCCCTCGTCCGGTAGGAGGAGCGTGGCCAATATGCGCACCGTGGTCGTCTTGCCAGCCCCATTCGGACCGATTATCGAGATAAGTTCGCCTCTCCCCACGTTGAATGAGACGCCGTCGAGGGCCCTCACTAGGCGCGGCTCCCTGCGTAGGAGCCCCCTACGCTCGACGGTCCTAAACGCCTTCTTCAGCCCAACAGCGACCACCACGTCGCCGCGCATGTCACAGGGCCCGAGGCGCAATTTAACGCTTCCGCATCAGTTATATTTCTCTGCGTCATGGGGGGCATGCTGGTCGAGTATAGGGGGACCTTCTACAGGCTCCTACACCCCAGGCCCACGGTTATAGTCGTGTCCAAGTGCCCGGGCGGCAAGACCAACATGATGCCCGCCAGCTGGAACACGCCTGTGTCGGAGGAGCCCCCAACCATAGCCGTCGCCGTCGACAAGTCCACGTACACGTGGACCTGCCTGGAACACCTCCCAGAGGCCACCATAAACGTCCCCTCCATAGACGACGTGGACCTGATCTACAGGCTTGGATCTATGTCTGGGAGGGACGTGGACAAGACAACCGAGCTCGGCGTTGAGCTGGCGCCCAGCGAAAGGGTGTCTGTGCCCCACATGGCGAGGGCCATAGCGGTCTACGAGGTCAGGGTGCACAGCAAGGTGGACGTAGGCGAGGTCACCCTCTACGTCTTCGAGGTGCTAAGGACGCTGGCCAGGAACGGCCTGGCCGATGAGTGGGGCATCGACCTGTCCAAGGCAAACATACCGCTACATGGGGCGGGCAGGGTCTTCCACAGGGTGGACCCAAGGAAGGTGTACGCACAGAAGCGGCAACGTTACGCCACGGGATAGCGCCGGCTCAAATGTACATGGGTTCCCTTTATAATAGGCCTCGCGATGCATGCCCTGTCCCCCATGGTTACCGGTAAACGGCACGTTGGGCCAAAGCTGCTGAGGGGCGTCTCCCGTTACGCTTGCCGTACGCGCCTTTCCGCGTTAGGCCCGGCGTTCAGTGGCCTAGACTGTCGATGAGGGGCTTCCTGCCGTGTAGCTCGGCCACTGTTAGCACGGCCACGTCGCTTCTGCGCGCCTCCTGCAACGCGGGTTCCACGTGCCTCCTCCATCTCTTTTCGCGTAGGATGTGATGGTCGTAGATGATCAGTTTGGGCCGTGCGGCGATTATCGTAGCGAGGTTCGTAACGGCCCGGGACAAGTTGATCCTGTTAAGCATGTATGGGTAGAGGTACGTGGGAGGGCCGTCCACTATGGCCACGTCTGGGCGAAGCCGCGCTATTTCCTCGGCGTAGTCCTCCACTATGGGACCCATGAGGTCGCTCGTGTAGTACACCCGGAAGCCGCCCCGCTCTATGAGGAGGGGCACCACCCAGCCCGTCCTCTCATATTCTGCGCCATGGAAATACGGCTCAAAGACGCGGATAGTGGCGTCGCCGAACTCGAAGGTCCTACCATCGCCGAAGGTCAGCCTAGTCCCACCTCCTAGCCTCACCTCCCTCACCCATCGATCCCTGGACCAGAGCCCCGCCAGTTTCCTGAACCATTCCCTGCCCCGCCTCAGGAGCTCCGCCCTCCTATTATTGTAGTCGCCGAAGTCCCTGGAAAGCGCCGTAGCGAGCTTCTCCGCGGGGTCCTCGAAGTCCGCCGCCTCTGGCTCCCCATACAGCTCTTCTTCCACGCCTAGACGCCGCGCCAGCTCCTCCACGAACAGCCTCGCCCTTTCCCACTGGCTCTCGTTGATGTACTGATTGGGGTTCTTCGCAATAATGCTTGTGCCGGCATACGCCGCCGGGTCAATGCCGTGGCTGTGCATGGCCAGGAAATGATCGTAGTGGTAATGCGTGATGAAAACGGCCCTTGCCCCACGCAGCTCCCTCAGGATGAGCCCCATCACGTGGTCCCTAATCCTGTACTTCTCTTCCAAAGGAAGAGGGTAACCCGGCTGCATCTCGGCCACGCCGGGATCTACGACTGCCCGCCCCACAGACGTCTCAACAACTAGGCACATGGTTTTCGCGCCAAGACTGTCCGCCCACAGCATGCGTATCCCTCGCTCCATCAGGGCCTCGAGCAACTCAGCCACCGGAACAACGCTTAGGAAAACAATATTAACGTTAGCGCCACATGCTCCCCCGCGCTGGTCCACATCCACCAGCAACGTAGAATTGCTGCGGGCCGCGTGGCACGGTTCAGAAGGTTTTTATCCGTGTGTAGCGGGGTTGGTGTGGGGATTAAGGAGGAGGTGCTGCGGCTGCTCAGGGAGGACGAGGAGTTCCGTTACGCGGTACTGGGGCTGCTCGGCCTCGCTGAGTTGAGGTCGTCCGTGGAGGCCTTGGCGAGGTCGGCGGCGGAGCTGGCCAAGGCGGTGGCTGGGCTGAGGGAGCTGGCCAGCCGGCACGAGGAGAGGCTGGCGGGGCTCGAGGAGGGGCAGAACAGGCTGTGGGAGGAGATCCACAGGATATGGGTAGAGATGCGCGGGATGAAGGAGGAGGCGCAGAGGCTGTGGACAGCCGTTGAGGAGGGCAACAGAGAGCTGAAGAGGCACTCGGAGGCGTTGGAGGAACACTCGAGGGCGATTAGAGGTTTACAGGAAGTCATCGCGGAGCATACCAGAACCATAGGGTTGCTTCAGGGGGCTGTGGACAGACATACAAGGGTACTCGAGGAACATTCCAATGCGGTTAGGAGCTTGCAGGGGGCTGTTGTGCAGCATACTGCAGCCATTAGGTCGCTACAGGAGACCGTGAATAGACACTCAGAGGCGATTAGGGGGCTACAGGAGACAATTGATAAACATTCAAGGGTACTCGAGGAGCATTCCAGGGCGATTGGGTCTCTTCATGAGGTAGTTGGAAGGCATTCTGAGGCGATTAGATCATTGCAGGAGGCCGTGGACAGGCATTCCAAGGTGCTGGAAGAACACTCAAAGGCCATAGGATCGCTGCAAGACGCTGTGGACAGACACTCGAGGGTCCTTGAAGAGCACTCAAAGGCCATAAAGTCGCTGCAGGAGGCCGTGGACAGGCATTCCAAGGTGCTGGAAGAACACTCAAAGGCCATAAGGGCATTGCAGGAAACGGTTGATAGGCACTCAGAGGCCATCAAGGGCCTCCAGGAGGCTGTGGCAAGTCATTCCAAGGCCATTAAGAGCCTGCAGGAAGCCGTAGATAGACACTCCAAAGTACTGGAAGAACATTCCAACGCTATAAGATCACTGCAGGAGGCCTTAGACAGACATTCAAGAGTGTTGGAGGAGCACTCTAGGGCGATTGGGGGACTGCAGATCAAGGTAGATGCACTGGGAGCTAGATGGGGCATCCTGGCCGAGGGAGCTTTTCGGGAGGGGATGAGGGGGGTGGTGGAGGAGTTGTTGGGCGTTTCCAGGGTCGGGAAGTGGAGGTTTTTCGATGGGGACGGCTTTGTCTACGGCCATCCAAGCATGGTGGACATTGACCTGGTGGTCAGGGACGGCGAGCACGTCCTCGTTGAGGTCAAGGCCAGCGTGTCGAGGGGCGACGTGCTCGAGCTCCACAGGATAGGCCAACTGTACGAGAAGGCGACCGGCGTAAGGCCCAGGCTGGCCATAATATCGCCGTACGCCGACGAGAGGGCCAGGGAAACCGCCTCCCAGCTTGGCGTGGAACTATACACGGCGCCCTGAGCCCGCCTATGGAGGGGCCCACCTACACGTGCATATGGGAAACGTCCGTTGAACCTACATAAGACGCGGCCGACTAGCCCACAGCGTGGGGCCCCTGATTCACAGATCTGAATATAGGGTGTCCAGGGGTCTGGAATCTATTACGGATACCCACAGAGGGGCAGAGAGCCGTTATAAAGTGGGGTGTGGGCAATGTCGTGAGGGAGGAGGGTATGGTCTGGCTTAGGGAGGCTCTACATGAATGTAAAGTTGCCAAGATGCTCCTCGAGGGGGGACTCTACAATTTTGCCGCGTTCCACTCGCACCAGGCCGTGGAAAAGGCGTTGAAGTCCCTTTTCTATTTAGTTCTGAGGAGGGAGCCGCCCAAGCGTCACAACCTGTTGGAACTTTACAGGGAATTGCGGGCCGCCGGCGTCGAGTTTTCCCCGGACCTCGTCGAGGGGCTCGCAGTCCTGACCAAGTACTACGCCACGTCGAGGTACCCCGACGCCGCCGGCGGTCCCCCCTCAGAACTGTTCACGCGGCGGGAGGCCTCCTACGCGGTGGAGGTGGCATCGGAGATCGCCAGGCTTGCCTCTCTCGCCTATGGCGGAGGAGAGGGCTGTTAGGGCGGTGAGGCGGCTGGTGGAGGAGCTGGAGCGGATGGGGATAACGGTCGAGGCGGCCTACCTCTTCGGGTCCTGGGCCCGGGACGACTGGCTCGTGGACAGCGATGTGGACGTGGTCGTGGTCTCGCCCAGCTTCCGCGGGGTGCCGTGGCTGAGGAGGCTGGAACTCGTGGCTAGGGTGGAGGCCAGGCTGGACCTGCCGGTTTCGTTGGACGTCCTACCCTACACGCCCGAGGAGGTGGAGGAGGTCAAGTCCGCCGTCTTACGCGACGCCAAGAAGTACTGGAAGAGAGTCGTCTAGCGTCGTGTCGCCGGCCCCAAATCCACGCCCACAAGTCGTTCTTTCCATGCCCCTCAAGCGATCCCCCGGGCGTCCCGGTAGGGAACAAGTACGGCTATCGCGCTGCTGTCCCACCGACCCGCCTCGAGCGTAGGGACTCACAGAGTCCTTCTTTCCAGTGGGTGGGCGTTACAGGTTTGTCGTGTCAGTAGTTCAGCGTGTTATATGGCTCGTGGGAAGGCGGGATGGGCCACTGCAGCTGCCGGACGCTGTGTGGGGCGGGCACAGGGTGTTGGGTGTACACATCGCTACGGCAAGTTTTTATTAGCGTGGTGCAGCGCTATGTGTGGAGCTTCACGTTGAGCTGTGCAAGGTGGGGTTTCCGGTGGAGCTGGCCTACAAGGCGTTTCCGGGGTCCGAGGGAGAGGCGGAGAGACTTGTGGGGGCGGGCCTAGTGGCCGTTGATGGCGGCTTCGCGTCGCCGTTGGCCTGTAGGGAGGCGGGCGGCTCGGCCTTTCCTCCGGCGCCTTTGGGCTACGTGGTGGTGCCGTGGCTCAAAAAGGCATTTGGGCCCCCCTCTTGTGGCGGCCGATGAGAGGCTCAGGAGACGCCTCAACCGCTAAAACGCAGTGTACGTCTCGGACCTGGGTAGGCGCGAGTTCTCCTATGCTGTTTCCATGGGCTATTCCACGTGCACGGTGGAGCAGTGCTATGCGGATGTCCTGACCTTCGGCGAGCCGGGGCCCTACCTGGTGGACCTGCTGTGGTCCAAGGGCCTACACTACGTCGATGAGATATATGCCCTCTCCGGGCGAGGGGGCCCGCGTTTTGGCGGCCTCGTGGTATGGGAATCGCTCTTGACCGGCAACTCCGCATCCTGGGGCCGGTTCGACCCATATGCTGGGGACTTCGAGGAATGGCTCGACTGCGTGGCCAGGTGGGCCACGTGGGCGGCCCTTGACGGTGGGGAAACAACGTACTTCGCAATATAGGCGTCTCCTGGGCCTTGTGCCCCCATCGAAGAAATAGGAATGGTGCTGGTGTCATGGGCGCCTTCTGGCCTGTCCCCGGCGGAGGCCCATCAGGTCCGCGCAGACCTGGAAAGGGTCGCGTACATGGACCGCTATGCTAGGGCCCTTGGGAAGGGAGGGCCCGTGTTGGGCGGCTACGTCATAAACTTCCTGGCCCTAGCGGGAAGAGGGAACCCCCACGTTTCACATTCGGCGTGGACGCTGCGACCGAGCGCCCGACGTCCAAGGCCAGTGCCCTGAAGAGCATTGCGGCGGTGAACGGGATACTGGTAGACTGGTAGAAAGGGGACTTGCGACCTCCATAGAGGTGGGCGACTGCTCCTCGAACACGGCGTGGAGCGCGGCGTCCTTCCCTTCCTATTGCCTTTGGGGCGCCCATTGTGACTAGGTGGTCCGGCGCACCGCTCTGGCGCTTCCTGGCGGGGAATAGTGCTGACGTGCCCCACCGGTCACGCAGTCGCACGGTTTCCCCGTCTCGGAGACTGCGCGGCAACTGTCTAAGAAGCTGAGCGAAAAGCTGGCCAAGCCTCTAGTTGGGGGAATGGCCGCCGTAGGAGCCCACGACATGGCCAATGCCATGATGGACCTGAGGGCCGTCGAGTATTACTGCTTATACGAGTAGGCCGACTGCGCGGCGGTGTAGCGGGATGTCGGCGAGGCGGCACGTATAGCCGCACATTTCTGGCCAAGCCACCACTACATCCTCGTTTAGGTACACCACACTGGCCTAAGTCGCCGCTAAGGCGCTCGTCTACCTGAAAAGGGGGTTCGATTGCTGATCGGAGCGCCGCTCATTAAGTAGCGCAATGGGGACACGTCAGGCACATGCCACACAGAGCCGTAAAAGTGCGGAGCGCCTAAGGCGTAAACGCTTACATGCACGCTTAACCGGCCCGCTAATTTGAGGCCCTACCTGACCAGCTCCTCTATCCTGACGTACCTCACCTTCCTCGACGTATATGCAGTCAGAGCCGCCATGGCCAAGGTCCACGCCGCTAGGGATACGGCGGAGAGGGCAAGGTCCACGGTTTCCCTGCCCGGCATGGCGTAGGTAGTGGGGACTGCCCCGCCCACATATGCGTGGTATACTAAATTCATAATGTTATTATATGGAGAGAGGTGGACCACGGCCCAGCCCACATCCGTGAAGGTTTGGCCGAAACCGAACGCGTACGCCAGTATGAAGGGGGCAAAGCTTATGAATGTCACACTCCGAGTTATGGAGCTCCTCGCCGACAGCGCCAGGTTTGCGAGGAACGCTGTGAACAGGTGGAAGAATACCCCAGCCCACAGGGCTATTCCCACCACGAGGACGGGGCTTCGCGGTGGGAGGTCCTCTCTGAGGGAATTCGAGAAGGCGGCATAGGTGAATATGGCCAGCACTATGGCAAGTATCGCCATGAATGCGGACGCAGCCACGATGTCTCCTACCACAAGTTTCCCCTCGCTGAGCCTCGTGTACCTGACCACGTAGGGTACCGCGGCAGACGCGTAGAGCTTCCTATAGGCTAGGCTTATGGCCGCGGCCGAAAAGGAGATGAGCGATGAGAGGGCCATCCACGAGGCTGTATATCCCAGCTTGACCACGTAGGGGGCCCAGACAAGCTGGTCTCCGGGAAACACGTATGCTCCCATGGCCAGCCAGAACATGACAAAGAATAGGGACCAGAAGAGGGTGACTCCCCTGGTCAAATCAGCGTAGAGCCTGTACGCCACGTACCTGATCATGCCAACTCGTAAAGCCTGTCTAGACTTTCGAAATCGCCTATCCGATGGCCACCGCCGCCCTTCACGATGGACATACGGGCCCCGCCCACCTCTACCTCGAGGAGGGCCCCATCCACGTGTCCCGGCGTAATGTAGGCGTCCAGCAGGTCCCCCACGCGGGCCTTCCCATAGACCTTGCCCTCGGCCATGAAGTACAGGTCCCAGTCGGCGAGGTGCCTGAGGACGGACAGCTCATGTGTGACGAGGAGGACTGTACGCCCAGATTCCCCGATGAGTCCCAGGAGGGCCCTGCGCCGGGCCGGATCCACGTTCTCGAAGGGCTCGTCCAACAGCACATGCCTTGCCCCAACGGCCAGGGCCATCACATTGCACACCAGCTTGGCCTCGCCCGAGGAGAGCGACCACAGCTTCTTGCCCAGCACCCCCCTGAGGCCAAGCGCCTCGGCCATCTCCACGGCCCTGCCCAGGTCGCCCTCGGCAAGCCACATATATAGGTCTATTAGCTTTCTCACCGGGAGGTCCACTAGGTAGTAGATCTCGGCCAGGTTGGCTGCCAGTAGACGGGGCCTCGCCCTGATCCGCCTCACCTCCAGCCCGTCCACCTCCACCTTGCCCTCATAGGGGACGAGGCCCAGCAGAGCCCTGAGAAGGGTGGACTTGCCAGAACCGTTGGGGCCCAGCAGCACCGTGTTCCGCTCCACCTCCATGTCAATGCCCCGCAGCACCGGCTTTCCGTCTAAACGCGCAGTCAACCCAGCAACCCTAATCATGGATATGCCCACCACACGTAATTTAAGTGTTGGGACGGGGCACAAACGGGTCCAACGCGGCCGCCGCCTTGCAAACAGCGGTGTCCCGCCGGGTTCAACGTTTGATGCCGCCAATATACTACGTTACCCGACACAGCCGAAGGCCCAAGTTCGGGCATACGAGGTGCGGGAAGCATATTGGACATAGCCCGGACAAAACGGATAAGAATGACAAGAGAACAGGCTTGGCGCCCCGGCCGGGATTTGAACCCGGGTCACGGGCTTTCCGCCATCGCCCCGCCAATAACAACGCCCTGGGCATCTTTTAAGGTTTTCTCTTGGTCACATAAAAGGCGTGGGACGGCGGGGCGATGCCGACAGGCCCGCATACTGGTCCGGGCTATACTACCGGGGCCCATCAACAAGTTTGTGGGGCCAATATATGCTTTGCGGTACGCCTATAGTCGACTACTAATGGCAGGCGCCGACCCGGTTTTCACGGGACGCATATAATCCAGATCGCAAAATAATGTATGGAATCCACTATCGGCTTTTTCAGTGAAAAGGCCAAGACATACGATGCGTGGTATGAGAAGCATAGGGACCTGTATATCCTCGAATTGGAGCTTTTGAGGTCCATTGGATGCAGCAGTAGGAGCATAGACGTGGGAGCTGGCACTGGACGTTTCACCAGGGACCTCGGCATACTTTTCGCCCTTGAGCCGGCCGCCGGCATGGCGTCCCTGGCCAAGGAGAGGAACCTGGACGTGGTTGTGGGGATAGGCGAGGCCATGCCTGTCAGGGACAGTTCGTTGGACTGCTCCCTGATAGTTGTCACCATATGTTTTGTCGACGATGCGAGGGCCCTCATAGCCGAGGCAAGTCGCGTCGGGGAAAGGGTAGTGGCGTGTATTGTCCCGAGGGATAGCACACTGGGGGCCAAATACGCTGAACTGGGACGCATGGGACACCCATTCTATTCCAGGGCGAGGTTCCTCACAGTGGACGAGGTGGTGGCCATAGGCCGTTCATTGGGCCTTTCGCCCCTCAGAACCGTTGCGGTGAACATAGTTGGTGGCCTTTCGGGGCCTTTCGAAGGGCGCGGCGACTTCACGTGCGTAGAGCTACGTGGGGCGCCTCGAAACAGGTAGCCCGCAGTACTCGGGACGCACATATTTGGGCTCTTGCGACCATACGCCTTGAACCACTACCAGTAACGAAAAGCATTATAACTCTTTGTGGGTCTTTACAAGTGTCCGAGGAAGAGCCCTTGACGGAGCTGGAGCTCCAAATACTTCTGGGCCTGGAGAGGCTTGGAGGCTCGTACCAGCAACGCAACCTGTGGAAGTTCATAGGTATGGACAGCAAGTCCGGTCTCCCCGTGCTCTCTAAACTGGAAAGGAGAGGACTCATCGTCAGGGAGAAGCAGGGGGGCGAGAAGAGGGGCGTCTACGTGATCAAACTCACGAACAAGGCCTACGAACTCCTGCAGAAGATGCGGGAACGAGAGGAGAGCGATAGGACTATCGCTCTGCCCTCTGTTAAGTCGCCCCTACTCAAACTCCTCTTATCCATACCGTGCACATACTGCATGCACATATCTGAGTGCGGTTACGCCAAGATTGACCCCGCCCGCTGCGTAATGTTCTCCAAGTGGCTCTATACGTACAATGAGTAGCATAAGGGCGTTCGTCGCCGTGGATATAGACGAGGGGGATGTAGTGGAGAGAGTTGTGGACGTGCAGAGGACTATCGCGAAGGTTGGCGCCGACGTGAAGTTCGTGGAGCCGAACAACCTGCACATTACCCTGCGGTTCATGGGCGAGATTTCCCCTAGGAACCTGGACCTCGCCAAGAAGGCCCTTTCCGGGCTCAGGTACCAAAGGTTCAGGGTTAGGTTGACCGGGCTAGGCGCATTTCCCAGCGTGTCCTCCCCCCGCGTTCTGTGGATCGGGATAAGCGAGGGCGTCGAACAGCTAAGGGAACTGAGAGGCCTTGTGGAGGGCGCTGTGGGCAGATACGCGGCCCATAGGGAGGAGAGGGAGTTCTCGCCCCACCTCACAATTGGAAGGGTAAGGGGGCCCGGGAACAGGAACAGGTTGGTCGACGTACTGCGACAGTTGGCCGGAGCCGAGTTCGGCGTCCAGCCCATTGATTCGGTTAAGCTGAAGAGGAGTACGTTGACCCCCAGAGGCCCAATATACGAGGACATCCTAGTCGTGAGACTTGAATGATAGGGGAGCTTCGCAGGCTCTTTACGCCAAGCGAGGAAGAGGAGAGGTTGGTCCACGGCGAGGCCACGTACATGAGGGGGCTCGTGCAGAGGGGACTGGAGGCAAGGGGGGCCCACGGCATAGCAGTGGAGGTGGGGGGAAGCGTAGCTAAAGGCACGTGGCTGCCCGGCCAAAGGGACATAGACCTCTTCGTGGTCGTGCCCAAGGGGTACCCACGTCGCTTTGTCGAACGCGACGTAGTGGACATGGTGATCGATATAGCCGCAGAAAACGGGATTGAGTGGACCCTCAGGTACGCGGACCATCCCTATGTGACGTTGCTCCACGGGAACTTCGAGGTCGACGTTGTCCCATGCTACAAGGTGGAGCGGGGGGAGAGGCCGATAACCGCTGCGGATAGGTCCCCCCTACACACCAGATACGTGGCGTCGCGGCTCAGCAACGACCAGAGGGCCGACGTCAGGGTGCTCAAGGCGTTCCTAAGGGGCATAGGGGTCTATGGGGCCGAAATAAAGGTGGAGGGGTTCTCGGGCTACTTGGCGGAACTACTCATTATACGTTACGGCACGTTCATCGATCTGCTGGGCCGGGCCTCGCGGGAGTGGAAACCCTACGACATATACATAGACGTGGAGGGGGCCCACTCCCCGGAGGAGCTGAGGAGGCGCTTTAGGGCCCCCATGGTGGTGGTCGACCCCGTGGATCCCGGCAGGAACGTCGCGTCAGCCGTATCGGAACAAGCGCTAGGAATATTCGTGTTCGCGGCCAGGAACTTCCTGCGTGACCCCACCATCGAATACTTCAAGCCGGATGACGAGGTGGGCACGCCGTACTTCGAGGTGCCCACGCTGGTGGTGGAAATGCGGTATCCCCAGGGCGAGCCGCCGGACGTGGTGTGGGGCGCCATAAAAAGGGCTGCGAACATAATTGCAAAGAAGCTCGAGGAATGCGAGTTCAAGGTCTACCACTACACTGCCTGGACCGACGAGGCCACTATGATATACCTCGCCTTTACGCTGGAGAACGACGTCATGCCCGAGTACCAGCTGCACGAGGGTCCCCCCGTGTACTCGGAGGCCTCCGATAGGTTCGTTGAGAAGTATCTAGCCCTAGCAGATGTCGTTGGGCCCTATATCCACATGGGAAGGTGGTATGTGATTAGGAGGAGGAGGCACAGACACGCCGTGGACTGTGCCCGTCACGTCGCTGTGAACGCCGTGCAGCCCTTCCTAGTCAAACTTGTGAAGGACATATACGTAACGAGGAGCCCCATCAGAGAAATCGGATGGTTCTTCTGGAAGAGGCCCGGCTGGGGACCCTTCTCAAGGCGCCGGACCTGGACTAAGTGAGTATTACATTTATAAATTTGGGCCGGGACACACCCATGGACCTAAGCGTGGAGCTGAGAACCTACAGAAACGTGGGGGATTTCCTAACAGATGTGGATTCGCAGATACAGAGGCTCGAAACATACATAAAAGAATTGGAGAGGCGCAAGTCGGAGCTGGAGATGCGTATAGAGAGGTTTAAGAGGATAAGCGAGGTCATCAGGAAGCTGACAGGCGGGTCAGAGCAGCAGGCTGCGGAAAGCGAGATAGAGATAACTGGGCTGAAGCTCTATATAGATCCCAGACCCATAGACGAGTACAGGTTGGTGTCGGAAACGCTTCCCATCATGAGCGATAGGCTTGCCGTGCTGAGGAAGTCCAGGGAACTCATAACGTCAATACTAAGGGAGGCGAACCTGGAGGAAGTGCCTATAAGCGTCGAGTTCAGGAACGGCGTACCCGTAAAGGTCGTCATAAAGTCATGGTAGATGTACAGGTAGCGCTGGATTTCACGAGAATAGAGGACGCACTTCCAGTAGTTTCCGCGCTTTGTTCGGCTTCTAAGCCGCCCATACTTGAAGTTGGGACCCCCCTCATAAAGGCCGAGGGCATGAGGAGCGTTAGGATAGTCAAGAGCGTGTGCGGGCGGTCCCCCATTTCTGCTGATACCAAGACGATGGATACGGGCGCCTTGGAGGCCATGTTGGCCGCGGAGGCCGGGGCCGACATGGCCACTGTGCTGGCAGCAGCGGATATGGCAACCATAGTGGAGTTCGTCGAGGAGGCGCGGCGCAGAGGCATGATGAGCGCTGTCGATACCATAGGCGTCGACAAGCCTCTTGAGAGGGTCAGGCTGATAGTGGACCACGTGGTGCCGGACATAGTAGTGTTCCACCTTGGCATAGACGTTCAGACCCGTAGGGGCGCCAATCTAGAGGCGCTGGTTGAGGAGGCCAAGAAGGCGGCGAGTTTGGGCCCCAGGATAGCCGTTGCTGGGGGCGTGGACGCCAAGGCCGCATCGTTGCTGTCGGAGCTGGACATAGTCATAGTGGGGAGATACATCACTAGGGCCCACAACCCCCTCGACGCGTACAGGGAGCTCCTTACAGCCCTACACCACTAAGTAAATCTTATAATTCTTCTTAACATCACCGTCAATGAAGATGATTGTTGTCGCTGTTCCTGGAAGCGGCAAGACCACCATATTGAAATATGTGAAGGAGATGATGCCCGAGATATCCATAGTGAACTACGGCGATGTGATGCTCGAACTGGCCAGGGAACATTACGGGATACATAACAGGGACGAGATGCGCAAGGTTCTGAACATCGAGGAATACAGGAAGATCCAGGAGATGGCGGCCGATAGGATAGCGTCGATGGAAGGCGACATAATAGTTGACACCCATGCAAGCATAAAGATGCACGGTGGTTATTATCCGGGTCTCCCCGACAGGATAATGGAAAGGCTGAGGCCCGACATAATACTGCTCCTGGAATTTGACGTGGAAAAGATAATGGAAAGGAGGAGCAAGGACAAGGAGAGGTCCAGAGACTTGGAAAGCGGCGAGGAGATAGAGATGCACCAGATGGCCAACAGATATTACGCGTTCGCGGCTGCGAATGCGGGGGAATGCACAGTCCACATAGTGAACCTAAGGGGGGTACCCGAGACACGGCCATATGAACATGCCGAAATGGCGGCCAAGCGCATAGTGGAGCTCTTCAAGGGCGCAAAGAGCAAGTAGCGTGGCCCGCGCGGTTCTGCAAATGGGTAACGGGAATAAGCCCCTTTCTAGACATGAAGGGACTGGAAATATTTGAGGTATCACGTTACATAGTGTTCGGCCCCAACGCCGTGGAGAGGGTAGGCCTGGTCCTAGAGAAGTTGGGGTACCTAGGGGCAAACGTTGGGGTGTTGTCCGGGAAGGGAGAGACCGCCGCCATAGCTGACAGGGTGATATCGTCGCTGGACCGTGGGGACCGCGTGTCCATCAAGATAGGGGAGCTTGCGCGGGACGGCGTGGAGGCTGTGGCCAGGGAACTCGCGGGCACATCCGTAATTATCGCCGTTGGTGGGGGCCGCGTGATAGACTACGGCAAGGTCTTTGCCCACCTCCTCAATAAGCCCCTAATAGTGGTGCCAACATCGGCCAGCCATGACGGAATCGCGTCCCCCTACATTGCCTACACGCTCCAAGCGAGCCTCGGAATCGACAAGATATCCACGGCGCCCATAGCGATAATAGCCGACACCGGCGTTATAGGCTCTGCCCCCCCTAGGCTGCTTCGCGCCGGTATAGGCGACGTGTTGGCCAAGGCCGTGTCTGTGAAGGACTGGGAACTGGCATACAGGCTCAAGGGGGAGCCCTATAGCGAGTACGCGGCCAAGCTCGCAAGCTCGAGCTTCGAAATAGTGAGTAGGCACATACGCTCGCTACACCAACCGAGCGACGAGGGGAGGGTCAGGGTTCTTGTCAAGGCCTTGATCAGCTGCGGCGTCGCCATGTCCATTGCAGGGACGTCGCGGCCTTGCAGCGGCTCGGAACACCTAATAACGCACTTCATAGAGCTCCACATAGACGGCAGAAAGGCCCTCCATGGGGAGCTTGTGGCGTTAAGCACGGTGCTTGTGGCCTACTTCCATGGAATGAGGTGGAGGCGTATACTCAGGATGGTGGAGCTTGCCGGCCTCCCCCGGACGTTTCGGGATATAGGCGTAGATAGAGACCTGGCCATAGACGCCATAATCAACGCCCATAAGCTAAGGCCAGACAGATACACCATACTTGGCGAGGGGATCTCGCGGAAGGCCGCGGAACAGGCCCTCGAGGTGACCGAGCTGATATAGCCCGCCGGGCATGTACTGGAACAGCAGCGGGGCCGAAAAGGGCGGCGACGGAAAGCACGATGCGTCGCAGTCATTTGCCAGCCGACGCGCCGAGGAGGGCCGCGACCAACAGCACGCCGCTTCTCTGGTGGACACATGGTACTTCGACGCGCATATGCACCTTGCCCGTATCGGAAGCGTAGACGTGTTCGGCATGTGCCGTATAAGGACCGCCATATGCGTCTCGGAGCACGAGAAGGATCTGAAAAAGGTCCTTTCCATGGCAGAGGCGCATAGGGGCATAGTCCCGTTTGCGGGGACCCACCCACGTGTACTCGACATGTCCGACATTGAGAGGCAGGCCAGCCACATAAAATCGGTGGCGGGAATAGGCGAGGTGGGCCTGGACTTCACGGTTGCACGTAGCCCGGAACTTAGGGCGGTCCAGATGGCCATCTTCAGGGCATGGCTGCAGATAGGCGAGGCATACGGCAAGCCCGTCGTGGTGCACTCCCGCCACGCAGAAAAAGCGGTACTGGCGACCTTAAGGGAATATAGGGTTGTCGCGGCAATCCATGCGTATAGTGGGCCCCTCGATGTGGCCAGGGAACTCATAAAGATGGGCCACTACTTCTCCTTTCCTCCAGTAAGCAGCCCAATTAGGGCAAAGCTCATGCGCTTGGCGCCGTTGGAAAGAGTGCTCGTGGAGAGCGATGCGCCCTACATAGCCAGTCCATGCCGCATAAGACGCGCCATATCTGCCATCTCCAGGGAGAGGGGGATCCCAGAGGACAGGGTGGTCGACGCCCTGTGGACGAACCTAGCCGCGTTCCTTGGACGCGCCCCCTGAAGTTCCCATCATTCATCGGGGCAAGGGCGGCGCTCCGCACGTCCCCACGGGCTTAAGGCCAGGTCAGTATTGGCCGTCCTCGTCATGGGGTCCGCCCGGAAACCTTGCAATCACCGCATTTCGCTTTGTGCTAAGTTTAAATCGTTGACCTCGGCTGATCAGGCGAGGCCAAATTGCACACGTGCCTTTACAGCCTAAGCGAGCAACGGCCCAATCACCTGTCAGGCAGGTTTGAATTCAGCACGTCACGTGTGCACCTAGTATACACAACTATATTTAACGGTTCTATGCCCTCCTCCATAAGCGACTTTATGACCTTTTCGGATATGCGCGGATCGGCGTCTGCGACCTGTCCCTTGTCGAGGCACACGATGTTTATATGCTTCTCAACCTTGTCGTAAAACGTCTCCCCCTTGTACTCAAACGAGACCACGAGCCCGATCTCCTCGAGCAGCTTTAACGTGTTATAAACCGTAGAGACGCTGATGGTAGGCGTGTGCGACCTAACCGAGTTAAATATTTCGTTGAACGTAGGGTGCTGCTTCCTGTCCAGTTTTTCCAGTATCAGCCCTATTATCTCCAGCCGCTGCGGCGTGACCCTGTACCCCCTTTCCTTTAAAAGCGAAATCACTTTGCTACGGTCATCCATGTAGATGCCTATTAATGGAAGTTATATGTCTTTACCATATATAATCAATATATGTCTGTTGAGCCGACGGGAATGGACATCAGGGCGTCACTCGTACTCCCTCCAGGTATACCCACATTTGGTGCACCTATAAAAACGTGTCGGGGGCTCATCCGCGGCCCTAGTCTGCTGCATCCACACATATGCTTCTTCGTTCCCGCAGCGTGAACAACGCGCTTTAATGGTCGGCGCGTCTGACCGGCCTTGCGAGACTATTATGTCGCTTTTCCTAGACACAGAGCTCCTATGTGTATATGCGTCTTTAACGGTTCCGCTGGCCTCCTCCTCGTAACCGCATTTAGGGCACCTCAGCACAGTTGAGTGGCCTTTTTTTGCGGGGACCAGCAACGTCCTGTCATTTGGGCAGAACTTCATGTCGCTAGGGCCAAATACCGGTTTATATCTTTGCTAAATAGGGGCCATTATGGGGTTAGGCGCCCACGTTAGGCGGCCGCCCGTGACAGAATCATTTTAAAACTAAATGTGGCATCCCGTCAACATGGTATCCGTGAAAGAGGTGCCGGCGGACCTGCTGATAGAAAGGCTTGCGACGTATCTTAGGGAGAATGTGCAGCAGGTAAGGCCGCCAGAATGGGCCCCCTTCGTGAAGACCGGCGCCAACAAGGAGAGGCCGCCTATGCGGGAGGACTGGTGGTATGTACGGGCCGCCTCTGTACTGAGGAAGCTATACCTTAACGGGCCGGTTGGGCTGAGCCGCTTGAGGACCATGTATGGCTATAGGGCTAAGGTGGGTAGCGGGATGAGGAGGGAGCGTTTCCGTAAGGCCGGTGGGTCCATTATTAGGAACATACTGCACCAGTTGGAGGCTGCGGGGCTGGTGAAGAAGGGTAGGGAAGGGCGCTCGCTGACCAACGAAGGGCGTAGGCTCATGGACAAAATCGCCGCTCAGATTGCTAGGGAGCTTGGCGAAAAAAGGCCCGAATTATTGAAATATTACTCTCCGAAGACTAGATGATGGGCGTGGAGTTCGACAACGAAGAGGAATTGGAACGAGTAAGAAGGAAGAAGGCCGAGGAACTTAGGCAGAAATACGAGGAAGAGCAGCGTAGGGCGTTGGAGAGGGCGCAGAAAAGGGTCGCAATTAAGCAGATACTCACTGCGAGAGCGTTGGAAAGGCTCGACAACATCAGAGTTGTGAGGCCCGAGCTGGCTGAGGCTCTGGAAGGCCAGCTAATACTGCTCGTCCAAAGCGGCCGTATAAGGCCTCCCATAGATGAGGACCTCTTAAAGCAGATACTCGAAAGCGTGTATAGGCAGACACGTAAAGAATACCGGATAAGGTTCTGAGGCCTTTCCCAAGCGCTGGGCCGACGCGTGGCCCCATGGCACAAGTATTAATACCCAGCCAATTTTATAGCACATGGCGAGGTATAAAGCGCTTGGACGTAAGAGGAGGCTTGCAGCGGCGTTGAAGTCCAACAGGTCGCCCCCCGTGTGGGTCATAGCGAGAACAAAGAGGCGTGTACTCACTACTCCAACGCGCAGGCATTGGCGCAGGGCCAAGCTCAAGCTATGAGCGAGCCGAGGGAGTACGTCGTTAATCTGAGAAGGGCGTACGAGGCCTCCAGAACAAAACGTGCAAAATATGCCATAGGCCTCATAAGGAGGTTCGTCGCAAGGCACATGAAGGTGGAGGAGGGCAAGGTGAAGCTATCAGAAGAATTGAACGAGTTCGTATGGTCCAGGGGCATGGAAAAGCCCCCGCGGAAGGTCCGTATAGAGGTGGAGCGCAGGGACGACACTGTGCACGTGCGGCTTAAGGGAAAACAGCGCGAATAGGGGGTTCAGGCATAGATTTATAAGGGTTCTGGACCCCTATAATCATGGGGACCCGCCGATACGAACGTGCGCGTCTTGCTGCAGGACGCCCATCCATCCTGGAGAGGCCCCCTATGGGCAAGATGGGGCTTAAGCCCGCTATGTGCTAGGCGGCCATGTTCAGCGTCGTGCCAGCCAAGCTCTACGGCACATCCACTATTGGCGTATACATGGCTACGAACAACCGGTACACCTTCATCCCCATAGATGCCCCAGAAAAGGTGGAAGACCTGGTGCGTGAGTCCCTTGGGACCGACATTGTTAGGGTCGCGCTAGCTGGTTCCCCTCTCCTTGGGCTATTTATGGTGGTGAATGACAATGGTATCCTGGTGCCGAGCATAGTAGCCGAGGAGGAGGTGAGGACGCTTAAGCTGACGGGCCTCAACGTTGGCGTGCTCAAAACCAGGTATACGGCAATTGCGAACCTGACGCTGATCAATAACCGTACGGCCCTCGTATCGCCGCTGATGGAGGCCGAGTGGCGCCACGTCATCTCCGATGTGCTGGGGGTGGAGGTTATTTCCGATTACCTGTGCGGAAGCCCACTCGTAGGCTCGCTCTCCGTGGCCAACAATAAAGGCATACTCCTATCCCCAGAGGCCGCTAACGAGGACATAGAAAAGGTTAGGGCATACTTCAAGAATTCCAAGGTGGACGTAGCTACCGTCAACAGGGGCAGAAGCTTCTTGAAGGGTGGAATAGTGGCTAACGATAGGGGGGCCCTGGTAGGCGACGAGACCACGGGTATAGAGATCATGAGGATAATGCAGGTACTCGGCGCCCAGCAATAACTTTTAAACGTGTCCTAAGCACAGACGCCATGGCCACAGTCAAGTTCTACGTTGTGGAGGGGAAGGCGAAAATAGGCGATTTTTGGAACGTGTTTAGGATGTACGTTAGGGCGGTCAAGCCCGCGGATGCTGTGGAGCACGTCTATTCCAGGCTGGGGAGCACATACAACATAAAAAGGAGCCACATAAGGATTATAGACGTGAAGGAGGTTGAGCAAGCCCATGTCAAGGACGAGAACCTTATAGAGTACTCCAAAATAGACAGGATAATTGTTTACAGATGACGCGTCAAATTAGTAGGGAGGAGATCGAGCGCTTGGCCCAGGAACTGGAGATGGTGGAGCAACTGGCGTTGTCGATGCAACGCCAACTCGACATGGTCGTCTCGGCTATCGACGACATGAACGATGCCATAAGCTCCATCAAGCTTGTCGAGAAGCCGCCTAGCGAGACCCTTATACATATAGGGGGCAGCACATATGTGAGGGGGACAATACAGGAAAACAGTAGTCTCATTGTGGCAATAGGCGCCGGATACTACATAGAGGTGGACAGCAACCTTGCTAGGACCATGCTCGAGGCCAGGATGAAGGAGCTGGAAGAGACGCGTAAGAACCTGGAGGAAAACGTCACGAGGCTTGTCGAGAGGGCCAGCCAGATCAGGCAGTTCCTCGGTTCCCTGATGAGGACCCAATAAGATTTAACGGGAAACAGCCGCTGTGCCATGTTCGGCGGTCTTAGAAACGTCATGGGGAAAATAATCAGCAATGTGGTGGGGGCAGTAACCACAGAGGAGCTCAAGCCCGACAAGCTCGACGAACTGCTAGAGCCCATGCTAATGGACCTAGTCGAGTCGGACGTCGCCTTTGACGTGGCCGAGGCCATTATTGGGAAAATAAAGGAGAAGTTGGTCGGGGCCAAAACGCCCAGGTTCTCCGATAAACAGAGGACCATAAAAGAGCTCGTCAAGGCGGCCTTACTGGACCTGCTCAGTGACGTGCCAGACGTCGATTTCGACGATCTATTGGTGGCCAGGACACGGGAGAGGAGGCCCGTTATAATCATGTTTCTGGGCCCTAACGGTTATGGCAAGACCACGACAATGGCCAAATTGGCGTATAGGCTTCTAAATAGGCATAGACTGACCACGGTTTTCGCGGCTGCTGACACGTTCAGGGCAGGGGCGATAGAGCAGGTATCCGAGCACGCCAATAGGCTGGGCATAAGGGTCATCGCGCATACCTATGGCGCCGATCCAGCTGCTGTGGCATATGACGCGGTTAACCATGCGCGTTCACGCGGGATACACGTGGTCATGATCGATACTGCGGGCCGCATGCACACCGACAAGAACCTAATGGCGGAACTGCAAAAGATACAGAGGGTGGTGTCCCCAGACTTCTCGGTGCTCGTAGTGGACGCGTTGTTGGGCAACGAAGCAGCGGAAATAGCACAGCACTACTCTAGGTATGTGCACGTCGACGGGCTCATAGCCACCAAGGTGGACGCGTATCCCAAGGGCGGCTCAATACTGACGTTCCTATACCTTTTGAGGAGACCTATATACTACATGGGCACAGGCCAAGGATACGGCGATTTGACCCCCTTCAACAAGAGCGACTTCATATCCGCATTGCTATCATGAACAATTAAAAAGTGCATGTGTGAACCCGATGTATGAGGCTACTGGGCAGGATCTTCGAGTTCTTTACCAACGTGCGCTGGATATACCAGGTGGCCAAGAGACCGACAAGGAGCGAGTATGGACTCGCTGCTAGACTCACATTGCTGCTGAGCATCGCGGCTGGAGGCTACTCGTTCGTGTTTCAGATAGTGGGCACGCTGATAAATAGTCCTATGACCGTACTTGCGTTGGGGTACCCGCGTAACGTCGTCGTGTTCCTCGCCATTTTCCTGGTACTCATAGGGCTGTTTCTATATATAGTCATAAGCCTGCGGAAGGGGATCAGATAGGCATAAGGGCCCTACCAAACCTTGGTAGGCCAAGAGTATCGGCGTGGCGTCGTTGGGGGTGCGGAAGCCGTGAGGGCAATTCGCCGCGCATGGTGGGGAAGCACCACGCATGTCTCAACAACGCCGATGCCTTGTGCCCAATAAGATGGGGCGTCTAGGCGTGATCCGGGCCCGCTGGACCGGTTGAAAGCCTTAACTGGCTTAGCGCTGGAAAGGCCGGTAGAGACAGGGCGAGCCCATATGAGGGGCCATAAGCAACCCCGTTTTTTGCCCGCCACCTTCGCCGACCTAAGCCTCTCGACAAGCTCCTCGACCTCCAAACTTTATAAGGTCTGCGCCCCACCAGCACAATGGAGTGCAACATATTTGCAGTCAATGTTGCCGGGAGGCAGGAGTACAATGTGTCGATAATGATGAAACTACGTGTTGAGGGTAAGGGCACACCCATACATTCCATCGTGGTCCTCGACAGCATGCCGGGCCTCGTGTTCGTTGAGGCAGATGCCCCATTTACCGTCGATAGGATGATACTCGGACTAAAGCATGTCAAGGGTAGGCTAAAAGGAAAAATAACCCTTGACGAGATGGAGAAGCTTCTTAGGCCCAGGCCGGTAATAGAAGAGCTCAAAATAGGTGACGAGGTGGAGATTGTTGCGGGGCCCTTCAAAGGACACAGGGCAAAAGTCACCTTCGTGGACGTAGGCAAGGGCATAGTTAGGGTGGAGATACTAGATGCGGCGTTCCCGCTGCCCCTCGAAATGAAGGCCGTGGACGTGAAGAAACGCACATAGCCCATAGTCGGGCCATCCCACCCACGTACTGATCAGCTGTCCTCAAAGGTACCTCGCCATGGAGGAAAACGATTTTAATCCGGCGCCCTATCACGGCGTGGCGGGGAGGGACGCGTCATGCGCCGACACGGGGACAATGAGCTGCTGCGCCAACAAGGTGAATGGCTGAGGGACGCGGAGCATTCCTTTTGAGCACGGTGCCGGGCCTCGAGGACGTGGTGATGCGGGAGGCCGTAGAGAGGCTGTGCGTGTCGAGGGCCTCAACGCACATGATGAGCGGACGCGTTGTGATGGAACTGTGCGGTGGATATGAACGCTTAAGGTACATGAGGACAGTTGAGAACATCGCGCGCTTGATATTCGTAGGTGACATCGGCGACCTGTGGAGGGGGGACTTTTTGAGGGAGATAGCCAGATACATGACGCCGGCCACGACCTTCGGCGTGGTCACTACGCGAGTCGGCGAGCACAGCCTTGCCAGCCCCGAGATATCTGCCACTGTTGGAAAAATGGTGCAGGAATATGTGGAGAGGCATAAGGGGTTCAGGCCCATAGTCAATCTCAGGATGCCAGACCTGGAGATAGACGTGGATGTAATACACGACAAGGTCTATGTGTCGCTCCTCATGACGAGGCGAAGCATGAAGCACAGGCCTTACAGGGTCGCTGGGCACCCTGCGGCGCTCAATCCGATAATTGCGGCGGCCATGGTGTATATTTCTGGCCTAAAGGACGGAGAAACGTTGTGCGACCTCACCTGTGGTAGCGGCACCATTCCCATAGAGGCCTCCCTGATCAGGCGCGGCATTAGATGTATATGCGTGGATATACGGACAAGCCTAGTCAAGGGCGCAATAGACAACATGAAGGGGGCATCCACATATCCCAATATGGACGTAATCCCCTACGACTCCACGAAAATCACCCGCCTGTTACGTGGAGCTGTATGCGATAGGGCCGTGATGAATCCCCCATACGGCATACGGGTCAAGGCCCACACGCGTATAGCTAAGTTCTACTACAAGCTGATCTCACAGGCGCTCATATCTGTTAGGCGTAACATAACGCTGATAACGCCGCGCAGACGGACCATAGAGGGGGCATTTGGCGACCTCGTCACGCATAGGAGGGTCGTATTTCAGGGAGGGAATTACTCCTGGATCTTCGTGCTGCGGGGGGACTGACTCACCGAGTGGCCGACGGTATTATGTCCCCTTTGCTAGGGAAAAGCCTGTTCAATGTGGACTGAGGGACCTTGTACACCTTAGCGGCTATTTCGCGGATCAACTTGTCGGACGGGTTACACCTTTGGAACCCAAGTTTAACGCAGTAGGCGTACTTGTAGATTTTCTTGTCTTCAAGCGTCTTTATTTGGCCTAGAGCTATCATCTCGGCGATCTTGTACGCTGTGTAGAAGCGCACGTAGTTATGCAGTTTTTCCTTTAGCTCGGGGAACGCCCCTTCTAGCGATTTGATGGACCGCACCAGCAGCTGCTCGTCGAAGAACCCCAGTATAACTCCCGTGAATATGTACCTAAGGAACCTGAACACCTTCTCCTCGGTATTGGACCCCTTTATTTCGCCGATTAACCGGCGCACCGCATCCACGTCGGGCTCGGCGCTTCCCTCCAGTAGGGCCTTGATGGCGTCGCAGACGTTCTCGATGTGAAATATGTCGTCCAGTTTCCGTGCTGTACCGTCATCAATTATGCCGAGCCCATAACGGCCGACTATGTATACAGTGGCCAGCTCTTTGTCGTAGGCCTTAATTCTGGATAGGCCCCCCAAAGGCTCCACGCCGGACTCGGAATAGGTTTCCCTGAGCACGTGCTGTGCCTCTAGTCTACCGAGGATCTTCCCCCTCAATATCTGGTCAAGGACCTTTATGGAGGCCTCAATCCTTTCCCTGTGAAGAGTCTGAGACGCCATTGGCGCCTTCCTTCTGCATTACCATTATTCTGGTGGGTAGAGATATCTTGGACGCGGCGCGCCTTAGGGCCTCTTTCACCGCCTCGACGTATTGGGCCGTCGACTCAACGTAAATTATTACTGTGCCCTGGTGGACCCTTGCAGCGCGCCCGGCAGGCGAGCCGAAGGCAAGCCTCATGCCTTCCTGCAAACGGTCAGCGCCGGCCATGGCAAGCATCTTGTTCTCCCTAAGCACGTGGTGAGGATATATGTTTATCCTAAGGTAGAAGTTATTGTCGCCTATCTTCCGGGACAGGTACTTATAGGATATCTGCCTGGCGGCCTCAAGCGACTGGGCCCTTATATGGCCCTGTTCCCTGGCCACCAATTTAACGGCTATATTGAACCTGGCCCTATCGGCCCCGCTTGTGGTGCCCATGTCGAATTTAGGTATCTGTACCATTGGAGCCCCATGGATATACTCGAGTCTAGTATATGGTGGGCCGCTGAAGTGCCTATAGCATCTACCCGGCCTAACCGGCATGTAGAGACCCCCAGCATGGGTATATAATATTTACCTTTGAGCCCGCTAACGTTGTTGGGCGCCCTTCTTTTTCAGAAGCGACATGACTGCTTGCACTATGTCTCCCCCGCTGGCTTTAAGGGCCTCGACGGCCTCCTCCCTTGAGGCGCCCGTCTGTTCTACTACAAGGGAAATGTCGTCCTCGTTGACCTCGCCCTCCGGGACCTCTGCCGCTTCCCGGCGTTTCTCAACGCTGGCTTCGCTGGCCTGTACCTGGTAGATCAACATTTTGTTCGGCATTTTTATCACAGATACCTGTGGATTGCGCACAGTTATTGTTGTGCCGTCCAACAGCCTTATATCCACTGCGGACACGTTGCTCAACTCGTCTATGTCTATATTTCCGAGGCCCATACGCTTCAGCAACTTCTTTATTTCGCGTGGGTTAGCCCCTATCATCTGAGTACTGCCCTCACCGCATTTATAAGTTCATCTATGGAGGCCCTGAATGTGCCTTGGGCATAGGTCTCCGACCCACCTCCCCTACCCCCCAACAACGATGTAAGGGACCTCATGACCTCGCCCGCATGTACCTCGCCGCCCGTATACACCGTTGCTGTGAGTCCCCCTCCCCTCGGCGCAACGACCAGGAGCACAGCGTTCCTCTGCCTTGTTACCCTATGTGCAATGGCTCGGACAAGTTCCTCGTCGTCGTCCTCGGACGCTATGTAGTAGGTGAACAGCGCCTTGCCCAGCTGCTCGGCCCTCCTTAATAAGTCGCCGACCAAGTATTCTGACAGCCTAGACGTCAATCGGGATATACGTTTGACATATTCCTTGTTTTCCCCTATAAGCCTTTTAACAGCATTTTGGACAGAATCCCTAGATGTGCCCAGAAGCGACGAAATCTCGTCCAGCGCGTCCTCCAGACCGTTCACATAATCCATGAGGTGGGCCCCCGTAGTGTAGTGAAGCCTCACGACGCCATCGGCGATTTTCTCGGCCTTGACTATTTTCACGAGGCCTATCTCGCCGGTAGTAAACGTGTGGGTTCCCCCACATGCCTGTACGTCGAAAGCATCATCCGAGTAGCCTATACTTACAATCCTGATATCGCGAGCGGGGACCACTCCACCCTGATATATTGTGAAGCCGTAGAGGGACTCGGCCACGTTCCTAGGCATGAACACGGCCTTGACCGGGAGGTTCCTCATCACAGCGTCGTTCGCCACCCTCTCCAGCTTCCTTACCTCGCCCTTTTCTATATGCTTGAAATGCGTAACGTCGAGCCGTGTTGCGGGTATGTCCTTCTGGGCGCCCGCCTGCCATATGTGCCTCCCCAACACCCTGCGCGTGCTTTGAAGCACTAGGTGAGTCCCCGTATGCATCCTCATCAGGCTTAGGCGCCTCTCCCAGTCTATTGTCCCCCTCACAGTGGCGCCAATGGGGGGATGCCCGCCCTCGACCCTGTGCACAATCACGTGGCCCACCCTTTGCACGTCGACCACGTTCGTTGAGCCGCCGTCCCACTCCAGGCGACCGGTATCGGCAGGCTGGCCGCCGCCCTCGGGGTAGAACGCGGTGGCGTCGAGCACCACGTACTTACCGTCGATCACGTCCACGACCCGCGCCGCGAAAGATCTTAGGTATTGGTCCTCGTAGAATAGCTCCACCGTTTTCGGCAGATCCTTGACCCTTGAGAGGTCAATGCCGATTTTCTCGCGGCTCTGGGCCTCTTTAGGCTTCTGGTGGCGTGCAGCCAGTATCGTGTAGAAATCGTCGGGGATGGACACATCTATTCCCATGCCCCTACACACCTCGCCAACTATTTCGGGGGGTATCCCATGACTGTCGTACAGCTCGACCAGCGTTTCGGCGTCGATGGACCGAGTGCCTGCCTTCCTCGCCCTTTCCTTCACAGCCCTCTCAACTATGCTGGGCGCCGACCTCACTATTTCGCGGAACTTCCTCTCTTCCATCTCCACAAGTTCCAATATGAGGTCCCTAGCGTCCCACACTTCTGGGAAATCGTGACGTAGATGTTTCAGATGCACGTCGAAGAGCTCGCGTAGCGGCACCTCTATGCCTAGACCGTAGAGACCGCGCAAGGCCCGCCTCAGCAACAGCCTAGCTAAATATCCCACGCCCGTGTTAGAGGGGACCACGCCGTCTGCCAACATCCAGGAAACGGTCCTTGTATGGTCCGCCAACATGTAGAGGATCTCATGTGGCCTTACCTCACGCTTAAACGCCTCCACGTCCACTCCCACCTTTTCGGCCACAATGGCATACGCTTTCTCGAACGACGTTAATTCCGGGTCGAGCTGGCCGAAGAACGTCGCTGCCTTTCCCAGGAGGTGCGGATCTGGCTGAGGGATGCCCGCAAGCCTTCTAACATCGCCGAGGAAGCCCGAGAACACCGCCTCGTAGACCGTGGGGGCGCCGCTTGCAAGCCAATATATCCTCTCGAGCCCGTAACCAGTATCTACTATCTTGAGGGGGAGTTCCAGGTACTTACCGTCTCTGACCTCATAATGCATGAACACAAGGGTCGCGATCTCTAGGCCCCTCACAAGCACCTCGAACGATTCCCCCGCGTTTCCACCCCCCTCCCATATGTTCTCCTTAAACGTCAGCTCCATGGGGTCTATCCCCAGTTCTTCCGCGAAGAACCGATAGGCATACTCAACGGTCTCGTCCACCCAATACACGTACTTGTCGGGATAGTTAAACGCGTGGTGCGCCATCATCTCGAACCCCGTCAAGTGTCTGCCGCTTTTCCCCACCTTGTCTACGTCGGTCAGCCTTATGGAGGGCTGGGATATGGTTAGCGGGTTGGCTGGGGGAGGGATCGTCCCATTGGTAACCCATGGCTGGAAATCGTATATGGATGCGCCTACGAGAAACACGTCGTCACGCCACCTTGCAACTACCGGGTAGCGCCTCACTCTGGCATGTCCATTACGCTCGAAAAACGAGAGAAACCTCTCCCTGGCCTCGGCGATGCTCCCAATGCCCCGCCTCACAGGGCTATTCCCAATGAACCCGTATGGTGTACATGGCTGGTCACCGCAATTTTCCTGCCCCGGATTCAACGTCCAGAAGTGCTTGCCGCAGTACGGGCAACGTCTCCTATAAAAGCCCAAAGATCTGAAGAGGCGCGTGGAGAGCTGCTCCATTTATGTGCATCGTGCAACCGAAAAAATACGTTACTGTTTACCGAGCCGCGCAGGTCTCAGGGCAGGTATGAGGAGGCGCGGAGCATGCGGACCGCCGCACAGAACGGCCTCGACACCTCGTTTAACCGAAGAGGCTTGAGAGGCCGGCCCCCACCTCTTCCTCCGGCTTTTCCTCCTCTCTCTCCTCGACTTGCTGGGCCTCCTCCCGTGGCTGGACTTCCTGCACAGGCTGGGGCGCTTGGACTTCCAATCCAAGTTCTGGGGCCTTGGGGGCGACCAGGGTCGCCAACGCATATGCCCTCGACACCGCTTTCACCAACACAAACTTCGCGGTTTCCGGCGTCACTATGTCCGCATTGACGGCCAGGTTGACCGCACGCATGTGCGCCATCGAGACCGCTATGGTCAACGTTTCTGGCACGGGCAGGGCTGAGTTCACGGCTAGGTTCACCGCATGGCGGGCCGCCTCCTCCAGCGAGGACCTGTATTTGATGGGGTCCAGCTCCAGTTCAGAGCCCGGCACCACGCGTCTGCCGTCGACCACAAGCCACATTATTCTGAGCCCCTCGAACATGGGCTGTATGCCTACGGCCCTAAGTATCTCCGCAGCCTCCGGGGACACCTGTTGCCCTGCCTTTACAACCACAGAATCTTTAACAATCCAGATCTTCCCGTCCTGGACCCTAGTAGGTATGCGCAGCTTGCCGAACCTGCTTAGAATCGGTCCCGGGCCCAAATTTGTGGGGCCAGCGGGCACCGCTATGTCGAACTCGGCCAAGTCCCCAGGCCTCGCGTCGCGCCTTACCTTGTTAAGCTCTATGTACTTGTATACCTCGAATGGATTCCTATTGGTGAATATGAGGCCTATCTCGCCCCTTAAGACGCCGGCCACTTCCTCGGGCACATGGCCGTATACCTTATGCATGGCAAGAAGCAAAAGCGTGTTCTTGGCCATCTTCATAGTGGCGCCTACACGTCTAAGCCTATACCTATACTCGTGGAGTATCCTAGCGGGAACCCCATGCAAGTCGAACACAAGCATGTACCTGTTGTTCCTAAGGAGGTCGATCAACTCGTTGAGCGTCTTAACCTTCCTCTTAGGATACGGTTTCTGACGCGTGTAGACGGCCTCCATCACGGTCATTGCGACAGCAATGATAGTGAACGCCTTTAAGTTTTTCCCCATAGCGGGGACTTAAATTAATAAAAGAGGTGCCCAGCAGGGTTGACATGCCTAGGCATATACTCAGGGTACCTTTGCAAGGAGGGAAGCCCGTGGCGTCGCCCCAGTTCCGCGAACAGGCCAGCAGTTTGGGCTTGAACCCCGACGAGCTGCTCAAAGAGGTGCAGGAATATGCCAAGAAGTACGGCAAATTTGGGCTAGCGGGGATCGAGGTAGAGGTGTCGAACGGACGTATCAACATAGTCGTTCAGACTCCCCCCATCGGCGAGATGATACTCAAAGCCGTAGGCAAGCCCATGGGGAGTCACGCATCCACTAAGGAAATAATAGGCGACGTGTCCCTGGAGACGTTGGCCGAAATAGCGGTCACAAAATATCACGAACTGAAATCTAAAAGCTTCAAATCCGCGCTTAAACAGGTTGTGAGCACCTGTAAAACGCTGGGTGTGACTGTGGACGGTAAAAGCGCCGACGAAGTGATTAGGCTTATCGATAGCGGTGCATACGACGAAACAATAAAGAAATATGAGGGTGCTGTACTGGGGACATGAGTCTGAGGGTTGACGTACTGACGGCCGCCGTGGAGGACGCCATCAAGAAGGCGAGGAAGCGACGGTTTGTGCAAAGCGTGGAGATTATAATGGTGCTCAGGGGCATAGACCTCCAAAAGCCGGAGAACAGGATGAACATCGCCGTGCCCCTCCCTAATCCGATACCCAACAAGTTGGCCAGGGTAGCGGCCTTTGCCCAGGGGGCCTTCGAACTCGCGGCCAAAGAGGCCGGCGCGGACCTGATAATCAACAGGGAACAGATAGATGCCCTTGCCGGGAACAAGAGGCAAATGAGGAAGCTCGCCAAGTCGTACGATTTCTTCATAACTACCCCGGACCTCATGCCGTTGCTGGGCCGCGTCATCGGGCCCATCTTTGGCCCAAGGGGAAAAATGCCTGAGGTGGTTCCCCCAAACGCCGACGTGAAGGGCGTCGTGGACAGACTCAGAAGGAGTGTTAGGGTAAGGATGAGGGCCGAGCCGAGCGTGAAGACGCGTGTCGGCTCCGAGATAATGGAGCCGCCCCAAATAGCGGAGAACATAGCTGCCGTGGCATCTGAGGTGTCCAGGAAGATAAACCTGGCACAACACCTCTCCGCGCTGTACGTAAAGCTCACAATGGGGCCCCCCGTGTCGGTAAGGGTGGCCGAGGTGTTGTCCAGATAGGGCTTTGGAAACGGCCTGTAATCTTTTTAAGCGGGTACATCGACGCACTGGTGCAATCAGATTTCAGGTTCTTTAGAGAGATAGGGGCTAAGTGGCAAGAAGTCTGGGAACAGCAAGGCGCATACGAGGCGAATCCGGACAAGGACATGCCGAAGTTCTTTTTGACCGCGGCCTACATGTACCCAAATTCGCCCATACATATAGGCCACGCCAGGACGTACCTCATCGCCGATGTCCTCGCAAGATTTTACCGGCATAAAGGCTATAACGTCCTTTTCCCCATGGGCTTCCACTACACCGGCACGCCCATACTCACTATGGCGGAGGCCGTAGCAAGCGGAGACCGCGAGCTTATATCGCTGTTCAAAGAGCTGTACGATGTCCCTGACGACGTGATAACGAGGATGAGCGATCCGCTCTACTTGGCCAGCTACTTCCATTCTGTGTCCAAGGAGGCAATGAAGAGGTTCGGGCTCAGCGTGGACTGGAGGCGCGAGTTCACGACCATCGATGAGGAATACAAGGCGTTTATACAATGGCAGTTCCGGAAGCTCCTCGGCAAGGGGTACCTAGAGAAGGGGACCCACCCGGTGGGATGGTGTCCGCTACACAGCATGCCCGTCGGCGCCCACGACACCAAGGACGACAAGGAGCCGGAGATAGGTACGTGGACCCTTATATTTTTCCAGGGCCAAGATGCGGTTTTTCCGGCCGCAACGTTGAGGCCGGAGACCGTGTTCGGCGTCACCAACGTGTGGGTCAATCCAAGCGCCACGTATGTGCGGGCCGAGGTGGATGGAAAGATGTGGGTCCTCAGCGAGGAGGCGGCGAACAAGCTCGCGTTTCAGCGAAGCGTCCGCATAGTGGACAGGTTCGAGGGCAGTGCCCTGGTGGGCCGCACTTTGAGAAACCCCGTCACGAGGGAATACGTGCCCATATACCCGGCAAGGTTCGTCGATCCACGGGTGGGCACCGGCGTCGTCATGTCCGTCCCCTCGCATGCCCCATACGATTACGTGGCCCTTAAGGAAAGCGGGTACCTTAGGTTGGTCCCCCTAATAGAGGTGCCGGGATATGGGGAGTCGCCCGCCGCAGACGTCGTGGAGCGCATGGGCATATCCACACAATCGGAGCGGGAAAAACTCGAGGAGGCGACAAGGGAGGTCTACTCGGCCGAGTACAATCAGGGCAGGATGAGGAGAGACATAACAGCAAGGGTGGCAGTGGACCTCCCAGAAGAGTACAAGGCCCTTGTAGTGGGCTTCTTCTCCACGTGGGTCGCCGGTCTACCCGTGAGGGAGGCCAGGGAAAACCTGAAGAGGTGGCTGTTGAGCACGGGACTCGGAGACGAGATGTACGACATAATGAACAGGCCTGTATACTGCAGGTGCGGCACGGAGATAGTCGTCAAGATACTGACCAACCAGTGGTTCATAAATTATGGGAAGCCCGAGTGGAAGCAAGTTGCGAGGGAGGCGCTCTCACATATGCGCATCGTCCCCGAGGAGGCACGCGCGGAATTCGAGCACTCTGTGGAATGGCTGCAGAAGAGGGCGTGCGCGCGCACTAGGGGGCTTGGAACCCCGTTGCCGTGGGAGGAGGGCTGGGTGATCGAGTCGTTAAGCGACTCCACCATATACATGGCCTTTTATACAGTCATACATAAGATAAGGGGGTTCGGCATACGCCCAGAGAGGCTGGACGAGGACTTCTGGGACTTCGTGTTCTTGGGATCGGGCACCTTGGACAAGCTGCGGGTCGATAGGCTTGCGCTGGACGAGCTGAGGCGGGAATTCGAGTACTGGTATCCCCTTGACAGTAGGCACAGCGCCAAGGATCTTATACCGAATCACCTGACATTCTTCATATTCAACCACGTGGCCATATTCCCAAGGGACAAATGGCCAAGACAGATAGTGGCCAATGGATGGGTGTTGGTGAACGGCGAGAAGATGGCCAAGTCCAAGAGGAACATACTGCCGCTACATAGGGTCTTGGCCGCCTATGGGCCGGATCCGCCTAGAGTGGCCCTGTCGATACTGGCCGAGGTTGGGCAAGACCTCGATTTTAGGGAGGAAGGCGTGGCAGAGGTCGCTTCGAGGCTCAGGGCAATATACGACCTGTTTAGTTCGCTTATGTCTAGGGGAGTCGATAGGGAGCAGAGGATGGCGGACAGATGGCTGCTCAGCGCCGTCGCTAAGAGCACGGAAAAAATCGTGGCTGCCATGGAATCCGTGAGGGTACGTGAAGCTGCTGTCGAGGCCTTCTACGTGATGTACAACAACGTGACGAAGTACCTCGAACTAGTGGAGTCGCCCCATAGGGACACCATACGCAAAGTGCTCTCTCAGTGGGTCATACTCATGGAACCATTCGCGCCTCACCTGGCTGAGGAGCTCTGGCACATGCTGGGCAACGAGGGCCTTGTGGTTAAGGAGAGGCTGCACTCGCTTCCGAGGGATCCCGAGGCAGAACTTGCCCTGTTCTATGTGGACCAGCTGATCGAGGACATAAGGCAGATAATGAACGTCACTGGGAGAAAGGGCAGGGTCCACATACTTGTCGATGGGCGCATCTCGCTTTTGGGCGCCGCCATGCGCAGCAACTACGATCCGCGGGTCGTAGCCAGAGAAGCCCACATCGATATCGGCAAGGCCCGCAAGCTCGTGGAGGTCGTTAGGCAACTGCCGGAGGACGTGCGCGACGTGCTCTCCGTTGTGAAGGGCTTTGACGAGATGGGTATTATAGGCGAGTTCAGGCGGTACATAACAGAGAGGCTAGGCGTGGAGGACGTCAGGGCCTACGACGCGCTTCATGAGGACACGCCCGACATGTATGGAAAGAAGAAGGTCGCTCTACCGCTTAAGCCAGGCATATACATCGAGTAAAGATATATTACGTCACTCACTATCCGTTGGGGGGACTGGCGTGGGCTCGCTGAGGGGGGCGGCGACCCCATCCGTGATGCGTGCCCCTCCAAGTCCCCGACACATTTAGTCTTGTCCCCTTCGAATGGGGATCAGGGCCCTGAACACCTCCCTGAGCAGCGCCAACATGCCGCGTTTCCACCCTTTGGAGACGAACGTTTCAACTACGTCGAACCATCTTGTTCTTATGACCATTACCGATATGATGACCGTGGCGATGACCGTGGCCACAACCGCGTTAACGTCGTAGTTCGTGGTCCTTATCATGCTGGACACTATGTCCGTATACGCCACGAAGAGCGTGGCCAGTATGAGCTTTCCCAGGAAGACGGCGGCCAGATACCTCTTTATGTCGTACCCCATTATGCCTAGAGGGATATATAATATGTCGTCGGGGAGCGGCAGGGCGGCGAACACGAATATGGCCAGCACCATGCTCCTGCTCGCGATCCTATTGAAGAGCTCCATACCCTTCTTAGTCTTCTCGCTCAACACGTGGCGGAATCCCCTTCCCATATAGTAGACGGCCACCTTGGCAAGGGAGGCGGCCAATGCGGCCGAGACTATGCTAAGCACCTTAAGCGGCGTGTTGTCGCCGATCGTACTCGCATAGATTATCAAATAATACCAACCGGGCAAGTAGGAAAATGGTATTGCATGCGATATAAATATAACCAGAAACACGCCGAGAAGCCCATACGTCTCTACAAGCTGATCAATGGGCATGTCTTCCGCACATGAATGGGATTTTTAATAATAGGCGTTTTCAGCAACGCCTCGAGGAAGCCGAGGGACAAGTATAACGGTTATAATAGGTGGGACCCGTCGCATCTAGCAGTACCGTCGTCCAACCCCTCCAGCCCCTCGCGACAGGTGACGAAACGAAGCCCATACTTTTCGGCCGTCTCGCGCACGAGGCCCATAAGTTCCCTACGTAGGCGCCTCGGAGCGTAACGCTGCCCGTGGAAAAACTCCCCCTCTTCCCAGTAGATCCTCCGGAGCTCCTCACCGTATTCCGGAAACGATGCCCGTAGTCTTCTGAAGTTGTCCGGTTTGGCTTTGTACGTGCTGGCCACCACGTGGTCCGCCCCAACATCTGCGGCAGCTCTTATGACCTCCTCGACGCGTTTCGGATCGGAATTCACATGTGGTACCACTGGGTCCAGCCTCACGCCTATCGGTACGCCGCTCTTGGCGATCGCTCTGAGCGCCCTCAGCCTGGCCTCAGGCGGAGGCGCGCCCGGCTCGAGCCTCTTGTATGCGGGGCCAAGCATGGTCACCGTCATCTGCACGACCGCCCTTCCCCTCCTAATTATGTCTAGGTCCCTCACAACCAGAGGGGACTTCGTGGTTATCTGTATCCTATATCCTCTGTCCACAAGTATACGCAGCACCTCGCGTGTGAGCTTCAGCCTCCCCTCTGGGGGCGTATACGGGTCGCTACTATTAGAAAGCGAGATTATGCTCCCGCGCGGCACGGATTCCAGGTCGCGCATTATTTGGCGCACGAGCCTGTCCTTGGGCCTAGGATTGAAGGGGTCCCTAATGTACGAGGTTATGTAGCAGTAGGCACATGCATGGGAGCAGCCCGTGTAGGGATTTAAGCCGTACTTTCTTGGGCATGTGCACAGGGGATTGCCCCACGGATCAAATGGGCGAATATACATGTGCGTCCCTTGAAGCCCGTATAAAAGATTTCTAGGCTACACGTTAGGAAACAGCTGCATGAAGAGCTCCCTGAGAAGCGAGACCTTGTTTTCCCTGCCTAACCGTATCAATATGTTTCTGGCTAGCCCCCAACACGCGTTGACGTCTCTGTCCACCGATACGTTGCACCTGTTGCAGCGCATCCGTCTTCCCTGTTTCTCCATCTTGCCGCCACATATCATACATGAATCGCTTGTGAACGTGACATGCAGCTCTACGAAGTAACGCTTTGCGGCGTCCTCAAGAAAGCCGCGTACCGGGCCAGCCTGCAGCACGTGGGTCGGGACATCTATTATGAATATGTTCATTCCGGGCCTAGGTTTGAGCGTTGGACGTAGATCGACCTCAATTCCCTTCGATAGCAACTGCGCGTATTCCCCCACCTTGAAGACCCTGTACACAGTACGGCGCTCGTTCACGTCATAGGCATGTATGTAAAGGGGTTCGGCCATTACGGCCTCCCTGAGGAGCGGGGCCTCGTCCTTGCCCAGCAGTCTGACCGTGATGTGGCCCCCATCTAGGAGAAGCTCGGCCCTTTCAAACCCGAACATGTCAGGGTCGCCATATGTCAGGCGCCACGACTTCTTTAAGCAGACGGGGCCAAAATCGTCGAATATGCCTATCGTGTCCTCGATTATCCTCACATGGGTGCCCACGTCCACAACGCCGTAGTCCCCCTCGAGTAGACGCCGGATTCTCCCCGCGTCACACCCGCGGAACCTAAACGTCATCATATGGACCCACGCCTGGGGCCAGACCCATCGGCGTTGCGCCCCTGCGGGCGTCCCTCCTCCCCCCGTTTACCGCGCCTAGGCGGGTCCATCGGGGCGACGTTGGGGTGCCACCAAGACCGGGAGCTTTAGCTCCCCGTAGGTGAGCCACCCCAAGCGCCTGGCCCAACATGCCCCTACCCGGGCCATTGGGCCCGACTACGAGTACAACGGAACTTTTGGGAGACCCGTGAAACGTGGCGCTGCTCAGAAACGGCGCCCCGATACGCGTATCCATGTAACGTCATCACCGTTACGTTTTATGCTTATCCCTTCCCGCCGCACGGCGGCGCTGAGACGCCGAGATGGGAAAATTTTTGTCGTTGGTCCTCTACATGCCACGTGGAGCAGTACGACGAGGACTATTTCGTGTCTCTGGAAAGGAGGGCTAGGACCTTGAAGGACCATGAGTACTACGAGACCGTGGACGACGTATTTGACCACGCCACAGTCAAGGCACTCATAGACCTGTTCAACAGGAGGATCATAAGCGTCATGTACGGCGCTGTGGCCCAGGGAAAGGAGGCGAAGGTGTTCAGGGGGCGGGACCCCGCGGGGAACGAGTACGCCGTGAAGATTTTCTATACATCTACCGCACGATTTATAAGGGGTAGATACGTATATATGGTAGGCGATCCGCGCTTTCCTAACGTTAAAAGGAACATGCGGAAACTCGTAGAGGCATGGTGCCTTAAGGAATACGGCAACCTTAAGAGGGCATACGACGCCGCTGTAAGCGTGCCGAGGCCCATCCATGCATATAGGAATATCCTTGTGATGGAATTCATAGGTGACCTGGGAGAGCCCGCGCCGTTGCTCCGGGACGAGTATCCCGATGACCCGGAACAGATCTATCTGGAGGTCCTACGCAACGTAGAGCGGAGCGTGGTGCTCGGCAGGATAATACACGGGGACCTAAGCGAGTACAATGTCATGTTATGGGGGGGACGGACGATACTCATTGATTGGGGGAGCGGCGTGAGGCTTGGCCATCCCAAGGACGCGGATCTGCTGATTAGAGACGTCAGGAACATTACAAGGTTCTTTGTGAGGGCGCTGGACTACCGGCGCGTGTTTGAGCCCGAAAGGGTTGCCGAGGCTATACTGAAACGCACGAGGAAAAAAACAAGCGAAAGGGACGGGTGGATTGTCGTCGAGGGGAAGACCCTACTGGACGAGCTCTCTTAGCCGTGGACCAATCCTCCTAGAACATTTATTAATCAGGGCTGGCCACTGCAACGATGGCCGAAGAAAAGGTTAGGATCAGGCTCCCAGGCGAGGGAGAGCTGCTCGGCAAGGTCGTGGAACTTGTGGGCGATGACAGGGCAAGGGTGGTCTGCCAGGACGGCATGGTGCGCATAGCCAGGATACCGGGCAGGTACCGGAAAAAGATGTGGGTTAGGGCCGGCGACGTGGTGATAGTCGTCCCTTGGGACTTCGACCCTAAGAAGGCGGACATAATACATAGGTACGAGCGCAACGAGGTGAACGATCTAAGGGAGCTGGGCTTCAGCGGTATTCTGGACAGATTGGACGAGCTGGCCTTCTAGGCGGCCGCAACTATATATACCTTGTCCTCCAACCTGACGTACTTGACCCTGCCACGTAGCTCCGTGTCCACAGGCCCCATGTCCTTTCCCCCGGACACTAGGTGGGGGGCCCCATCCACTTCTATTACTTCCCCTATTTCCGCCCTCATGCCAGTTTCTATGACGTTCATCCTCGTGAACCTATTTATAGGTACCTCAAAGACGTTTCCAGACGCCACGTCCCTAAGCCTCACGCCCCTGCGCCCAACCCTCTCAACAACGTAATACCGCCCGTCTACCCTAAGCACGTCGTCTGGTTCAAAGGGCACCACTAGCACGCTTGCAGTGTACCTGTAGGTCCTCCTGCCGCTTCTATCGTAGCCGGTATCCTTCTGCGTTTCCAACATCCTGCTAGGCACATTGCGATGGATCTCGCTGGCGATGATTCTGGCCAGCCTATTAGTTGTGGTCTTCACGTCTATTCCCCCAGCAACCTCCTCTACGTCTATTATGGACCCCACATTCTTGGCCGATGAGTCCCTTACCACGGAATCGATTATCAGCATTACCTTACGCAGGGCGGACCTCGAAAGGGGCTTCAAGAACCCCCTGACCTGCACCATGCCCATCTCCCTTTTGGCCTGGTTGGCCCGGCAGTCCGGACACAGATCGATTGTTAATGGTACTGACACGCTTTGCGTCTCCTCGTAATGGGTGGACATAGGTTCAATAGAGCCCCTAACCGATACATGATACTCCAGCGCGTCCTCCATTATGGAGACCCTCACATCCACATTGTCTAGGTGGCCCCTCACAACCATGTGCTCCTTCAACAGTTTTTCGAGCAGTCCCCGTGGGCCGCCACGGGGCTTAACCCACCTGCCTTTAATGAGGACCGCGCCGCACTCGCCGCAGATAAGTGCCTTGAATTTCTTAAACTCGACAAGTTTGTTGCGTTCCCTGTAACAGTCGGCGCACATGCCTCCTATAAGCCTATCAACGTTTTTCCCGCATATAGGACACGGCACTCCCATCGACCATGCCACCAATAGGCAATATAAACCTCTTCCCGGCCGCGCGGGTTTGGGCCCCGCGGTTATAGGCAAACCAATTTGTACATGTCCATGCGTGTCCATGGACCTTGAAAGCCGGATAGCGTTGATGAGGAAAGAGCGAGTAAGGGGTGCCTCATGGTTCTTCAACATTGCTGTGGATATCCTGAAGAGTGCCGGTGACAGGATTGGCGAGGCCGCCGAGATGATGCGGGGAATAATGCCAATAGTTGACTGCCTGGTCGATATGGTTTTAGGGGACAGAGAGGCGCTCCACGTGGCTTCCACGTTACGCGGCCGCAAGGTTGAGTGTGGGTCCCTGGATGCGGACGTTGTGACCACTATAAGTCTCAGCTCGGCAGTGCGTGGTTGCCTAGAGCGGTGGAGACCTTCCAAAATATACCTCCTCGAGTCTAGACCTGGCGTGGAGCTTTCAGAGGCCGTACGCACGTATTCCGAGGTGGCCCCAGTTGTGGTGCTACCAGACGCAGCCATGTCGCAGGCTGTCAGGGAATCTTCGGCGGTTGTCATAGGCGCGGACATGGTTACGCCAACCCACCTATACAACAAGATAGGCTCCCTGCCCTTGTCCCTCACGGCCGTGCAGTTCGGGAGGCCGGTGGTGGCGGTCTTCGAGTGCTTCAAGATATGTAGAAACGTGCACGTCAACGTGCCCGCGAGGCAGGGCGTGGAGGTGCTTGACGCTGTGCCGATAGGGCTAATCACGTATTTCGTGACAGACCTGGGCACATATAGGGACGCCGCTTCGCTTCTGAGGGCACATGGAGAACTCATACGATCGCTTAGGGCGGATTTTTCCCGCTAGGGCTATATTTGCCCTGGTAAGCAACGCCATGCTGCAAGTAAGGGTTTCCGTGGACCCCACAAGGTTCATGGCCCGTATGAGGAGGGTACTATTGGACCTCATGTACATGGTTTACGTGGGCACCACCGTAGTACCCCCCAACTCGACGCTCGCCCTGTGGACATATAAAAGGGCCATTGGGAACGATGGTCTTGCATACATACTGGCAAGATATCTCCGCACGCTGAGCGACGTAGAATACGAGCAGGTGGTGGAGATGGCGCTCGACGTGAGGCTCTTCACTTCCCTGGGAAGGCCCATAAGGTGCTCCAAATACTCAACAGTAAACACCTCGCTGTACAATATATGCAGATACTATTTTGATAATGGCGATGTGTACCTTTATGAGGCCCTTAAAAACGTGGGTATAGACCTAGGCGTCAGCATGCAGGAGGCTGGGCTCAGCATAGGAGGTCCATTCCTCTCCTCCATGAGGGTCCTCAGGGGGCACGCCACGTCCGTTGAACACGAGAAGCTAATAAAAATGTACGAGGAGAAGGCTCTTGTGCTTTAACACGTCGAAGATATACGCGTTCGTCCTATCGCTGGTCCTAGTGGTAATATTGGGAATACGGGAAGCAATGTTGTTACCCTTCCTCGCGCTTGTAAGGGGCCGCGACGTGCTCAGGAGGGACTGGCGTCTAGGGACAGCAACCGTCGTCGTGTACCTTACAGTGACGTACATCGACATGTACATGGGCCTGTCCACGTGCCCCCCAGACATAAACCCGGTCAACGCCATCGTGTTCGCACCAATCGGCGAGGAGGCGGCCTTCAGAGGCGTAATCCAAGGATACTTAAGGGAGTATTCGCGCCTCGGCGCGCTTACAGCCACATCAGTCATATTTGGATTGCTACACGAGGACTTCGTGCTCGGCACCGTGTATGGGCTCATACTCGGCCTAGCCTTCGAGTCCTTCGGGCTGGTGGGCTCCATAGTAGTCCACGCCGCAAACAATGCCCTCTGGACCGCGCTATGCGCCTGACACAGGTGAAGAGGGCGGGCGAGTCGATACTGGCCTTTTACAGCAACGGCGAGAGGTACGTCTTCACCGAGGCTCCAGCCATAATCTCAGCGCGTCGCGGCTACATCGAGGGAATGTATCAGGCCAATAGGATCAGGTACGTTGCCTCGCTGGGCAGGGAAATATCGCTGGTACAGATCATGAACAGGGAGGCTGTCCTGCTGGCCCGTAAGTCGCTGGACGATATGGGGTTTAGGGATGTAACGCTCTGCAGGTCCAAGAAACCGCCGCGCATAGGCACGGCCATAGTCAAGTGGAGGGGGTTCCCATTCACACTTGACATAACAATATGTGCCCCCATATCGGCTCCCCTAAGCTGGAGGGTGCTCAGGATGTTGCTTCCAGTAACGTATAGGGGCTTCGCTATATGTATAGAGCCCGTGGTTCCTCCTCCTCTTGGCCGCACACGCACTGTGCGGTTTAACGCCGTTAAGGAGCTGGGCAGAATTTCCATTTTGAGGTTTGACGGGCCTGCGCTCGTGGTGGTCAAGAAGCTCGGCCTCTACTTCTATTCCGTGGGCAGGATCATCAACGCAGATATAGAGGGAGGGGTCTATATGGAGGTCTACGAGCCCACATGCGTGGACCTCGGCACCGGACAGATGGGGAGATACATGGGCCTGGTAAGGAGGGGGCGGCGTAGCATGCTGATATGACCCATACATGGATGTTTTGTCGTTATGATGTCCGTCTCTGCGCAGAACATATTCGTATGAACACAACTACCCCGCATACAACACTCCCATTGTAAGCATAGTCGTTTAATATATGATCTCTTTATGCCCGCATGGTCGAAGGGAGGGATATATGGAGAATACTTAAAGGTGCTGGGGTCAAATATGTTAAGTTCGTCATAATAGACCTATTTGGAAGGCCGCGCGTTGATATAATGCCAATAGACATGTCGGCGGACGCCTTCACTGATGGTATACCGTATGACGGGTCCTCCATACCTGCATATGCCACCGTAAATAAAAGCGACGTAGTGGCCTTCGTGGATCCCGGCTCCATATTCGTGGAAACGTGGAACGATGGGAAGACCGCTCTGGTGTTTACGCATACCTACGATGGGTCCGCGCCGAGCATGATGGACCCGCGCAATGTGCTTGCCGACGCTTTGAAAAAGGTGAAGTCCGCCGGCTATACGCCGATCATAGGCGGTGAACTCGAGTTCTTCGTGGTAAGGGGCAATCCTCCTTCCCTGATGGATAAAGGCGTCTACTTTGAGGGCCTTCCCAACATGATGAGCATCGACGTGGTCGGCGAACTGCTACACCACATGGAGAGGTCCGGCATAGGGCTCAGCAAGACCCATCACGAGGTGGCGCCCAGCCAATACGAGATAAACCTGCCGCACGGCGACCCCCTGAGAGTCGCGGACACCATAGTAGCGCTGAAGATAATGTCCAAGGCCATTGCGCAGAAACACGGCACGATCATAACATTCATGCCCAAACCCTTCTGGGGCATGAACGGCTCGGGCGCGCATATACATGTGAGCTTTTGGAAGGATGGAAAGAACCTTTTCGCGTCGGTCAAGGAGCCCACAGACGAGCTTAAGGCCGCTGTTGCTGGCATATTGGAACACGCTATTGAGGCAAGCGCCATCGTGGCGCCCACTGTGAATAGCTATAAGAGGCTGGTGCCTCATTACGAGGCGCCCACGCGCGTGGTATGGGGCATAGGCAACAGGTCGGCCATGGTCAGGATACCGTATTATGGAGGGAAAATAAACAGGTTCGAGTACAGGCACCCCGACCCCTCCATGAATCCGTATCTTGGATTTGCAGCCATAGTGCTCGCCGCCTATCGCGGCATGTCCCAGAAGCTAGTCCCGCCGACGCCAATAGGCGAGGTGGCCTACGAGCTTGAAGGGGTAAGGGAAACCCCGAGGCACCTTGGAGAGGCGCTGAAGTACTTCGCAGAAGGGCGGCTCGCCAGCGAGCTCCCAAGCGAATTCGTCAAGGAGTACATGGCTCTGAAGGAAAAGGAGTGGTCCGAGTACACCTCCACTGTAGGCTCCTGGGAATCCACATGGAACACGATTACCCCATGGGAATACGATAGGTATCTAGAGGTATACTGAGTGGGTCGTGTGCAGGATACTAATAACTGTGGGTTTTTCCTGGAAGAGGCTTCTTGGGGCCTTTATAGAGGTGTCGCGTAGGGACCGCACCATGGGCTGGTCCCATGGGGATGGGTGGGGAATGGCGTACGTCGTCGATGGGGGGGCAGGCACGTACAGGTCCGTGAACCCTATCTGGGAGTCATTCGTGGAGCCGCCGGACAGGGCCACAGCACTGCTTGTACATTCCAGGTACGCGTCTGTTGGGGCAAGACGCATAGAAAACACGCATCCGTTTACACGCGGAAGATATGCCCTGGCCCATAACGGGACCATAATCCGGGAAAAGCTTGTCGAGCGCATGGAGAAAATCGGGCTGTCTACGTGGACCGCCGGCGACACGGACAGCGAGCTGCTCGTGGAGTTCGTGGTCAGATATGGGCCTGCCGAGGGCCTCGCCAAGATATATGAGGTCGCCCACGACATACTTGACCCGGAGGAGCCCATGCTCAACGTGGCCGTTCTCGATCTTGCGCAGGGTACTGGATGGGCGCTCAACTATTTCGAGCATTTCCATGAGCACTTCGCCATGAGGTACACCATAGCCGACGACTCGGTGGCCGTGGCTTCAGAGCCGTTGGACGGGGGCAGGTGGGAGTACGTTGCGGAGGAAGGCAAGCCAACTCTGGTGTCCATTAATAGGAACGGGATAGAGGTGCGGAGACTGTAACTACCTCAGGCGCCTACTTTTTCCCCATCCACAGGAAGCGCAACGTTTTTTCGACACGTGATAGGAGTGCCTGCCGCACCTTGGGCACCTTATATGGGTTCTACCCTTGCTCATCTTGCCGAAGGACGCTGTCCCCTTCATCGAACCCGATGATGTTAGGGCCAAATAAAGGTTGCTATACTATGGGGCTCACAAGCAGCACTGTGTCCCCCCTTATTATCATGGTGCCCCTCCTCACAGTCCTCTCACCCATTATTTCCTCAGCGTCTTCTATGAGGAGGTTCACATGCTGGTCGAAGCTCTTCAATACGCCCCTAACCTCACAGTTGTCCCTCAGCTTCACCAATACGTGTTTCCCTATGGATGTCTGTAGGACCTCGTAAAGCGTTGCCGAGCACTTGGACTGCTGCGACGACATGACAGAGGGAACGCCGTCTCTTATAAAGCTTGTGGGGGGCTAAGGGGGATAAATGCGTATGTGGTCGCCTGTTTTCGGCACCAGCGTCGTCACGTGGTACTTCAGCTCTAAGGATACAGCCAAACTGATCGCCTTGCTGGGCTCGCCATGGACCAACATTATCTTTTGCGGTCTCGGCTCCACACGGCGCACATAGTTCATGAGTTCCCTCCTATCGCTGTGGCCTGAAAAGCCAGGTATGTACCTCACGTTCATAGCCACATTTATCTTGGTCTCGCCGAGCGTAAGCGTCCTCAGCACGAACTCCCTTTCCCCGTTGAGTATCCTCCGCCCAAGGGTGTTCTCGGCCTGGTAAGACACGAATATGAGCGAGCTCTTTGGATCCTCTGCGAGATGCGCAAAGTAGTCCAGCACTGGACCGCCATTCAACATTCCGTGCGGCGCCATGATGACGCTGGGCTCGCCCTGAACTATGTTCATGACCTGCTCCACCCTTTCCTCGAGCCTCTTGGCCCTGTCAACCGGAACCACATGGTCGTCTATGAAGGGATCGACGCCCTCGTATATCATCTCGCTGACCTCCCTGTTTAGGTACTGGGGGAACATGGTATGGACGCTCAGCGTTTCCAGCACCATGCCGTCCACGTACACCTTGACTTTGGGCATAAGCCGCTGCCTTACGGCCTGGTTTATCACGTACAGGATTTCTTGGGCCCTGCCAGTGCTGAAGACCGGTATGAGGACCTTTCCCCCCTTCTCAACCGTGGCCCTAATCGTTTGGAGCAGGACCGACTCGCTTTCCTCTCTAGGCGGCTGCACGTCGTCCTTCCCCCCATACGTGCTCTCCATTATGAGCAGTTCCAGCCTCCTAAAGCGGTCGTTGGCAGGGCTCAGGAGTCTCGTATAGCCATACTTGAAGTCGCCTGTGTATACTATATTGTAGAGCCCGTTGCCTATGTGTAGGTGTACCAGGGAGGACCCTATCTCGTGGCCTGCGTCGTACAGCGAGAGCTTTATGTCGGGCGTTATGTCAGTGGTATCCTCATAGTCCAGGGTAATTGTGTGGTATATGGTCTCCTCGACCTCGCTTAGCCCGTACGGGGGGGTGCGGCCCTCCCGCCTCGCTATCTCCACATAGTCCGACAGCAATATGTAGAGTAGATACTTCGTGGGCTCGGTCATGTAGACGGGGCCCCTATAGCCGTACTTGAAGAGGTATGGGAGGCACGCTATGTGGTCCATATGCGCATGCGTTATTATCACAGCGTCCAATTCGTCGAGGTCGAGCAGGTGTAGCCCCACAGGGAACTCGTCAGAGGACGCGCTTGGCTTGAGGCCGCAGTCCAAGAGCAGCGTGCTTTCAGAAGTGCGCACAAGTATAGAGCTCCTCCCAACCTCTTGGCCAGCCCCAAGCACGCCTACCTGTATGTTATTGACCGTCATGATGGGGTCCCTGTATATCCTCCTACCCAACTGGTGCAACATGCGGTACCTTTCCTCCTCTACCCCCTCGTTGTGGAGTATCTGCCTCACAGCGTATATCTCATGCGTGGGGAGCCTTACCTTTGATCGGGGCATTCCGCTCTCTATGTTTGGCTTCCAACCAGTCCTCGCAAAAATTTCCTTCTCGAGCTTCTTTATTTCCCTTTCCTTAAGCGGCGAAGATAGATAGACGTACACCTCCCCGAACCTTCTGCTGAACCTAACGCCGTCCTTCCTATCTATAATATCGTCCCCAAGCACCTCATATATCGCCTTACGCGCAGCCTCCTCGTCGATCCGGGCCTCCGGAGCAGCCCTGAAAACAACGCGTTTTTTCAGAGTCTTTGCAATGGACCTAATAATAGGGCTCTGCTCCATTAACGTAGACGGGTTCTTTATGTATATCACGAGGGTGGGCCCCTCACATTCAATACCTACTACTGACACTCCGCGGGGCAACATTGACACCACGACATTCTTAACCTCGTCCTTGACGCACATGGCCAGTCCAATTGTACCTCCTTATTTCAGCTGATAATAAACCTAACGCTTGTCGATGACAAGTCCCTCACGCCGTTACCAGTGACGGAAACAACATCTATACCCTCGCCGCTGCCAGGGTCGTTCATAATTGCTGCCCTGACCGCACGATACGCGATCTTGGCAGCATCGTCAATTGTGAGGTCCTCCTTGTACTCGCTCTCGAGAACGCCCATGGCATAGGGCGACCCACTGCCAGTGGCGAGGTACTTGGTCTCCCGCGTTACGGAGCCCAGCCAATCCAAGGCGTACATTATTGGCCCCTCAACCGGGTCGTAGCCGCCCAGTATCATGTGGACTATAAATATTATCGGTCTACTGTAAAAGAGCAGCGAGGAGGCGTAGTTGGCCAGCGCTCTGAGCTCCATCGGCTTACCAGTTTCTATTCTGTGTTGCCTGGCCTTATAGGTAAGCACGTTAAGCAGGTACTGGAGGTCCGCGACGCCTCCGCTCATGGTGGCCACCACATGGTCATCTATCTTCCAAAGCTTTTTGCCGTGCCTATGGGCTACGTAATATCCCGCCGTCACCCTCCTATCCGTCGCCAGAACCACGCCGCTCTTAGTCACGATTCCAACCGTGGTGGTCCTGGTTTCCAGCCTCATTCCTTCTTCTCCTCCGAACGTTTGAACTCTATCTCCTCTATGAACTGGACGCCCAACATATCCTTAAACCGTTCGTTGAGGTCGCTCGCGATTTGAAGTTTTACGAGGCCTATCCTCTCCACAAGCAAAGTCTCTGGGGGCAGCTTCACCGTGATCTTTCCCGCGTCGAGGAGGACCTCTATCTTGCCTGGGTCCAATCTGGGGAGGTGCTCCCAAACCAGGTAGCGTATCTTCTCCTCGTCGGTTTCCAACTTCCTGACGACCTTGCCGCGCACGATCAGAGTCCTCCCTGCAAGAGGATGGTTGAAATCCAGCGTCACCCTTCCCCCCGATACGCTGATGACCCGCGCCACCCTGCCATCTATATCCAGCGCGTCGCCGGGCTTCGGAAGTATCCCGCGCCTGTGCAGTTCCCTAATATTTACAACTCTTACATTTGCAGGGTCCCTATTCCCATACGCCTTTTCGGGCGGCACCTCTATCTCAAATTCCTGGCCAACGTCTATGGACAACAGCTTCTCTTCAAGCGGCTCAAACAGCTTGGTCTCGCCCAACAACACTAATCTAGGCCTGTAAACCTCCTCGGGCTTGTAAATCCCGGCCTCTTTGGCTATCTCCTCTATGGTAGTTTCAAGGATCTTCCCGTCCTCTTTGGACGACACCGTGTAGTCCAATAATATATAATCGCCTTTGCTCATCCCCATTATTCTTCCATTGGCTCAGCCATTTCCTCCTTCTCCTCCTCGGCCTTAATTCTCCTCATCTTGATCACATGCGTTATGTATCCAGCCACCCTATTACGAACCTTCTTGGACGCAACATCAGCCAGTTCCGCCACAGCCTTCTTGTTGTGTTCAAAGTCCTCGGTGAATTTATCTGGGTATAGATCCAGCAGTTTTCTAGCAATGCTCTTTATGTAATTGGGCCTAACCTTGCCCATAGGCGTGCAGCCAAGCGTTCATAAAAATTTTCCGTTTCTGCCATGTGGGACAGCGAACCGCCTGTGGACTCGGTTTACGGGGCACCACACGGCGACGCCGACTTCGACAATTGTGACATGCGAGGCAGAGCACATCTCATGGGGAGAAAACGCTGCGCGTAGCTGTTTGGGCACTCCCTCAAAGCGCCTTTCCCTCTGTTTACAAAGATTAGCTTATATAAAAAGCTAGCGAAAAACTTAAATACAAGCGATTTAACACCCAACACATGAGCCAGCAGCAGGCCTACATAGCCCAAATAGGTGGCGTGCCGGTACTCGTACTGAAGGAGGGCACCCAGAGGGCCTTCGGCAAGGAAGCGCTTAGGATAAATATAATGGTGTCCAAGGCTGTTTCTGAGGTCCTCAAATCCACATTGGGCCCAAAGGGAATGGACAAGATGCTGATAGACAGCCTTGGAGACATAACCATTACCAATGATGGGGCCACAATACTCAACGAGATGGATGTCCAGCATCCCATTGCGAAGCTCCTCGTCGAGATCTCCAAGACACAGGAGGAGGAGGCTGGGGATGGAACCACCACAGCCGTTGTGCTTGCTGGGGCGCTCCTTGAGGAGGCCGAAAAGCTCCTAGAAAAGAACATACATCCCACCGTCATAGTGAGCGGGTACCGTAAGTCCCTTGAAGCGGTTTCTGAGCACCTACGGAAGATCGCCGTGCCTGTGGCCAGAAACGACACGGAAACCCTGAAGAAGATAGCCGCAACGGCCATGCACGGCAAGATATCCGAAACCGTCAAGGAGTTCTTCGCGGATCTGGCCGTCAGGGCCGTGTTACAGGTGGCCGAGGAACGTGATGGCAAGTGGTACGTGGACCTGGACAACATACAGATAGTCAAGAAGCATGGTGGGGGCCTCTACGACACCCAGCTAGTTTACGGGGTTGTCGTGGACAAGGAGGTGGTGCACCCAGCCATGCCAAAGCGCGTGATGAACGCCAAGATTGCACTTCTCGACTCGCCCCTCGAGGTTGAGAAGCCGGAAATAGACGCAGAGATAAGGATCAACTCGCCAGACCAAATGAGGGCCTTCCTAGAGGAGGAGGAGAAGATACTTAGGTCCTACGTCGAGAAGTTGAAGAACCTAGGCGTAAACGTCGTCTTCACTACTAAGGGCATAGACGACATAGCCCAGTACTACCTCGCCAAAGCTGGCATAATGGCTGTGAGGAGGGTCAAGAGGAGCGACATAGAGAAGCTCGTGAGGGCTACCGGGGCCAGACTCGTCACCAACATAGAGGACCTAACCGAGAACGACCTTGGCTTTGCCGGCCTGGTAGAGGAAAGGAAGGTAGGTGACGAGAAGATGGTCTTCGTGGAGCAATGCAAGAACCCGAAGGCCGTCAGTATACTGATAAGGGGCGGCTTCGAGAGGTTGGTCGACGAGGCCGAGCGCAACCTGGACGACGCTCTAAGCGTGGTTGCGGATGTGGTGGAGGACCCCTACATAGTGCCCGGCGGAGGCGCCCCCGAAATGGAGGCCGCGAAGATCGCCAGATCGCTCGCCACTAAGGTGGGCGGACGCGAGCAGTACGCAATAGAGGCGTTCGCCAACGCATTCGAAACAGTGCCAAAGGCGCTGTCCGAGAACGCCGGGCTCGACGCCGTGGACATACTCACAGAGCTGAGGCACAAGCACGACGCCGAGGCCGACGGGTGGAAGTACGGGATCAACGCGTTCAGCGGCAAGGTGGAGGACATGGTATCGCTCGGCGTGGTGGAGCCCCTCCTCGTAAAGCTCCAGTCATATAAGGTCGCCGTAGAGGCCGCCTCCATGATACTGAGGATTGACGAAATCATAGCCGCGTCTAAGCTAGAGAAGGAGGAGAAGGACAAGAAGGAGGGGGGCAAGACCGGGGGAGAACTAGACTAAGGGCCTACCCCTCAACGCTACAAGTTTTTTGAGTATCCTTACATTGTCCCTTATCGCGTGCCTACTGATGCCCAGTACCTGCGCCAATTCCCCCCTGTCCACGTACACGCCAGCGGCCTCACACGCTAGCTCCACAAGTGCGCCGGCCACTACGCGGGGATTCTTGCCCTGCACCTTCCGCATGTCCAGCGAGCCCAACATCCTGTCGAGCACATGTGTGACCAAAGGCACGTTGGGAACGGCTAGACGCCCAACTGTTAACACTGCGTACATCTTGACCCTTTCCCTTAGGCTATGTTTAAACGTGGACGCGATAAGCGAAACCACATTACCAAACTTCGCACTGCCCAACCTTTTCGCCATTTCCAGAGCCCTGTACACGGAAATGGGGGAACCGCTTTCCAGCGATGCGCGGATCACCGCAGCCAGCGCCGCCTCGGGCGCGTCTCCTCCGGCGGTCCTTTCGGCATACCTACATAGGCCATGCGGCAGGTCCATAGCCCTACAAAGGGATCGCGCCGAGCCGCCAACGCCGTAGCCACGCACTGTTGGCATGTAATATACCGCGCCCTGCACCGTGGCACAATCCCTACACACCAGTTCACCGTCCCCATTCACCACCACGTTGTGGGAGCCGCAGTAAGTGCATTCCATGCCCCTTTCATCCACCTGGTTTTAGAATTGGCGGGGAAAACGCGCGAGGTGTCCCGGAGAGAAATATGAATGTTTTCTGGGGGGCCTACCGTCTCCTTATACCGATGTACACCTTGCTCCCAATAGAGAAGGGGCTCTCCTCGTCGGTGACATGTATCGACATGATCAGGCCGCCCACCGAAACGTACATACGCCTATCCTTATACGAATACACTATCCCCCACATGTATATGTCCCAGTTACCCCTGTAATCCTCGTCCTTTTCCAGAGACAGAGCAAGTTCCACCGCATCACCGACATTAAACGCGACGTGCTGAGACAACTTGTCGAGTGGGAGCTCCAGGATGGACTCGCCCGTTCCATGCGCGATCACCAGCCTCTTTATGCCCCTCCACTGCGTGTCGCCAATCCCAACTATCTTACCCCTGATGCTTAGCCCCATCGGGGGCTTGTACCCACGACCTTTATATCCATGATCCCCATGTCATGGCCCTCTTACAATGAGGCGTCGGATACGTCAGAGGGGCGTGGGCTCCACGTGGCAAAAGGTCCCACGTCAACGCCTAGGCGCATACCCGCATCACATGCCGGATTATTGTTTATAAGGGTCGTCCCGGGACCAGTATATGTCAACGGTACTGGCCGACGCCCAGCGAAGATTCCTGGCGGAACTTAACAGTATGGTAAACAGACACGTGGTTGTCCACACTAGGAACGGCATGCTCAAGGGGAAGCTGGTGGCAATAGACCAGCAACTCAATATAATATTGGCCGAGGTCGAGACGCACAATGGGGAGCACTACCAGAAGGCCCTCATAACTTATAGCTCCCTCGACCAGGTACTGTTGCGGGAAGGCGGCACCGACCTCTCGGATCTGGCCAAGTACCTGGAGAGGTATTTCCCCGGTATGGTTAAGTACGTCGAGGAGGCCAATATAATAACTGTGGGTGACAGGGTCAGGATCACAGAGGCCGGGGTAGAGGGCTCGGGTCCCCTGGCCGATAGGGTCAAACGGATACTCGACGAGTACTTCAGGTCCCGGTAATGTGTTTGAGATAAGGGAAAAGGACCTCTTAGGGCGTACAGGGACCATCACGACTAGGCACGGCAAGGTGGAGACCCCGGCTTTTTTCCCTGTGGTCAACCCGGTCCGACAAGATGTCGGACTAGAAACCGTGGCCAGGTACGCGGGGCAGGTAATAACTAACGCATACCTGGTACGCAGATCCTATGGGGACCTGGCCAAGGAGCTCGGCCTCCATAGGATATTGGGGTGGGAGGGGCCCATCATGACGGACTCCGGTGCATACCAGCTGCTCCAGTACGGGCAGGTCCACGTGGACCCCGACGAAGTTTTGATGTACCAGGTGGATATTGGGAGCGACATCGGGGTCATACTCGACATCCCCTCATCAGTGGAGGAATCCTACGAGTCTGTCAGCCTAGGGGTGGAGGAGACGTTGAGGAGGGCGCGTAGGGCCATAGAGATGCTCAGGGACAGGAAAGGCATGTTGTTGGTGGGTCCAGTACAAGGCGCAGACAGGTTGGGGTTGTTAGCGCACAGCGCCAGGGCCATGGCGCGCCTCGATTTCGACATGTACGCCATTGGGAGCCCCACAACGCTCCTTGAAAGGTACGACTTCTACACTATAGCCAAAATAATAGTGACCGCCAAAAGAGCCCTTCCCCCAGGCAAGCCCGTCCACTTATTTGGGGCCGGACACCCACTGGTTATACCCCTAGCGGTGGCTTTGGGCATAGACACGTTTGACAGCGCAAGCTACGTGCTATATGCGCGCGATGACAGGATAATGACGCCTACTGGCACCATTAGGCTTGAAGACGTAAAGACCGAGCACATACCCACTCACGGCCGCCTCGGGGAGTACAGGACGAGGGACCTCATGGAGATGCCTAGGGAGGAGAGGACAAGGATAATCGCGGAGCACAACCTAGAGGTACTGGTCAGGGAAATCGAGATAGTGAGGCAGAGGATACATGAGGGGACCCTATGGGAATACTTGGAACAAAAGGCAAGGGCACATCCAAGCCTATACGCCGCGTTGAGGGTCTTTGGGAGGTACAGAAAGTTTGTAGCGGCATCAAGCCCTGAAACGAGGCCGGAAACCTTCGGCAGGATATACTTTGGGGACACGGCCCATCTAAGGCCGGAGCCGTACATGCACTTCGAAAGGGTAAGGCCTCAGGAAAAGCCCATATTGATCCTACTGCACGTGGGCGAGAAACCCTACACGAGGACCTGGCTGTACAGATGGGTGGTGGAAAGGCTCGAGGAAGCTGGGGTAAGGGACAGGGTTCACATAGCGTTCCTCGACGGGATTTTTGGGCCAGTCCCGGAGGAAGTGGCCGAGGTTTATCCCCTTTCCCAGAACACGAGTATGGGCTCTTCGAGGGAAGCCCTTGATCGTGTCCTGGCCTTCCTCGGCAGGTACGACGCCGCGATAAGCAACGTGCCCATCAGAGGAGCCATGTATGAGCCAAGCATCGATAAGCTTGTCGAGAAGGCTATACGCCTTGGCACATCGGCGTCCATCTGACGTCAGATGTACAGGTGTGTGGCCCCCCTGGCCTTCTCCTCCATCTTGCGCACCTCCTCCAGCTCCTTCTCTATGGTCACTGCAAGCTCCCTAAGCTTGGACGTGTCTATGTTGATCCCGAACAGCGACGAGAAGAATTCCAGGGCAATGCTCGCAGCGCTTGGATCAGGCCTAGAGACGTCAGCGTAGGGGAGCACCACCATGGCCGGGAAGTCCAGCCGCTCGAACTCTGAGAGCAGTAGGGCCAGGGGACCCACTATGTGTAGCCCCGGTTCAAGCGTCCTCGAGTTGCCCATGGGAAGCCCGGTCTCGCCATACTTCTTGGTATATATTATCCTAAGCCTATCCTCCGGATCAGTCCTCAGCCTGCTGTCGAGCCCCCCGAACAGTACGGCGGCCCTCAGACCGTTGTCGACGACCCATCTGGCCAGGTCCCTTGTGTATCGGTTAAGCACGGCATCAGCCACGCCGAAGTTCATCACGACAGCCATAATCCTGTCGCATAGGTATATATCGCCCGGGGTGACCAACGATTGGCCGACGCCGGCACTTACATAGGGGGCCTCCGGCAGAACCCTCACGTAGCCCGCGCGTTGACACGACTCGGAGAGGTGCCTTACCGCCAGGTAGCCCACCACGCCTATGCCGTGGAACCCTGTGACGAATATCTCCGGGGTGCCCGGCTTCTTGACGAGAAACTCCACCCTCATCTACCCAGCTTGGAAAGAGCGTTGTTGAGCTTTTCTATCTCGGCCACCATATCCACGGCCTCGAGCTGTCCACCGCATAGGGGGCACTGGAACTCCCCCGAGGACGCCTCCTCGAAACTGTAACGCCTGTAGCATGAGGTGCACACGTAGTATATGGTGCGTGAAAACGCCTTGACCGCAGCAGACAGCTTCTCGGCCACCAGCTCGGCCCTATGCCTCACGGCATCCGCTATGACGGACCCATTTACATACCAGAAGTACTCGTGCCTATAGTCCTCGGTCATGCGCCTCTCAACCCCAATGAACTTGAGCCTATGTAGGAACTGGAGCACCCTACGCACCTCCGCCGCCGACATGTTCAACATGGCGGCGATCTTGTCATCGCTGAGGGGACCCCCCTTTTCCATAAGCAGCTCGACGACACTTTGGGCGAGCTTGCCGTACTCCTGACTGTCGAACTCCAGCGTGGCCATCTTGCGGACCAGGAAAAGGTATACCTCCCACTCTTCTGACACCACTCTTCCTTAAGGGGCCACTAATAAGCGTTTTCCCTACCGCTGCGCCACTACCTCGTACCCTGCGGCCCTAGCCAGCTCCACTATGTTGCGGCCAGAAATGACCGCCCTAACGATGTCCACGGCCTTATCTACGGGGATCCTTATCTGTATCCTCGTATCCCTGTCCCTAACGGTCACGGTGCCGTCCCTGGGGGTCCTTTCATCCACCGTGATCGCCAGTGGGGTCCCCACCTCGTCGAACTTGAGGTACCTGTGCCCAATACTCCCATCATCGTCGTACGCCGCGCGTATCCCCGCCATGCTGAGCGACCTGAATATGTCCCTGGCTATGCCAATATAGACGTCCCTGCGCACTATGGGGAGAACCGCCACCTTGAGGGGCGCTATCTCGGGGGGAAACGCGAGGAAATTCCTCCCGCTCTCCATCCTCACCGCGTATTCCAGGGCCACGTACACTATCCTATCAATCCCAAATGAGGGCTCCACTACGTGCGGCACGTAATGCTCCACCTCGACCTTGCGTTTCTCGGACCGCACGATGACCATGTCCCTGGTGACTGTTATGTCGCCCAGCTTGACCATATCCGCAGAGGTAAGCCCTTCAAGCAGCGCGTCCCTGTTCTCGTCTATGCGCCTGATGACTTCCCCCACTCTATCCCCATACACCTCACGGATCTTCCCAGGGTTAGGGTACAGTCTCCGTTCCTCCACTATGCGCGGCTGCTCCAACCTCCTGTCCAGGATCAGCTCTTCGCCGCTGTACACGCCGTGCCTCCTCAAATCGTAATCGCCGCGATACGCATGGCCCGACACCTCTATCCAGCCGAACCGCTCTGTATATACCAGGTGGTCAAAGGTCTGCGTAGAATAGTGCGCCCTTTCGTGGGGCAGCTTCGCCATGAACTTCTGGCTGTCGCGCGGCACACCGAGCTCCTCCATGAATTTCTGGGAGAGGGCCAGGAAGAACCCCATCCACTCGTTCACAACGATGCCCCTCTCGACGGCTTCCCTCACAGTGACGGTGACGGGCTCCTCCATGCCCCTTGCCGCCATATCCTCACTGACAATGTTGACCTCGTAGCTCTCGGCCTCGCCTATGAGGGGGCACCTGGGCTGCTGGGGATCTATGAACATCTCTATCTCCATTTGGGAGAACTCCCGCAGCCTTATGAGGCCCTGCCGCGGCGAAATCTCGTTGCGGGCAACCTTGCCTATCTGCGCCACGCCGAAGGGCGGACGCCTCCCCATTAGGCCGGCAACCCTTTTAAACGCCACGAACATGCCCTGCGCCGTTTCCGGCCTGAGGTACCCTATGTTGTCGCTGTAGGGGCCTATGAACGTCTGGAAGAGCAGGTTGAAGCGTCTTATGTTGTCGAGCCCCCCACCGCACGCTGGGCACCTTATGCCGTGTTCGCGTATGAGCCTCATCATCTCGTCCTCGCCGAGGCCCTCCACCCTCACCTTGAGGCCCCTCCTACTCATCTCCTCCTCTATGAGCTGGTCTGCCCTGTACCTCCTGCCGCAGGACGTGCATTCTATGATGAAGTCTGTAAAGTGCTCCAAGTGGCCCGATGCCTCGAAGACCACTCTGGGCATTATTATAGGGGACTCGATCTCCACTATGAGGTCCTGGTAAGGCAGCACGAACGTCCTCCTCCACTTGTCCACTATATTGTCCTTAAGGAGGACGCCAAGAGGGCCATAATCGTAAAATCCGCCGACGCCGCCGTATATTTCGAAGCTGGGCCAGAAGAAGCCCCTCCTGTTAGCTATGTCGTTGGCTACGTCGGCCCTGCTGGCCATACAAATGCCGTCCATACATGGAATATATACATTGCATGTGCCGCGTCACTGCTGCACGACCTCGTAGCCCATGCCCATGCCCTCAAGCAGCTCTACCGCGCGCCTGACTTCTTGGTTGGGGACTACCAGGACGTGCGAGCCGTTAAGCTTAACCACAGGGTAACCCACGTTGACCGCCCTCTCGAGCCTCAGCAACGTGTAGCCGGGTATGTGGCGGAAAAGCACCGTCTTGAGCTTGTCCATATTAGTCCCTCTTGCCGCAGAGATGGGCACGACGAAGGGGAAGTACTTCCTGATGTAGCTTAGCCTACTCCTCAACTCGCTTAGGGATGCGAGGTCGATTTTATTAGCCACCGGCACAATGCGCTTGAACTGGACGCCCATCTCCACGAAGACGTCAAGCGAGGATTCGAACTTACGCACGAATTCGTCCCACGGTTCGCCTATGTCCACCACGAAAAGGACTATGCTGGCGCGTATCACTTCCTCGAGTGTGGAATAGAACGCATCAACTAATAGGGGCGGCAAATCCCCAATGAATCCGATGGTGTCCGTCAGTATGGCCTTCTTGCCGTATATGACTACAAGCCTGGAATACGTGTCCAGCGTTGCGAAGGGCCTCCCATCTATGAACTTGTCCTCGCCGGCAAGCGCGTTGAATATGGTCGTCTTACCGGCCGACGTGTATCCGGTTAAGACTATGCTGGGAAGCCCCGAGCCGTGTCTCCTGTCTATAAGCGCCTTACGTCTGTCCCTTAAGTGGTCCAATTCGTTGACTATCGTCGATATGCGCCTCCTGATGAAGCGGTACCGCGACTCGACCGCGTATTCGCCGGCACCCATGAATCCTATCTGTTCGCCCATCTTGGCGCGCCTAATGTATTCCCTGAAGAACGGCACCATGTACCTGTGTCTCGCGAGCTCGATCTGTAGCTTCGCCTCCCTGGTGCCAGCCCTCTTCTCAAAAATTTCAAGTATCACCATGATCCTATCCATAACCGTGACCCCGAGCTCCTTAGCTAGGTTGAACAGTTGGATGGGCTTGAGCTGGTGATACGCAACCACCAGCTCGACCCCCCCTTCCTTCACCATCGATCTGAGCTCCCGCAGTTTGCCTGGCCCCACATAAATGTTGGGATCCGGCTCCCTGAACTGCGTCACGGCCCCAACCACTGAGTGGCCCGCCATATCCACAAGTGAGACAAACTCCGCTAGCTTATGGTCCAGGTCTCCACTCTTCTCGCCAACATAGAGCAGGACCGCCCTCAACGGTGGGCCCTACACACCATAATAAAAACTTGTCTCACACTACGATGGGAACAACCGCGGTTGCTGGGATGCGTTGAGAACACGCCGGGAGCCAATGTGGAAGGGACGGGCACAACGCGTCGCGGCACCTTTTAATGCCGGAAACGGGGAGACCCTTAATGAGGGTACTCTACGTAGACCTTGCCAGGGAAAAGGCGCGCGTTGAGACGGATTGGGGGCTCATGCGCGGCTTTCTTGGGGGACGGGGAGCCGGCTCCTGGATATTTTACAGGCTTGGCGGGCACAGGGCCGATCCCCTCTCGCCCGACAACCCCCTTATAGTGGCTTCGGGACCGCTTGGGGGGACCCGCATCCCCATGGCAACCCGAGCCTATGCGGTGTTCAGGTCGCCGCTGACGGGCATATTCGGCGGATCGGGCCTCGGCGGCACCTTGGGGGCCAGGATGAGGTATGCGGGTGTGGACATATTAGCAGTGGTCGGTAGGGCGGATAGGCCCACAACGCTTGTCATTAGGGGCGACGAGGTTCGTTTCGAGGACGCTTCAGACCTATGGGGAAGGGACACCATCGAGACCGAGATGGAGCTTAAGAAGGTGCATGGCAGGAACGCCGCGGTTCTCACCATAGGCCCCGCCGGCGAGAACATGGTCAGATACGCGTCCATAAACCACGAGTACTGGCGCCAGTTCGGCAGGACGGGCGCCGGAGCGGTCATGGGATCCAAACGCCTCAAGGCCATAGTATTCACTCCCGTAACCAACGAGGTGCACATAGCCCACGCGGATAGGCTGGACGCATGGATAAGGGGGTTCCTGCCCCACTTCATGGAAAAGACGAGGCCTCTCAGAGACGGCGGCACGTTGAGGCTCATAGACATAGGCAACCCCATGGGCTTCTTCCCCGCGTACTACTGGACCCGCCTGTCGCTGGACGGGTGGGAGGCCATATCGTGGAGCAAGAAGATACTGCCGGAACATTTTCTGCGCCCCGAGGCCTGTCTGTACTGCCCGGCCGCGTGCCACCGGCCGGTCAAGGGCAAAAGGTTCGACGTTGTGGTTGACCTGGAATACGAGACCGTGTTCGCCGTGTCGGGCCTCTGCGGCGTGAAGGACGTGGAGTGGGTGATAAAGGTAAATGACCTCGCCGACAGGCTGGGGCTGGACACCATAACGCTCGGCAACGTCCTTGCCTTCGCCATAACGGCGTCAAAGAGGGGGAGACTCCCCCTCGAGCTCGAGTGGGGGGACGGCGAAGCGCTGGCCAGACTCGTGGAGGACATCGCCCATAGGCGGGGCGTCGGCGACATACTGGCTGAGGGCGTGCTTAAGGCCGCAAGGAAACTGGGCATGGAGGACGAGGCGGTGCACGTTAAGGGGCTTGAGCCAGCGGGGTACGACCCGCGGGTGCTTAAGGGAATGGCGCTTAACTACGCGATAGGCTACAGGGGGGCGGACCACCTCGCCACTATGGCATACGCAATAGACATACCCGGCAAGTTCGGGGGCGCGGAGTACCTGGGCCCGGAAAAGGTGGAGGCCATAGCGTATATGGAGGACATGGCCGCAGTGCTAGACTCTCTGGTGCTCTGCAAGTTCGGGAGGGACGCATACGATCTGTATCCCGGCGGCCGTGGCTACGAGACGTTTTCGATGCTCTTGGAGTGGGTAACCGGCATCGAGTGGAAGCCCGAGGAGCTGCGTAGTATAGGCGAAAGAATAGTTGTGCTCGACAGGTGGCTCAACGTGGGCATGGGGGTGACAAGGAGAGACGACAGGTTGCCGCCGCCCCTGCTCCGCCCAGCCACGTTCGAGGACAGGCAAAGGTCCGTCAGCGACCAGGAGGTGGACAGCGCACTTACATACTATTACAGGCTACGGGGCTGGGACACCGATGGGGTGCCCAAAAGGGAGACCTTGGAGAGACTGGGCCTGGAAGTGAGTTGAACCTCATCGTCCCACAGACCATCTTCCTGCGAGGAGACAGGGCCAGGAATCGACATGTTAAGGCTGCAGGCGAGCCTCGTTAAGGACCTACACGCGTTTGCCGCCCCTAAACGCCATTGGGCGGCCACATAGACAGGTAAACGGATAGCGTATGCTCTCCGGAAACGCCGATCTCGCTGAGGTGCATGTTGGACGGGCCGAGAGGGACGTGTAGGGGATCTACAAATTGGCCGGTATGGGGCCGTGAAGCCCTTGAATACTGGGGACCGGCCCTGGTGGACCGGCCGGGATTTGAACCCGGGGCCACCCGCGTTCCTGGGCACGTCCATGCAAGGCGGGCATTCTTCCGGGCTGAACTACCGGCCCAACCCACACTGATGACCCCATTAAAAAAGATTGCCGTGGCGCGGCGCCGTTCGGCCCGTTAAGCCCATCGCCTATGCTGGGCGTTAATGCCCCCTATACGTCAACCGGGGATCATGGCTGTACCTTCCCAAGGTTCTTCCTCACTATTCTGCCGTCGGGCGTCCTGAATATGCCTATGACGACGCCCGGCCTCCCCTGAGGCTTCAGAACCCAGACCTTCTGAGGCCTAAGCCTATATTTTTTCCCTTCAACATCAACCTCGTACTCATTTTCATAGTATCTCCTTAGATCAACCATGGAAAGCTCCACCACAGACATTAATTATTGTTTCTCAGCAGCGCCCACGCCTCCTCACTGCTCGAGACCTTTCAAGCATCATCACCGGGGGACCTCCACGCCCACACATTTTAACGGTTATGGACGGACGGCCATTTCCGGCAATTTCCCGCCAGGCAGGCTGGGGGCCAGGCGCACACATGGTAATATATCCTAGCTCAGAGACGCCTATGGACAGTCCCTGCGCCCCCTGCGCGGGCCTTGCCGTGGCCGACATGCCGCTGGACAGCGCGCCTACGGAAAGGGCTGCGTCACGTGGCCGGTGCCCTCCATGAGGCTGAGGGACCTCGTCAGGGGCGTAGTGCCCGAGGAGCTCATCGGGCTTGTCCCCAGCAGCTTCGACATAGTGGGATCGCGGAGCGGCGCAGTTGCAATTATAGAACTGCCCGACGAGTTGGACCCGTACAAGGCCGAGATAGCCGAGGCGATAACCAGGATGAATAGACACGTCAGGGCGGTCCTAAGGCGCATAGGTCCAAGGAAGGGGGAGTACAGGCTGTACGAGTACGAGGTGCTGCTGGGCGGTCGGACAGAGGTGTTGCACAGGGAGCACGGCTACGCGGTGCTGGTCGACCCGACGAAGGCGTATTTCTCGCCGAGGGACCAAACCGATAGGGAAAGGATCGCCTCCATGGTGGGCGAGGGGGAGGTCGTGCTCTACATGTTCGCCGGCGTCGGCCCCTATGCATTCGCCATAATTAGGCGCCGGCCAGAAGTGGGCCTGATAATAGCTGTGGAGGCCAACCCAGACGCATGTTACTATCTTCACAGGAACATACGCATAAACAGGGCGCTCGGCAAGGTGCTGCCCCTCTGCGGAGACGTGCGCCGTCTATGCCCAAGGCTTGGCCCCATAGCCGACAGGGTCCTCATGACGCTTCCGCTGGGCGCCGTCGAGTTCCTCGAAATAGGCATATCCAATGTAGGGCGCGGGGGAGGATACCTGCACTTTTACCATGTCGGGGGGGAGCCCGATCCCTTCGGCGACGCGGAGAGGAGGCTCGAAGAGGCGTGTAGCGCACAGGGCAGGAACTGCAACGTTGTGGGGCGGCAACTGGTAAGGGAGTACGCCCCCCGCGCCTATAAAGTGCGTATAGACGTGAAAATTAAATAGGCTCCGTGACCCCATCCCATGGACTTCGTCAGGCTTTGCACCGAGCTGCTGGGCAAGCGGAACGAGAGGTGGTGTGGGATCATAGAGGAGAAGATCGCGCAGAGGGCCGAACTGTTCGGGCCCGTGATGGAGCTCGTGTACGGCAACTCGATCGCGCTTGGGAATGTGCGCGGCTTATTCACGGCGTACGCGGACGCAGAGGGCGCCATGGTACTACTCCTGAACTACTCCAAGGGCGTGTCCAATGTCGATGTCGACACGGCGTACCTCTCCCAGATGGATCCTAGGCACGTGGCGCAGGTCGCCGAGGAGCTTGCGTCGCGCAGGGGGAGACTTCTGCTGCCAAGGGACAGGGCGAGAGGGCAGGTGACCATAGGGGGAAGGCAGGTCCCCAGCCACGTCATAGAGGGGGGAACCGCGGTAGACTGGGAGGCCGCGTTCGGCGCCGTGAACAACATGGTGAGGCTCGGCCCAGAAAGGGGGTTCCAGAGGGCCGTGAATCTCTACATGGTTAACAGGGAGGCGCTTTTAGACCAGGGGCGCTCATTCCTAAACGCCGTGAAGGAGGGCGCCGAGGTGCTTGCGGAAAGCCCAAAGATACTGTACCTCAACATGCAGGTTGACCAGTACGCTATACAGATACTCGTTGACTACCTGAACCAGGACGCCCCAACAATACTGGTGGTCCCCTCTGGGGCCCACTTCACGGTCTACGTCCCTAGGGCCCTCGGCATCACGCGGCTGGGCGTCTCCCGCGTCATGACGCTGGAAAACTTCAAGGAGAGGGACGGGGTCATCGAACTCAAGGTCAGGGAGGGGATAGACACTATAGTGTCCGGCCTCCGCGCCGTGCTCTCCTAGTATATCCTGGGGAGGCCCCTGTCCCTGCGCTCCTCGTCCCTCTGCTGCGCCTGCTGTTGCTGGGGGACCCGCTGTTGGAAGTACAGCTTCAATATGTCCGGCACATCCCCCTGAGCCATCTTGTTCAGCAGGTCCCTATACTCGCTCGTGTGCTCTATGTCGGTGTTTATGAACTGGACCGCGACCGCCCTCAACATGGCCTCAAGCTTCTTGAGCATCTCAAGCGGCATAACGGCAGTTATCATCGGGTTGTTGAGCCACGACTCGAAGTCCTTGAGCGTCCTCTCTATATACGCCAGCATTGCCTGCGCCGAGAGCAGCAGGGTCAGCCTGTCGTCGGTGCCCTCCATCTTCTTGCCAAGCGTCTCAAGCTCGGAGGCCAGGCGCCTCTGCTCTCTGACCCACTGTTCAAGCCTCTGCGTCATTGATGTTATGTAGTCGTGTATCAGGTCCCTCTTAGGCTCCATGATTAGGCACTGGACCAGTATTAATAAAGCTTTAGATCAGCGCCGAGAGCGCGGCGGCCGCGACAGGCCCCGCCAGATAGACCAGGGCACCCATAACCCCCAGCTGAAGCCCCCGGGACGCCAGCCTCCTCAGCACCGCAAAGCCCTCCTCGCCCAGCACCCTTATGGACACCTTGACCGGCATATAGGCCGCCTCGACCGGGCGCGCGTCCAGCATGGCCCTCCGAGCTGCCCTGCTCACCGCAGCGGCCAGCTCCTCCGGGTCCCCCCTCTCGCCCACTATCCTATACCCCCTCCCATGCGCTATGCCTGTAGCCGCATGGTTATCCGTGGTCACAATTTCGGCGAGCTCCACGCCGAGGTTGCGCGCCGTCTGTAACAGCTTGGCGTAGGTGCCCTCGGCCATGTTGTTGCCGTCCACAACGACGAGTAGGGAGGGCACGCCGCAGGACTCCATGTATATTACGTAAACCCCATTGCCCAGCACCTCGCCGGAGAACGACGGCAGCTCGGACGGCCCCACATGAGACACGCCCATAGACACGCCGCTGCAGGGGGCGACGTCCATGGAGGACAGGGCACGTATCAGGCGGTCCACCTCCTCCGGAGACCACGAGCTGTCCTCGCCATACCTGTTCTGGGCGTCGACCACGACGGCCCTTCCCACGGCCGCCCGCTGCACCTCGCTCGGCAGGTCGTCCGACGACTTGCCCTTCCTGGACACGGTCACGATCGGCATCGCTGGGAGCCCGAAAAGCACCAGGCGGAGGTCCTCGTCCTCGTAGAGCGTGGGGATCGCGGCGTCGCGGCGAAACGCGCCGTCGCTCATGGCGTTGCGCACCGCCTCCACTATCCTATCCACGTCCTCTAGCCCAATAGGGTCGTTCTCATGGCTCCCCGCGCCGTGGAGGAACACGACCCTGCCGCCGAGACCCTCGGAGAGCCTCTCGACGAGCAGTGCCCCTCCCACCCCCCTGAGCGGCCCCGGGTGGGCCTCCGAGACAACTACTGG
>WANN01000025.1 GCA_015521775.1 Thermoproteaceae archaeon
ACTGGGGTTTCCTGAATGGGAAGCCCTTGAGGGCGCAGTAGGCGGCCTTACCGCACATAATGCAATGCCTATTCTCGTCCATCACAATAGTAGTGAAGACACCCACAGTACCAGCATCAAACTGATACTCCTGAGCAGCAATGACAGCCCTGGCGAAGGCCCCCGTGGCGTTGTCGAAGTTGGACAGCATGGAGAACCAGAAGGCGGATGCGACCTTGTGCTTCTCGTCGAACTGGGACATGTAGTTCTCGAAGGAGCCCCAGTCCAACTGGTCCTCATCCCACTGGCCGCGTTTGGCGGCCATGTATAGGTCATACATGCGTTGGTTTGAGAAGTCCCAGTACGGTGGGTATGCGTTGGGGTACTCTATCTCTGGTGGGTACGTGTCCGGCGGTATATCCTCCAATTCCTTGGCATTGGCCACGACAGGCACACCACCATGCCTACGGGGCTCCCTGATGTAAATTTTTATATTGGCCATATCGGGTGGAACACCATTTAATTTATAGCTTTTCTTAAAAGATTTGGAATTGGTTTGAATTAATTATTTGCCCTTGAAGCGCGGCTCCCGCTTCTGGATAAAGGCCAGTACGCCCTCCATGTGGTCGTCGGTGTACCCTGCCACCTCCTGCATGTAGGCCTCGTATTCCAGCGCCAGTTCCAGGTCCTGGAAGTAGTGGTTGTTGAGGGCCCTTTTCAGGAGCGCGTAGGCCTTCAGGGGTCCGGAGGCAAGCTTCACCGCAATTTCATGTACCTTGGCCTCGAACTCCGAGTGGTCCACCACTATGTCGACCAGGCCGAAGTGGTGCGCCTCGTTCACAGATATCTCCCTATTCGAGGAGTATATCTCGAATGTGCGTCCGTGGCCGAAGATCCGGGGCAGTATGTAGGTGAGGCCCGAGTCAGGTATGAGGCCCACCCTCCCGAAGGCCAGTATGAACTTGGCCGTGCTGCTTGCCACACGTAGGTCGCAGAAGGCCGCTATCCCTATGCCCGCGCCAGCCGCCACGCCGTTTATGGCGGCTATTACTGGCTTCTCTATGCTCCTTATCCTCACTATTATGGGGTTGTAGCGTTGCCTCAGTATATCGCCGTGGTTTATCTTCTCGCCCCTCTCGTAGAACTCCCTCAGCTCGCCCAGGTCGGCGCCCACGCAGAAAGCGCGTCCAGTGCCGGTGATCACTATGGCCCTGACCTCCCCGTCCCTCGCCGCGTTGTCGAGCGCCTTGGCCAGCTGCTCCAGCGTCTCCTTGTTAAGGGCGTTGAGGACCTCCGGCCTGTTGAGCCGTATGTATGCTACGCCTTCCTTTACCTCGTAGGCGATCATCTTCCCTTGTACTGGGGCTGCCTTTTCTCTATGAATGCCCTTACGCCTTCCCTGCCGTCCTCGGAGAAGAGCGCCAGTATGAAGTTCCTCCTCTCGTAGTCGAGGCCCGCGCTTAGCGTGGTCTCCCACGCTGCGTTCACAGCGTCCTTGGCCAACGCGAGGGCCAGCGGCGACTTAGATGCCAGCTCTCTGGCGAGCCTCTTGGCGTGGTCAAGAAGCAGCTCCCTCGGCACAAGCCTGTTGACCAGTCCCCTCATGTACGCCTCCCTCGCGGACACGAACCTGCCCGTTAGGATGAGCTCCATGGCAATGAGCCTCCCAGCCGCACGCGCGATGCGCTGGGTTCCCCCCTCCCCCGGTATCAGGGCCACGTTTATCTCGGGTTGCCCGAAACGCGCGTCGTCTGAGGCCACAATCATGTCGCAGGACATGGCCAACTCGAATCCCCCTCCTAGGCAGTAGCCCGACACAGCCGCTATTATAGGCTTTTTGAATCGCCTAACCCTGTCCCACAGCTGCCTGTGGCCGCGTAGGTAGACCTCGGGGAGCTCCAGGCCCGACATCTCCTTTATGTCGGCCCCAACGCTGAACGCCCTCTCGGTCCCCGTCAATATGACCACCTTGATGTCTGGGTCAGCCTCCAGTTCGTCCAGGGCCTTCACTAGGCTCCTAACCATCTCGAGGTTCAGCGCGTTCAGCGCGTCGGGCCTGTTCATCCTCACGACCGCTATAGGCGGGTCCTTTGAAACCTCTACTAGTTGAGACATGAGGTGGGCAAAAGCCCATCTAATAATAGGTAAGGCCCACCTAATTATAATTAATTTGTCCTACCCTCTTGGGGCGGGCCTATAGAACTCCTCCAGCTCCGGTAGGAGCCTACGCGCCCTTTCGAGCGCCGCAGGGAGGTCCCCAACAAGGCCGAACACGTCGGCCCTAATATTGAATCCAAGGGACAGCGCCCTGGCTATGGAGTCCCTGTCGGATATGCCCATAGCGATCAGTCTCAGGGCTTCGTTGACCGCGGGGGCCACGAGGACCTCCACGTCGACTCTCCTGCCCTCCTCCTCGGCTAGTTCGGGCCTCTTATAGGTGCCGGGGCCTGGATAGGTGTAGAAGCCCACGCCGGTCCTGACCCCGAGCCTGCCTGCCCTGTACATCTCGGCGAAGAGCTCCCACGCGTATTTGAACGCTCTCTCATATCCGGGGCTCGGCTCCCACTCGGGGTACTGCGACCGCACCTCGTCGTACCTCGCGCCGTCATGGTACTCTATTTCTATTGAACCGGCGTAATCCATGAGCTCGAACACGCCCATGGGGAACCCCGCCCTGTACCTCAGGGCCGAGTCGATTTCCCTGACGCCGTATATGCCCCTACGGAAAAGCGCAGCGGCCTGATACCTGACGGCCCTGTACACCCTGTTTGCTATGAATCCCCTTACGTCCCTCATGACAAGCACCGGCTCCTTGTCCAGGGACCTCGCCACGCTCACAAGCCTATCAACTGTCTCAGCGTCGGTCTCCTCCCCCTTGACTACTTCGACGAGTGCCATGACGTATGGCGGGTTGAACCAGTGGAAACCGGCGATCCTGCGGGGCCTGGCCGCACGCCGCTGGAGCAGCGTTATTGGGAGGCCGCTGGTGTTGGACGTTATGATCGCGCGTTCATCGGCCCTGGAGGCCTCCTCGATCACAGCCACCTTGATGGCCAAGTCCTCAGGCACCGCCTCCACGACCAGTTCGGCGCCACTTACAGCAGACGACACGCCGTCGGCGCAGCGTATGTTCTTCAAAGCGGTGTCGCAGTCGATTGAGGCGGACCGCTTGGCGAGCCACTCGCATGCGCCTGCCACGGACTTGAGCCCCCTCTCACAGTTGGGGTCCGCAGAATCGTAGGCGCGCACTGTGTGGCCCTTCAGGGCGAAGACAAGCGCTATCCCGCTCCCCATCCGGCCAAAGCCTACGATGCCTATCATGCCGGCCTAAACACCGGCACTAGCTTGCCCGGCCCCACCTCCACTACGTCCACCTCAACGTCCATCCCCACCCGCACGTTCCTCTCGTCCTCAACGCCCATCAGCCACCCTATTATCCTTGCGTCGCCCACGCCAACGATCGCCACTATGTATGGGTCGAAGTGCTCGTAGCCCTGCGGCCTGGCGTACACCTTTGTAAACGCCTCTATGGTGCCCCTCTTGGGAAGGTCCACCCATTCGAGGCCCGATGCCATGCATCTGGGGCAATCGTCCTGGGGCGGGAAGTAGATGGATCCGCATGTGCCGCACCTGGTTGCCCTTATCCTGCCCTCCGCGAGGCCCTGCCAGAACCTGTGGGTCTTGGAGATGGGTATCTTGTGCCTATATATGAGGGGTATCGAGTCTATGGTGGGTCCCTGCCTCTTTACAGTCCTCTTCTCGCTCATCTCCTCAGCACCACGACGTAGGCCTGGTGCCCAATTCCAGCCACGTTGTGGGCGAGCCCCACGTACCTCTTCAGGGGGGCCTGCCTCCCCCTCTCCCTCTCCTCCCTAAGCTGCTTCACTATTTCGTAGACCATGGAGAGGCCGGTGGCGGCAAGCGGGTGTCCCTTCCCCTTTAGCCCGCCGGACACATTGACAGACACCTTTCCCCCAAGGTCGGACTGGCCCTCAGCCACGAACTTGCCTCCCATGCCCTTCTCCACGAAGCCCAGGTCCTCGTACGCCATTATCTCGGCTATGGTGAACGCGTCGTGTACCTCGGCCACCTCCACGTCGGTCGGCGATATGCCGGCCCTCTTATAGGCCATTGCGGCCGCCCTCACTGTGGCCTCCAGCCCCACGTAGTGGGGCCTCCGCACCATGTTCGGGGTCTCCGACGAGTACCCTATACCGCTGACCCATACAGGCACATCCACGCCCAGCCTCCTAACGGCGTCCTCGGACGCGAGGACCGCCGCCGCGGCCCCGTCGGATATTGGCGACGAGTCGAGGAGCTTTATGGGCCATGCCACGGGCCTGGAGCCGAGAACCTCTTCCACGGTCACCTCGTACTGGAAGTGCGCCTTAGGGTTCCTGGCGGCGTGCCTGTGGTTCTTCACGGCCACGAGCGCCATGTGCTCCTCCGTGGTCCCGAACCTGGCCATGTGGGCAGACGCGTACAGGGCGTACTGGGCCGGCATGGTGGTGCCCACGAAGTGGAACTCCCAGAGATAGTTGCCCGCCCTTCCGCCAACGGCCAGCGAGGTGGCCGTGTCGACCTCGGTCATCTTTTCGACTCCCACAGCGAGGGCTATGTCCGCCATCCCGGAGGCCACGTAGTTGTGCGCGGTGGTAAGCGCGGCAAGCCCCGTCGCGCATGCGGCCTCCACCCTTATGGGACCCACGTGGGTGAGGCCGGCGTAATCGTTGACGGGTACAGCCGGCATAAGCTCGTACTCCCGTGTACCCACAACCCCAACGACGCTCACCTCTATATCCTTCTGGGTGAGGCCTGCGTCCTTAAGGGCCTCTGCTATGGCCTCCCACGCCAGTTCCTGCAACGTGACGTCTCCCCTGACCCCGAACGTCGAATGGCCTACGCCAATTACGGCTACCCGACGCATAGTTTCCGCCCTGTCCATCATAAAAATTGTCGCGCTAAATTAGACATAATTAATTATAAATAGCCTACCGAGGGGTCGACGAAAAGGCCATGGAAATATAGATGTCTGACTATCATTCCACGTGGCACCTCAAACTAAATAGATTGGGAGAATTTATATAATTAAAATCTATCTTTAGAAAGAATTAGAAATCTATTAAAATTGATTTTGGAGTGTTGGGCATGGAGAAAGCGGACAAGAATGGTCCTCGCTGGTATTTACGCCGGTTACAGAAAATTAGGCATGGCAGCTACATCATAAGCGTCCCCCCAGAATGGGTGAAGCGACACGACGTGAGGCCCCATGAGACGCTTAACGTTGTTGAGGCAAATGGGTACATACTTGTGTCCCTTCCCCAGTGTCCGTGTCCGGTCCAGCTCAACGCGGACGTGGTGGACAAGGAGACGCTGAAGTACCTTATATTGGTATACTACATGCAGGGGGCCGACGTTATAGAGATAAAGTCCGCCAATGTCATGAGCGCGGACCTTAAGCGTGAGGTGAAGTCGGTGGTTGGCGGACTCATAGGGGCCGACATAGTGGACATGACCTCGTTCTCCATAACCGTGGGCGTAGACGATGGGGGGTACGGCTCTAGTAGGAACGGCGTGGTGACGTACTTTGGGAAGATGCTCCAGTTCCTGGCGCGCCTGGTCGCGGACCTTAGGACGGCAGTGGTTGAACGTAATGGGGACCTTCTCGGAGAGATAATTGAAAGGAGCACGGACATGGACAAGCGGTACAGGTACGCTGTGCGCCTCATATCTAAGATGTCCCAGTACCCGGAGCTCAACGTGCTCGGCAACATGAGGGAGCTCATAGCGTATTCTGCCCTGGCCAAGGACATGGCTAGGGCCGCATACCACGTGTCCAGGTCCGCCCAGATAGCGTTGGGCGTGGACAGCGACGTAGGCATGCCCCTGGCGCTTGTATCCGACATGTACCAGGGCATAGAACGCCTCTTCTCGAGCGGCGACATGTCGCTGATCCCAGCAATAAGGGGCCAGTACAGGGAACTAAGGGAACACGTGAGGTCCACCGACCAGCTCGCTTACGAGGTCAGGCGCGTTGGGGCCTACGGCATAGCCATAATGGACGACATAGTGAACCTCTACGTGGCCCCAGAGAAGTGCAGGAAGGAGTCCTGACCCTTACTGACAGCCCGAGTTGGCTGGCTCCCTGTCGAGGAAGTACACGGTGGCCTGTATTTCAGCTATAAGCCCCTGAGGGCCGTTGACCGTCATCCTGTAGAGCCCCGTCCTGCCAGACCTATGAATCTCCCTAGCCTCGGCAATTATCTCTTCCCCTGGGGCCACCTTCTGGCGGAACGAGATGTACATGTCGAGGGCCAGCGCCATTTTGCCCCCGGCATTGCTCGCGTATGCGAACGCGACGTCGGCCACGGAAAATATGTACCCCCCGTGGACCATACCGTTGAAGTTGCAGTGGTCCCTGCTGGGCACAGCCCTCACCCTGGCATAGCCCGGTCTCACGTCAAGCACTTCTATTCCCAACTCCCTAGAGAACTGGTCGGGCACGGGCCTCATAGGAACAAGGTGGGTATGGGGGAGATTTAAGCTTCATTCCCCGCCTATCCTGATTCCACTGTCGGGAAGCGTCCCGCTAGGCACAGTGCATGATTGGCAGGTACTTGGCCCCGGCCTATAGGTCGGTTCCCTTTGCCTCCTCAGAGCTGGATAGGGATCGCTTTACGTACTCCACTATTGCGAGTGCCCTAGAAAGCCCTTCAGCCCCAGCACTGTCGCCGCTGGCCTCCAACGCGGCGGCCAGATCCCTTATGTTCCAGCTCAGCTCTTCCAGCTTCCTATATATGTCACTCATTGACTATCACCCTCTTGCTCTTTCCTTCCCAACGGGGCAGGGTACCGGGCGGAACCAGCTCCACTTTCGGCCTCGCGAAGACGGCTCCCTCTACCGCGTTGGCAATCTTCTCCGCCAGCTCGGGGCTCTGGGCCAGGGTCTCCACCTTGATTATGAACCTATGCTCATGCCCGGTCTTGTCCACAACCACCTGGTATTCGAGGACGTCGGGGAACGAGAGCAGGGCGGACTGTATGGCGGACGGATAGATCTTGGAGCCCTTATAGTATATTACGTCGTCGACCCTCCCAATCACGTGCACTACTGGGAACGCGTCGCGGCCGCAGTCGGACGAGATGTACTGTACCCTCACTATGTCCCTCTGCCTATACCTGACCAGGGGCATACCCTCGCGCGTCAGGTGCGTTATCACGAGCTCCCCCTCCCCCTCCTCGCCGATCGGCTCCCCTGTCTTGGGGTCTATGATCTCGGCGTAGAAGTGGTCGGTCCACAGGTGGAAGCCCACCTCCTCGGTGCACGCAGTCGCCTGACCTGCGCCCGGCCCTATCAGCTCTGTGCTTCCGAAGATCTGCCGCACTCCGCCCCCCTTTTCCTTGACTCCGTACATGTCGGCGATCTTCCTAATCATCTCTATGGTCATCATCTCGGCGCCCGGTATGGTGATCCTTATGGACGTGGAGCGCGGGTCTATGCCCTTGCCCTGCATGGTCTCGGCCACGTACAGCTCGTAGCTCGGGGTCCCCGTTATTACGGTGGGCCTCCACTCGACTATTGTCTGCACGAGCGCCTCCGTCCTACCAACGCTCCAGGGGATTACCTTGGCCCCCACCGCCTGTGCGCCTAGGTGCAGGCCCATGCCGCCCGTGAAGAGGCCGTACCCATAGATGTTGAGCAGTATGTCCCTCTTGGTGACGCCTGCTGCCACTAGGCACCTGGCCACGAGGTTGGTCCACAGCTCCATGTCGCTACGCGTGTAGGGCCCGACGGTGGGGCGGCCTGTGGTGCCGCTGGTCATGTGCCAGCCAACCAGCTCCTCGAGGGGCACAGTAAGGAACTCGCCCCCATAGGGGTAGCCGTGCTCCCTCAGATCGTCCTTGGTTGTGAACGGGAACTTCCTCAGGTCGTCCAAGGTCTTCAGGTCGTCAGGGTGTACGCCCGCCTCCCTGAACTTCCTGTGGTAGAAGGACGACTTTTCGTAGACCCGCCTAAGCTGGTGCTTGAGCCTCTTTAGCTGCAGCCTTCTGAGCTCATCCCGCGACATGCGCTCCACAGAGGGCTCCCAGTAGAGCACTTCTCCCTTGGACATGACGCCGCTGCTTCATAGACCTAAAATGTTTGCCGTGAAATATTTGTAAGTAATTGCGGGTTCACTTAAATATACGGTGACGGGGAGCCACCATGAAGGTGAGGGAAAGGTACCTCATAGGGCTGGGCGACACGGACTCGACGGGAGCCATATATTATGCGCGGTACCTCTACTATTTCGACCTATCCCGTATATCCCTCTTCAGGAGCGCCGGCATAGACCTCTCAGTATTCGACGTGTTGAGGGCCGTGGCGGCCTACGTGGAGTACAGGTCTGTCGTGCGCTTCATGGACGAAATAGAGGTAACCTCCTGGTTCTGCAGGGTTGGCAGGACAAGCCTCAAGATGTGCCACGAGGTACATGTCAGGGGCGAGCTGGCCGCAAGGGGATACGTGGTCGACGTGTATGCCCCGGGCGGCAAGGCGGAGGAGATCCCGCCCAATGTGAGGGACCTCCTGGAAAAGGCCCTGGACCAGCCCGACATAGAACCGCGATGACCCTGGGATGGGAACTCCGTGTACGCGTGCCGGCGCCATTGTGGCTGGCCATCGGCGGGATCATGCGCATGGTTAGGCACATGGCTGGGGCGCGGCGCGTATATGCGTCTTCCCCTGCGCAATTAAGGGGCACATCACTTTTCATCGCGTGTGCCGCGCGCCGTGGACGTCGATCGCCGCGAACGCACATGTACGCCGCAATCCAAACATAGGCGAGCTCTTCCCTCAGACGAGCACTGTGTGCGCCGCATTTCCGTCACGTTGTTCAACGGTAGTATAGGTCTGTATCCGGTGCTATCTTACATCACCTAGTAATACTATCAGTACGATAATACCGAATGATTTTTATTTTTAGATTAAGCGCGGCGTTGATGTTGGGCCGCCTAGCACAGAGGCTCCTGATCTTGGGGGCGGTCATACACCTGTTGCGCCTTGCGTACGACGCTGAGCCCCTGCGCGTTGTTCAGTTGTCCGCTGTGTCGCTTGGGCTGGCCCTGGCGGTCGTGTGGCTGGTCGTAACCGTGAGACGTGACCCGTGCTCGGCCCGTCTGTACGCCAGCATTGCCCTTTGGTTCCTCACCCCGTGGGGCCTTTACATCCAGCTGAGGCAGGCGGTGGGTGAAGCGATGTCCAGGTTAAGAGGTGGACCGCAGCTGCGCGCCCCGCTTCTTTTCCCTCCCTTTGCGGGTTGCTGGCGCGTGGTCAATGGGGGCGTCACGAAGGAGGAGAGCCACAGCTGGGGGTTGATATCGCAGAGGTACGCGTATGACCTGGTCCGCGAGGAGGACTACGGGAAGCTTGAGAGGACGTGCGACCACGCCGATCTGGGCTCGTGGGCGACGTTCGGGGCGCCCATACTTGCCGCGGCTCCCGGACGCGTCGTGGCTGTGGTGGACGGCGTCGAGGACAACGTGCCCGGCCGGGTACGTCTCGACGCGATGCACCTCGCCGGCAACCACGTGGTCATAGACCATGGGGGCACCTACACGCTTTACGCCCACCTTAGGCGCGGCTCCGTTAGGGTGCGGCCGGGGCAGTGGGTCGAGGCGGGGACCCCCATAGGGGAGGCCGGCAACTCAGGCATGTCCTCGGCGCCGCACCTGCACTTCCAGCTGATGGACAGGCCCAACTATTTGGCCACGCGGAGTATCCAGCCCACCATGCTGTACGCGTCTGCGGAAGGCGAAAGGAAGGGGGTCCCGCGGAGAGGCGAGACCATATGTGGGATGGGCTTGCCCACGGCGACGGGAGGCGATTTAGGTGGAGCGCGGCCCTGAGGGGTCCCGTTCCCTGACAAGGGCGTACCAGTACCCCCTCACCACGCGCCTATAGTTGGGCCTCGTACGCATGGCCAGCTCCATGGCCCGCGCCAGCTCTTCCGGGCCATGGGGATTGTAGAGCCCGCCAGCACTTGGGGCCCAGTCGACCAGCGCCACGATGCCCCTCGTCACCCTCTCGATCTCGGCTATGGCCCTAGGTATGTCGGAGAAATGGTGGAGCGAGAATATCGATACAGCGGAGTCGAAGTACCCGTCGGGAAAAGGCAGTTCCTCAGCCCCCGCCCTGTAAAGCCGCACAGACTCTCCGTGGACCTTCCTGGCCCTTTCCAGTGCCTCCTCGTCGGGATCAACGCTGTGAACCTCCAGCCCCATGGAGAGTAGCATGCCCAGCGAGTAGCCGAAGCCCGTGCCGACGTCAAGCACCCTGCGGCCGAGAGGGAGCCCCCTTATAAATGCGGCGACCTCTTCCCGCGGATCCATGCACGGATGGCCGTAACGGGATATATAGGTGTTGCCAAGTGCAAGTGGGTTCCACTAGGAAGCAATTTTTAAAAAGCCTGCCCATCAACGGTGTTCATGGAGACCATAAGGTTAGGAAAGAAGGTACAAGATATAACATTCGAAGGTCTTTCACCTAACAACGAAATAAAGAAATATAAGTTAAGTGACTTCACGGGTAAATGGATGGTAGTATTTTTCTATCCTGCTGACTTTACATTCGTTTGTCCCACAGAGATAGAGGACTTCGCCGACAAATATGACGAGTTCAGGTCCGCGGGCGCCGAAATCGTGAGCTTCAGCACTGACACGGCCTATGCCCACAGAGTGTGGAAGGAGACGTCTCCCGCGGTCAGGAAGGTGAGGTTCGTTATGGGGGCCGACCCCTCTGGCAGGGTGGCGCGGTACTTCGGCGTTTACAACGAGGAGACCGGGCTGGCCGAGAGGGGAACATTCATAATTGACCCGGACGGCGTGGTGAGGAGCATAGAGGTGGTCGACGGGAACATCGGCAGGAACGCCTCGGAGACGCTACGCAAGCTTAAGGCGCTGCAGTACGTGAGGGAGCACGGCGGGGAGGTATGTCCGGCGAGATGGGAGCCGGGCAAGGCCACGATACCTGTGAGGATCGACCTAGTGGGGAGGATCTAGCTGCCCAGTTCCTCCCGGAACACCTCCAGAAACTTTTTGTACGCCTCATCGCCGTAGAGGCACACCACTATCCTCCTGACGTTCCTGAGCCCCGCAGCCTCGGCCTTGATGGCCCGGGCCATGGCCCGCGCGGCCACGTCGTAGGGATAGCCGTATATGCCGGTGCTTATTGCTGGGAACGCTATGCTGGCGAGGCCCAGCTCCTCGGCCTTCCTAAGCGCGTTGGCCACCGCCTCCTCAAGCTTTTCGGGTCCCTCGACCCCCCAGCGGGGCCCAACGGCGTGTATGACGTACCTGGCCCTGAGCCTGCCTGCCCCCGTCACGGCGACGCCCCCCACGGGCACGGGTCCGTGCCTACGCACATATTCCCGGCTCTCCTCCTGTATCTGGGGTCCCCCCTTACGCGCTATGGCCCCGGCGACGCCGCCGCCATGCTCAAGGTGGGGATTGGCCGCGTTGACTATTGCGTCAGTGTCCATTTCCGTGATATCGCCTTGGACCAGCTCTAGGCTGACGCCGCCCGGCAGGCCGAACTTCATGAGGGACACAACGCTGGGATATTTATGCGATACGCGTCAAGCCCTGAGGCTCCCCACCGCGGCGGCAAGGGCCGACACCGCCATTATGGCGAAGGTGGGCCTCAGCAAGATCTCCGCGGCCATCACGGCCTCCTCGAGGCTCCCCAGGGAGCCCGCCAAAAGTAGTACGAGCACCACGGCAACTATGTTTATAGAGGCGACTGGGAACGCCCTGCTGGTCCCCCGAAGGGAAACATAGGATGCGAACTCCGCCAGCGTGTACACGGCCCACATGGCCACAATGGCGTAGATGGGATTGAACAGCCTCTCAGCGGCGTACCCGAAGGCGAACACGCCGAACAACCCGATGCCCAGGAGGAGTACCAGCAGCCCCGTAGCGGTGTACAGTCCCCTCCCGCGCTGCCTCCCGAGGCCCATCCACCCCAATCCCCGGAGCACCACGCTCGGCACATACGTGACGAAGGCCACATAGGGCAGCACTATCACTGCCATGGACGCTGCGGTCACAAAGGAAAGCATGAACCCGGCGCAGAGTAGCCTGGCCATGGAAGGCCCATCTTCATTGATCTTTAATCTTGTCCGTCCCCCGCTGTACGTCAGCTACAGCGTCGAGGAGGGCCCCGAGCACGTCTTCGGGCCATCGTGGGCGCACCACCGTGTGCGGCCTTCCGCCGGTTAAGGCCCCCTCGAATTCCAGGAGCCCCCTCTTGGCGTCCCGGCCGAACGCGTAGCCCCCCAGCGTCAAGTCGCTCCTGACCACCCTGTGGCAGGGCAGGAGCACGGGATAGGGGTTGGACGCCAGGAGCCTCCCCACGGCCCTCGGGCTGAGGCCCACGGCCTCCCCGTAAAGCCTGTACGTGGTCACGGCGCCGGGGGGAATAGAGGCCAGCGGAAGCAGTCTCGGGTCCACCGAGCCCAGGTCCAACGCCCTTGCCAGGTCCCCCAGCGACACGTACGTGGAGCACCGTGGGGGTCCCAACACGACGCGCCTTCCCCTGAGCCCTACGATGTAGGGGCCGTACCTCGAGCACAGGGCTCCGTCCATGCGCGCCGTGTATGTGTCAAGTAACGCGCGCAGCCACCTCGTCCGATATAACCCCCTTCTCCCTGAGCAGCCTTACCAGCTGTCTGTAGGCCACGAGACGCTGTATGTTGTTGGCCCCCTCGTATATCTGGGTTATCTTTATGTCCCTGAGGTACCTCTCGAGCCCGGTCTCCCTGATGACGCCGACGCCCCCATGCACGTTTATGGCCGTCGATATGACCCTCTCGGCCACCTCAGTGGCGTAGAACTTGGCCAGGGACGCCACGTAGGTGAACTCCCTCTTCCCCTGGTCCGCCAGGTGGGCGGCGAGGTACGTGAGGTACCGCGCGGCCATGACCTCGGCCAACATGTTGACCAGGTCGAACTGTATGGCCTGGAACGCGGCCAGCGGGGCGCCGAAGGCGGTGCGCTGGTGCGCGTACTCGAACGCCTTCTCGAAGGCGTACTGGGCCATGCCGACGGCCTGCGCGGCCACGCCTATCCTGGTCCTGTCGAAGGTCTCCATTGCTATTACGAACCCCATTCCCTCCTCCCCAACCCTGTTCTCGTCGGGGACCTCCACGTCGTCGAGGACTACCTCGTTTATGTGGCTGCCCCTGAGGCCCATCTTCTCGAACTTGGACCCCACCTTGAGGCCCTGGGCCCCCTTCTCCACCACGAAGAACGTGAGGCCTAGGTAGCGCAGCTTCTTGTCGGGCGGCGGGTAGGTCCTAGCCAGGACTATGATGTAGTCGGCGATGTCGGCGTTGCTGATGAATATCTTCCTCCCCCTTATGACCCACCTGCCGCCCCTCCTCTCGGCGGTGGTCTGTATGCCCGCGACGTCGCTACCGCAGCACGGCTCTGTCACCGCAAATGCGCCGAACTTCTCGCCCCTGGCTATTGGGGGCAGGTACTTCCTCTTCTGGTCCTCCGTGCCGTAGAGCAGTATGGGCAACGAGAACAGCTCGTTGCTCCCGAAGACCACGCTTATTGCGGGGACCCTCCTACAGAACTCCTCGCTGAGGACCACCACGGAGACGTGGTCGCCTCCCTGCCCCCCGTACTCCTCGGGTATCCCTACGCCGAAAAAGCCCTGTTGGGCCGCCTTGGCGAGCAGTTCCCCCGGGATCTCGTCGCGCTCGTCTATGGCGTTGGCATGGGGGGCCGCCTCCCTCTCCACGAACTCCCTGACCGACCTGCGTAGGAGCTCGTGCTCGGGCCTTATGTCAAGCCTTATGTCTTCCAGCGTCTCCAAGGGGAATACCATGGGAGGCCCATGCCACACGTATATAACATTATGTTCCGGTTGGCCGAGGCGAAGACAAAATATGGGGTAATCCATTTAAAACTGGAGCTCTACTACATGGATGATTAGTAGGGAGATGGAGCTTTACCTCTCCAGGCCGTGGACAAAGAACTATGACGAGGGGGTCCCCCCGGACGTCGACGTGACGTACATGCCGCTGTACTCTGTGCTGGACAGGACCGTCGCCGGGTCGCCCGACGCCGACGCGTTGATTTTCTTTGGCCGCAGGATCAAGTACAGGGAACTGGGCGACGCAAGCGACAGGTTCGCCGCGTTCCTGAGGAGGCTGGGCCTCGGCAAGGGGGACGTGGTGGCCCTGCTGCTCCCCAACTCGCCCCAGTTCGTCATAGCCTACTACGGCGCCCTGAAGGCCGGCTGCATCTTGACGCCCATGAACCCGCTGTATACGCCTAGGGAAATAGCCCACCAGGCGTCCGACGCGGACGCGAAGGCCATAGTTGCCCTGGACCTTTTCTGGGACAAGGTGAGGGCGAGCGGCTACGAGTTCCGTCACGCCGTCGTGGCCGGCCTTGAGGAGTACATGCCCGCGTACATAAGGCCGCTGTACAAGGCTAAAATGAGGGGTCAGATACCGAGGAGGATTGAGGGCCATAACGTGGCCCGTTTCAGGGACGCGTTGAGGGAGCCCCCCCTAAGGGAGAGGGCCCCTGTGGACCCCCACAGCGACGTGGCTACCCTGATGTACACCGGGGGCACCACTGGCACGCCCAAGGGGGCCGAGATAACGCACGCCAACATAGTGGCCAACCTCCACCAGATAGAGGCCATACTGAGGCCCGTGTCGCGTAGGCTGGGCGTAGAGAGGCACGTCCTGATAGGCATCCTGCCATGGTTCCACATATATGGCCAGGTCACTGTGATGCACTTCGGAATCTTTATCGGGGCCGCCGTGGTCGCCTTCCCCCGCTTTGACCCCGTCGAGGCCATGAGGGCCGTGGAGAAGTACAGGGCCACGCTGTTCCACGGCGTGCCCACCCTGTACACTGCCCTCCTCAACCACCCGAAGTTCCACAAGTTCGACATGAGGTCGCTCATAGCATGCATCTCAGGCGCCGCGCCGCTGCCAGGGGAGGTGGCGAGGAGGTTCGAGGAGGCCACTGGGGCCCGACTTAGGGAGGGGTACGGCCTCACCGAGACCGCCGTGGTCACCCACGTCAACCCGATACTGGGGAAGTACAAGGTGGGCAGCATAGGCCTCCCCATACCCAGCACATACGCCGCGGTGGCCGACCCGGAGAGCCCCACGTTGCTTAAGCCAGGCGAGGTGGGCGAGATAGTGGTAAGCGGGCCGCAGGTCATGAGGGGTTACCACAATAGGCCAGAGGAGAACGCAGCTGCGTTCTTCGAGTGTTGCGGGTTGAGGTGGTTCAGGACAGGCGACATGGGGTACATGGACGAGGACGGCTACTTCTACGTGGTGGACAGGAAGAAGGACCTCATAAAGTACAAGGGCTACTCCGTATACCCGAGGGAAATAGAGGAGGTTCTGTACGGCCACGAATGTGTGAGGGAGGCCGCTGTGATAGGCGTTCCGGATCCCGAGGCAGGGGAGGTGCCCAAGGCGTACGTGGCGCTTAAGCAGGACTGTGTGGGCCGCGTAACCGAGGAGGACATTAGGGCGTACCTGAAGGAGCGGCTGGCAGCGTACAAAGTCCCCAAGAAGGTCGAGTTCAGGGAGGACCTGCCGAAGAGCGCGGTGGGCAAGGTGCTCAGGAGGAAACTGAAGGAGGAGGCTCAGGCATAGGCCCCGAAGACGCCGAGCGGCGTGGAAGGGCCATAGGTGTAGGGGACAGCACATGCTGAGACGCCGAGTTAACAGGGCTCAATGTGTCCGCCCCTGTGCGTTGCTCTTGTCCGTCCACGTGGGACGTATGCAATGTATATAAACCTCAATAAAGGACCGTGCATGAACGTGGCGGTCCTAGTCAAGCTGGCCCTCGACACGGGCCAGCTTAGGCTTTCCCAGTCCGCCGTAGGCGTGGAGGAGACCCCCCTCAAGATAAGCGATATCGATAGGAACGCGGTTGAGGAGGCCGTCAAGCTGAGGGGCAGCGCCGGCAAGGTCGCCTCAATTTCGGTCCTCAAGTGGCCCCCAGTTGGGAGGAGGGTACAGGAGGCGGAGAACCTGCTGAGGGAGGTCCTCGCCATGGGGGTGGACGAGGCGTACCTCGTAGTCGACGAGGCGCTTATCGGCTCCGACCACTACATGACGGCCAAGGCCATTGCTGGGGTTGTGAGGCGTATTGGCGCGGACATGGTTGTCGCTGGCGAGGCCACAGTGGACGGGTACACGGCTCAGATCCCGGCGCGAGTGGCGGCCGAGTTGGGCTGGCCCTACCTGACATATGTCAGGGAACTCAAGGTGGATGGGGGGAGGGCCGTGGCGCGTAGGGACCTGGAGGACAGGGTGCTCGTCGTGGAGGCTGACCTCCCCCTAGTGGCCTCGGTGACTAGGGAAATAAACGTGCCTCGGATACCGACGCTCCTGGCCATTAGGGCCGCCATGAAGAAGCCCATAGTGAGGCTTGGCCTCGGGGACCTGGGCATAGGCGAGGCCCCGAGGGCGCGCCTGGCCGAGCTGAGGCCCCTAGTGGTCTCTAGGCGGCGCGTAATAGTTAAGGAGGGTACGGTTGAGGAGAAGGTGGACAAGTTCATAGATTTCCTCATTGGGGAGGGGATACTGCGGGGCGCATGAGGGCCCTGGTCTCGTCCCCCGAGGCTGCCGTACTGGCCAGGGAGATGGGGCTGGAGGCGCTCGGCCTGGCCTGGACCGACGAGGAGGCGAGACGGTTGGCCGGCCACGTGGGGAGGGTCTACCTGGTCCGCTCTGGCTCTATGGCGGACGCCCTAGTCAGATTGTACCGGGACGAGGGGTTCGCCGTGGCCGTGCTCCCGGGGACCCGTGAGGCGAGGGATGCGGCGGCCTACGCGGCGCAGCTGCTCGGCGCAGCCTTCATACCCGACGCGGTCAACGTGGCTATGGCGGGGGACAAGTTCCGCGTTGAGAGGCTTGTGTTGGGAAACAAGGCCGTGGCGGTCTACGAGGCCCAGCCCCCCCTCCTCCTGACGCTGGGGCCGGGAAGTAGGTCTGTGGGGGAGGGCTCTGCCGGTGGGGAGGTCAGGGAGATCTCCGTGGGCGAGGACAAGCGTGTAAGGCCTCTGTCGGTGGAGGAGAAGCCTAAGGGGGCCGTCAGGCTGGAGGACGCGGAGATCATAGTGTCTGTGGGCCGCGGCTTCAAGAGGAAGGAGGACCTCCAGCTGGCCTTCCACCTGGCCGAGGTGCTCGGCGCCCAGGTGGGGTGCTCGCGGCCCATAGCGGCCGACCTTAAGTGGCTCCCCGAGGAGCATTGGGTTGGGCTCTCGGGCAAGAAGGTCAGTCCCCGCCTCTACCTGGCCGTGGGGATCTCGGGGCAGGCCCAGCACATAGCGGGTATACTCAACTCGAAGTACATAGCAGCAATAAACAGCGACCCCAACGCGCCCATATTCCAGTACGTGGACTTCGGCATAGTGGACGACCTCTACAAGGTGCTGCCCCTCTTGGCGCAGAGGCTTAGTGAGAGGCGGCGCGGGGCGTAGCGCCGCGCCTCACGCGTTCCAGCCCGCCCTTTGCTGGCCTGTGAAGATCCACCTGACGCCCCCCCTGCCCATCTCCACCCTGATGTCACCCACCATGGAGTCGAGGAAGCGCCTGAAGTCCTCCCTAGACATGGAGACGCCGTACCTTTCGTGCAGCGCGAAGAATACGTCGCCATCGGACAGGGGCTCGGGGTACCCCTCCATCTTCAGCTCCCTGATAGTCTCCAACACGGCGCTCGCCAGGTCCACCCGAGCCGTGGGCTGAGGAGGGGAGGCCAACGGCGCGCTGCTTATTATTACAGTTCCGTCGTCGAGCAGGTACACGTAGCCCTCCTCTAGGTCCACGCCGGAGGGTATGTGTAGCCGCCTGTAGGTGTGTTTCCCAACCCTCACCCTGAATGCCCTCACCTTGGCGACCAGCCTCACGTCCACACCGGTCTGGCCCCCTATTTACCGTTATTCACCGCTAAAACATTAAAACATGGACACAGTGCTATCCCCATGGTGGAGTATTACCTAAAGGTAGCCGAGGCCAGGTCTAGAGACGTGGGCCGTTCCATAGTGAGGGTGCCGGTGAGGATAATGAAGCGGCTGGGGATAGAGCCAGGCGACTTCGTGGAGATCACGGGGCGCAAGACCGCCTACGCCCAGGTCTGGCCGGCCTACCCCGAGGACGAGGACAAGGACATAATTAGGATGGACGGCCTGATAAGGCACAACGCCGGGGTCGGCATAGGGGACACCGTCAAGGTCAAGAAGATCTCGCTTAGGCCGGCACAGAGGGTGGTGATAGCGCCCACGGAGCCCGTCAGGGTGGACCCGGACTACCTTAAGAAGCACTTCCTCCTAGGGAAACCCGTGGTCAAGGGCCAGGCCGTCGACGTGCCCTTCTACAGCGGCTCCATTAGGTTCATAATTACCCAGGTCACGCCTGGCCCAGCGGCATATGTCAGCGTCGACACGGAGGTCTCGGTCCGCGAGGAGCCCGTGAAGGAGACGGAGCTCATGGTGTCGCGGATCACCTGGGAGGATATTGGTGATTTGGAGGAGGCTAAGCAGAAGATTCGTGAGTTGGTGGAGTTGCCTCTTAGGCATCCCGAGTTGTTTAAGCATCTTGGCATTGAGCCTCCCAAGGGGGTCCTCCTGATCGGGCCTCCGGGCACGGGCAAGA
>WANN01000026.1 GCA_015521775.1 Thermoproteaceae archaeon
ATGTGTTGAGTGGCATTGTTAGGGCTAAGGGGCTCAGGTCCCTCGCCGCGTCCTTGACGGCAGGCGAGGAAGGGGTCCTCCGCGAGGCTGTGGAGGACCCCGACACTATTTTTAGAAGGCTCAGGGAGCCCGAGGCGAGGAGCCTAGAGAAAAAGCTCGTGGAGCTCAACCTAATCGTGGAGATCTGGGACCGCGACGGGCATGGCTGGATAGACGTGCCTCCCCCCGAGCGTGACCCCGAACTCGGCATTGGCCGGTACTACGCTTGGCAAACACCACTACACAGGGAAGCAGTCAGGAGGGCGCTGAGGCTGTGAGCAGATAGCGGTTGCGTTGTCTGGCGGATTTCCCGTCATCTGGATCCGTGTGATATGTGATTTGGGTTGCGGAAAAGTATTTGAGGGTAGGCATGCCTGGGTCCGTGAAAAGGGCGAGGGTAAGGTTCGCCGGCCGTGAGGTGGAGTTCGTGGACCGTGTGACTGCCATTGGGCAGGTCGAGGAGCTGGCCGAGAGGGGCACGCGCTTCCCCCTCGTAGTGTATGGGCCGGAGGGCTGCGGTAAGACGGCCCTCCTTAGGCAGGCCTTCGAGCTTCTCCGTGGGTGGGGTTTCAGCGTGGTGTATGTGAGTCCCCTAGAGGAGGAGGCCGAGCGGCTCGTCGCTACCGACGACCTGTGGGGCGTCGTGAGGAGGGCCTGGAGGGAGGTGCTGGGCGGAGTGGCGCACCCCGCAGCGCCCGCCCTAGTCGAGCTGGGCCTCGCCGTAGCGTCGAGGGCATTGAAGGGGGGCAAGGAGAGGATCGCCCTCCTGGCCGACGACGTTTTCCAAGCCGTCGGCGTGGACAAGGCCGAACAACTCGTCAAGACGATGCTCAACCTAATCGAGTGGCCTCCCGCAAAGTACGACAGGGTAGTGGTCATAGCGGCCTCCAGCGAAGGCACCACAAGGGAGAGGATCGGCCGCCATCTGTGGTCCGAAATGCGCGTAATGTGGAACATGGCCAGGGACGGGTTCGCCCAGCTCTACGATCTGCTCCCAAGTCCAAAGCCGCCCCTCGACGAGGCCTGGAGGTGGACCGGGGGCAACCCGCGCGTCTTGGCGATGCTTCACGGGGCCGGTTGGGACGTGGGTAGGGTGGTGGAGAGGCTTTTACAGGAGAGGAGGATCGTGGCGTTCGTGGCGTCGCTCGGCGATGCGGAGCGGGAGGTCCTGAGAGGGGCGCTTGAGGACCCCGACACGCTCCTCACGAGGATCAGCGACGCCCCACGCCTCGAGAGGGGACTGGTAGAGCTGAACATGGTGGCAGAGGTCTGGGACCGCAAGCCACACCTCTGGGTGGATGTTCCCCCACCGAAACGTGACCCAGAACTCGGTATAGGCCAGCACTACGCCTGGCAGACGCCCCTACATAGGGAGGCCGTGAGGAGGGCACTTATGACCCTACAGTGATTGGGGGTATCACCTGTCGGCCCTAGGCGCTGATTAGAGATCCCTCAGGGCATCTGTGGGCGACCTACTTAAATGGGCGTTGGTGTAGGGCTGTGAGGAGGGTCAAGTTGACGTTCGCCGGCCGTGAGGTCGAGTTCGCGGATAGGGAGGCCGCGTTGCGCCAGTTGGAGCGTGTTGCGGAAAGGGGCAATACACATCCCCTCGTAATGTACGGCCCCGAGGGCTGTGGGAAGACTGCGCTGCTTAGGCAGGCCCGGGCCATCCTCGAGGAGTACGGGTACCATGTCGTGTATGTTGACCCGCTGGCCAGGGAGGTGGGCGAGGTCCTGCAGTTCACGCCCTCGATTAGGGATATCGTGCTGGACGTTGTCCGCCTCATTCCCGAGCCCTATTCTAGGATTGTGGACGTGGCGATCAGCGTTGCTGGCCACGTCATGCGGAAACTCTCGAGGCCAAAAATCGCCGTTTTAATGGACGACATCTTCCAGGCGGTCGGCGTCGATAAGGCCGAACAGTACGTCAAGGCCCTCCTAAACCTAATCGAGTATCCGCCGAGCGCGTACGAAAAAGCGGTGGTACTGGTGACGTCAAGTGAGGGGGTAACGGCGGAGCGCGTGGGTCGGCATAGGTGGGCTGACATGTACGTCATGTGGAACATGGCCAGGGACGGGTTCGCCCAACTCTACGAGCAGTTGCCCGGCCCAAAGCCGTCCCTCGACGAGGCGTGGAGACTTACAGGAGGGAGCCCGGAGATGTTGATAAGGCTGTTTGAAAGGGATTGGGATGTGGATGGGGTCGTGCTGTCGGTTCTGGGCGGCAGAAGGCTCGACGATCTGATAGGCGATCTGGACCACGACGGGAAAAGGATCCTTGAAGAGGCTGTATGGGATCCAGACGTCCTTAGGGCGCGGGAAACCGCCGAACTTCGGCGCGTCCTCGCCGAAAAGAACCTGATAATCAGGGTGATGCTAAGGGAGCCCCGGCTCTGGGTGGATGTCCCCCCGCCGGAGCGCGACCCCGAGCTGGGGATCGGCCGTTATTACGCTTGGCAGACGCCGCTCCACAGGGAGGCCGTCAGGAGGGCGTTGGAAGTCACAGGGCCATAAGTACGGCGCTGGGGGCCATTGTGTCGTGTTCCTCACGGCGGTCGGCCTGTCGCCGTGGCTAGTCCGGCCCGCCGCATTTTAGGCCCGGCTCGCCAAAACGTTGCCGGGCCTCCGTCCCTGTGGCGGCTCCGGCGTCCGCGGCCGCTTGCGCGAAACGTTGTCACTGTACGGGCCTTGCCGCTGCGGTCATAGCGCGGTCGATGCCGCCCATCCTATAGTTCCCAACGCCTACAGTGTACCTTGACCAGACGCCTACGACGACGCCTATCCCTACGTCCATGCGGAGCATGTAGACGGCGCCGTGTCTCGCGCCCGTCGAATTGCAGGGACCCGAGGAGGGGTTGTTGGCCGCGCCGCACATGTATGGCCCAGCGGCCAGGTCGGCCCTAGGCGTCTGTGACGCGGTCCATGGGCATCAATACGCCTGTCGCCACGCCGGGAGTTCCGCTTTAGGATCCTCTACCTTGCGTAGCATCTGCGCCCGTATGAGGGCGTCGAGACGGCCCAACAGGTCGTGTCGGCTGGTAGCAACCGCGGATGGGCCTCCCTGCGCCCGTCGCCGTGTGGGGCTAGGCCTTCCTACGGCGCGCCTGTCGCGGCTATAGTTTTTAATTGGGGGAGGTGTCTCGCCTGTGGAGGCTCGACTGGAGGTAAGGGACCTGGGGCCTGTAGTCGAGGGTAGGCTGCGTATTAGGCCTCTGACAGTGTTCATAGGCCCTAACAACACGGGGAAGTCCCACATGGCGATGCTCTACTACGCCCTGCTGCAGACCGTGATGGTGGGAAGGGATAGATTACGGCTGCTCGTGCTCCGTTCGAGGCTGTTGAAACGCCGTGAAGGGAAAGGGGAGGAGTTGGAGCGTTTTCTGGCCGAGCTGTTGAAGTGGAATATAGAGAGGGTTTTTTCGAGCGGCATCCCCAGCTTGGTTAAGTGGGGAAGCCAAAAGATGGAGGTTAGGGCCTGTATAGGGAAGGGGGGCTCCGCCGCCCATTTCTCCCTGCTGGCGGAGCTGGGCAGGGACCCCGACATGGAGGTGAGGCTCCGTGGGAACATCCTAAGAAATTTATTGGCGTTGGAAGTGCACTACCTTCCGGCCTCCAGGGCCGGCCTACTACAGAACTACAGGGCTATGGTCGGCGCCCTGATACGGCAGATACCCTACGCGCTTCTCAAGGGGGGTCTAGAAGTGCCCGAAATACCGGGAGTTGTGGCGGACTTCCTGAGGGAGCTAGTCGAGACGGCACCGCGCCGTTTTGAGGGCAGGGCCCAATCCTCAATTGCCGAGTTCTTCGAGAGGGAGATAATTGAGGGGGAGCTCGAGCTCGAGTTCAAAGAGGTGGGGGTACCCGAGCTTTCCTACAGGGTCGGGGAGAGGACGCTTCCCCTGTACAGGATGTCCTCCATGCTGGTAGAGCTGGCGCCTCTCGGGATCTACCTGAAGTACGGGGTTGTTGGGAGGGGGGACACGCTGATAATCGAGGAGCCGGAGTCCCACCTGCACCCGGACAAGCAGGTCAGGGTCGCCGAGCTCCTATCCATGCTCGTGAACAGCGGGGTGAACGTGCTCGTCACGACGCACAGCGAGATCCTGCTGGCGAAGCTCAGCAACCTGGTGTCCCTCGGGGCTCTGCCCGAAGAGGAGGCAGCCGCCATGGGGCCGGCGATCCGGCCGGACAAGGTAGCCGTGTACAGCTTCAGGCGGGATGCGGAGGGCGTCGTGGTCGAGGAGGTGGAGGTGACCGAGGAGGGGATCCCAGACGACGTTTTCAGCAGGATCGTAGAGGAGTTGTACGAGGAGAACATGAACCTCTATTACAGGGTCCGCCAACGCGCCTGATGAGGGCGGTGGAGCTGAGGGGCCGCGGGGGACGACTGAAGGTCCTGGTCCCGGACGGCCTAGATGTGGTGGACGTGAAGGCGTTGGACGAGCTCTACGGACCCCAGGGACCTAGGCGGCCGGACTTCGCCCTCCTGCTGAGGGGGAAGGACAGGAGGTACCTGGTCATTATTGAGCACACGGGGAGGCCAAACAGGGACGACCTGGAGAGGCTTGACCACTTCGTAGAGGAGTTCAGGCGCCGTGGGTCCACCGGATACGTCGTGATCAAGGTACTGCACCACGCCGGCCTCAGGAGCGGGAAGGCGCTGCTGGTGAGGATGGCTAGGAGGGCCCACGTCGAGCTGTCCAAGTGCAGCGACACGTTGAACCTGGAGGGCCTGATGAGGAGGGGGCTGCAGCGTTAGGCCCGCCCCATGGGCGAGGTTCAGCTAACCCTGACTCCGGGTCACTTGTCCCCTTTTGCCGGGTCTCATCAATGGTGGGCCGGCGGCAGCCGCTTATATTGGTTGTGCCACGACGCGTCCTGCGCGGGCAGCTCCTTGAGTACTATGTTGGTGAGGGTCGAGACCACGCCCTTGACCCCGCGGATCTCCTCTATCACCCGGTTAAGCTCCTCGGCCGTGTCCACGGAGGCCCTGGCCACTATGTCGTACTCGCCGGTTATCTCGGAAACCTCCACCACGCCCCTTATGGCCCCTACTCTCCTGGCCACGGACGTGGTGTACACGTTGTCGGCGACCCTTATCCATATGTAGGACTCTATGTGCCTGTTGACCCTGGCCCTGAGGGCCCTCCCCGTCACCCTCTCCACGATCTCCAATAGGTCCTCGTCCCTGAGCCTCCTCACGTTGAGCGACTTGACCTCCCCCACCACGGCCTCCAGCTCGTCTGGTCCAAGCGGTATGCCGAGCCTCTCGAGCCTGTGCTGTATGGCCCTCCTCCCGCTGTACTTGTCCAGGGAAAAGTCCCTCTCCCTCCCCACCACCTCTGGGGGCAACGGCTCGTACGTGGCCGGGTTGGCCAGCACGCCGGCCTGGTGCACGCCGGCCTTATGGGTAAACGCGTTTTCGCCCACGACAGGGAACGTGGGCATCACGGTTATCCCGCTGGCGTTCTCCACTAGGGCCGTTATGCGGGGCAGCTCCTCCAGCCTGACCAGCCTCACCCCCCTGTGGTAGTAGTAGGCGACCGCGAATGCCTGGAGGGGCGTTATGCCGGTCCTTTCCCCTAGCCCGTTCACGGTCACGTGCACCACGTCGGCCCCCCCGTCCACGGCCGCGAGGCTGTTGGCCACCGCCATCCCCAGGTCGTTGTGTGCGTGCACGTCGAGCCCCAGGCCGCCCACGGACGACTTGACGAGCCTGAAGAGGTCCCTGGCCCTGAAGGGGTCCAACACGCCTACCGTGTCCGCTATGCTTACCCGGTCCGCGCCGGCCTCGTGGGCGGTCTTGACGACCTCCACCAGGTAGTTGGGGTCCGCCCTAGTGGCGTCCTCGGCGGTGAACCTCACCTTGACGCCCAGCGACCTGGCGAACTCCACGTGTTCCGCCACTATGGCGAGGGCCTCCTCGCGGCTCTTCCTGTGCTTGTGGGCCAGGTGTATGTCGCTCACGCCGTAAAAGACGGCTATCCTGTCGGGGCCGAGCGACGCGGCGTTCTCTATGTCGGCCTTGACCATGCGGCTGTGCACAACCACCTCGCTGGCTATCTCGCCGTTGCCCTTCATGCCTATTATCTTGGCTATTGCCCTCCTTATGTCGGGGGCCACGTTGGGGTCGCCCACCTCGATCATGTGGACGCCCATGTCGGAGAGGGCCTTGGCGATCCTCACCCTCCACTCCTCGGAGAAGACCACTCCGGGGGTCTGTTCGCCCTCCCTCAACGTTGAGTCGAGCAACATCACGGTTTCCCCGAGCTCGTCATGGCCCGGGGTGGGGCCACACTATATAACTTTTTCCTACAGGGCCACCGCCGCGCCCCTTTCCTCCCCATCCCTTACAATGGACAGGGAAGCCCGTCCCGACCCCAGCAGCGCCTCGACCAGCCTCAGCCTAAACACGAACACGTTGTCCACCTCGTGCCCCTCGACCCCCACTATCACGTCGCCGGGCCTCAGCCCCGCGAGGTCCGCGGGGCTGCCCCTGACCACCTCGACGACCAGGAGGCCCCGCTCCCTCGGCACCTGGTACATCCTCGAAATGGCCCTGTTGAGGGGGACCAGGTACACCCCTATGACAGGCCTCACGTAGCGGCCGTACCTGGCAAGCGACTCGTACATGATCCGGGCCGTGTCTATGGGCACGGCGAAGCCCACCCCCTGGGCGCCCATCACGACGGCGTTGTTTATACCCACGGCGGCCCCCCTGGCGGTCACTAGGGGCCCACCCGAGTTGCCCGGGTTGATGGCCGCGTCCGTCTGTATGAGCCAGTCGAACGTCCTCCCCTGCACTGTTATAGTCCTCCCCACGGCAGAGACTATGCCGAGCGTGGCGCTCGGCCTGTCCATCATGGCCAGGGGGTACCCGATGGCCACCACGTGCTCGCCCACCCTCACCTCGAGGGCGCTTCCCATGGCCAGGGGCGTGCCCCTGACGTCGGCCAAAAGCAACGCCACGTCGTCCTGTGGGTCCACGGCGGCGACCTCGGCCCTGTACACGTCGCCGTTGGGGGACGCCAGAACCACCTCCCTGGCGCCCTCCACCACGTGGTAGGCCGTGGCGAGCACCCTTTCGCCTATGTAGAACGCGGTGCCGAAGCCGTGCTGGGGAGCCACTAGTAGGTCCCGTAGCTGGAACCGCCGCGCGGAGACCCCAACCACGGACCTGGCCACCGCCTCGACTAGGTCTGGTAGCTCCATGTGCGGGGACCCACATACATAATTAAGCACTGTCCCCTGCCAGCCCCGTACAGTCACAAAGGCCTAGACCACCACGGGCACGTGGGCCCTCCTGAGGAGCTCCCTGAAATCCTCGAGGTCCATGCCGGCTAGCAGAGCCGCCCTCCGTATGTCCCCCGTCTCTATGTAGTATTTTAGTGCTTCTCTTATCCTTGGGGGTTGCGCCTCTATGTAGTCCCAGTCTGCGTGCCTCCTACGCACCTCCCTAGCCTCCTCCTCAGCCTCGGCCCACTCCTTGGCCTTGTCCACATGCACCGATGATGGAGCCAACTGCCATAGATAAGTCTTTCCGCGGGAACAAGTGCCTGGTGTCCTCCTCGTACTCGAGGTACCTGGCGCCGGGATCAGAACAGTCCACGGGAAGGTGGCCGCCTAGCTGCAGCTCTGTGATTATCTCCAGGGCCCGCCATACGACGACGCCCCCATAGCCCGGTATCACGTCCCTGGCCATGAGGGCCCCCCTATTCTCGGTGAGCACCACGTATCCCCTCCTCCTTCCCACCGCCAGGCACAGCGCCTCGGGCACGTCTACAGGTATCACGCTGGGCGCCCTACGCGCCTCCTCTACCAGGCGCCTGGCCTCGTCGGCCTCGTCGGAGGCCTCGGTGTAGAGGGCCAGCCCTCCCCTGGCTAACCAGTGGGCAATCCAGGATATGGTGCCCTCGCTCTTGACCTCGCGCAAAACAGACTCGGGGACGAACACGGACTTGAACAGGCGGAAAAGGAGGTCCCTGTGCCTGTACCTGGCCCAATCTATGAGGAAGCACGTGTCGGCTATGGCGAAGTCACGCGACATTGGGGATATTGGCCCTTATCCTAACCTCGTTGAACTCCTCCACCGTGAGCCCGGCGATGCGCGAGGCCACGTAGAGATCCCCCGTCTCTATGTAGTATTTTAGTGCTTCTCTTATCCTTGGGGGTTGCGCCTCTATGTAGTCCCAGTCTGCGTGCCTCCTACGCACCTCCCTAGCCTCCTCCACGTCAACAGCCGTGCAGCACACGTAAAAACGTTTCCCCTGACAATGCGCCAACGCGTAGGTATTTTGGACGCTATAGACGCGCGCGGCTAAGCCGGGCTGGTGTGGACGCTGTGAAAAAGGCCGACATCAGGCACGACGCGGCAGCGGCACGGCATCGCCAGGGACTCGCACCGCCAATGGGAGAACTGGTGCGGGGGGTGGGATTTGAACCCACGCAGGCCTACGCCACAGGGACCTCAACCCTTGGGGGACCTGCGTCTTGCCCCTCTTGCCGGGCGGGCGGCGACAATAATATGCGGCCACATTATAAGTTTTGCGTCGACATAGTGGAAACAGGCGTGCTTAAAGGGCACGCGTGTGCCGGTGCGCCGGCCCACGGGACCCCAGTCCGGACCAACGGCGATGCGTCGTCTTAGGGCGATGCGGTGGGGAAAAGGCTGGTAGCCGGGCCCGGATTCGAACCGGGGTCACGGGGTGTCTTCCCGGCCGGTCCAAAGCCCCGCATCCTTGGCCGCTAGACGACCCGGCTCGTTGATTGGAGTGCGTAGAGTTAATATGCCTTTCTCGGCGTTTTCCCGTCGCCGCCTCGGGGGGCCGTTAAGCATATATAGTAAGGGCCGCTGTGGGCGCATGGCCTTGACGTCGCTGAAGGAAAAAATCGATGAGGCCGTCAAGCAGCAGCTGAGGCTTGTGGACGCGGTGGTCGGGTCGACTGGGTTCCCCATAGTGCCTGACCAGAAGACCGGCGATCCCCAGTGGATCGACGTGAGGGAACTTCCCCTGAGGTACATGCTGTCCCTCGGCGGTGCCCGGAAATTCTTTGAGGGCCTCGCGGGGGGAAAACTGCAGGCCACCAGGTGCAGGGCATGCGGGACTGTTTACTTTCCCCCACAGGTGGACTGCCCGAGGTGTAGGGTGAGCGACGTCGAGTGGGTCGACGTGGGCGAGGAGGGGGAACTGGTCACGTGGACGGTCATAAACGTGAAGCCGCTTACGTTTAGCCACCACGGGGACTACGTTGTGGGCATAGTCAGGATGCCCATAGGCGTGAACGTGCTGGCGTGGATCTCTGTGGGGGACCCCTCGGGCCTGAGGCCGGGGCAGAGGGTCAGGCTTGTGGTGGGACGGAGGGAGCCGGAGGGCTACGTCACTTACTGGTTCGAGGTCCCCCACTAGGCGGGCTCATCCCTCTAGGTCCTCCAGCGGCCTGAGCCCCCTGGCGACCTCCCTCAGCGCCTTGACGATCATGGACCCCCCATCGGCGTACTCGCGCTCCATGTATCTGAGCGCCGCCACTAGGGCCGTCGCCACGTCCCTCCCCAGGTGCCTGCGCCGGGCCTCGGCCAGGAGGGCCTTTAGGTCAGCCACGTCTATGACTAGGTTGTACCGGCTCTTGACCAGGGTGCCCTCCCCGGGCAGCCTGGGCTCGCGGCGTGCCTCCAGGACCAGCCCTGGGCCGCCGATCACCCTGATGGCCCCTGACGACCTGAGCTCCCTGACGTCCCGCTCTATCTCGCTGCTGTAGATGGGGGGGACATCGTACACGTATCCGAGCACGTGCCTCATGGGGTACAGGGATATGTGCAGCAGCGCGTAGCCCGCGAGCCTGGGATATATATAGTACAGGAGGGCCTCCCCCCGCGGCAAGTCCGGAAACATGATATAGTGGCCCGCAGGGATATATATGCGTGTAAAGGTCCTCGGCATCTCCGAGGGGTCCCTGTACCTGGCCTACATGCTTGCCATGGTCGGCGTCGAGGTCACGCTCGTCACTAGGCGCAGGTGCGGCAAGTGGTGCTTCCATGTGAGGGACCTCCTCCCCATGTGGGCCTCCGGCCACGGCGACGAGCCGCTCCTCTTCGCCGAGGAGTACGTGAGGGACGTCCTTTACATTGACATCAGGGACTTCGACGCCTCCCCCCACGACGTGGCCGTGTCCACAGTGGAGGTGCGGGGGGACACGCTCGACGAGTACCTGGCCGGGATAAGGCGGGGGGAGGACCCCCTGGCCGGCGACCCTGGACTCGACATGTCACTGGCGGCCGTAAGGGGGTGCGGCCCCGCCGAACACTTGTCGCAGGACGTGGCGCGGGCCCTGGGCCCCCCATGCAGGTGGGGCGGTAAGAGGCCGGTCGAGTACGTTGAGCCCTCCGGGGCCGACTACGTGCTGGGCGGCGCCCACGTCGATGCCCTTTCCGGCGCCCGGTTCGCGCTGCGCCGGTCCATGGCCCTGATGTGGGAGGCGGTCAAGGCCTTTGCGGGCATCATGGGCATGCGCGTCGGCCCCCTCCGCACTGTGAGACTTGAGTACGGCGTAGGCCCCGGCACGTCGGTGGCCGTGCTCGGGGACCCCAGCAGGGGAAGGGGCGGCGCACGGGTTGGGACGCGCGGCGCCACCGTCAGGGCCGTCGGTGCGGGGGGCCGGGTCGTCGGCGTCGAGTACGTCGGGGAGGACCTGGACAGGGCGTTGCTGGTGCACCGCATGCTGGAGCTCGGCGGCCAGCTGCCGCTCCTGGGCGACTTCACGCTGCGCATGCCGCTTAGGAGCCCCGTGGCGCTGGCGTCGACGGCGGTGGCGCTCCGCGGGATGCTGCGTTTCCCAGCCTCGAGCGGGAATAGTACAATTTATTAATGGGTCCATGAGCCCCCACATGGCCAAGAGCGCGTACGCCATGATGTCCAGGCTGTGGTGGAAGAGGCCCATGGAGGGGGCCCACGGGCAGTTGATGAGGCAGCGCCTAATAAAGTGGCGTCGGTCCCCCTCCATCGTGAGGGTGGACCGTCCCACTAGGCTGGACAGGGCCAGGCGCCTGGGGTACAAGGCCAAGCAGGGCATCGTGGTGGTGAGGGTGAGGCTGCTGAGGGGCCCCATGAACCGGAGGAGGCCCAGGAGCGGGAGGAGGCCCAAGAGGATGGGCGTGTACGGGATCACCACGTGGAAGTCGCTGCGCCTCATAGCGGAGGAGCGGGCGGCCCGTAGGCACCCCAACATGGAGGTGCTCGGATCGTACTGGGTGGCCGACGACGGCATGTACAGGTACTTCGAGGTCGTCATGGCGGACCCGAACCACCCCTCAATTGCCGGGGACCCAGACTTCGCCTGGCTGGTGGGCAGGGAGAAGCCGGACGTGTCGCGGAGGCTGAGGCGGAGGCTGCGCCGTCAGCAGAGGAGGCTCCTGGAGAGGCTTAGGGCTGGCCGTGGAGTGTAGGCACGGCGAGGTCGAGGCCAACGTACACGCAACCGAGGACCTGGACAGGGTGGTACCCGCGCTTAGGTCCCTCCTAGGGGAAGGCCCCCTCCTCCTCGAGGTGTACTTCGGGCACCACGGGAACAGGATAGTCAGAGTGTACGCGTACCTCAGGGACTGCGCGCCCCTGCTCAGAAGGATATGCGAGGAGGTGGGCGCCCAGGCGTTGAGAGGGCACCCCGACGGCATGTACGTTAGGCTGGACAAGCAGGCCCTCGTGCTGGGCCGCCTGGAGCCCGGCGTGGGCGACGACGTGGTGAGGATTAGGTTCAGGGCGGTCAAGGGGGGCCCATGCTGATCAGGAGGGGCTACGTGGAGTTCCTCCTCGGCACTCTGGACGAGGGGGTGCTTGAGGCCATGTGGGGGCTGGGGTTCAGGGCCGCCGTCCTGAGGCCGGGCCTCAGGGCAAGGGGCTGGGCCAGCGTCCACATGCCTGTATTCACCATGGCTCCCCCCGACGTGCCGGCCGACGTGGTGGGCGTCTCGGTGTCCGACAGGCACAGGCTTAACCTATACATATCCGACAGGAGGGTCCAGGCAATAGCCGTGGATCCCCTGAGGCTGAGGCCCACCCGGAGGCAGGTCCGCATAGCCGGGGGGAACGGCAAGGTGTTCCTGGTCCCAGTGATGCCGCTGGTAAGGGAGCATCGACTGGCGGAGCTTAGGTCGCTCCTCGACCTGCTCGACCCCGAGTTCGCTGTGCCGACGCTGGGCGTGTCGGGCATGGGGGACGTGAGGGGGCCCATAGACTTCAAGAGCTTCCTCACCGTGATGGGGGGCGAGGAGTGGGGCAGGGCGCTGGACAGGGGACTAAGGGTCCTCGTCGACATGTTGTTCGGGCATGGGGTCTGTTAAGTACCTCGTGCTGCGGGCCGTGGGGGACCCCGCCGAGGTCTGGACGCGGCTACTCGACAATTACAGGTCATTCGTGGGGTACCTGGCGTCGGTCCGCCCGCCGCCCAGGCTCATGGGGATATATGGGGACATCATCGTGGTGGGGGTCCCGGGGGACCTGGTCGACCATTTCAGGGCGCTCGTCTTCGTGCTGGGCGCAGCGTACACGGTGAGGACCACGGGAACGCTCAGGAGGGCCGTCAGAGTGGCTCTCTCATCCAGGAAGGCGTGACCTGCGTCTTGGCCGGCCGCGAGGGGTACCACGCCGCGTTCCTTAGACCCATAGCGAGGGCCATGGGATGCACCTACGTCGAGTTGCCCTACCTGGACCTATACAGGTGCTGGGCTACCCGGTGCGCGCCCTTCATATATGTAGAGGACGTTTGGCTGTACGAAGGCGATTCCCATGCCCCCAGTCCGCCTGGCGCCCTCCCAGAGGCAGAGACCAGCTTCGCCGGGAGGTTCCTCCCAGTACTGGGAAACGTGCACGTGTTCTTCGGCGACGTCCCCGCCTCAGAAGCCCCATGTGGGAGGGCCGGCCTCCTATTCAAGGCGGGCGAACCGCTCCTCACGGACGTGTTTCTTCCCCTGTACGTCGAGACGCGCAGCGTCGTCGAGGCGCTGCGCGTGGCCAGGGCGCACTACAGGTGCGGGGGCCCCGCATCTCCCCGGGACCTCGTGCAGGGGGCGCTCAACGGGAGGTATACGTCGGGCTATCTCTGGGCCGGGTGGCTCAGCCCCGAGGCCGGCCTCGCAGTGTCGCCGTATCCTGGCATCGGTAGGGCCATGCTGGGCTTCTGGGGTATAACCACGCCGAGGGCGGAATTGGCCGGTCTAATCCCAAGGCATGTCTGGGCCACGCCCCCGCCCTACCTGGACGCCTATTGGGGCCCCTGGGAGAGGCTCAGGCCCTTGACAGCATCTGCCGTGCATCTGAGGGGGCCGCGGTGGATGCGCCTCGTGTGGGAGACCTGGGACAGAATGTGGGCGTACCTGAACGGTCTCGCGCAGATAGACGAAGTGGCGGGGCTCCTCGAGTCAATGCTCGTCGGCGCTGTTCACCTCCCCTAGGCTTAACGTGCCCGGGGGAGCTGGGCCCCTGAGGGCGGCCACCATGGGCCCCATCTTGACCTCGGTCTCCAGGTATTCCTGTTCTGGGACCGAGTCCATGACTATCCCCGCCCCGGCCCACACGTAGGCCGTGTCGCCCTCCATGTAGATGCTCCTGATCACCACGGCGAGGTCCACGCAGTCCTTGCCTATGAGGCCGACGGAGCCGGTGAAGGGTCCCCTCGGCTCCCCCTCAAGCATCGAGATGTACTCGACGGCCCTAACCTTTGGCACCCCAGTGACCGTGGTCGTGGGGTTGATGGCCAACAGGGCGTCTAGCGCGTCCGCGTACCTGTCGAGGACGCCCTCTATGTACGAGACCAGGTGCTGCACATACCTATACTTCTCCACGTGGAGCATCGACGCCACGCGGACAGTGCCGTATCGGCATACACGCCCGAGATCGTTGCGCACGGAGTCCACCAACATGGTGTGCTCCGCCCTCTCCTTGACGCTGCTCGCAAGCTCCCTCTCCAACTTGGCGTCCTCCTCCGCGGTCCGTCCCCGGGGCCTTGTACCTCCAATGGGGCCGCTGATGAGCCGCCCGTTGCACCCCCTCAGCAGTATCTCCGGGGACGCCCCCATGAGCGTCCTGTCGCCCAGCCTCAGGTAGTAGTAATATCTTGCGTCCGCCAGCCTCATGAGCGATGCGAACACAGCGAGTGGGTCTCCTACGACGCGGAACGCCCTGTACCTGGCCACGACCAGTTGAAACAGTTCTCCCCTGGCCAGTGCGTCCTTGGCGGCTGTCACCCTCTTGATATAGGTACCACGGCCCTCGGAACGCACCTCGCGGGCGTACGCAGTGCCGTGGGCCACGGCGCTGGCCCTTACAGGGACGCCGAAGAGGAACTCGATGGGGGGCCACCCGTCCCTCGGAGCGCCTACCCCCTCTGCCAGCCTTATAGAGTGGAAAGGCGCTATGACCATGCCCGTCTCTCCCCGGCGCACCCTCCTGCGTGCCTCCCCCAGGTCGCTCACCACGTCCACGTCCCTAAACACGTATGTGGTGCCCTCGGACACGAACAGCGCCTCAACCATGGCAAGGTTGCGGACACCGCTACAAAAAGGTGCTCCACGTGAGGTCAGTCCGTCGCGAGGCTTGGCCCTCACCAGTCGCATTTGGTACCCCTCATCACACCATGTGTGGGACAACTGCTTTATAAGGTCGACCATGATGCGGCATGCGCAGGCTCGTCGAGGCGGCTGTGTTGGCCGTAATACTGGCCGTGTTCTTGGTGCGCGTCCTCTACGTGGCTTCCCTTCCAGGCGACAGGGGCTACATAAGCGACGAGGTGTGGTACGTATCCGCGGCGCGCAACCTGCTTCAGGTGGTGTTCGGCGTAGTGCCAAACGGCGACTACGCGATGACCGCCACAACCTGCGGCGACGAGGCCTACGCCACATACAGCAACATCCCCTTCGTGGCCGTGCGCCTACCTACCACTTGTGCGGCTATACGCGTCGGCTACCCATACCCAGACAAGGAGAGGATACTGGACTACCTCAACATGGAGCATCCCCCCCTCGGCAAGTACCTCATAGGCCTGTCCCTACTCCTCCGCGACGAGCCGCCGTACTGGAGGCTGCCGAGCATCGTAAGCGGCCTCGCCATACTACTGGCGGTGTACATACTGCTCAGACGCTACGCCTCCCCCTACGTGGCCCTGGCCACGACGGCGCTCCTGACCGTGGACGAGACGGCCGTCAGCATGAGCGGGATAGCCATGCTGGACATAACGCTCGGCCTATTCACGCTCATGTCCCTGTACGCCTATATTTACGGCAGGTACGCGGTCTCGGGCCTGTTCCTCGGCCTCGCAGGCACAGTGAAGTACAGCGGCTTCTTCCCCTACCTGCTGCTAGTCCCCATTGCCGCGGCTACGGCCTCCACACACGTAGTGCGCATGTTGGCGGCCTCAATGGCGGTTTTCCTCGTGCTTAACGTGCCCCTCTTCCTGGGCCTTGGGCCGGGCAGATGGGTGGACGAGTTTCTGGGGGCTCTGTCATGGCACTTAACCTCGAGGCCCCCGGGCCCCGTGAGCTCCAACCCCCTTGACTGGCTCCTCATGAGGAACTCCTTCATACTCCACGCGGACCCGGACCTGTACGCCAGCGGCACCCCCGTGTACATGGCCGCGCTGGCGCTCGCCGCCATAGCATTTCCCATCGCCAGAAACTGCGCCGCCTTCAAGGCGTCCCTCGTGTGGGCCCTATCGACGTACGGGGGCTACTGGCTGGTTTACCTGCTGGGCAACAGGACGCTTTACAGCTTCTACGGCGCCCACTTCTCGGCCGTCTTCCACGTGCTTTTCGGCCTCGCCCTATGGGCCATATACGTCGGGTGGGACGAGGTGGTGGCCTACTGGAGGAGGGCTGCGTCGCGTGTGGTCGGCCTGTGGCGTCCCGATCACCGGTCACCAAAGGGACGTGTCCCCACGGACCCCTCTGGTCACCCCCTTTTATCTTTCAACACGTATGCGTCTATCCCCCTTTCCCTGAGCTTGAGGGCAGTTGCAAGGGCGAGGCCCGGATCGTCACAGTGAAGCACGTACTTGCCCCCTCCGGAGATGGAATCGGCCTCGTCACCCCTACGCAACCTCACGAGGATGTGCCCCTGGCCCGGCCCATCCACAAATATATCGGGCATCGACAGTATTTCCCCCTTTACCTCGTCCATGTATCTGGGCAGCTCGCTCTTACGGACGACCTTTACTTGGACCGCGTCGAGGGCGTCGCCGATGGCCCGATCGATACGGCTGATTTCCTCGCGGTTCACCCACTTGCGGGGTCTCCTGGAAAACACGGCGCAGTACTCGGGCACCTGTACCGACAGCTCGTACGTGCCTATCCTCCGCGCCATGGCCACTATCTCGTCCTTGTCCATGCCTATGAGCGGCCTAAATATGGGAATGTCCACCCCCAGGTTGCACCCCCATAGGTTGTCCAGCGTCTGGGACGACACCTGGCCCAACGATTCGCCTGTCGCCATACCGCGGGCCCCAGCCCTAGCCGCTATTCTGGCCCCAAGCAGGTAGAGGGCCCTCCTGAACGCCACGGTCCACAGGGCCGGCTCCACGCTGGACCTTATAGCGTCGACGAGCGCGTGGCACTGCGCTACGTGGACCCTGGCGTTGTAGCCGTGGGACCACTGGGACAGCAGTCTCTCTATTACCCTAAGCACCGGGTAGAGCGTGACCGGCCCGTCAGGGTTGCAGTACAATACATCCACGTGGGTCCCCCTCCTCATCATGTACCAGGCGGCCACCGGGCTGTCTATGCCGCCGGACACAAGCGCCAGCACCTTTCCCTCGGACCCCAGGGGCAGCCCGCCGGGCCCCTCCTCCACCTCGGTGTAGAGGTAGGCCCTCTCCCCACGTATTTCCACGTGTAGAACCACCTCGGGACTCTTCACGTCCACCGTGCCGTAGTTGGAAAGCCTCGCGCCTACTTCCCTCTTGACGTCATAGGAGGAGAAGTCGTGTGAGCCAACGCGGACCGCCTCCACCTTGAACCTCCTGCCGCGCACGAGCCCCGACCAGGCCTTTTCAGCGGCGTCCACTATGTCGGCCAGCGAGGAGAACCCAACGTCCATGGCCCTGCTTATGGACTTCACCCCGAAAACCTTTTTCGCCGCCTCGGCGCAGCAGTCCTCGTCGCTACAGACAACCACGATCCTTCCCGGGGACCTGGACACTGAGACCCCGCCGCATGGGGACAGCGCCGCGGCCAGGTTCCTGGCTAGGAGCCGCTCCATGGCCGTCCTGGTGGCGCCGCGTTTCACGGCTATCTCGCTGTACCTGACCAGTATCACGTTATGGCCTCTCCTGAAGGCTATTTTTTCCTTGCCTCCGCTATGGCCGCGAGCAACTTCCTCGCAACGTTCACGCCCGTGGCCCTGTGGAAGGCCTTGAACTCCGGTATGCCGTTAACCTCGTTGACCACGAACCTCGCGCCGTCCACCAACACGTCGACCCCGGCATAGAAGGCGCCTATGCTCTCAACGGCCTTCACCGCCATCTCGGCCAGCTCGCCGCCAACATCGTACTTCACGGCCACACCGTTACGCGCCACGTTGCTCCTCCAATCGCCTGCAGCGGGCCTCCTCATCATGCCGCCCACAACCTCGCCGTCTATCACTATGATCCTTATGTCGGTCCCGTCGCCCACACGCTCCTGTACGAGGAGCGGCCCCTCGGAGTGGCGCAACAGGGTCGCCATCTCCTCAGCGGTCTTGACCAGGGACACCTTGCGGCCCCACGACCCACTTACGGGCTTTACCACGGCCTCCCCGCCCACGTCAATGCCTTGCCCCCCGTCGACCAGCAGCTTGGTGCGCGGTATGGGTATTCCCCTGTTGGCGAGGACCCTAAGCGTGAGGGCCTTGTTCCAGGTGACGTTGAGCGCCGTGTGCGGGTTTATCACTAGAGCGCCGCATCCCTCCAGGAAGCCGGCGACCACGGACGCCTTAAGGTGGCTTATAGTCCTGACGAGGTGGACCCCGGCGTGACATTCCTCTACGTCGAGGACTGTGGGTCGCCATGCCCTCAATGGGAGCCCCATCCTCTCGGCCTCGCGTATTAAGGCCTTCTCCTCTTCCCTAATCACGTCGTATACCAGGGTCAGCATGTTCGACATGTCGTTAGGCGTGATACATTCCACACGCGTTTCAACTTCGTTCCGATTTCGCCGACGTTAACGGCCCCATTGGTTTCACAGCATATAGAGTATATTTAAGGTTTTTCCCTCGGCCCAGGGCCGTGCGCCCCCTCTGGGGGTCCGCGTCGCCGGTTGCGGACATATCAAAAAATATATACTGAGGCGTAGGGCGATGGGATGGACGTCGGGAAGGTGGTATTGGCGTATTCCGGGGGGCTCGACACGACTGCATCGATAATATGGCTGAGGGAGAAATACGGAGCCGAGGTGATAACCGTAACGGTGGACGTTGGCCAGGAGGAGGACTTCGCGGAGGTGGAGCGTAGGGCGTACAGGGCCGGCGCCTCGAGGCACTACACGGTCGATGCGAGGAGGGAGTTCGTGGACAGGTTCGTCGTGCCGGCAATAATCATGAACGGGTTCTACGAGGGCAAGTACCCGCTCGGGACCGCGTTGGCGAGGCCCCTAATAGTGGAGAAGATGGTCGAGGTGGCCCGGAGGGAGGGGGCGACCGCGATAGCTCATGGGAGCACGAGCAAGGGGAACGACCAGGTCAGGTTCGACGTCACCTTGGGCGCGTTGGCAGACGACATCAGGTTGGTGGCGCCGGTGCGCGAGTGGAGACTCACAAGGGCCGAGAGCGTCGAGCTGTTGAGGGCGCATGGCCTGGAGGTGCCGGAGAAGAGGGGCCAGTACAGCATCGACAGCAATCTGTGGAGCAGGAGCATAGAGGGGGGCGCATTGGACGACCCGTGGGCCGAGCCGCCCGAGGAGGTGTTCAGGTGGACCGTCTCACCTACCGTGGCCCCCGACACGCCCGAATACGTGGAGGTGGGTTTCGAGTCCGGCGTCCCCACGTCCATAAACGGCGAGAGGATGGACCCTATGACCGCCATACACGTCCTGAACGGCGTGGGGGGGCGCCATGGGGTGGGCCGGCTCGACCACATCGAGAACAGGCTCGTGGGCTTCAAGTCTAGGGAGGTGTACGAGGCCCCTGCGGCCGTCATACTCTACGAGGCTCATAGGGACCTTGAAAAGGCCGTCCTCACGCCTTACGAGCTGAGGTTCAAGTGGTTCCAGTTGGACCCAACCTGGGCGGACCTAGTCTATAGGGGTCTCTGGGTCGAGCCGCTGCGCGAGGTCCTCCAAAGCGCCGGGCACGCCCTAAACAGGTACGTGACCGGCACAGTCAGGGTGAGGCTGTACCGCGGCTCCGTCACCGTTGTGGGCCGCGCATCGGAGTACAGCCCGTATAGCCGCGACGTGGCTGACTACGACAAGGGCTGGTACCTCTCGGCCGAGGAGGCGCGCGGCTTCATCACGGTGCACTCCCTGCACAGCGTGATGGCGCTTAAAAAGCGTAGGCCTGGCCATGGCCCTGTATAGGCGGGGGATTGGGGGCTCGGGAGAGGCCGTATATAGGTATACGTCGAGCATGGAGGACGACCGCGAAATAGCGGCCAACGTGGTTAGGGTCCTGAGGGCCCATGTGGAGCACCTCTGCGAGTTGGGTCTCGCAGAGGACTGCGGCCCGCTCCTCGAGGTCCTTAACGAGGTCCCCTTGGACGAGCTTGCCGCGTACAGGAGCGAGGACATACACGAGGCGCTTGAGAAGTACCTCATGGATAGGCTGGGCCGCGCTGCGGGCTGGGTGGGCCTCGGCAGGTCGCGCAACGACCATGTTGCGGCCGCCATTAGACTCACGCTCATGGATAGGCTGGACGAGCTGGCGACGAGGGTCCTCGAGCTCAGGAGGACGCTGCTTAGGCTGGCCGAGAGGTACGCGGACTGTGTCGTGCCCACATATACCCACGGGCAGCCGGCCCAGGTGGGGACCCTCGGCCACTACATGCTGGCGCTGGACGAGGCCCTCGAGGACCACATGGAGGTGATGGGGGCGGCCAGGCGCGTCGTGGATAGGTCCCCCTTGGGAAGCGCGGCGGCGAGCGGCACCACCGTACCGCTGGACAGGCACAGACTGGCATCGCTGGCCGGCTTCTCGGACGTGGTCGTGAACACCCTCTACGCCACTGGGTCACGTGCGTTTGCGAACCTGGCCTGCGGCGTAGTGGTAGGCATGTTGGTGGAATTGTCGCGGTTCGTGGAGGACCTCATAACGTGGTCCTCGCCGCAGGTGGGCTTCGTGGAACCGCCCATAGAGCACGTGGCCACCAGCAGCATAATGCCCCACAAGCGCAACCCAGTGACGCTGGAGGTCCTACGCGCGCGCATCGCCGAGTCGCTGGGCCACTACGTGGCCCTCCTTGCCATACAGAGGTCGCTGCGCAGCGGCTACAGCCTGGACCTCCAGGAGGCGACTAGGCACATATGGGCGATAATGAGGATAGCCGCGGATGGGGTCGACGTGCTGGCGGACTTCCTCTCGGGCGCAGTATATAGGTGTGACAGGATGTCCGAGGAGGCGGCGAGGTACCCCATAACCTCCTCGGACGCCGCCGAAATGTTGTCCATGGGGGGACGCGTGCCTTACAGGGAGGCCTACTTCCGCGTCGCCGAGGAGGTGGGCAGGGGCACCGCCGTGCTTCCCCGACCCGGCGAGGCGCTTAGGATGAGGAGGGTCCTGGGCTCGCCGAACCCAGAGGAGGTGAGGAGGATGGCGTTGGAAAAGCTGAGCAAACTGGATAAATAGAAGGCGCGGGTCCCATCACAGGTGGGCATAGACAGGTATTTCCCCTATGGGCAGTGGAGGAGGAGGCAGAGGGACATAGCGGCGTTCGTATACGAGTCCCTGTCCATGGGCAGGGCCGCGTTCGTCGAGGCCCCGACGGGCCTCGGCAAGACGACTTCTGCCCTCTCAGGTGCCTTGGCCTACGTCGAGGAGGAGGGCGGCAAGATAGTGTGGTTGGTCAGGACCCGCAACGAGGCCCTTGCGCCCGTAAGGGAGCTCCTCGCGCTGAGGAGGAGGGGCGTCGAGGTCCCCTTCGTGGTGCTCAGGAACAAGAGGGACATGTGCTGCTACGTGGGGCTCAAGAGGCTCCCCTACGAGGAGTTCGTCGAGGAGTGCAGGTACCTGGTGTCGAGGGGTCGCTGTGAGTACTACGCGTCCTCGTCGGCGGGGGCCCTCCCGGTGTCCCTGCCGCCCGGGGCTGCGGCGTCCCTGCTATGCTCAAGGGGCGTATGTCCCTACGAGACTGCCAAGGGCCTCGTGGGAAGGTCCACAGTCGTAGTGGCGTCGTACTACTACGTCTTTTCGGCGATGCCCGTGGACATGGGTATTGCGCTGGACGACGCAGTGCTCGTGATAGACGAGGCGCACAACCTGCCCGAGGCGGTGACGAGCATAAACTCGGCCGAGCTGAGGGAACACCATGTGAGGAGGGCCATGCGCGAGGCCCGGGAGTTGGGGGCGGCCGGCGCGGTACGGGTCCTCAAGGGCATCCTGCGCGGCATGGCCGCGCTGCGCGGCCTGGGCAAACTGGAGAGGGGGGAAGCACTGGAGCTATTCGAGGGCATCGAGGAGCTCGGCGATGCGCTTAGGTCGGCCGCGGACCAGCGCTACGTCCCATACGCGGGGTTGCGGAGGGTGGTGGACTTCTATAATAGGCTGGTGAGATACCCGTCCACGTACGCCGTCTTCGTCGAGAGCGTTGAGGGGTCGATAGCCCTGTCGGTCAGGCTGCTCGACCCGGCCGCCGTGGCGGCGGGCCCCCTTGCCCGTGCTAGGGGAGTGGTGATGATGAGCGGCACATTGCCGGACCCAGAAGCGCTGAGGGCGGTGCTGGGGGTCGAGAGGCCCTACTCGGCGCTGAGGATGGACTTTTCGGAGTACGTGCCGCCGAGAAACTACATGGTCGTCATCGACGTATCCCTCACGTCGCGCTTCTCCGAGCGCTCCGAGTCCTTATACGCGGGGTACGCCTCGAGGATACGGGCCGCGTACGAGGCCCTGCCGAGGGGAGGACTCCTGGCCGTGTTCCCATCGTACGACTTCATGCGCGGCGTCCGCAAGTACATGGACCTACAGGGGGTGCCCTACGTGATGGAGAGGGCGGACACCGACATGGAGGGGCTGCGCACACATATAACGCATAGAAAGTACTTGGTCCTCGGAGTCGCCGGGGGGAAGCTGACCGAGGGCGTGGAGTACCTAGACGAGGGGGGAACCAACACCCTTGCCGCGGTCGCGGTGGTCGGGGTCCCGTACCCGGAGCCCACGGACTACTTAAAGGCGTACGTGGATGCCCTGGCCAGGCGGATCGGCCGCGGCAGGGCGTGGTCCCTGGCCTACCCTTACAGCGCCGCCGTGAAGGTGGGGCAGGCCATAGGCAGGCTTTTCAGGGGCCCGGAGGATAGGGGCATCGTGATGCTCATGGACAGGCGCTACCTGGAGGAGCCGCTGAGGAGGTACATCAAGGCGCTGGATGGGGGGAGACTCGTGGTCGTGGACAACGGCGAGGACCTGGCCAGGGTCACGGCTACCTTCTACTCACGGCTCTGAGGAGCCTCCACACCGCCAGGAGCACCACGACGAGCGCCGCGTCGGTTACGGCTATGGCCAACGAGAACATGACGGGGCTCGCGGCGCCGCCCACGCCGAGGAGCGCGGTCAGGATGGCCATCATGGCGGCCACAAGGGCAAGCGGCACGCCTATGAAGACAAGGTAGTTGCCGGATCCCTCTCTAGCCACCGCGGCCTGCTGCGGGACGACCTGCCTCGCCTGCCTCTGCTGGGG
>WANN01000027.1 GCA_015521775.1 Thermoproteaceae archaeon
CCAGTTTCCCCTTTCCACCACTATTCCGTGTTCCCGTACGATCTTCATGACGCGGGCTGGGGTCAACGTGGCCACCGCACCCCTCTCCCCCTCCACGTATGGGAGGACCAGCCTCGCCAAAGCAGCCAACGCCTCATAGTACAGGGCGCCCTTGCCGCGCGTCCTGACGCCCACGGCGGGACACGTATACGCGCTGAAAATGTACCTCTGTATGATGCGGACATCGAGGGGAACGCTCATGCGTTTCGAAGCAACTTGATGGCCTCTTCTATCCGGTGGTCCGGGGCATCAGCAGCAGCACGCACCAATCTCCTTACCGCGGCCCTTTTCATGGTTGGCACTAGGTCCATAACCTCGCGTAGCTCCGCCGGGGACATGTCCCTCGCGACTAGGGCCAGCCTACCGCATTCTTCCCCCGCAAGGGAGACCGACTCTAGACCTGTCACCGAATCGACGTTCGGCGAAGGCGCCGCGACATCGTCGCGCCAGGCCCATGTAGCTACATGGGGCGCCCTTGCCCGCTCGCCCTTGGGCAAAGCCTCCTGGACAGGGAAAGGCATTGGCACATCCCCGTATACTTCGCCCTCCTCGGGCCCTGTCGGCAGCACCACCTCGCACGGCACGCCGTATTCCTTCAGAAGACCTCCATGCTTCTCGCACGCGCTTGCCAGCAACGCCAGGTTCATGTGTATGGCTGGGACGCCCAGCCTGTGGTACAGTATGGCGGCCCATGCAACGGCCTTCTCTAAGTCGGGGACCGCTGTTTTCACGACAAGGGCCTTCCCCTCTATGGGAGGCCCCCCAATACATATGTCACGGCCCCCCACCCATACCTGGAAATGCACAATAGGGTTATACCCAGTCTCCCTCGCTATGCCCTCAAGGACTGCCCGCACATTACGGGGATACTCCTTGACTAGGAAAACGCCGACATCGCATCCGCCCTCCTCCACGACGCCTATCCTTTCCAGCTCGTTCAGTAGGGGTATCCTCTCCATACCAATTATAGTTTTTCCTCGGTATAAATAAGCATATTTCGCTATAATGATGTCGCAAAAATACTCATGGGAGAGCAATGTAAAAGTATCATTTCGGTACGTCTGTTTGACCCATGTTCAGCGCAGTTAAGGACAAGTTTATTTCATGGGGCCCCATTACGGGCATGGTGGAAGTCGATGCCAAATGTATTGGTACGTTCCTCATACATAGGCCCACGTTATACGTACGTGTATCGCCTGGCCAGGTCTACGGCGAGGCGTTCAGCCTCGACATGTTGAGGCGGCATGGGGCCATGCTGTTATACGGCCTTAGGCTGTACGGCATCACGATAAAAAACATGACGCCGGACGCCAAGGCCCACATAATGCGGGCCGCGTACCTTGTGATGCATGTGGTGCACGGACATGTGGAGAATGTAACCAACAAGGGAGACCGCTACATGCTTCGGGTATGGGCACGCTGGTACGTCAAGACGCGGAGGAAGTTGACGGCCCTTCCATCCTGCAGCGGAGAGAGGCCAGGCGATGCGCACATAAGGGCTCTCTGCAACATGAGGGCCCCCATATTAGTGGATTTCGAACACTCCGCATGCGGCAACTACACCGACTGGGGAGCATGGCTACGCCCAGACTTCTGGGAGTCCACAGCAACTTAAGCGGGACGCAACATGAGGTCCTACGTGTGTACCCAGTCTCCAGTCCCCTCAAGACGGCCAGCGTTGCGCATCTTGAAAACTGTTGCCCGGAATGCGCAGGCCATTTAGGCGCGTGGCCGTCATCCAAGGTTCGGCGGCGTGGGCGGCCTTCAGCATGTGCGTCGTTGCAGGATATGGGATCCGGACAGCGCACATATGCTACGGCAGTTTCTGAGCGTCGCAACGTCCCTTCCAGCTGCAATACGTACAAGTACGGCTATTCCCTACTGGCAAGCCTAGCCAAGGCTTTTCTATTCCCAATGTGTAGCCCTTGTGGCCAAGGTGAGGCGTGTGTTGAGAAGTGTCTGGACTAGGGATGGCGCCGGGGACAAGGCTGTACAGGACTTTTGGAGGGACGAGGCGGCCGAGTTTTGACCGCCCCTTCCTACCACTCGCCCTTCCCCGGTATTCCCACAGAACGGCCACTTACATGCTTAAGGGCGAGGTTAGGCATTCCGATTCCACCGGGGTACAGGGGACCGTCAGGACTGGGGACGTACAGTGGACGGCTACCGGCAATGGGATATCCCATGAAGAGGTGCCGCGGCCCCTCGGTACGGGACAGGGCTACACGGAGATCCTTAGGTTCCAGCTATGGGCGAGCTTACCAGGGGAGGAATGCGTCGAAGTCATACTCGTAGTTGGCCGGGCCCACGAACCTGGGACCGTTGAGGAGCCTACCTCGGACCTGCACGTGCCCCTGACGTACATGGATGTAGGTTAGGAGAAGGGGCTGCATTCCGGTTTGAGCCTCGGGAAGGCCGCACAGTGCTTATATACATCTATGAGGGGCGGACCTCGCTGAACGGCAGGCACGTAGGGCCACGGTAACTAGCGGTGCTCTATACTGGGAGGCTCTGTGGCACGAAAGGCGCTTGCGGTTTCCTTGCCCTGTAGGGGAGGCCGCTGGAAGGGCCACTGCATGGAGGGACCGACGAACTAAGAGGCGCTATATCCGATGCAGCTCGAGCACGCGCATATCCCGAACAGATAAATGTGCCACGTACATCCCTAGCACATGCGCCGTGTGGTGGCCGCAGTCGCCATAACGGTGTTGGCGGTCCTGCTGGCCACGTCGATATTTGGGGAGGGACCAGTTGACCCGTTCGACGTCACGGCCATCCTAGTAGTGGAGGGACGGGAATACAAGGTGTATGTGGCTGAGGGCCCCGAGGAATGGAGGCTCGGCTACATGGGCCAGGAAGGGTACGATCCCAGGGGCGTGGGGGCTGTGGGCATGGCGTTTCCCTTTGGGAGGGCTGGCCGCTGGTGCATGTGGATGAAGGACACTATGGTGCCGCTCCGCGCCGTGTGGATCCTCAACGGCACTGTCACCGAGGTCGCCGATTTGAGGCCCCTCGACGAAAGGCCCGTCTGTGGTTTCGGGGACACGGTGGTGGAGCTTTCTCCGGACATAGAGATACGGCCGGGCGACCGGGTCGCCCTTAAATGGGGCTGAACGACCGTATACAGGCGCCCCGACGTTTCAGCGCGACCCCCATCGTTACGGTTGCCCATAGGCGGCGGGCCGCCCGTGACGCTCAACAGCTCGCGAGGCGTATTGTGGTTGGAGAGGCGCATCACGAGGGGCCCAACAACCCTTCAGCCAAGCCCCACCTTGGCCAGGATAGGCCAACCCCCCTCCAGGGCCCTCATGGATACCGGTTTAAAGCCATATTCGCACAGATCCATGCTCTGGTTTGTGTTGACTACCGGGGCCTGCAACATGCACTGTAGATATTGCGGCGGCTCGTTCAACCCTAGGCTGGTGCCCTGGAAGCCCACGGTGCGTCCAGAGGACGTGGCTCGGTTCATTGCCGCCAGGGATCCAAAGCCCACCGTTTTCTTCTACGGCGGCGAACCGTTGCTCAACCCGGCCTACGTGATGGCGGTCATGGACGCGCTCAAGGGGGCCCGCTTCGGCGTACAGACCAACGGCACACTTGTCGATGCGTTGCCCCCCGAGTATTGGAGGAGGGTAGATGTGGTGCTCCTATCGGTGGACGGGAGGGGGGAGATCACTGACGCGTATAGGGGTCCGGGCACCTACGAGCGGGTGGTAAAGGCGCTGCGCTATTTGAAGAGGCTCGGCCACGGCAGGGTTGTGGCCCGGATGACCGTTACTAGGCTCACGGACATATACGTCGATGTGCTTCACCTCATGGGGCTGGGCTTCGACGCGGTGCACTGGCAGCTCAACGTGCTATGGACAGACGAGTGGGGCCCCCGCGAGTTCATGGGGTGGGCCAGGGACAGGTATCTTCCCGGTATCCGCGCCTTGAGGGACAGGTTCGTCGAGGAGGCTGGACGCGGCCGACTCCTCGAGATAATCCCATTCCTGGGCATATATAGGGCGCTCCTCTGGAAAAGGTTCGACTGGATTCCCTGTGGGGCCGGTAAACATGCCCTTGCCGTTGGCGCTGATGGGCGTGTCCTGGCGTGCCCCATAGCGGTGGACGAGCCCTGGTCTCTGCTGGGCAACGTGGGCGGAGGCCTCTCCCGCGACGGGCTAGCCGTCAGGGAGGAGTGCGCCCGCTGCAGGTATCTGGGGGTCTGTGGGGGCAGGTGCCTCTACATGCACTACGGCGACTACTGGGGAAAGGAGGGCTTCGAGGCCGTGTGCAGGGTGACCTACGAGACGATACGCATCTTAGAGGAGAGGGCCGGCGAGGTGGCGCGGGCAGCCTCAAGGGGCCTGATACCAGGGGAAAGGCTCATGTACGATCCGCTCCTCGAGTCCACCGAGGTAATACCCTGATTCAGTCGGTACGTGAACTCCTCACCGCTTGGGTACGGGAGCTCTCATCAACGTGTCCCCATGCATCCGGGTTTATAGGGTTAGTGCTTGTGTTCCTCCTCGTGGTCGTGCTCGGCCACGCACTTGCCGAGCTCGAACTGGATCGTGACGTGGCATATGCCGTGCCTTTCCAATTTCTCGGAGATGTACCTCCTCAGGTCCTCCAGCTTGCTCATGGGCGTGTTGGGGTCCTCCACCTCCACGTGTAGGGACGCCACCTTTATGTCTGGGCACAGGGCCCAGACATGTAGGTCGTGCACACGCAGCCCCAGCTCGCGCCTAAGTCCCTCCACGTCCACAGGCGACTTGTCGAGGGCTATGCCTATAGAGGTGCGTAGTATGGGTATGCCCATCTTGACCAGGTAGGCTGAGATGGCCAGTGCAATCACGACGTCGAGGTACTTGACGCCTGTCAACATTATGGATATGGCCCCGGCCAGCGCGGCCAAGGTTACCCCAAGGTCGGACAGGGCGTGGAGGTACGCAGCCCTGATGTTGAGCGTTGTCCCCCCATGAAGCAGCAGCACAGCCACAACGTTCAGCGCCAAGACCACTGTAGAGGATATGGCCATCAAGACTGGGTCCACGTCCACGCCGGAGACAAGCTTGTTTATGGCCTCTGTCACTATATACGCGGAGCCCGCTATGAGAGTAACCGAGTTGAACATCGCCGCAAGCACCTCAGCCCGGTGGAGGCCATAGGTGTACGTGCTGGTTACACCGCGCGTCACCAGCGAGTGCACCAGCGCCGCTATGGTTATGCCGCCGGCGTCCACTAGGCCGTGCACCGCGTCGCCCAGCACGGCCAGACTCCTCGACAGGACCGCCCCAACTATGCCCACCAACACGGCGGCCCACGCGAAGGCCGCCGCCGCGCCGTATCTGTGCATTGCCACATATAAACATCACCCAATATTTCTTTTATGGATGTGGGCATAGTGGTGTCCGCTGAGGCCGAGGACGCCGAGGAGGTGGCCGACCTTGAGAGGGCCATTCGGAGGGCCGGCCACGCGCCGCGTAGGGTGGCCGTGGAGAGGCTGGCCGCGGAGGTGCGGGATGGGGTACACATATATGAGGCTGGCCGCGGGGAGCTCCGGCGCCTGGACATCGACGCCGCGTTCCTGAGGGGCATCGGACTGGTCAGGGACTTCGAGCAGTATGCCTACAGGCTTTGGCTGCTTGAGGCCATGGCAAGCCTCTTCCCAATGGTCAACGAGCCGGTCAGGTGGGCCGTGGCCCGTAACAAGGCGGCCAGCCTCATGGTGCTCGCCCTCCGGGGCTTGCCCGTCCCGTGGACCGTCGTCACGGAGAACTTCTTCGCCGCATATGCCGCGGCTACACGTATGGGGCGGACAATAGTAAAGCCCCTCCTCTCGTCCATGGGCTACGGGGTGAGGAGGCTGGACGACGCGGACACAGCAGCCCACTTCTTCAGCTTCCTACTGAACCTCAACAAGCCCATGTACGTGCAGAGGTACCACGAGAAGGTGGGGGGCGGCGACTACAGGGCGGTTGTGGTGGGCGGGGAACTTGTGGGCGCAGTCTTCAGGAGGGGACGGGATTGGAAGAGCAACGTGTCGCTGGGCGCATCTGCCGAGCCGGCGCGGCTGGACAGCGACGTGGCGGAGCTGGCCGTCCGCGCGGTGGAGGCGCTTGGCCTCGACTACGGGGGCGTCGACATAGCCCTGACGGGCGAGGGGCCGTTGATCATGGAGGTAAACCCCACCATGGGGTGGCGCGGCTTCAAGGGCGCCACGGGTCTGGACCCAGCGCCGCTGCTCGTGCGTCTCCTCCTAGATAAGGCCAAGAGGTGATTTAGAACGTTCGAACAATGGATACCTATATATTCACTGACGGAAGACCCCAAAGTGGAGTTCCTGGATGCGGCGGTGGCCATGGGCATATTCATGGCGTTTGTAGTTGCGGTACTCTACATATCCATGGGCCTGGGAAGCGCAGGCGAGGCGGAGCAGGCCCGTCTCGGGGTGGCCGCGGACGAGGCGCTTGCGAGGATTCTGGCAACCGCGGGCAGTCCCCCCACGTGGGGCGGGCCTGTCAGGGAGCTGGGCCTGGCCTACGTGGGCGACCCGCGGGTATTGGACCACCGTAAGCTGGCCGCCTTGGCCGCTGCCATGGGGGGCGGCGCCGTGTGTCCATTGGACCCGCGGTTGGCCGACGTTATAGGCGTTGACAACGCTACTAGGCTCCTTCCGGGCCTCCTGCTGCCTCCCCAGTTCCCTGCGTCGCTGGACCTAGCATCCATAAAGAGGTCCCTCTTCGGGGAGGCCTGGGAGAAGTACGACTTCGGTCTCTACGTTACTCCCCTCCTCAACATAACCGTGTGTTTTCCCAGGGACCTCGACGCGGCCGGGACTGAGGCGTTTCCGGCCGATTGTAGGGACGCGGGTCCGGGAACCCTCGAGTTCAGGGTGTACCCAGCGGCGGGGAGGGCCTTCAGGGGGGAGCTCACGTACAGGGCGTACGTCTTCCTGTTGGAGGGCGATGACGCATCGTTGTATGTGCTGGACGGCGTTGTGG
>WANN01000028.1 GCA_015521775.1 Thermoproteaceae archaeon
ATACTACGCGAGCGCGGCATTGCGACGCGCCTCCCCTACACCCGCCTCATAGAGATAGCCATAGAATGCGTAAGGGAGAAGTACAGCATAGCCGAGGAAGAGCTCCGCGAGACCGCGGAACTGCTATGATCCCCTGCGTCACGTACCTACGCGTCTCCACGGAGGAGCAGACAGTGGAGAACCAGAGGGCGTACCTAGAGGACTGGGCCGCGAGGCACGGGTTCCACATAGTGAGGCACTACGCTGAACACGCAGTGTCCGGCTACACGTCCGTGCTGAAGCGCCTCGAGTTCCGGAGACTGGTCCGCGACGTGGAGGGGGGCCGCCTCTCGCCTAGGCCCGTGGCCCTCCTAGTCTTCGAGGTGTCCAGGCTGGTCCGCAACTTCACCGAGTTCTTCCGCCTACTGGACCTAGTCGAGGGGAGGCTCGGCCTCCTCATAGTGTCCGCCAGCGAGAAGGAGGCAGCAATATTCCAGATGGACACAGCAATGCGCCAGTTCCTCCGCAGTATCCTAGCATTCGTCGCCCACATGGAGAGGGAGTTCATAAGGCAGAGGACGCGGGCCGCCCTGGAGAGGGCGAGGAGGGAGGGCAGGCTACGGTACAAGTGGCGGCAACTGCTGGACAGCCACGGCCTCGAGATCGGGCACGCATACACTAACGGCGTAAGCATGACCAAACTGGCAGAACAGTACGGCGTGAGCATCGGCGTGATCAAACGCGTCTTGACCCGGCTAGGCCTCTACAACGCGCCGCCACACATATGCCCACGGTGCTTCGCCAGGATGGAAGTCACGTCACGCGACTTCCGCCTCGACCGACGCGTACTGGTCGAATCATGGTACTGCCACAACTGCGGCCACGAAACACACCTAACACGCGGATTCTAGCCCTATTAACACCCTCCTCGAGAGCGACGAAATGTGTAGAGCACCCTATTAACATTGGAAGCCGTCCAAATGGCGGCCGCCGTGACCGCCATTCGCCTGCCCGGACTAACACGGTTGACCGACCGCCAGCGGCTTCGGAACGAGGTAGTTGAAGGGTACGTGGGTGGACTAATCCATATGGCTATGGCACCGGGGCGACATCCCGTGGGGTAACCTGGCGCTATGAGCCAGCGGCAACAGATTGTCAGGGCGTCCTAAGTACCATGCGCACGGCATGTCGTTGTAAATCTTTATATAAGCGAGGCATCGTATTTTGGGGCCGGGAAGAGAGGAGAACCCCGAGGTGTATCGCGATGTTACGGAAGCCAGGTATCCCGGCGTCCCCGGCCCCTACAATTGTGGCCAAGTAAAAGGGCTTGTCATGGTTGTTAACGTTGGGTTTTATCTGGGGCCTTCCCGGCCAGCTAGAACTCAACGTGTACAGGCTCGGGCTGGGCCAGCCGTAAGGTCCGTCGGACGGCAGGCCACCATTCAGGACGCAGAAGGCGGGATGCGGCCTCCTGACCGGGAACCCGCCACTCGCGTTGAGTTTCACCCGAAAGCGGCGAAGATCCTGGGACTTATTGGCCCTGTAGAAGACGATGGCCCTCACCACGCTGAGCCGCCTACAGTCCAACCTCGTCGCCGGTCCCGCGGCCTCGGCGGGGAGCCTTGTACCGATCCTGCGCCTCCAGTGTCGCCTAGAGTCCACGTTGCTGCTGGCCCGGATTATAGTAGGCTGACCCCACGGCGTCCCCTCCAGTGTCCTGGCCAACAACACGTGTGGCGGCGGCACATGGAACCCCCAGCTGCTTACAGCGCGCACTGCGCCTGCTGCCCCTCTGCGTCTTGGGGTGGGTAGACCTCCACCGTCACGGCTCTAGGAACTGGCCCCCGACGTCGTGAAGGCCTTGCTCCGCCCGTCGTGGGGCCCCGGGGCAGCTCGGCTGGGCCCATCAGCAGCGTATCGGCCCCCGCCGCGCAAGTGGGACAGGCACCCGTCCATGGAGCCGCTGCACAGTACAAGCACTGCGCGTTTAACCCCCCTCGAATGCGCCCATTCTAATAGTCGTTGGGGTTCCCGGGAGGGCCTCGACGCGGCCGAGCCGTTTGGCCCAGAAGATCCCGGGACTCCCAGCCCCTGGACCTACCCGGCGAGGCACCTAGGGTCGGCCAAGGGACTAGGACACGGTTGGCCGCAGCTGTAAGTCTCCCCGGCCATACCCTTCGACCATGGGACCACTATTAGCGTTGCCGGCTAGAAACCCCCAACAAATGTAACGGGTCTCGTCGTCCACCCGCCATAGACGACGATGTTCCCAGCGGCCGGAACCAAACGGAAATGTGTTTTGGGAACGTGGAACTGATCGTGATGTACGGAAAAAAAGGTGCGGGTTAATCTTTTACTACTGTGCCGTGTTCGAATCTGGACGTGCGTTCGTGGATCTTCTGGTGGGGCTTTCTCAGGCGTCCGGTCTCCACCTCGTACACGTATGCGGATATCTTGAGGTCCTTGGGTATCAGGGGGCTCCTCCTGAGCGCCTCCACGTTCATGAGCGCCACGTCGTCTGGCGACTGGGCCCCCAGGTCCGTGAAGAACTTGAACCATTTAACCGCCTCCTCCTCGCCCACCCTAAGCGTTGAGAGGTACGGGTCCAACTGCACCTCGGATATCTTTACGCCCTTCTCGGCGAAGAACCTCACCACCTCCTCGCCCGTGAAGCGCAGCATGCCGCAGTCGGTGTGGGTGACGATGATGGCCTCCTTGGTGCCGAAGAAGTTGGCCGTGAGCGCAAGCGACCGTACGGCGTCGTCCGTCACTATGGCCCCAGCGTTCCTAAATATGTGGGCGTCCCCGGGCTGTATCCTGAGCGCCTCCTCGATGGGCACCCGCTCGTCCATGCAGGTGAGTACCCAGAGCCGCCTATTGTTCGGTATCCCCTTCACACGCCTCAGAGCATAGTCCTCGAACCTCCTTATTTCCTGGTCTATATATTCGCTAATCATGTAGCTATAACTAAAGCGATATATGTGACTTATTACCGTTGAAGTTGGGACAGGTATAGAAATAATGTTTAAAACAAATTTCTACACCGTAATACCTTCAAAATCGAATTTGATGTATGAACCTCGACGCGGCGTCGCCAACGACGGGGGTCCGACCCGGGAGCCTGCCGTTGAGAGCCGCACATCACCTTTCCCTTATGGCCATGCCGTACGCGTAGGCCGCCAGGGCGTGGAGCATCCATGCCTCGCGGGTCCCATACTCGTCCAGTATCTTGTAGGCCAGGCGGAGGAACTCCTCGGCCTCCTCCACTGTGAGGACCTCGCCGCGCTCCACCCTGTCGATGAAGGTCCTCACCCTCTCCCATTCCTCGCGTGTAAGGGGATTCGACGCGGCCAGGTCCATTATCCGCCTGGCATGGCTGGCCAAGAGGCGCCTCGCGCCCTCCTCGAGCACGCCCCGCGTTACTAGGTACTCAACGAAGAACTCCTGGTAAGCCGCGAAGCCGTCCCCCATCCTCCTCACGCGGCTAGCCACAGCCCTCACTTCGCCTTCCAGCGATGCCAGGCCACGCGCCAGCGTCGACACCTCGCCCCTCAGAGCAGCCATCTCTCCCTCCACCCTGGTGATTCTTCCTCCAAGCACCGCGAGGCCTTCCTCCACCCTGGCCACCTTTCCGTTCAACGACGACATGTCGCCCCTCACGGATGTCAACCCCTCCTCCACCTTTGTTACCCTCTCTCCGAGCAATGCCACCTCATTCCTAACGGATGTCAGTCCCTCCTCCAATTTGACAATCCTTCCGCTGAGCGATGACATATCGCTCCTAACCGATCCGAGTTCCCCTTCCACCCTAGTCATCCTTCCGCCCAGCGATGACATTCCCTCTTCCACCTTGGCCATTCTCTCGCCTAGCGACGAGATTTCGCCTCTGACCGATGCAAGTTCCCCTTCCACCCTAGTCATCCTCCCATCTAGCGAAGATATTTCGCTCCTCATGGCTGTCAACACCCCTTCCACCTTGGTTACCCTCTCCCCAAGCGATGATAGCTCGTCTCTCATGGTTATAAGTGCTTCCTCCACCTTGCTTGTCCTCTTCTCAAGGGCCGCAGTCCCTTCCCTAGTAGATGCCAGCTCATCCTCCACCCTGATCATCCTCTCGCCTAGCGATGCCACCTCGCCTCTTATTGCTGCCAGCGCTTCTTCCATCCTGGTCGTCCTACCCTCTAGCGCCGCAGTTCCTTTCCTGGTAGACGCCAGATCTTCCTCTACCCTGGCCAGTCTCTGCTCTATGTGGGCCAGCTTGGAGCCTAGGCGGTAGGCTGCCACCACTATGGCGGCCAGTCCCCCAACCCCACCAACGGCGCCCACCACGCTCACAATGTCCACAGTGTGGAACCGTGGCCAGGTATAAAAGGTCTCCTGGGCCAGAAAAATACGGTTTGGCCGGGATGGCTATGCGGCGTCCTCCACTATTACGGCTGTGCCGTACGCGTATATTTCGGCTACCCCTGACATGACCATGGACGTGCCGAACCTTACGCCGACAACGGCGTTGGCCCCCATGGCCTCGGCGTTTTCCACGAGCCTCTTGAGGGCGAGGCGCCTCGCCTCGTCGAGCAGTTCCGTGTACTCCCTTATCTCCCCGCCCACTATGTTCTTGAGGGCGGCAAGCACGTCCCTCCCTATGTGACGGGCCCTAGTCGTGCTCCCAAAGACCACGCCGAGGACCTTCACTATGCGTTTTCCGGGGACCCCCTCCAAGGTGGTCACCAGCACCATGGCTTTTATATGTGCGGCACCTTAAAAGCATGCAGGTCAAGGACGTCGGCATGTACATACTGCTCGTGGGCGCGGCCGTGTTCGTCATAGGCATAATATCGGCCCTCGCTAACCCGTGGGCCCTCCTGGGCGGCAACGTCACGGTGGTGCTGGCCCTCGGGATGTTCCTCCTGGTGCTGGGCTTGGTGATAGCGTTCATAGGGGTGCTCATAGAAAGGCTGGAGGAGTACAGGAAGGGGGAGTAGGCTCAGCCCTTCTCGCTGACCTGTCTCAGGTTGTCCTCGAGGCAGGGGCCCATGGCCCTCAGCACGGTGAGCGCGATGCCCAGCGCCTTTTGGACCTCTGGGTCCCTCAGGGCCTTGAGGAGCCCGAGCAGTCCTACCCGCGGCGCCCCCTCCTCCGCCACCTGGCGCAGTGCCCTGCTCCCACACACGACGCCCCCCTGCATGGCCGCGCCCATGGCGTTCACGTCCGCCACGTCCATTATGGAGATCATGGAGATCAGGGGGGCAACAACCTTGAACACCTGTATGTCGGCCATGAGGTGGGGGAGCCTCTCGAGGAGCATCTTGACTGGGAGCATCAGCGAGCTCAGCTCCTCGACCTGCCTCCTCAGCTCGGCGACCTCCTGGAGGAGCCTCTCGTACTCGGCCCTCGGAATGGCCACGGTCTCGGTCATGGCACCACGCCGAGCAGCCAGTTAAAGTACATTTTCTCGAACATTTCCTTGAACATCCTCGCGGCCTGGGACGGGGGCAGGAACATGCAGTCTGGGTACGGCTTGGCCTTCTTGACGAAGGGCGTGAAGTCGCAGGCGGCTGCCATCCCGAAACCGCCCACGTCCATGGCGCAGGTGCCCACCACCCTGAAGGGGGGCCTCCCCATGGACACGCCGGCCAGGTCGGCCACGATGTTGCTCACGACCCACGGCATGTAGCTGTGGAGTATGGTGCCGGCCATGCCCACGGGCACGTTCGGGGCGGCCACATCGCCTATCACGTACACGTCGTCGTACTTCTCCGACCTGAAGTCCCCGTTGGCTGGGACGCGTGGGGCGGCCCACCCGTTCTTGGCCAGGTCGCTGTTGGCCACGGGGCCCGGGGCCCTATGGGGCGGCACGACGAGAGCCGCGTCGAACTTGACCCTCTCGCCGCTTGGGGTCTCGAGCTCGTTCCGCCCCAGCGCCTTTATGGCGGTTTGCTGGCCCACCCCGATGTACTCTATGCCCATTTCACGCAGCATGTTGGCCATCCAGCGGGCGGCCACTGGGCCGAAGTTCTCGAACGGCCTCTTCATGGGGTGCACCACGGTTATGTTGACCCTGTCCCTTATGCCCCGGGTCAGGTAGTGGAAGTGGGCCAGCATCGCCAGCTCTATGGGGGCCGGCGGGCAGCGGTAGGGCATGCTGTGGACCCCGATGACGAGGCGGCCTCCCCTGAACTGGGAGAGTACTTCGGCTGCCTTGAGGGAGGGCCCGAGCTCCCACGTGTGGGGATGCCCAACGTCGACCGTCTCGGCGCCCAGAGACACCACCAGCACGTCGTAGCCTAGGTCCCCCGCCGTGGTCCCGACTGTCCGGTTAGCTGGGTCTATGGAGGTCACGTGGGCCCTCACGAACCTTATGCCGAACTTTTCCAGGGCGCTGAGGGGGGCCGACACCTCCTCGGGCTTCCTGTACCCAAAGGCAACGTAGAGGTATGAGGGGCGGAACTCCGTCCTATCCTTGTAGTCCACCACGGTTATCTCCACGTCGCTTCCCCTTAGGTGCTCGCGGAGCTCGCGGGCCGCCATGAGGCCCCCAGTCCCCCCGCCAAGCACTAGGATTCTCCTAGGCATGTGTCTTCACTGCGTGCACCGCTAAAATACATGGCTATGAACGTTGTACATCTATGTACAGTACTGCCTAGCCCTCGCAACGCACCTTCAACATCTCGCCGTCGGCCGTAGCCTTGCATCCCAAGCCCTCCAGCATGCCCCTCAACGTTTCCCTGACCTCCCCGTCGCTGCATCTGAAGGTGTCCGGCCCCGCCCTATATGCGCCGAATATTTGAGGGCCGACCCTGGCAAGGACATCGGGAAAGTCCCTGGGGGAGTAGTACGCCCGTAGGAGGAGGCCAGCGTTGTAGCCGTTGCTGTACCCGGTCCTGCCAAGCCCAAGGCTACGGGCGATCCTACATATGTGGACCATGTCTATGGGGTCGTAGCCATGGTAAATCGCGTCGTTGACCGCCGATAGGACCGCGTTCAGGACGTCTGTGGTCCTTCTCCCGATGCGCCTCAACTGCCTGTACAGCTCCTCCGCTATGGCCCTGTCCACCGCTAGACGGGCGTACTTCGAGGGCACGCGGCACATGTGGGCCCACTATATAAAGTTCAGCACGTGGCCTCGGCCAGCAAGGCGTTGCCCTCCAGCCGGATGTTTGCATTGCAGCCGAGGCGCCTCATGGCCTCCTCAACTATGTACGCGAGGCATTTCCCGGATGCCGATCCGCCATAAGTCAACACTAGCCTCCATGTGTCGCCGGCCTTACCGAAGCTGAGCTTGGCCCCGGGGAAAAGTGGGAGGGCGGCTCCCAACACCCCGAGGAGCCTCTCCAGGGATCCGTACCCGGCAGCTACATGGTCCCCAAACAGGCCTCCCACGTTCCTGAGAAGGTCCACCACTTCCGGGTCGTCGCATACGCCCCACCTCCTTGCAACGAGCTCTAAATAGGCCAGGGGGACCGGAACCGCGTCCAGCCTAAGGAGGATCTCCACAAGCCTTAACAGCTCCAACGCATTGGAGGGGGTCACGCCGTGTCTGAGCAGCTCGACTGTCAGCCTTACGGAGTCTGAGGCCAGCCTAAGGACCGAGAAGCCCTGCGTCCTCGCCGCGGCGGCGAGGGACCTGGCCGCGTCCAAGTCCACAGGCACAGTGGTCCTACGTGGGGACATGACTGTATATGCGAAGCCCACTTTTATGGGGTTCGGAACAGCACGGCCAACCGATGGGGGCCCGGAGCGTGCTCGGCGAGGCCCACCTGGGCGCTCCGACCGAGCTGAGCTACCGGGGCACGGACAAAGTGCCGCAGCCCATATATGTTTTGTGGTTTTGACCGGTAGCGCACCCCACGTATACCAGTGGCGGCACCTCCGCCCTCGTTTGCCCTATGCCTTGCCGAGGAGAGAGGCCAGGGCCCTATATGCTAGGGGGGCGTAACGGGGCTCCACGCCAACCTCAAGTTCCGATATGTTCGCGTTGAGCCCCATGTCGGGAAGACGTGCCGCTATTATCGGGGGGTCGCCTAATATGAGTTCCCCCAGGCAATGCGCTCTGAGGTTACTGGCGACCTCCTCTATGAGGGCAGACACTATGTGCTGGGCCAGGTCCAGCGATTTGGAGACGTGGCGCGCCACCGCCCTGGCCAAGGACTCTTCGTCCACAACATCTATGTGGGCCAACGCGGAGAAGCGTACCTTTACGCCGTCGCGAGTCGTCGACGTGCCGCTTAGACCGAGCCGAGCCGCCGTCCTCAGCACCACGAGGAACCCATATATGTTGTCTCTGTCCCACTGTATAGGGGCATCGCCAAGCGTCGCCACGTCGACTATGTACGTGCCTTCCCCCCCGACCCTCACCAAGGCGCTGCCGTCAGGCGCCGACAGGTACATGGAGTGGCCGGGGCCCACCCTTATCCGCGTGCCCCTGGAAATGGGCGGCCCATAGACCCTGAACAGCTCCATGACATTAGGCCACTACAGTGTTTATTAGCCAACGGGCAATAACGGTCATGGACACCATATGCGCGGTGACCGTGTTCATCCTGGTAATACTTGCAACTGTGATCCTCTCCCGGCGCTATCGGAGGGCCGAACGGGCTAAATAGGCCCGGCACACCACACAACACATGGCCTACAGATGCGCCGTATGTGGGGGATACACGAGGGAGGCCGTGCACTGCGGGACCGCCGCAAGGCCCCTGATGGGCGAAGGGGAACGGGTCGCCCTTGGAAGGCTCTTGTCGGGCATGCTCCGCCACTTCCCGCACAGGCTAGGCGTGTCCCTGGACAGGGAAGGGTGGGCGGACCTAGACGCGGTGGTGCGCGCAGTATCCAGGAGACAGGGCTATTCCTGGGTCACGCTGGAACACGTGCTCGCTGCGGCGGCGCTGGACGAGAAGGGGAGGTTCGAGGTGAGGCGTGGCAGGATTAGGGCGCGTTACGGGCACAGCGTCCCCGTGAACATGCGCTACCCCTGCGACGACCAGGTCCGCGTCCTTTACCACGGCACAGCGGCCGCAAATCTGCCGAGCATAATGGCCGAGGGACTTAGGCCGGGCCGAAGGCTCTACGTGCACCTGTCCTCTACCCCCGAAGAGGCGGCAGAGGTCGGGAGGAGGCATGGGAGGGACGTGGCCGTGTTGGAGGTGGACGCAGAGTGTCTGAGGCGTAGAGGCGTCAGGATATACAGGGCGACGCCCTCCGTGTACCTGGCCGAAAGGGTGCACCCGGAATGCATCTCCATACGCGTCGACAAATCGCAGCATGTTTGAGGCGCGGGGCGTAGGCGGGGGTACGGCCTGCGATACGTTTATATTTAAGTTGGGCATGGGCCGCGTGGTGGGGGTCGTCGGAAGGCACGTATATGGGGAGCTCTACGGCGTGGATAAGGCCGCGGCTAGCAACGAGCCCGCCCTCAGAGAGCTCGTGTTGGACGCCGCCAATGCCGCCAACGCCAAGGTCCTCGAAGTCAAGTCGTGGCGCATAGACGACCCTGTCAAGGGAGGCGTCAGCGTGATTGCGCTGGTGCTGGAAAGCCACATAGCGGTACATACATGGCCATATTACGATTACGCCACTGTAGACGTATACACGTGTGGCGACCACACGGACCCTTTCAAGGCCTTCCAATTGATAGTGGACAGGCTGAGGCCCAAGAGATATACGGTGAACTTCAGCGATAGGTCCCAGAGAGAGGCCACGTAAGGGTCCGCTGACAGAAAATAGATTTTAAAGTGTAAGGCCTGGAACTCATGGTATTACAGGTGGCCTCCATAATAAGCGCGGTACTGATACTGATGCTCATCGTCGTGCTGTTGGCCATCCTCTCATCGGCCATTAGGATAATACCCGAGTACCAGCGAGCCGTCAAGTTCAGGCTGGGGAGGGTGGTCGGCGTAGTGGGGCCCGGCCTCGTCCTGATAATACCCGTGATAGATAGGCTGTTGATCTTCGACCTAAGGGTCATAACTGTCGACGTGCCCGCACAGAAGGCGTTGACCAGGGACAACGTCGAGGTGACCATAGATGCGGCGGTCTACCTTAGGGTCATAGATCCCCTTAAGACCGCGCTCACCATAAGGGAGCACATAACCGCCTCGTCGCTCCTAGCAGCAGCCACCTTAAGGGACATGGTGGGCACGGTGGACCTGGACACGCTACTGACGCAGAGGGAGGAGATAGCCAAGAGGATAGCGAGCGCGGTGGACTCCCAGGTATCTCCCTGGGGCGTGAAGGTGTCGGCAGTCGCCATAAAGGACATCAGGCTGCCCGAGATGCTCGTGAGGGCCATGGCCAGCCAGGCGGAGGCCGAGAGGGTGAGGAGGGCCAAGATAACGCTCGCCCAGGCCGAGTACGATGCGTCGAGGCTCTACATCGAGGCCGCAGAGAACTACGCCAAGAACCACATAGCCGTGAACCTCCGCCAGATAGATGCCCTCATAGAGATAGCGAGGGAGAAGAACCTCATAATGGTCGTGCCCAGCAACCTAGAGATGGTGAGCATGCCGGCCGCCATGGCGCTTGCCATGAGGAAAAAGGAGGGAGAGTAGCTGTGCGCGCCTTGGCGATCGCCGCCTTAGTGTCCCTGGCGCTGCTGAGCGGAGCCGTCTACGTGGAGAGCATCAGGGTCATCAAGGTCGAGGGAACAATAAGCGACACGACCCTCTCGGTTATCAGCAGGGCCATAGAGGAGGCCCCGCCCAACTCGGCCCTCCTCATACTCCTTAACACGCCGGGTGGGGAGGCTGGGTCCACCCTGGAAATAGTGAGGCTGATAGGAAACTCGCGCGTCCCCGTCATAAGCTTCGTGTACCCCGACTTCTCATATGCGTGGTCAGCAGGCACGTACATACTGTTGTCCAGCCATGTCGCCGCCATGACCCCGCACAGCGTCATCGGGTCGTGCCAGCCAATACAGTTACTCCCCACCGGCGAGGTGATCCCCGCCCCTAACAAGACGGTGAATGCCCTGGCGGAGTACCTAAGGGCCGCAGTCAAGGCACGCGGAAGGAATGCCACGTTCGCCGAGGCATGTATAAGGCAGAACGTCAACGTGAACGGCGACGACGCGTATAGGTGGGGGATAATAGACGTCGTGGCCAGCAACGTGGATGAACTGATACGCAAGATCAACGGCACCAAGATATACATCATGGGTAGGTGGGAGGAGCTCGTGATCAGCGGCAACTACGTGGTTGAGGACCTCGAATTCTCGCCTGGAGAGAGGATAGCCGCGTTCCTGAAGGATCCGGTGGTGGCGTCCATAATAGTGCAGATAGCGTTCCTCCTGCTCCTCGTGGGCCTATTCACGGGCAATCCCATAATAGCGGTTGTGGCGATACTGCTTATAGTGGTCATGTCTCTGACGGCGCTTCCACTCAACGTGTTCGGCGTGGCCATGTTGGTGCTCGGCGCCCTACTGATACTTGGAGAACTGCTTTCCGGGTTCGCGGCACATGGCGCCCTGAGCATCGCGGGGGCAGTCCTGGCCGGGATAGGGCTCGTCATAACCATGCCCCTTACCGGGGGCGAGTGGACCATCAGGATAGAGGACCCAACGCCTATCCTGGCCTCGCTCTACGCAAACATAGGCCTCTTGGTGGGCCTGGTGGCCTTCATGATGTACAAGATAGTGAGGGTGCACAGGACCAGGCCCGTCAGCGAGAGGCTCCTCCTCAGCATGGTCGGCAAGACGGGGACGGCCACGGACAACGTGGCCGCAGGCGGGGAGGGCTATGTGTACGTGGAGGGCGAGTACTGGAGGGCGACGGCACGACGTGACGTGAAGAGGGGGCAACGCGTGAAGGTGGTCGATGTGGGGGAGGAGGGGACCCTAGTGGTGGAGCCTCTCGAATAGGGGGCTTCTCCTCCTGGCCTTCACCCTGGCCACCTCCAGATTGGCGAGTACCTCGTTGGCGAATCTGTCCGGGTTGAAGATCCAGGCCTTCATGCGGGCCTTCTGCCGCATCTTGGACAGCTCGTCGTTGCCCATCCTGAGCACGCGCAGTATGGCCGCCGCGTATTCCTCGTCGGTGTCGGCGGTGAGGGCCTCCTCCCCATCGTTTATGACCTCCACGAGGCCGGAGCTCCTCGACACCACCGCTATCGCGCCCTGGGCCATGGCCTCAAGGGGGGCCATGCCGAAGTGCTCGCCGATTCTCATGTGGACGTAGACCTTGGCCTCCTGGTACAGTTGGACCAGCTTGGCGTCCGGCAGCACAGCGTCGTAGAGCTCCACGTCCTCGACAGAGTCTGCAAGCGACTTGACCCTGTCCATGTACCACGCATTGCGCTCGTCGTACGTGCCCACTATCACCAGCTTGGCGTCGGGGACAAGGGGCTTTATGCGCCTCCTGAACAGCTCTATGAGGACGTCGAACCTCTTCTGAGGCACGAACCTGCCCACGCTCAGCACAACGTTCTCCCTGGAACGCTCGAGGTCGGGCACGTACGTGTAAAAGGGCCACGCAATGGTGGGGTACACCACGTCGGGCCTCACGTCGAACATGTCGTAGAGCGCGGCAGCCGTATACCTCGAGTTGACCATGACTACCTCGGGCACCCCGTAGAAGATCTCGTAGAGGCCAGGGAAGCGGAAATTGCGCAGGAAGAGGGGCACGTTCTCCCTTGTAAGCTCCTCCTCTATTGGGAAGTGTATGTACATGGCCGTGCCCATTGTGGGGACCGCCAACTTGACCGCGAGGAGGTATGCCGGTTCCTGTATCGTGGTCAACGCTACGTCCGGCTCGGCTATGCGCACCGCGTCCGCGATAGACTCCGCTGCCCCCATGAAGTAGTCCAGGTGCTCGATGCCTGTGTGCCTGTCCGTGCGCGGCCGCAGGTCGACGTACCTAGCCTCGCCCGCGTCGGGGAACCACTCGGGTGAGCGGCTGTGCGTGACGACGGTGACCTCATGCCCCTTCCTGGCCAGCTCCCCGACAAGTATCCCCGTCAGTCTCTCGCTGCCCCCGTAGAAGTTCAGGTGTGGATGTACTAACAGTATCCTCATGGGTTTTAGGGGGTGGAGAAGTTTTAATTTTTGGTTCGGGCCGTAAAAAGGCAAAGGGTGGGAACAACCGAGCCATTTTTATTTGTGCGTCCAGCGAATTGCCGTGAACCTTAGGCTTACGCAACGTGTTATTGGGTCCATATCCCAGTACCACAGGATACAGGGGTCCCCTGAGCTAGTCGAGGCGGCGGAGGAGCTGTCGGCCATGCTCAGCAGCATAGGCGCCGACGTGGACGTGAGGTGGGCCTACTACGACGAGGAGCACCTAGGGGGCTGGCCCCTAACGGGCTGGTCGCTGGAGTACGGCGCTGTGGGCGCGGGACCCACAAGGCTCACGACGTATGAGACCCCCATAGTGGTGGTAGCCCACTCGCCTCCCGGAAACGTCGAGGCGCCCGTGGTATTTGTCCCATCCGTGGACGTGCTTGAGAGGACCAACGTAGAGGGGCGTATAGTGGTCGCTGCGGCCCACCTCGCACGTAGGACCTACTTCAAGGCCCAGGAGGCCGGCGCCGCCGCCGTCGCGTTCTACAGGCGGGACGCGCCCGACCGCGCTGTGCCATACGTGGGCCTCTTCCTCACGCCGGAGGAGTCCGCGCGCGCCAAGATACCGGCAGTGGCCATACCGAGGTCCATGGCCCGCGCGTTTAGGAGGGCTGGAAAAGCCGCCATTCAGGTGGAGAGCCGTTTCTACGTGGGGGCCAGAATACCCATGGTGCTGGCCTCCCATGGGGACCCCCACATGGCTTTTACTGCCCACATGTGCCATCCCGGGGGCATGGTCAACGACAACGTGTCAGGTGTGGCCGGGGCTGTGGCGCTCATGGACATGGCCGTGAGGGAGGGCGTGGACATGGCCGTGGCGCTTATGCCCGAGTACTTCGGCAGCGCCGCCCTCATGGAGACCGAATGGCGGCCAGACTACGTGGTGAACCTCGACATGATAGGTGAGGACCAGGAAAGGACGGGGGCCACCCTTACCCTGGTGAGGCCGCCGTACATCCACGTCTCCCCGGTGGAGGCCACCATATGGAGCTCCATAGTTTCGCTGCTCTCCACAAGCGACACATTCGGCGGTTTCGAGAGGCTGCCCGGTTATAGGGTCGCCAAGGCCAGGTATTTCTGGGGCTCAGACCACGACGTGTTCATTTCCCGGGGCCTGCCGTCCACCATGGTCAACCAATGGCCCGACAGGTACTACCACACGTCCATGGACACTATAGACAAGGTGGACCTACACCTCATGGAGCTGCTGCTCGAGGCGCTCCTCGGCGCCGCGAGGAGGGGCGTGGACGCGGAGACGGCCAAGCGCTACTTTGCGGGCCTGGCGGTCGAGTACGGGGACGGACATGCGTGCCACTTCCTCACAGCATCTCTGGGAAGGGCGCTGCCCTGCGAGCCGAGGCGTCCCCAGGAGGGTAATGGGCCCCGGTTGAGGGGGCCCTTGACGGGCAGGTACATGGAGAGGGTCCTCGGCGCCGAGCACTGGCTCGTCAACCTGGTCGAGAACGACAGGAAGTGGGCCACCATAGTCAAGGTCTACATACCCATGCTAATGGATGGGGCGCGTCCCCTAGAAACCATAGTAGACATGGTAAGCGAGGAGTACCCAGTGGACCGAGCCACATTGACCCGCGTAGTCGAGGCGGTTGCTGACCTGGCCTAGTCGGCGCTGACCTCCTCCACCACAGAAGACTCGACGTCGTAGAACGCGCAACGCTCGTTGAGGAGGTCCCTAATGGAGATCACCCCAACCACGTCGCCCTCATTGTCCACGACCAGGACATGCCGCACCCTATTTTCCCTCATCGTAATTATCACGTCGGTTAGAGGGGTATCGGCGGACACGACTACAAGCCTATTGGTGGTGCCCACCTCCTCGACCGGTCTGTTGAGGTCCACGCCCCTTGCAAGTGCCCTCACTATGTCCCTCTCCGATATGACCCCCACAGGCTTGCTGGGCGACGTGTCGTCCACTATTACGACTAGGCCTATGTTTTCCCTCGCCATTATCCTGGCGGCCTCTATGGTGGGCGTGCCCCTCCGCACGGATATCGGGGGGCTGCGCATGAAGTGTTGGGCCGACAACACTAAACTACGCGACTAGGAGGATTAAAAGGTTTGGGCGCCCGTCATCGGGTTTTAGGGGGAAATGGGGCCGGAACCAAACCTTTAACCCTCATCTATCTTGATTCTTGGGGTTTATAATGTTCACTTTGGATAAAACTCCGTTTACACCACGATTTTATTAAACGGAAGTCAACATGTTGTATTATGATGTATACCGCGAGGACTTATCTTGGTTTATGTAGGGTGTTAATATACTATTTCCACACATTGCAGCAGCCAAATATAGAAGACACCCAATGAATTTCATAACCGCAATTTACGTCCAAGGACCAGAAACAGCGATACGGCGGCCAGTGCGGCTACTGCCGAGACAAAGCCCAGCACTAGGCCCCATGAACCCTCGCCAATGCCGAAACATATCGGTACGAAGAACACCACGACGCATCCGCCCACGGCCACATCGGCCTTTTCCAAGGACAGTTCCAGGAGCATGAGCGCCGAGGCGGCCACCATAACTGTGAAGCCCAACAGCACCAGTAGCAGGGCCGCCTCGGCGCTCATGCTCCTGGAACTGTCCTTGGAAAAGGCCGATGTGGCCGTGGGCGGATGCGTCG
>WANN01000029.1 GCA_015521775.1 Thermoproteaceae archaeon
ACTCCTGATGGGCAGCTGGAAAATGTGCCGTGGACGGGCAAGACCCGTCGCCGACGGGGTGGAGGAGGCCAAGGGGGCGCCCTGACGTGTCGGGGTTGATGCTGCCCTGACAAGCTATCATGCACGGCCACGGAATGCAGATTCCCCGCGTGATGACCACGGACAAGCCCAGAGGGATTCAGGGTAGGGCAGATCACTTGCCCTAAGCCTCTTGGTCCATCGCAGTCGAAAGTTACACCGGGGTAGGCGATTCAGCGTAACGGCGCGATCCTGCGGCACGCCGTAGGCATTACAGCCTAGTGTAGGCGGGCCAGGACATGGTGCCCAGAGGTGTACACGTCATCGCTACGCCGGCAAGGTGAGGTCGGGCGAGCGTTCTGGATAGGGATGTGCGGTCACTAGCAGGTAGCAGCTACTAGTCTTTGCCACCACAACCCTCAGAGTCCTGCACCTGTACTTAACGATGGCCCTTTTCCGCCCCACTTCTATCTCCTTCCGCTTCTCGGGGACCTCGTCCCCCATTCCTTTCTGGTATATCAAGTGCGCATGTCTGACCAGTACGTCGAGCACTTCTAGGCCCACGTATCTGGCCAGGTCCTCGCGGTGCTTTATCACTGCGTGCTGCGTCACCTCGACCTTACAGTCCATCCCGTAACCGTGTGTAGCGCGATGCACGGCTCGCCCAGCGGAGTCACATGTCCCTCAGCCACGGCAACGGATACGGGCTCCACGTACACCTCGATCTCTAGGCCTTCTACCCTAACCACCGCCGTGGCAACGTCTCTGACCTCAAAGGGCACGGGCCTGTACGGCACGCCGGGGGTACACACGCCCGATGTGGCGCCGCCTCTTGTCAGAGGCCTAGCGAAAACGTCCGTGGCTGCTGCCACGTGGTAGCCCTTGGCAACCCTGGCGACCTTTACAGACACTATCCTATACAGGATCTGCACATCGCCCGCTACTATCTCGCCGGGCTTTGACTCGACTGTTTCTACATCTACCGGTTCAACCATGTGGCAAACTTCTTCACTGTTTCCTCTGCATACGTGTCCTCCCATCCCTTCACCTCCAGGTCAATGGCCCACACGCCCCCATCGTCCGCATACACCACGAAATTCCCCCTACCGGCTACGACATATTTATATTCTCCTGGCCTCAGCCTGACCGACAAAATACCGGCACCCTCATCATAATACTGATAGCTGGACACAATGTTGACTTCCTCGGAACCCATATTAGTCGCGAGACCCGCCGCCTGATGTCTCACAATCACGGGGTAACTCGACATAAACTCTTAATAAATCCGAACATTAAACATTTCATCCCGGCGATCTTCATCGCGGGACAGTTAGAGAGTGCTCAGAAATGTTTCTAAGAACTTATATGTTTCCACTTCGCCGAGAAGATGGCGCAAAAATAATAAACTGTCTCCGGCATCTTGCTGAAATTGGATATACGCCATGGGTGAGCGATTGGGGTGGGTCGCTGAGCCGGGCGCCGTTCCTGGGGCCCAGTCACGCTGAGGCAACGGGAACCCAAAGATATTAATGGTTCCTTTATGGGGGTCATGAGGCTGGTACTGTTGCTGGCCGTCGCGGCGCTCGCGTCGGCGCAGCTTCCCTCGGTGGATGTGCTGTATTCTACGCTCACATACCTGGTGTATGAGGACGGCGCGGTGCAGCCCGTGTACAACGCCTCCTTCACGGTGCTCGTGCCCGGCGTGGCCCTGAGCGGGGGGCTGAGCCTCGAGGGCTTCGAGAACTATGTGGAGGGGCTGGTGGAGGGCGGGTACACCCTGTCGGGCGGCTTCACGGGGGACTTCAACGCCACCGGCTCGCTGGACTTGGGGATAGATTGGCGGGGCGAGTACGCGAATGGGGCAGGCGCCTTCGACATGCGCATAGACGTAAGGGTCAGGAACGCCACGCAGACGACGCCCATAGCCGCCAAGGTGAGTGGGGAGGTGGGGAACATGACCGTGGATTTTAGGCTGGACCTGTACCTGCCGGCCGGCCTGGCCTTGGGGGCCGGGGGTCCCCCGTCCTTCCCCACTGTGGACGAGATAAACCGCAACCTGACTAGGGCGGGCCTCGACTACATTAGGGTCAAGTCGATAGGGGCCTCCATGAACGAGACCACTGTCACGGTCACGGTCGAGGGCTCAATAGACGTGGAGAGGGCTGCTGAGAGGGCCAGGGAGGCGGGGGCCGACGAGGGGAGCGTCGGGGCTCTGAGGGAGCTCGCTGGGGGGCGCTACGAGTTGAACAGCAAGGGCTTCGTCGCCTTCAGGGTCGCCGTGGATAGGGGCCGCGTGGACATAGGGGGCGAGGGGCAGTGGCGCGTGGCCGGCGACGTAAATAGGAGCGACGTGCTGGGCATAAGGGCCGCGGGGGCCATAGCGGCGCTGGTGCAGGACGCCGTGTTCAAGCTCATGTCGCTGCTGGGCAACGCCACCATGCCGCCGCCCATGGTGCCCGGCATGGCAGCGGAGCAGACTCCGCTCGTCAGAACGCCCCCAAGCAACGCGTCGCTTAAACTGCTCGTCACGGCCGCCCCCGGGGACAACGGGACGCTGATAGCCGTGAACGTGACGTACGTGGGGCACAGGGTGACCCCCCTCAACAGGACTGGGGACCCCGCCAGGGACGCGGAGGAGGCGCTGGCCTACGCAGCCATGGACTACATGAACGCGGCCAACACAATATCGTCCATAGCCTTCATGCTCCCAGGCCTGGGCAGACTGGTGCCGGACACGGTGGAGCTGAGGCCGGCGAGCCCGAGGGTCAGGATTGGCCAGGAAACGGTGAGGCCGACCGAGCTGCCAACGGTGAAAGTGGAGGTGTCCCCAGAGCCGGCCACCCCAACCGCAGCCCCAACACAGCCGGCCAGACCCGCCGAGGCCGCGACGCCGCAACCCGCGCCTTCCCTGGGCGTCCCGCTCATCGCCATAGCGGCCGTCGTGGCCGTAGCGGCGGCTGCCGTGGCGCTGGCGCTCAGGAGGAGGGCCAAGCACGCGTAAAACGGCCCCCTTTTTACGCCGCAACCCGCGTGAGGGCATTACGACGTGCGCACCTCCTTCCCCAGGTACCCGTTCACCACGTCTACCAGCCCAGCCACGTCCCTCCCGCATCTGGGGCACACGGCCCTAACGGTGAGCTGGGCCGTTAGGCCGAGTATGCCCACCACCAGCACTGGGTCGCCCAGCCTATAGGCGTTGCCCCTGCGGCCCAGCTGCTCGGTCACCCATTCATGTTCGTCCGCGGAGAAGCCGCAGTGTGGGCATCTGAGGGGCGCCAGCACGGTGTCGTACATGTACATGTATGTACCGCGTCATTATTAATGTCGCGGTGCCGAGGGCAAAGCCAATATACGCCTCTCGGCCCAGTCAACGTGGAGTGCGTCAGGTGTAGGAGGGAGAGGGCGGCCTACTACAAGGCGTCAAGCGGGGAGGCCCTGTGCCTGCGCTGCTTCTTCAGGGACGTCGAGGAGAGGGTGCTGAGGACCATAAGGGAGGAGCGCATGGTCGCGCCTGGGGACCACGTGGCGGTGGCCGTGTCGGGGGGCAAGGACAGCCTGGTCCTGCTCCACGTAATGCTCAGGCTGTGGTCCCGCGGCAGGCTGCCCAGGGACGTGAGGATAAGCGCCTTCAGCATCAACGAGGGGCAGCCCTACAGCTGCGTGGTCAGGATGAGCCGGGCCGACTACGTGAGGGAGCTCTGCGAGAGGCACGGGGTCGAGTACAGGGTGTACACCTTCGAGGAGCTGTTCGGCGTCAGGGCAATGGACCTCTTCCACGGCCTCTGGTCCAGGGGGGAGGACATACACGCCTGCACGGTGTGCGGGGTCCTCAGGCGGAGGGCCATGAACCTGCTGGCGAGGAGGAACGGGTGGACCAAGGTGGCGACCGGCCACAACCTCGACGACGAGGCCCAGACGGTCATGATGAACGTCCTCATGGGCAACCTGGACAGGCTCACCTGGTTCGGCAGGTACGACGACGCCGAGGAGAAGGGCCTCGTCCCGAGGATAAAGCCCCTGAGAAAGGTCAGGGAGGAGGAGATAGCCGTCTACGCGTACTACAACGGGATCCCCATGATGGAGCAGGAGTGCCCCTTCGTCTACACCAACCCCAGGTACAGCCTAAAGTTCGAGCTGGCCAGGTGGGAGAGGAGGATGCCCACCGTCAAGTACAACCTGTACAGCTTCGGGAGGAGAATCGCCGAGAGGCTGGGCGAGGCGCCAGCCGCCTACCGGAGGTGCAGGCACTGCGGCGAGATAGCGGCCAGGGACATCTGCAAGGTCTGCGAGATATTCCAAAAGGCGGGGTACCTGGACAGGTACCTCCAGAGCATTACCATATACAAACATTAATCGAAAGAATATAACTTATGCACCAAGTCTCTTCAGAACACATTCTGCACGGTCCCATCCATCCCAAATATCTCTACATTCGTTGATGGCTTCGCATCTAGCACGGTCCCTACCGCGCTCTCTAACCGCAAGTTAATTTATTATTGTTAGGGCAGATCGTTACAGTGCCACGTCATGCAATTGGTCATGGCAATAGTGATTACCAATGGGCCTGAGTATGACGGTAAAGGCGCCCTAGGCCACGGTGAGGACCGTCTAGCGTCCAATGAGCACCCTCACGCAGATGCCCTCGTCGACCAGTTCTGGGGATAGGGACGGGGCCAGCTCGGCGAGGAGTGTCTGGACGTAGCGGCGCGCCATGGCGGGGTCCCCGCAGACCAGTATGTTGGCCGTGTCCTCGCCGATCCTGCTCTCCCTTACTGTGCCTATGCCCCTGAGCTGGACCATGTTCAGTGCCTCGGCCACCTCGCGGAGCCCGAGGGGCCCGTTGACTATCCTCTTGACTGCGGCGGCGTCGTTCCTCGCCATCTCGGCGGCCACCTCGCCGGGCGGCCCGAGCTTGCCCAGGAGGTCCCTGTCCACCACCACCACGTTGCGGCCCAGGAACACGTGGCCGACCATGCCGGGCACCACTATCCTACCCGTGGACGTGCGGTAGTCCACGTCCCTGACGAAGGCGAACATGCGTATGGTCCGGGCCACGTTCCTGAGGTCGTCCTCGCCGAGCCCCGACACGTCGACGAGGAAGTGTATCTTCTGCCTGTCCACGGCGTGCATGGTGATGTTTATTATGTTTATGTCGTTGTCCGCGAAGACGTTTGAGAGGGCGGCCAGTATGCCCGGCCTGTCGTACTCAAGCTCCACGACGAACTCGCCTATGGTGCCCCCCCTGTTGTCGACCGCCAGCGAGAGCTCGCGGAGGACGTGCTGGTCCATCGCATGGGTGTGGGGTCCCCCTTAAATCGTTTTCTAAGGTAAGCAATTAATACTGGGTCCCATGATCCACGATGCGTAGCAGGATACACGAGAAGAGGTGGATGGTAGAGTGGGAGAGGGAGCTGGTCGAGGCCTGGGAAAGGGAGGGCCTCTTCCGCACGGAGGTGGACCCGTCCCGAGACAAGTACCTGGTCATAGACACGCCGCCCCCCTACCCCACTGCGGAGAGGCCCCACATAGGCCAGACCGCCTCATACGCCCACATGGACGCCGTGGCCAGGTTCTACAGGATGAGGGGGTACAACGTGGTCTTCCCCTTCTACCTTGACAGGAACGGGCTCCCAATAGAGGTGAGGGTCGAGCGAACGTACAACGTCAACGCCAGGGAGGTGCCCCGCGAGAGGTTCATAGAGATGTGCAGGGCCGAGCTGGACAAGCTGGAGAGAGGGTACATAGAGACCTTCAGGAGGTGGGGCATGTCATTCGACTACTGGCCCCAGGGCACGGACAGCGAGGAGTACAGGGCCATGACCCAGAGGACCTTCATAGAGATGTGGGGGAGGGGCCTCATATACGAGTCCGAGAGGCCCACCGCCTGGTGCCCCAGGTGCGGCACGGCGCTGGCCGAGGCAGAGACCGAGTACGAGGAGGAGGAGGGGACCCTCAACTACATTAGGTTCAGGGTGAGGGAGACCGGGGAGGACATTGTGATCGCCACGACGCGGCCCGAGCTCCTCCCGGCCACGGTCGCCGTCATATACAACCCGGCGGACGACAGGTACAGGCGCCTCGAGGGGAAGCACGCCCTGGTCCCGCCCATGTGGCAGGAGGTGCCCATACTCCCCCACCCCGCCGCCAAGCCCGAGTACGGCACGGGCCTGGTCATGATCTCCACGTTCGGCGACGTGAGGGACCTGGCCATAGTCAACGAGCTGAGGCTCCCCATAAGGGTCATAGTGGACGAGGGGGGGAACATCACTGTGGGGAGGTACGCCGGGCTCAACGTGAGGGAGGCCCGGCGGAGGATAATAGAGGACCTGAGGAGGGAGGGCCTCCTCGTGAGGCAGGAGGCGGTGAGGCACAACGTGCCCGTGTGCTGGAGGTGTAAGACCCCCATAGAGCTCATAGTGACGAGGGAGCTCTTCGTGAGGCAGCTGGACCACAAGGAGAGGCTCCTGGAGCTGGCCGGCCAGATGAGGTTCTACCCGCCCGAGCACGCCCAGCGGCTCCGGGACTGGATAGCCTCCCTCCAGTTCGACTGGCCCGTCTCGAGGCGCAGGTACTACGCCACTGAGGTACCCCTATGGTACTGCGAGGAGCCCGACGGCGCGGTCCGCCCCATAGCCCCGAGGCCGGGCCGATACTACAGGCCGTGGCTCGAGGACCCCCCGCCCGAGGTCAAGGCGCAGTGCCGGGGCAGGCTCAGGGGGGACGACAGGGTCCTCGACACCTGGTTCGACTCGTCCATCTCCTGGATGTACGCGTCGGGCGCCACGAAGCCCCACGTGGCGGTCTTCGAGAGGGTTTACCCCCACTCCATTCTGAGGCCCCAGGGCTACGACATCATAAGGACGTGGCTCTACTACTCGCTGGTCAGGGCCTACCACCTGTTCGGGAGGCCCCCCTTCGCCCACGTGAGGATAAACGGGATGGGCCTCGACGAGAGGGGGGAGGCCATGCACAAGTCCAAGGGCAACGTGATCGACCCCCTGGACCCAGTGGAAAAGTACGGGGCCGACGCGGTCAGGTTCTGGGCGGCGGCCGCCGGGAGGCTGGGCAGCGACTACAGGTACAGCGAGGCCCTCATAAGGACCGGCAAGGAGCTCGCCACCAAGGTCTGGAACCTGGCACGCTTCGTGTCCTCGTTCCCCGAGGCCGAGGAAGGGTACGAGCTCGCCCCCCTTGACAGGGCCGTCCTGGCCAGGCTGCACAGCGTGGCCACCCGCGTCATAGTGGCCTACACGGAGTTCGACGTGTACGAGCCGGCCAACGCCCTCATGGACTTCATCTGGCACGACTTCGCCGACCACTACGTGGAGGGGGTCAAGTCCAGGGCCTACAACAGGGACGGGGCGTTCGACGCGGCGCTGCAGAGGGGGGCCTGGCACACGCTCCACTACGTGCTTAGGTACAGCCTCAAGCTGTTGGCCCCCATAATGCCCTTCATGACGGACAAGCTGTGGCGCCTCCTCTACGGGAGGACCATACACAGGGAGCGCATAGAGGACCCGCCCCCCGGACACGCATCGCCCGACCACGAGAGGCTGTTCCTCACGTTCAAGCGCATAAACAGCGCCGTGTGGAGGTACAAGAACATGAACGGGAGGAGCCTAGCCGAGCCCCTGGACGGGTACCTCCACGTGCCCGAACACGCCGGGCCCCTGGCCGTCGACCTCCTCCACATGCACAGGGCGAGGGGCGTGAGGACCGGCGCGCCTAGGGACAGCTACGTGACGTTGGACGCCGAGACGGGCGTGTACCTGTCCTACGCCTAGACGTCCAGCGGCCTCGCCCCCACCAGCGAGGCCAGCTTCCCCGGCGAGAACCTGACCAGCGACCTCTCGTCGCCGCCCCCGCCGAAGGCCACGTCCAGGGCCAGCACGTCCCTGTCGATGTACGTCTCCAGGGGCACCACCGGCGGCACGCCGCCCACGGGGTACCCCGTGG
>WANN01000030.1 GCA_015521775.1 Thermoproteaceae archaeon
TGCGGCGTACTGGACCAGCCTCAGCACCTTGGGCCGCGTTAAGGTGTGCGCCACGTCCGCCATGCTGCGCACCACCAAAGGGTCAAGCGACCTAGCAACAGTGACCAACTCCCTCAAGTCGTCCCTCTCAACGTAGACCCTAGGCTCCCTGGCAGGCCTCCCCACCTCCTCTTCCTCCTCCACTCCCTCCTCGACGGCACCCTCCTCCTCCCCGGCACCTTCCTCGGGGACGGGCGGTGGGGGCCATGGCGCAGGTAATCGCAGCAGAGACCTGCCGCTTCTGCGGTTCCTATAACATAGTCGTCAACCGCGATGGGGAAGCCGTATGCAGGAACTGTGCTACTGTCCAGGGCCCCCTCTACTATGTGCCGCCGCTCCGCGCGCTACCGCTACACGCGAGCGGCCGCCCAAGGTTTAACGGTGACGCCAGGGACGTGGCGCCGGGTGTGCCGCTGCCGCGGTCCCGAGACTGGGTCGCGGCGTACATTAGGAGGGCCGTGGAGGGGCTCGGCCTACCGGCACACGTGCTGCACACGTCCCTGGCGTTGTTGGACAGGCTGGACAACCGCGCTATACAGGGCAAGAGGCCGCACAGCGTTGCCGGCGCCCTAGTGGTGCTGGCCGCAGAGAAGACTGGTACACCGGTAAAGAGAGTGGAACTGGCCCAGGCGTTGAGTGTGAATGACGTGACGCTTAGAATAAACGTAAAAAGGTTGAGGCGGTGGCTGGAATAGTACCTACATTGCTTCAAACCACCCCCCTTTTTTCCCCGCCAATATGCCGTGCCAGCGTCGGCGAGGGGGCCGAGCTGCCGGCCCGGCTGGGCCTTTTACCCCCCACCAACCCACCGGCAACAACACGCACGCCCGTAAGACCACCGTTCCTGGTAACCAGGAACAGCGTCGGTGTACCTGGTAACCAGGGACGGCGCACCATTCCTGTATACAGGTACTGCGACGCTGCATGCAGGTAAGGGGGATTGGTGGGGCGCCTCTCGACGATAGTCCCACGTCCCCGGTACAGGGAAAGAAGCGCTGTCCCTGGTACGGGGGATTGCAGGTAGTTGGACGTGGGGTGGCTGAGTTATAAACCGCACCGCGGTACGGGGCATGGCGCGGGCAATCGCGGTCGAGGATAGGCTCCCCGACGCGCTGCCACAGGTACGGCACAGGCTGGTGCTGGCGGCCGAGAGGTGGGACGCCCACATCGCGGAGCTTAGGCGGCTTGTCGATAGAGTAGAGGCCCACGTCAACGAGAAGGGATGGGGATGGGAGCTGGGGCCCATACGTGAACTGATCGATAAAGTGGAGGTGAAGGGTAGGGAACAGATACATAAAGCGTTGGAACGCTTCGACGAGCTGAGGCCGATAAAGACAGGGAAAAGTACGGTGTGGCTTGTGTGGAGGGGAGAGGGGGTGCTGTCCGTGCATTGGCCCAACGATGGGCAGAAGGGTTGCACAGTACGCCTTAAGTTGGGCAAAATATCTACAGTGACGGTCCTAGGCATTGGTGTACTGACAGCAAAGGAACAGCGCCTATACGGACTGGGCTGGAGGGCCAGCGACGCGACTAGAAGTAAGGATAATTATTCCGCTATGTCCACTGCAGACCTCGCCCAGGTCTTGGCCTGGGCTCCCGCCGTGCCCGGCAAGATGTGGATACACGCTGAGTACATAGGCCTAACGTTGGAGGGGCCACACGTACATTGGCAGGTAAGGGCGTTAGACCATGTGGAGGAGGTGGGGGACAAGGCCTCCGTGCTAGGCGAGGCCTTCTCGTCCCCGTTGTCCGCGTTGGGCCACGTGCTGGGCGATGGGTCGCCATACGCTAAAAGGGACGGGAAACGTGCGTTGATCATTGCGGCTGGCGGCAAGGCGTTGGACATGTTGGCCGAGGCACTGGAGGGCGCCATGAGGACAATCGGTGTGAGGGGCAGGGTACATGTGGGATGCAGGTACGTTGCGGTTTGGGGTACGGCCGCACGGCGCCTCGCCGGGTGGATAGTCGAGAATGCACCAACCCAACTGCGCGGGTTGTTGGACGTGACACGTTTCGACAAGTGGACGCGGCTTAAGGCGGTAGCGGAGTCCCCGCGCGAGGCGCCGGCCATAGTGGTGGACGGGTACAGGTGGGGCCTACACCTGTACCGTGATGGCCTACATGCTGAGACACGTGTTGTTGGGGTTATTGACGCTGTTAGGGGTCTGGGCCTATCGCCACGGGTGCATGGTAGGGGCCACCGCGTCTACCTGTCCAACGCTGACACGTGGAGGCTCGTAGGGTGGGCCGCCCGGCGGGACCCCACCATACTGGAACGTGTAGAGGCCTACCTCAGGCGCTGGCTAGGCACCGATAAGGCCAAGGCCGCGGAAAAGGAGTTAAAGAAACTGGCACAGCTCCAGGGACAACGGTAACTCCCCGTTTTTTATTCCGTGGGTGTGGAGTCCGCATATTATCATCTCTCTGTACGGCTACGTGGGAGTGGGCAGGATAATCAGCCTCACGCCACCCCTCTCTACGACCAGACAACACTCCCACCACGTTGTACTACATAGATAGACTGGTCGTGGCGGTCAAGAGGGCCTTGAATCCCATCTTCTCGGCCAGCATTGCGGTCACAGTGTTGAAAATTCCCCGAGCTCCGACACGTCAGCTAGGAGGTCATCCCTGTACCTGGCACGCCTCATATTCGATGAGTGATGCACCTATAATAAGCTTGGCGTGTAGCCCCGCAAAACCAGTCCCACGGTACGGAATACAAAGACGTGGAAATGGCCCGATACAACTGTTGTCGCTCCATCCAAATGTCGCTCGGCTGGGTCCTGCTCGTTATGGCTGGACGTGGACAATACTGGGGTGCCGAATTGCCGGCGGCTTACAGGCGTATTGCAGTGAGGCTAGCCTCCTCTGGCTAGGTTGGGGTCTTGGTCTGGGCTGAAGCCATCTGCGACCCAACGTTACGATACCCTTCAGGGCGGTTGTCCAAGCGCCCTCCTGACGGCCTCCCTGTGTAGGGGGGTCTGCCACGCGTAGTACAGCCCAACGCCCAGTTCCGGGTCACGCTCCGGCGGCGGTTGGTCAACCCAGTTGAGGTCCCTCTCCCATATCCTAATAATGAGGTTCCTATCGACCAGTTTCCGCACTAATCCCTCCGCCTCCCTGTACCTCCTTACCAGGACGTCTGGATCCTCTAACGCCTCGGCCAATATCTCGTCCTCGGTGTCGCTCAGCCCCTTCACGAGCTCCACGATGCCCTTCTCTCCGGCTAGGCTACCCACTATACGCCCCACGTCCCAGCTCCTCATATACAGCCTCTCAAGCATCTCCGGGTTCCCGCCAGCCCAGCGCCAGGCGGAGTCAAAGGACGGCTTGGGGCCCGGCAGGAGGCCGTATAATTGGGCGAACCCATCGCGGGGCATGTTCCACATGACGTACAGCTCGGCCCACCTGTGCCGGCCGACCCTCTCCCTAGTCATGCCCTCGCTGGACGATACTATCACGACTATCTTTTCATACTTTACAGAGGGCCACTCTATCATATTCAGAAGCTCCTTAACAAGCGTCTCGGCCTTGTCGAGCCCCACCGCCTGGAACACGTCGTCAGCCAGTAGCGCTATCCTACCCGTAACACTTTTCGCCGCCCTGTGCAGGGCCTCCACCGCCGCGTACAGGAGCGTCGAGGCGTCGGCCAGGGAGCCCGGCAAAGCCGAGACGACGCCCCTGACGATGTCCTTAACGTTCCTAGTGGCCAGCAGTCTGTCCTCAAGCCTTTTGGCCATGGGATTGACGTGGATGACCGCGTAGCCGCGCTCCCTTAGAACCTCCTCGACCTGTCTGAGTAGGGCGGTCTTCCCACATCCCTCTGGCCCGTACACCACCAGGGGCCACCGCGTCCCCCTCTCGGCGATTTCCTCGGCCTGCCTAAGCGCCACATCCCTATCGGCGAACTCCACCTCGAGACCTGCGAAACGGGTCCTGACACGTCTCACGTCCCGTACACTGCGGCCAGATTTATTTTCCTACAGGTCCGCACAAGGGGATTAAGGCACAGCCCTGTATAACCGTACCACTCTCCGCCGCAATACTGCCATGTAACCCTCTACATCGGCCGGACAAAAGGCTTCCCCCGTTACCCCAGACCAGGAGGCGCTGCGACCGTCTTGCTGGGATGATCCGGGTCCCGGGCCTCTCGGTGCCCAGCACGACGCCGCGCACCCTTCCAACGTCCCTCCGGTCCACCACGTACATGGAGATGCCGCTCCTCCTCATGACCGCCACGCTCCGGGGATCAGCCTACGTTGGGATGTGTAGCGGTGGGATTAATAGTTAGCCCTCGTCCATAGCCAGGGGCAACGGATAAATATACGTGGCCCTCCATTGCAATGGTCGACATTGTGGTGCTTGGCTATGTGAGGGTGCCCATAGGTAAATTTGGGGGAGCGTACCGCGATGTGAGTGCCGCTAAGCTCGCCGCGTACACCATTAGGAAGCTCCTCGAGAGGACAGGCGTGGAGCCCGGCCAGGTGGACGAGGTGGTGTTTGGGTCTGCCATGCAGGGGGGTCAGGGGCAGAACCTGTCGAGGAGCGCGGCGCTCATGGCAGGCATGTCCCCCGAGGTGAGTGCCTATACGGTCAACAGGGTGTGCTCGTCGGGCATGCAGGCTATAATAGAGGCGTACAGAGAGCTGGCCCTGGGAGACGCCCAGCTGGTCATTGCGGGTGGGGTCGACACCATGTCCCATCAGCCCCTAGCGTTGCCCCCCGGCACCCGGTGGGGCGTTAGGCACCTCATAGGCTCCTCCGTGGGCCTCATGGACCTAATGGTGTACGACGGCCTCCTGGACCCGACCAACGGGAAGCTGATGGGGGAGGAGGCCGAGATGGTGGCCAGGGAACATGGGATAACGCGGGAGGAGCTGGACGCAGTGGCGTATCAGAGCCATCGCAGGGCCTGGGAGGCCACGGAGAGGGGCTGGTTCACCGACATGGAGCCCTTCGAGTGGGACTCGGTGCGCCTGGACAGGGACGAGGGCATCAGGCCTGACGTGGACCCCGAAAAGCTTTCCCGGCTGAGGCCCGCGTTCAGGCCCGACGGGGTGTTGACGGCCGGCAACTCGTCGCAGTTGAGCGATGGGGCTGCGGCGCTTCTCCTGGCGCGTGGGGACGCCGCCGATAGGCTGGGCGTGAGGCCCGTGGCGAGGATAGTGGGGTACTCCTGGCACATGGTGGAGCCCTGGAGGTTCGTGGAGGCCCCAATAGGCGCCGTCAGGAAGCTCCTGGCCAAGGTGGGCTGGTCGGTCTCCGACGTGGACTACTTCGAGAACAACGAGGCCTTCGCGGTCAACAACGTGCTCATGAACAGGGCCCTCGGCGTCCCCTACGATAGGCTCAATGTGTTCGGTGGGGCCATAGCCCTGGGGCATCCCCTAGGGGCCTCTGGGGCGAGGATCGTGACCACACTAATATCGGTCCTCAGGGTAAAGGGCGGTAGGAGGGGAGTCGCCTCCATCTGCCACGGGACGGGGGGAGCCACCGCCCTCGCGTTGGAGCTATCTTAATGCTTGACCTCCTCCTTTCCCTCAATGTGCCGAGGCTGGAGCACAAGTACAGGTCCAGGGAGGTCGTTGGGGGGATGGTGAGGCCCCCGTTGGCCCTCAGGATGGACGGCGTGTCTTTCGGCAAGGCCCTGAGCGACATGCCGGGCCCCCGCAGCGAGCCCGTGCACCGGGCCCTCGTGGATACGGCTAAGCTGCTGCTCCGCGACCTAGGGGGAAGGGCCGCCCTCGTGGTCAGCGACGAGATAAACCTGCTATTGGACAGGCACGTGCCATATGGGGGCCGCCTCTTCAAGCTTGTCAGCGTGGCGGCGTCCAAGGCGTCGGCCCACGTGTCCCTCTCCCTGGGCCGCCCACTGTACTTCGACGCGCGTGCGATTGGGCTGGAATCGCCCTGTGAGGCCGTTGAGTACTTCCTGTACAGGTCCCGCATCGGCCTCAACAACTATGTGACGTACCTGGCCCACAGGCGCGGCATAATCCCCCCGGAGTACACGCCTAGGCTGGGGGAGTTGATAGGACGCGTGGAGGCCGACCTGGCCCTGGCATGGGGGACGCCGCTGCTGAGGGACGTGGGGGCCCCACCAAGGGAGACAGACGTGGAGGAGCTCAGGAGGGCCCTATGCGGCTAGGCACAAGCGCGTCCCTGGCGCATATAAGGGCACAGGCGTTGCAGCCCGTACACGCGTCGGCTATCGTCGGGAGGCCGCTCGGCGATGTCCCCACGGCGGGACAGCCAGTGGCCACACAGTCGCCGCACCTGTCGCATAGGTCGGCCTCGAGCCGCGGCGCCGGCCCAGCCCTAGGGGGGCAGTACCTGACGAGCCGCCTCCAACGCAGGGAACAGGGATCGTCGCACTCGCCCCCGCCTACGACTACTACGCGGGCATTGGCGTACCTGAGGACAGCCTCGAGCAGCCCCGTGGCCCTAGGCGCCACGGAGTACACAGTGCCGTAGTCGTACCCCGAGCTGAGCACCCCGTACTGTACAGCTATTGGGTCCAGGTAGGGGAGGGCCACGTCCACTACGTCTGCCGCGAGGCGGGGTATGTGGGCCGTGGGCAGAACGCTCCAGTCCGGGCTGGCCCGGCTCCCCTCCCTAGCGGCGTCTGGATACGCCACGACTATGGGCACCTCCCTGGCCGGCATAACC
>WANN01000031.1 GCA_015521775.1 Thermoproteaceae archaeon
GTTCAGCTCAACATGACCATTTACAGTGGGACTGGCGATCTGAAGTGCTCGGGCATAGTGTTCGTCGCTCCCGGGGACCCCACGGCGTACTTCAAATGCGGCGAGGAGATCGACGACGGCGACTTCCTGGAACTTGGAATAAGGGGATTCAGCAAGAGGTTCCTGCTCCAGGGAGGGAGGATCCTCGAGGTTCCATAGCTCGCCGGGAAAGACATATTAACCCTAACATCCCCAATCACACGAGCCGGGTCGTCTAGCGGCCAAGGATGCGGGGCTCTGGACCTAGACCGGGGGGTAACCCCGTGACCCCGGTTCGAATCCGGGCCCGGCTACCATACATCTCCTCCATGCCGTGACGCATCGGCTAGTCTGGCTAGTTGTCATGTTGGCGGCGCATTGGCCCGCCATGGCGTAGAACTATTTAACCGGATATGGGTTGGGTTGTGTGGCGCGTCTGGAGAGGCTCGTGTTCGGCACAATAAGGCGTTACAGGCTTTTGGAGGGCGGCGACACGGTGTATGTGGCCGTCAGCGGCGGCAAGGACAGCGCCGCGGCACTATGGACTCTGAGGAGGTACATAGAGGTTTACCCCATGGACGTACGCATAGTGGCATTTCACATAGACCTCGGCTTCTCCACCTCAGGCGAGGTGCTCAGGACTGTGGAGGCTCTCGCGTCGAAGGCGGACGTAGACCTCGAGGTGGTCCACGTGGGGGACTTCGGCGTGGACGTGGAGAGGGCAGCCTCGACACTTAGGAGGCCCGTATGCTCTGTGTGCGGAGCCGTGAAGAGGTACCTCATGAACAGGGTGCCCCGGGAACGCGGGGCGACCAAGGTGGCCACGGGGCACCACATGGACGATATACTTGTCAACTTCATCAAGAACCTCGCGGGCAAACACTTGGACTGGATACCTAAGATGGGGCCGAAGCTCGTTGGGACTGGCAGGCTCCTCACCAAGATACGGCCGCTCTACGAGGCGTCGGGCGAAGAAGTGGCCAAATATGTCCGGGCCGTGGGGCTGCCCGTGGCCAAGTGTCCATGCCCCTACACCATGGGCTCCTGCTCATATGCCAAGGACACGCTGGAAATGGTGAGGAGTCTCTCTGTGAGGCCTGGTGCGGTGAGGACCAGGCACATATCTACATACCTGGCCATAAGGGGCGGCCTCGACAAGATGGAGGAGGGGGCGCCCGGCATAAAGCGAAGGACTGTCAGAGGCATACACGAGTTGGCCCGCAGAATGGGCGTGCCAAATCCCCGTTACCTGGCCCAATGCTCTACATGCGGCGAGCCCTCCTCAAGCCCCATATGCACCTTCTGCAGGATACGCGTGGCGTCCCAGTCGGGGGTGGGGAAAACAGCGGAAAAGATATAATAATGATGCGGACGCCCAACGATGGGGTTTAGGGTCGCCCTGGGCCTAACCGCCATCGCCAACGTCTTCCTAATAGTGGCGCTCGTATTCTCGTTGCTTGCAACGGCATTTCTGCAGCCGGCTGCAGGCCCGGCAGGCCTGATAGGAGTCGCCTACTTCGGCATAGCCCTAATCTTCTGGTTCATCGGGGTAGTGCTGCTCCTAGGGGGGTTCCTGGCAAGTAGGGGAGTAAGGTCCAAGGTCATAGGCGCCCTTTTCGCGTTGGCATCGCTGTACCATCTGGTGTTCCTAGGCCTTGTCCTCATGAGCGCCTTGTCCTCGTCTCAACTGGTCGTGGGCCCAATACTGTTCGCCGTTCTGCTAGCCGTAGCCGCGATCCGCAGGGTGTAGCCATGTCGATAAGCCCCATAGACGTGCGTGACGTGGAAAACGAGGTTGTGAGACTTGTAGTGGACTGCTGGCGCTACAATTTCGGGCTTAAGACGCTGGGAGGGGGATACGTGCGCCACGTGTTGGCGTTCGCCGAGCGGCACATAGTTGACTTGGAGACGAGCCACGTGGAGAACACGCCCCCTCCCTGGCACGGCGGCCTGGCAAGGTGGGCCGCCTCCACCGCATCCGGCGGACCACTGGACTGGCTGGCCACGCTCGTGTTCTGGGGGGCTGTTGAGTGGGGTGTTAGGGGATTACTCGGCAGTCCCGAGGACGAACTCGGCAGGGAGTACGAGGCGATCGGCTCGTCGCTGCAGGCGCGCCCCACCGTGGGACGGTTCACGGAGATCGTGCGCGAGGCGCTCAGGAAGAGCGGCGTTAGGAAGGTAGAGGTCAGCTGGGTGTACGGGTACGGGGACCTGCTATCCCTTGGGAGGCGCGGGAGCCGGCTCACGCTCGAGTTCAGGAGGGGCAGGAAGAGGCGTAGATATGAGGTCGTTCACGAGGATCAGGACGCCTTGGCTAGGCTCGAAGACGCCATACGCGTGCTCACGGCGCGGGAAGCACATTAGACGTCCGACACACGGCCAAGGCCTCCAGGGACGGCGTACGGCAGACCTAGGCGCCCACAGTCAACCAATACTTTAAGTGGTCCATATTTACCTGGCCGTGATGAGGCTCGGGTAGGCGAGCCATGAGCGTACCATAACCCGCTGACAGTCCTGTTTATGTGGGGACCAGCCATTTTGACCCACCGAGGTCCAGCGCTCGACGCGCATCGTGTTGGGTCCAAGGCGGACCATAGCGGGGAGATTCCCCGTCACGTATTGATGCGGGCCCTTCACTGATCCGCACTGGCCAAATCGGTCGACAAGCCGATTGTGGGGCCCACTCCACCGCGTGTCCAACCCTGTGGCTGGAGACGCGTCGACGTGTGGACCAATACCCATATTAATTTGAGGTGGTACATGTGCCGGTGATAAGGGTCGAGGTATGCGCCTCGTGTAAGGGGTACAAGCTGCTCTGTGGGCTGCCCAGGTGCCCAATACTGGAACGGGCCAGGTTTGTCCGCGAGGTGGAGCTACGCGTGGGTGGCGAGGTGTACGGCGCGACGCCGCCGAGCACTCTGGTGGGCGAGCACGGCTACCCGCATGTACGCGTCATGTTCAACGTGCCCCCAGGCGAGACGGGGGACCCCGCGCGAATACACGACGATCCGCCGTCCTGGTGGGGACGGGCAGGGCTAGAGGACATAATCCGGTTTAGGGCCACCATGTTGTACAGTACTGTGCGCGCCGACGCGAGGAGGCCGGCCGACCTCTACTCGCGGGAGATCCCGCTGGCCGCCGTGTCCCAGAGACCCACCGAGGCCGAGGTCTCGGTGGCCAGGCGGCCCAACGCCCGCGTCACCTTCAGCCTACGCGAGCTGCCCATTGGGCCCACAGCGCCTGCCTCGAGGGTGAGGATAGTGGGGAACCCCCGGGTGCCCCGGGCGCTGGAGAGGTTGATATGGGACGACGTGCCCGCCGGCGAGGCTGTGGGCGAGCTTTACGCCCGTGGCGTCGACGTCTACGTCATCCAGAGGGCCCTCGCCATGGGCCTGCTGGGGGCTCCAAGGAGGCGTAGGCTCGTCCCCACCCGCTGGGCCATAACTGCCGTGGACGTCATGGTGGGCGACATGCTCATGAGGAGGGTAAGGCGCATGCCCTGGCTCGACCACGTGATGGCCGGGAGCCTGACGTACCTGGCCAACGAGTTCTTCGTCATGTTGGTTCCCGGCCCATGGAGGGCGCTGTGGGTCGAGCTATGGAGCCCAGCCGTGTTCTCGGCCGCCGGCAACTACATAACCATCGTGAACAGGGAGGACGTGCGTGGACGCCGCAGAAGCATGGACGGGGGATACGAGGCGGCTCGGCTGGCCGTGCTAGAGGGGCTGGCCGGCCTGGGCCGCCAGGCCACAGCGATAATAGTCAGGCGCATAAGGCCCGAGTACTACGTCGGGGTGGGGAACTGGCACGTAAGGGAAACGGTTAGGCGTCTGATGGGCAACCTTCGGAGGTACCAGTCCGTGGACGAGGCCCTGCAGTCCCACGAGCTGGGGTCGGTGGCGGGGAGGTACCTCAGGGAGTACGGGGGGACCCCGCTGGACGCCTTTCTCTAGCCTTCCCCCTGCCCGTGGGCGGGGCCGCCTCTGCCACCTGGGCCTTGAGAGGAACCAGCCCGTGCCTGAGTGCCGTCAGGAGCGGGGCCAGGTCACCGTCGACGTCTATGGCGCCCGTGGACGGGTCGGCGCCTGGGACCCTCCTTAGGGCCTTCCTGAGAAGTCTCCTCACTGCGGGCCGCGGCGGCGGCACGTCCAGGGGCCTATGGGCAGTCCTGGATAGCCTCCTTAGGGCGTCCTCGCACGCCACGTTCACCACTGCCAGCGCCCCGCCGCCCCTCCTGGCCACCACCGCGCAGGGGGATCCTGCGAGCAGCTGGGCCCCATCGGCGTCCACCAGGTAAACGGCTATGTGCTCAGCCGGTATGTACAGTATATATGTAGTCATAGCAGTATCTCCCTCTGGTCCACCATTAGGGCTGGCGGCGTGGCCCTCTTATGCCTGCTCGACTCATGCATCTCGATCACCCTCCTCACCAGCGACTCGCTGGCGCCCGTGAGCTCGGCCGCCTTTGCCGGTTCCCTTACGCCCATCTCAAATATGACGTAGAGCACCGGGTCAATCACGTCGTAGTCCGCCCCTAGTTCTACGTATGCGTAGTGTTCTTTGGAAAACAGTTTGGGGCCGCTCGGCTTTACGGCTATCCTCTCCGGCACCCCAAGGCGCCTGCCGAGGGCCCTGACCTGGGTCTTGTAGAGGCCGAGGATGGGATATGCGTCGGCCGCCCCGTCCCCGTACTTCGTGAAGTATCCGAGCAACCACTCGGACTTGTCCCCCGTGCCGAGCACTACGCCGCCCAGGTGATTTGCGGCCAGGTACAGCGTGGCCATCCTTACCCTTGCCCTGAGGTTGCCCAGCGCCCTTGGCGAGGGGTCTGGGACCAGCTTGGCTACGCTGTCCACCGCATCGTCGATCCGCAGCTCCAGCGTCCTTATTCCCAGGGCGGAGGCGAGGTCCTTGGCGTCCTTAACGTCGTCCTCCGGAGTGGTGCGCGTGTCGGGCATAATAACGCCCACCACCCTGTCGCGTCCAAGCGCCCTGACCGCCAAGGCCGCCACGACGCTTGAGTCGATCCCCCCTGAAAGGCCCACAACCGCTACATTCGCCCCTGCCTCATCAACAACGCCACGGATGAAGGACGTGCAGATGTCCACAACCTTTTCCATGTGGATACGCGTCAGGTCCATGTTACTTATTGGTTGCCTATATATACTAATATCGTCACGAGGTGGTCCACCACCGTGAGGCTTTTTTCCGCCTATCACAATTATCCCCGATGAGGTTCGTCACTACACTTACACTCCAGGGAGTCGAAAGTTGTGTTGACACTGTGGAGGCCATGGTGGGCCGCATAAAGACGCTGTACATACCGCTGCCGCGCGAGACGTGTGAGGGCCGCCCCGTGGAGATGCCTAGCTCCATAGAGAGGCTCCTGGAGCCCGTCATGGGGCTTTACTCCACTTACAGAGAGGTGAAGTGGCGCTGCTACCTAGACTCGGAGCACGTTAGGAGGCGCGTCCTGGCATCGCAGGGATTGGCGTCACTGGTGGTCAAGGGCGCCGTGTACGGGAAAATCGACGTGGAGGAGTGGGACAGGTACTTCGCATCGGCGTCCACAGACTGGATACCCAAGGGGGACGCGCTCATCCCCTGGTACATTGCCGAGCGCGAGGACGTAATATACTGTGGGACCACCGTGCCGACCCCCCTAGACATAGCGGCGAACGTGTGGGGGGAGGCTACGCGGAGGGACAAGGAATACCTGGCAAGGCTAATAGTGGAGTATATACACGACTACGTCCTCTTTGCCGCAGACATAGACGCCGCCTACAATCTGTTTGTCAGGGACAGGTACAGCGATATACGGTACTTCCTGTCAAAGTACGGCCTCCCTCACTGAGTTTCTCCCAGGAACTCGTCTATCGTGGACCTGATGACGTCTATGCGGGCGCCGATAACGGCCACGTACCTGTCCGTACGCGTATTGTATATTATCAGTGCTGGGGTCCCTACCCTCTCGCCGAACAGCTGCCTAGCAATATTGAAGTCGCCCTCCACGTCGTACTCAACGTCGCACTGGTCCACATATAGCGACGCCACATAGCGGGCGAAGGACGCCTCCTCTATGTCGCCGCGCTCGTACAGCTCCATGTGAGGTATGGGCCGCTTTTCAAGCCCAAAGGACTTCACGGCCAAGGGGACGAACACGTCGTCGAGGAAGTCCATTAGCTTGTCCTTGTCCACGCAGTGCATCGAGTACTGGGCGTATAGGTAGTCGTCGCCCACGGTGTAGTGTACCGGCAGGCTCAGGATAACCAGCTTTATCTTTCCTTGGTTCACAAGCTCCCTGAAGTAGTCGCCTAGGCTGTACCACAAGTAAGCGCAGAATGGGCAAAGCACGTCGTCCCACTTGTAAACCCATACGGGGGCATCGGGGTTCCCGAGCACGGTTCCCCTCTCGTCCAGCATCACCAACGTTTCCCTGGTAATGGTCCTCTGTTCTTCGGCCTGCGGCAGTGCTAGGGACACGGCCAACAGGACGACGCCTGCGATCACTAGCGCCACCGCTATGACGGCGCCCCGCGACATCACTGACAACTAATCTTGCGCTTTATCATTTCCCTTGCCTCGCCGTTGAACGCCTGTAGCAGTACGTAGAGGTACGAGTCCACGATCTCCTCTACCACTTTTTCCGATATATTAATTTTGAAGTAGGTCCTATTGCCCTCCTTTTCCTTCTCCACAAGGCCGCGCGTGTAGAGCCTGCTGAGCACCGTGAGGACCGTCGTGTAGCTTATATCGCCCTTCACCTTCCTCAGCTCCTCCACAAGCTTGTCAGCCGTGGCCTTTCCCAGCGCCCTAAGTGCCGCTATGACCTCGGCCTCCAGAGGCCCAATAATGTAGATCCTTCGTCTGCCCATGTATATTTTATGGTTTGTAGCTTTATAAATTTTCAAGATCTTAAATGGGTCAATTGTATCCGCATTTAACGCAAGGAATTATTGTAGTATATTGATAAGTGTATCGTATTTAGTTAAAGGTATGGGAGACCAATATAGCGTTATTCCCCCACAAGATTTCCTCTCTCCCCGGCTAGGCTCTGTCAACCCCTCTCAAAGAAGAAGTACCAAAGCGCGAAGGAGCCTATGAGGAGGCCAAGCCCAAAGGACAGGCCAGCCGAAAGCACCAGCTTTGTCTCGCTGCTTATTCCGGACAGCTCTATGAGCAGCACTAACGTCATTAGGTACATGGCGAACGCGACGAAGCCCCTATACCTGTCGCCTCTCTTGAGTATGCGTATTATGGACTCGAAGCCGAGCACCCCTACCATGCCTATTATTATAACGCTTGCTATCTTGGAGCCCGCCTCTATGAGGTACGTCCTCATGTCCATGGGCACCACTAGCTGTATGTAGAGGCCTAGCCAGAGCAGGGCCAGGCCCAGGTCCATCACGAAGATGGAGGCTGCCTTTATCGATATGGGCAACCTACCTATGTTCTCCTCAACGAACTCCTCGATGCGGGACTTCTCCACCAGCAGCCTCACGAAATTGTTCATTATGCGTACCACTATGAAGAAGACGAGGAGTAGTAGGACCGACAGCGTCACAAGGGGCAGCACCTCCGACACGTCGCTCAGCACCTGCCTAACGATGTCCACCAGGCTCATATGCCGAGCAGTGCAAAGGCCAGCCTATAAATCATGTAAATCAGCATAATGAGGAGCGTGATGGCTACAGACTTTACGAGCAGCTCCAGCGTCTGCCGGTAGGTCTCCACGACAAACGTGTAGCCGAGGGTCCCCACCGTGTAGACCAGACGCGCGTAGCCCACCGCGCGGCCCGCCTCGGTCCCCGACACGCCGGGTATGGCCGTCAGGGCTGTGATCGCCGCCGAGGCCTTTATAGCTGCGGCCGCTACGAACAGGGCTATTGGGTCCGGATAGAGGATTCCGAGCGCCGTTCCAAATACCTGGCCAGACATGTTGGCCCCAATAACCAGCACCGAGGCCCGTATGGTCCCAATGGAGGCCTGGTACCTGCTGTAGATCACGCTCCCAAGCAGGTTCATGCCCACGAACGTGACGGACATGGCGAGGCTGAGCGCAAGCTGCATATACGACGTGTGGAACAGGGGCACCAGCCCGGTGAAAAGGGCATTGAGAGACGCCGCCGCCTTGTAGTGCGCCGGGCTGCGCCACACAAAGGCCCCGAATATGCCGCCCACGCTGGCCGCAATTACGGTCACAAGCACAATGAGGAAGTCCTCGTATCCCCACCCCCTTAGTAGGGGGACCCAGACATAGCCCACGAGGTTCCCACCCGCATATATGAGGAACAAGTACACGAACGTGTTGACGCGTCCCACCTCCACGTGGGCGGGATACGCGGCCTCTGTCGGCACGCCGCCTATCCTGACCCCCACAAGGCCCAGGGTGCCGAGCGACCCTATGAGGCCGGCCAGTATGTAGAGGTCTATGTAGGCGGTAAACGTCTCCACGGTGGCCACGTATGCGAACGCCACCATACCCCCGATCAGGGTGGAGACTGAGCCAAGCGCAGCCCTCTGTGACAGCACGGAGCCGAGCCCCTCCTCGTCGAACGACGAGAATATCAGTGCCGTCAAGAGGACGCCGACCACTATGGAAAGGAGCACGCCGGCCATATACACAGCCGCGAGCAGGGCCCCGTTTCCCGACACCAGGGGCAACGCCATGAAGGAGACCCGTTCCAGGAGGTGCGTGGCCGGCAGGAGCCACCCGCTCCCCATCAGCGTCGTTGGCCGTCTATATATGTAGTTCGCCAGGGCCACGCCCACTACGCCCGGCGCGATGAGCAGCTGCGCTATTTCGGCTATATCGTAGCCCCTGAACGTGAGGAGGGGTATGAGGAGGCCCCTTGTGATCGATATGTAGAACCCTGCCGTGGCGGCCTCCAGGAGCAGCGAGACCCTTACATTGACCACGCCCGCGCCGGAACGACGCCTTTAAAGTATTCGTAGCGCCTCTATATATGCATCTTTATAAACTTAGGAAAGGAAGTGGGCATGAAGTTCACCATGAGGTGCAGGGACCTACCTCGCCGTTCCCCGGGAAAAACCGTGGCCGTCATTGGGGCGGGGCCTGCCGGGCTGGCGGCCGCCGGACACCTGGCATGTATGGGCCACAGCGTCGAGGTGTACGACATGTTGCCGGAGCCTGGCGGCCTCCTCCTATTCGGCATACCGAGCTTCCGTATACCTCGGGAAAACGTAAGGGTTGGGGTGAAGGAGCTCCTTGAAATGGGGGTGCGTTTCCACGTGAGGACCCTAGTGTACTGCGATGGGCACATGCCCGAGATGGAAGGTGTAAACATGGCCGAAAGGGTGGTGGACTTTAGGGACATAGTGAAGTCCCACGACGCGGTGCTGATAGCCACAGGCACCTGGAGGAGCCGACACCTGGAGGTCCCGGGAGCCGAGCTGCCCGGGGTATATCTGGCCCTGGACTACCTGTTCAGGATATACGCCCACGAGCTCGGCTACCTACCCGGATCCGCCGTGTACCCAACGGGGCGGAGGGTGGCCGTCATAGGCGGCGGCCTTACGGCGATCGACGCGGCTCTGGAGGCCCGGATGCAGGGGGCCACCGACGTCTATGTCCTGTACAGGCGCACCGCCAACGAGGCGCCCGCAGGGAAGGCCAACATAGAGAGGGAACTGGTGAGGAGGGGGGTGCACTTCGTCGAGCTGGTGAGCCCCATAGGCTTCGTGGGGGACTCCAGGCTCCGGGCGGTCAGGCTCGTCAGGATGAGGCTCGGGGAGAGGGACGCCTCGGGGAGGCCCAGGCCCGAGCCTGTCCCGGGGAGCGAACATGAGCTTGAGGTGGACACCTCCCTGGTAGCCATAGGCGAGGAGCCGACGCCCCCATTCAGCAACGGATGTACAGGCATAGCGCTCAACGGCGACAAAACGGTCAACGTGGACGGCCGGTTCAGGACCACTATGAGGGGCGTGTTCGCGGCCGGGGACGTGGTCCACGGCCCGTCCATGATAGGCAAGGCGATGTCCACCGGCATCAACGTGGCGCTCGCCATAGACGAGTACCTCACATCCGGGTCATGGAGGGCCTGAAAAACGCAATTGAGCTGCCGGGCTGTCCCTACGGCTCCATCATGGCCATAGCAAAGGTCAAGGACCTGCCCAGCGGCGCCACTGTCAGGTTCGTCACCGACGACAAGGAGTGCGTCGACGTGCTAAGGCGCCTGCTCCCCATAGTGGACGCCAGGGTGGAACGGGTGGAGGCGGAGGGAAATCGCTACGTGATGTACGTGCACAAGGCATAGTCACGCACAGTCCTTGACCGCCTGCAGTTTCGGCGCCCCCTCTAGCCAGCCCTCCGGGAAGTACCAGTCCTTAACCACCCTCATGCCTGCCCCCCTCAGCGCAAGGCCGAGCCTACTCAGCGAGGGATCCTCGCCCCTAAACAGCTGGCTACGCGTGTCGGAATCGTTCACATACTCGACGTACACCACGGTGCCGCAGGGTACATGTCTATGTATTATACGGTACACCTCGCCCTCCATGGAGGACCCATAGAAACCTGCGTCAACGTCGAACACCTCTATCCAGGGGCCGTAATACGGTTTGCGGCCGAAGAATATCTTCAAGGTGGCCACCCTGCGCCCCCCCAAGACTAGGTCCACGTTGACCTCCTCCCTGAAGCGCCCCCTCCTGGGCCCCCTTAGGGACACGCCGTCCAGCGCCGACAGCGCAGACAGCAGGTCCTCGACCCATTTCGGCGATATGCGGTCCATATGGGTGAAACCCGTCACTGGTAAAAAAGCACAGCCAAAAGCAATATTTACCCCCACCCAATGCTTAACATGAGGTTCGTGGTTCTGTCGAGGCTAACGGACGAGGGGGCGAAAACCCTGAAGGAGAGGCCGGAAAGGGTCAGGGAGGTCAACAGGGAACTGGAACGGCATGGGGTAAGGGTGTTGGAACAATACGTAACATTCGGCGAGTACGACTTCGTCAATATAGTGGAGGCGGAAAGCCCGGAAAAAATGATGCGCGCCATGATAGAGCTGAACAGCCGCGGATCCGTGAGGACCACCAGCATGTTGGCGCTGCCGGTAGACGAGGCGATAGAGGCCCTTAAGAAGGCGTAACGGCGTAGCATATCCCCACATTACCGGGATTTATTTGGTGGGTAAATATATTTGGACGGCAGGAAAACCATGATACTTAGTCGCGGCGAAATATCGAGCCTTGTTGAACGGGGAGAGCTGACCGTTAATCCCCTCCACTCCGACACCATAAGGGAAAACGGCCTGGACCTGCGGATAGGGGACGAATACGCGATATACGCGTACGAGGGGGAGGTGGTGAGGCCGTGCGAGTTGGACAATGGCGCTGCGCGTAGGCTGTTCCGCGTGGTGAGGGGCGTGGAAGAGATCGTGATTCCGCCGCGGAACTTCGTCCTCCTCACCACTGTGGAGTACGTGAGGCTTCCCCACGACGTTGTGGGCCTGGCCAACCTCCGCTCCACGTTGGCCAGGTACGGCCTCGTCATACCGCCCACAATAGTCGACGCCGGTTTCGAGGGAAACATAACCATAGAGGTGGTCAACGAGTCCCCCAACGTGGTTGTGCTGAGGCCCGGCCTCCGCTTCCTACACCTCATACTGGTGAGGGCCACTGGGGGGACCACCTATGCGGGCCAGTACCTGGGCCAGCGCGGCGTGACGCCGCCCAAGGGGCTCAGGGGCGAGTGCTAATCCACTTCTCTGCCCAGCAGGTTCCTCGCTATTATTAGCTTCATTATGTTCTCGGCGCCCTCGGCCCCCACGTAGTAGGAGAGGGCTCCCAGCAACGCCCGGTTCACGGGCAGCTCCCTGAAGTACGACGCGCCGCCGAACCACTTCATCACCTCGAGCCCTACCTCGACGGCCAGGCCAACCGCTAGGTACTTGGCGACGGCCCCCGCAGCGGCCACGTCGTGCACAGTGTAGCCCGGCGCAGCCTCCCTGTAGTACTTGTCCGCCAGCCACGCAGCCCTGTACACGGCCAGTCTCGTCGCCTCCAGCCTTGCGTACAGCTCGGCATACTTGAAGCTGACCCCCTGGTAGGCCGCTATGGGCCTGTCGAAGACCTTCCTCTCCTTCACCCACTCCCTTGCCCTGTCGAGGAGCCACCTCGCCACGCCTATGGACGCGGCGCCTATTATGGCCCGGGCCAGGTTGAAGCCTTCCATGGCCACCTTGAACCCGCCGTTGAGGGGCCCCACGACATGTTGGCGCGGCACCTCAAGGCCCTCCAAGTAGAGGTAGGCGGTGGGTATGCCTCCCCTCCCAAGCTCCTCGTGGTCCCTGTGCCTGAACCCGGCCCGCACCTCGCCGCCCTCCTTTACCATGGCCAGGAAAAGGGTGATGGCCCTGTGCCGGTCCTCCTGGGGGCCCGTCCTCGCCACGGTCACGAAGCCCCCACCGTAGGGCAGCCCAAGCGCCGTGGAAACACCTGTCACCATGCTCTTCTCGCCGTACAGCCTCCACCCGTCGCTCCCCTCCCTGGCCAAGGTGGTTGTGCCGGCCACGTCGCTTCCGCCGTGCGGCTCCGTGGACGCGATCCCTATGAAGGCCCTCCCGGCCGCCACCTCGGGGAGCACCTGGCGCTTGGCCTCATCGGAGCCGTACAGCTGGACCATGTAGGGCCACGTGCACTCCAGGAGGAAGTACACCGCGCTGGACATGGACGGGTCGCCGTACGCTATCTCCTCGGCGGCCAGGGCCGCCATGAGGAAGCTGCCGCCCTGCCCTCCGTACTCCTCGCCGATGGTGAAACCCGCAAGTCCGCTCTGGGCCAGCCCGGCGATTACCCGTTCAAGGGGATACCTGCCAGAGTCCAGGTCCACCCAATGGGGCGCCACGTGTCTCTCCACGGCGGACCTCACGTTTTCCAGGAAAAGCCTCTCCTCGGGGGACAACGCGAAGTCCATGGGGTCGGCCCCCCGTATATATAAAGCCTTTACCCTTCCGGCCGGCTTGACTTGTCAGGGCAAACCGCCGCTTTTTATCTGGGCGGTGCCACGCATGGCCATGCTGTGGCTTGCGTTCCTGGTGCTGCTGTCGGTGCTGCTGTCAGCAGCGCCCCAATGGGTCCAGCCGGGCACGTATTCCATCCAGGCATGTATATTTGCCAAGGGCGTCTACAAGGAGGAGGTGACCAACATGATGAGCGACATAGAGCAGGTGAAGAAGCTGATAGACCGCGGCTTGGCGTACATGTTCGTGTTGAGGTACAGGGTGGTCGAGGTGGGCCAGTACATTAGGGTGGAGGTCACGCCCCTGGAGTTCAACGGGCGTCCCCTCACCCCACAGGAAATGGAGCGCGGCAGGTACTACATCTTCCTATCGCAGCAGGGCGACACCGTAGGGATGTATACCCCGGGAGGCGGCCAGCAAAGGCCGCCCAGCCCCATACCCCGCAACGAGCTCTTCCTCCCCGACTACGTGCCCTACTACGGCGCCCCATTCGGCTATTTCCTTATAGATACGGGCAACTTCTACGTGTACAGTGCGGGGGGCGACTATGGGAGGCCGACGGGACTCCCCGAGGGCAGGCCCTTGGGGTACTACGGGGAGGCCTTCTATATAGACAAGAGGACGCTCGCGGTCCTGGGAAGGGAGACCCTGTCCATAAGCACGTATTCGTCTCCTCAAGGGGAGCGGCGCGTCGTGAGGGGGGGCCGGTGGAGCGGCACCGTCTGCGAGCTCCTGGAAGCGAGCGTGTATGGGGGCCCCCCGAGGCCGGGCCTCCGGGAAGCGTTCAGGGAGGTCGCGCAGTTCCTCAGGAGCAAGGGGTACCCCGTGTCTATGCGGGCGTACACGCCTAAGGACGTGCTCCAGGCCATACGGCGCGATCCTCCCTATACTCCCGGAGACGGCGGTCGGCGGGGCATCGCAGACGGTCGGCCGGGCAATCCCCCACGGGACATAGGGGACCCAGGCGACGTCGTTAGACAGCAGCCCGAGGGCCCCCGCGACGATTATACTCTTCCCCTTATAGGCCTGTTGGCCGCGGCGGGGTTCGGCATGTACGTGTACGTGGGGAGGGGACAGAGGCGTGTTCCCGCCGCTGGGGCGCCTAGGCCCAGGTTTTAACGTGGCAATTAAACCAAACACTTTTCTAAGTACAGCGTCACGTCCATCATGTTCATCAAGAGGGAGGAACTCATAGACAAGACCGTGATAGGGATCGACGGCAATGCCATCGGCAAGGTGAGCGACATAATGATATCGCTGCAGGGCAAGGTGGGCCTCGCTGTGAAGACCAAGGACGGGGACGAGATCGTGGTGGAGGCCTCGGACATATCGGCGGCCGGCGAATACATACTGTGCAGGTTGACCCTCGCGCAGGCCAGGGACAAGTACATGAGGGCCAAGATGGCGCCCTCGGCGCTGCAGCAGTCGCCCACGCAGCCCGTTCCCCCGCAGTCTGTCCCAGGCATGCAGGCCCAGATGGGCCCCACGTGTCCCAGCTGCGGCCACGTCAATCCTCCGGGGGCACGCTTCTGCGAGAGGTGCGGGACGCGCCTGGCCTAGATGATAGACCCCCAGACGCTGGCCGCTTTCCTGGCCCTCATATCGGTCCTCTCAATACCGCTGTTCTTCGCCCGCACGCGGCTCGACGAGAAGCTCATGCTGGCGGCGTCCACGGCCATCTTCGCGGTGGTGGGCTCGTCGAACCCCACTGATGGGCCGGCCATGGATATAGCGGCCATGGTGGCCTCGGTGGCGTTGAGCTACTCGGCCGTCATGCTTGTCCCCCCTAGGATGCTTCCCATAGTCATGATCGCCGGGGGATCGGCGTACTACGCGGCCTACTACGCGTCGACGGTTACGGGCGGGGCGCTGTGGAGTGTGCCGTATGTCAGCGCCGCCGCGAGGTACGTGCTGCCGCTGGTGGTCATTTTCTCCATTATACGCGCATACGTGGCCACGCTGGACGCGAGGGCCCAGTCTAGGGCCATGTGGTCTCTGCTGGCCCTCCACTTCGTGTTCGTCGTGGCGCTCTTCGGAAGCGTCATCGCCATATCCACGTCGCCGGAGGAGCTGGGCCAGGCCCGCGGCAACGTGGTGGGGTACCTCACAGCCTTCCTGCCCAGGAGCATACTGCTGGGCCTAATAGGGTGGGCCATAGCGCACCTGGCCGCGCCCAGGCTAGTGGCCAGGGAACTACGCTTCAACAGGGAGCGGCCACTGATGTTGACAGGCGGACATTTCTCGGACTACAAGTCGTTCCTTCTCCTCGTTTTCTTCTCGTTCTCCATGGGCCAGCTGTACGGGGCAATATTCGAGGTGGAGAGCGTCATAGAGCAGGTCGCCTACGGCGTGTACTCTGTGGTGTTCCTCCTCTTCCTGGCCACGTACAACGTGCTGAGCATGGTCAGCTCCAGGGGCATGCCTGTGTCGGACAGGTCCAGCATAAGGCTCTACAAGGAGTTCTTCGACGCGGGGTCGGCCCTGGGGCTGATACTGGCCTTCATAACGTATCCATCCACCGAGGAACTGCTCGCCAAGGGCTTCACGTACCTGCAGATCATACCATTCAAAGCCACGCTGGCCCTGGAACAGATACTCTTCACCATATCGTTCCTGACCCCAGCGTCGTTCGTGGCGGTGTACATGTTCCGCAGGTTCAGCGTCGGCCCCATCTACAGGCGCCTTGAGGCCCTTGTTGGGGGTCCATGTCCCAGTTGCCGTTACCCGTTGAGGGGCACCGAGGCGGTTTGCCCCAACTGCGGGTACAGGGTGGTTTGACCGGCCCGGTCCAACCCAGCCTTTATGGGCTCCGGGGCCGGCCCTCCAACATGTCGCTGCGCATGTTGGCAGTGGCCCTAGCGGCCGCGGCCCTACTGGCGGGCGCCCAGTTCCCCAACTGGGTTCAACCGGGCGTATGCATGTCCATAAACCTGGTAGCCGTCGGCAATGGGCAGACGCAGACCGGGGGGAGCAGCATCACCGTTGTTGGTGTGCAGGGCGACACGGCCACCATAAGGATAACCGGGTTTGGGGGGCAGAGCCAGACGGCCGAACTCACGTCCAGGGGCACCGTGCGCGCACAGGGCCAGGAGGCCCCATTCCCGCTCTTCTTCATGCCCTCGGCCTTCGCCCAGATGGCGAGGCAAAGCGGGAACTTCTACGTGGTGGTGCTAGAGCAGTCGGGCATAACCATGGTGTTCATCTACGATGCGGCGACCCGCGCGTTCGTGGGGGGAATAATGGCGTCGAGGCAGCAGGGCGCAGGCGCAATAGCCGTGCAGGTGGACAACAACGTCGGTCTTCCCCGCATTCCCCCAACCGCCCTGAGCAACGCGGCGCGCCAGCAGCTAGGGATAAACATACCGCCCCCACCCCAGGAACCGGTCGTGCCATGTGCGGGCCAGGGCGGCGTTGGGGGCGGCGCGGGACCACAGCCCCAGCCTCCTCAGCCCCCCCAAGAAC
>WANN01000032.1 GCA_015521775.1 Thermoproteaceae archaeon
CCATGGTGGTCTTGCCTGTGCCGGGGGGGCCGTAGAAGAGTAGGTGTGGCATGTCCCGCCTCGCCACGAACTCGGCCAACCTCCCCTTAACATCCTCAAGATCCACAACATCGCCAAAACCCCTAGGACGATACTTCTCAAACCAGAAAAGCTCGGCTATCTGCGACATGTCGGTAAGGGTAACAACGGTAAAAAAGGTTACCTCGACGCTGCTGCAATACGCTCCGTCTCGTCCTTACGTCTCACGGCGTAGCTCTTGGGATCGCCTGCGGCGGCAGCTATCATCTCATCGGCCAAGCATTCCTCTATGGGCTTAGGGTTGTTGAACGAGCAGGAGCGGGCCCCCTCGGCCAGCCACCTTATTGCCACGTCTATACGTCTCTGGGGCGCCACGTCTACGGACACCGGGTACGCTATGCCGCCATATATGATCCGGGTGACTTCCTCCTTTGGGGACCCATTCTGTATCGCGTCTACAAGTACCTGCAATGGGTTTTTCCCGGTCCTCACATACACCATCTCGAAGGCACGCTTCACTATGTTGTACGCCTTATGCTTCTTGCCGGCGTTACGGCCTGGGTGCATGAGCGCGTTCATAAGTCTCTCAACTATGGGTATGCGTGCCTTTCCGAACCTCCTCTTCTGGTACCTCCCCTCTGTGTGCGGCAGGTAGACGGGCTTTAGGCAGAGGTACCTCCTCAGCCCCGGGTCCGACACAGTTACGTCCTCGAAAGTCCACCGGTTGAAGACTGCAATAGGTTTGCCGTCGAGGGTCCGAAGAGACCTAGGGCACTCCTCTATTATGGCCACATCGCCCAAGTACTGCACTGAGGCTCCCTTGGCCAGTTGCTCGTTGAACGGTCCGGCCACGGCGACAGGGGACAAGATATTAATAAATTTTCCCAGCCCATGAATGTAAAGCCGCAAGTGTCCCCTCTACGAGGTTTCCGAGCGTCGGTCCTGTGTAGGGATCAGTTTAACTGTTGTGTCCACGTTGCGGCTAGGTCCGCCGTTCAGGGTTGGTGGGTAAACGCAGACAGTAGGAGGATCACGGCGAGGGGCCCCACAACGTCCCCTAAGGCAGTTGTTATTGGCACAACTATGTTGTCTGGGTCTATGCCGCGTTTATAAGAGTAGTGGGATGCAAAGTACGCGGCGCCCATTATGAGGGGACTGGCGAGGATTCCCGACGCTAGGATGGCTGCGGCGGCTGGAGGCCCACCAAGTATCAAGATCGCGGCTGATAGCAGAGACAGGCCGAGGGCGAAGTGCTGGAGGCCCGCCTTCAATATGCGCCTCCTCTCTACCCTGTCTACACGGCCCTTTTTATGCAGCTGGACCGATACCGCTGACCCCACAATGCCCCCCAAGGCGCCTAGAAGCGCGTTTAGGCCTGGCAATCCGCCGAGACTCGCAACTGCGAGTGGACGGTACAGCGACGTGGAGTAGAGGAATCCCCCAAACCCGCTTGTCAGCGACCCAAGTATCGTGGCTGGAGCATTTTCCAGGAAAAATTTTGCGTTCCTTGTAAGCTCCCTGACCCCACACGCTAGTACCACCAGCGATATTATAATCACAGCCAGCGCTGCGCCCCTGTCGGCAGCGTACCTGACGGCCAGGAAAAACGCTATAGGCGTCACAAGGTCGGACGTGGCTGTGGCTACGGGCACAGCCACGTACTCTGCGGCGTATCCCCTTTTAAAGGAACGCCAAACCACCAGCAGTACTGTAGGTATCACAAAGAGGGACGAGACCAGCACGGCCATGTATGCAAGGGGGTACAGGTAAATGCCCATGTTTCCACCCAACAGGTAGTCCAGGACCACGCCCATTGTCGAGATCGCTGTGGCGGCCGTAAGCGCGTCGAGGAGCGCTATCCTGACATCGCTGAGGGTCCTCGCATCCCATGGGACCCTTGAAAGCCCTAGATGAAGCCTTGTGACGAGCCTCGTGACTATTGTCCCATATATGTTCCCTCGGGCACTCATAAGGGCTGGCACCACGACCAGCACGGCGGGCGTCGACAGTATTATGTCCACGTGCATCATATATATGTACCCAACAAGCAACTCCACTATTACTAGGTGTAGGAGACCTACCTCGCCGAGTTTCACAAGAGAACGCTGACGGTCCTGTATATTGACAGGTCCACCATAATGTGGCCTCCGCAAAGCTCTTCCACGAGCTCAATGGCAGCTGCGTCTATGGGGCCTCGAGGCCCCCCTCTGACCACTTGCTGTATCTTGTCGGGGTCGTGCAGCGGCCCGGCCCTAAGGGCGTTGGAGGCCCACGACACGTGCCTCCCCAGCTCCGCGAGGGGCGCATCGAAGTTTACCATATCTACGACCCTCTCGATCCTCCTAGGGCTCAGCTGGGAGAAGTCAGGTATTGGGCCGCCGCGCAGCACGTTGTACACCCCTAGGACGCTGTTGAGATATACCACAAGTGCCCTCTTCACGTGGGGTTCAACGTTCCGCATAGCCTGGCCCTTTCCCGGCGTTATTGGGTGCCATGTGTCCGACACCGACGGGATAGAGGTGTAAAAGGACACAACACGTGTGTCCCTCCTTATTGTGGGCGCCAGGAAAAGCGCCGACTTGGCGGCCGGTCCCTCTACCAGGGAAGGCCTCAGCAGTTTGTGTGCCAACCGGTCCACGTGGCCATATACATAGAAAACCGCGTTAGTGGGCATCTCCATATGCCTCCCCGCTATGATCCGTACACCCTTTGCCCTCCTTCCCCTGGACAGAACAGTCGTCTTACATCCCTCTAAGGAAATCAGCAGCTTGTCGTCCACCCGGAAGATTGTGGTACATTAATTAAGTATTTCCTCAGTGGTTCAACGCGGAGCAAACAGCTGGTTTGCGCGACATGTGTTAAGGGACAAAAGTCGCGTCGTCAACCCTTGACGACCCCTACGGGCCTGTGCCTCGACACTTTGCGCGAGAAGCCGACGTTATGGGCAACCTCGACCACTAGGTCCACGTTTTTGTACGCCTGAGGCGCCTCTTCCGAAATGATCTCGGACTCTGCGGACCTCACTATTATCCCTCTGGACTCCAGCTCCGTCTTCACCCTTTGAGGTGGGAACGACCTCACCGCGGCCGCCCTTGACAAGACACGCCCAGCCCCATGCGGGGCAGTGCCGAACGTGAGCTTCATCGCGTCCTCGGTGCCCACAAGTATCCAGGACGCGGTCCCCATGGAGCCCGGTATGAGGACTGGCTGGCCCACAGACCTATAGTCGGCAGGTATCTCAGGCCTGCCCGCGGGGAACGCCCTGGTTGCTCCCTTCCTGTGCACCCAGACCTTTCTTCGGGTCCCCCTGTTGTCAACCTCGTGTTCCTCGAGTTTGGCTATGTTGTGGGCCACGTCATACACTATCCTCATGCCCAACGCGTCTGGGTCCCTATTGAACACCCTTCTGAATGCTTCCCTAACCCAGTGGGTTATTATCTGCCTATTAGTCCACGCGAAGTTGGCCGCGGACGCCATGGACTTGATGTAGTCCTCGGCAACTCTGTCCTTTATAGGCGCTGCGGCCAGTTCCCTGTCCGGCAGCCTGAGACCCCATTCCCTCAACTTCCTCTCCATCACCATGAGGAAGTCGGTCGCCACCTGGTGGCCGAACCCCCTGCTGCCCGTATGTATCATAATGACGACCTGGCCCTCCTGCTCGATCCCGAACGCCTTGGCCACCTTCTCGTCGAATATCCTGTCGACCACCTGCACCTCTATGAAATGGTTGCCAGAGCCTATGGTACCCACCTGGTCCTTGCCCCGCTGTTTGGCCTTCTGGGATACCCTGGAAGGATCGGCAAGGCCCCAGGAGCCCCCCTCCTCTATGTGCTCGGGATCGTCGGCCCAGCCATACCCCCGCTTTATCGCCCATTGGACCCCCTCCGAGAGCAACTGCTCGAACTCGCCCATGGGCAGCCTCAATATCCCGGTCTCGCCAACTCCGGGAGGCACCAGCTTGAATATTTCATCCACCAGTTGCCGGAGCTTTGGCCTAAGCTCCTTCTCGGTGAGGTCAGTACGTATGACCCTGACCCCACAGTTAATGTCGTAGCCTATCCCGCCCGGGGAAACAACGCCCTCCTCCGCGTCGAGCGCGGCTACCCCTCCCACGGGGAACCCATAGCCCTGGTGTGCGTCGGGGAGCACTATACTATATTTATGTATACCTGGAAGGCACGACACGTTGGCCCCCTGCTCCAAGGTCCTGTCCGACTTCATTTTCTCTAGGAGGATGCTGTCGGCGTACACCTTTACGGGTACCCTCATGCAGTTTTTATAATCCTTCGGAATTTCCCACTCATAATCCGTCACTTTGATAAGTTTAGGAATCATGAGCCGAACACACGTCCACACTATTAAAACTCTTTCCCCTGCTCGAACCATCACAGTTGTTTAAAAACAATGAAATGATTACACATGAAATATATAAGATATATTTGAGTAAACAATTAAAAATTATTACACGGAAACTCTGTGTAAAAAGCTTTTTACACAGAGTTTCCGTTAATGTCCATACGAATCGTATGGCCCCTTTCGGATCCGCGTGTCCGAAGTGCCGCGCTAATTGCAGGCCCCCACAGACGGCGCAAGGCAGCACGTCCCCAATGTGTAGCAGTTGTCGCAGGGTTGAGCTAGCCGCACATGTCGCCTTGACGCTGAGGACACAGAAACCAATTAATATATTGATCTGGGGAGAACGCGTGGGAGATGTGGTTGAGGCGTTTGAAAGGATTTGTAGGGCGTATAGGGCTGCTTTGACTCGGGCGGCTACGTCCATGGGATTGTCCCAGTTACAGGCCGCTATACTTGAAGCGGTGTCCGAGGTTGGGGGAGTCACCGTAGGCGAACTGGCCAGCCTGCTCGGCGTCTCGCAGCCCACTGTAAGCGACGCGCTGAAGGCTCTTGAGTCTAAGGGGCTACTGAGGAGGGAGAGGATTGGGAGGCGCACAGTGCAGACGCTGACCGATAAGGGCCGTCTGGTGCTCAGGGAATTGCAGAAGTGGAAAATTCCTGCCAGGGAAGGACTCCAGGGCTTGGACCTAGAGGGACTCTACATGGAACTGTTGCGCTATATTTCCAACCTTCAAAGGTCAGGCTTCATAGAGGCGAGGATATGCCTTACCTGCAAGTATTATGGGAAGGGGAACTACTGTGCCCTGCTTAATAAAAAGCTGGACGTGTTGGAGCTGCGTGTCAATTGCCCGGACTATAAGCCGCTCACCACTCCCCCTCCTTAGAGTAGGGCCTGGCCCATATAGCCGCCTGTAGCACTACGGATTTCAGCCATGCAGACCACATCCTCTCCACGTCCTCTGCGCTGTGCCCCTTCTTGGCTAGGAACGGCTTTATGGTGAGCCCTATTGGGGCTATGAACGCTATCATATACCTCAAAGGTATGTGCTCCACCGTGTCAACATTGTCGGTTCTCCCCTTCTTGGACTTGTGGTGTCTCAACCCTATCTCATACACGTAGTTGAGCCACTCCCTGTCATAGTCCCTACACGTGGTGTCAAGTATCCACTGGCCGAACCTTTTCCTGACCGCATCTAGGTACTCTGGGATGGGTCTCCCTGCCTTGTCCCCAAAGTAGTAGACGAGATGGGGATTAGAGCCTACCCAGCCGTACCACAGGTCCAATATAGCGTCGATCTGGTCTTTCAGTATGCCGCATGCCGTCCTTAGATATTTGAAGTCCTCGTCGGTGAGCATTACCGTTCTTTTGAGAAGTTCGAATTCCCCGTCGCTTATAGGCGCGTCGGGAACCCTACCGAAATCGTAGCCGGGTATCGCCTGCATGGGAAAAACATAGGACTCCTATATATCTTTTCCGCGCCTCCTGAGTCTCCATGGCAGCCCAGTTCGGAGCCTTGGGACTTGAGGTCTACAGGTGAGACCATGCGGTGCGACCAGTCAGACGGACAACACGTGTCGGGATGGCCGCCAACGCCGGCTCGCTCGATACCTTACACCATTGGAACCCACTCGCCAGTGTTCCATGCAGTTGAGCCTGCGAACTCTGTGAGCTAGGCCCGTCCAGCGCGTCTTCATGTGATGGTGGGGACGCCACACCTGCCAACACAACGCCGACACATGGCGCAAATTAGATGGCCCGTCCAGCGCGGTCTCGGCCATTGGACTGGGTTGGGGAATGCCTATGGCCGGGCGTCAAAGAGGCAAGGACGCCGGAAAGAGAGTTGTGGAGGCTGGCCCGTGTGAGGGCCAACGGTAGCCCCCATTTCCTTTCGTGGACGTCCACATGGAGGACCCATGCCACAGAAAGCCCATCAAAATGACGCACAAGAAATTGTGGTGCCCCGGCCGGGATTCGAACCCGGGTCACGGGCTCGAAAGGCCCGCATCCATGGTCCGCCGGGCGCTTGACCGCTAGACGACCGGGGCCTCCGTTTCCCTCTCGCTGAGAGGGTAAATATGTTTTTGGGGCGTAACATTAAATTTTACCCGTACTGTGCCCTCATGGCGATATTCCTTGTACAGCACGGCGAGGCGTATAATGAGGCCGAGGACCCAGAGAGGAGATTGACTCGGCGAGGTGTGGAAGAAACTAGGGCCGTTGCAGGGCACTTGGCCAAGGTCGGTGTCAAGGTTGAGGCTATTTATCATAGTGGGAAGAAAAGGGCTGAGCAAACCGCGTCTATATTCGCAGAGTTCCTCGGGCCAGCTAGGGGGATATTCCAAGTCGAGGGGCTGAACCCGCTTGACGATCCCTCGTACTGGGCCGGCAGGCTTACTGGGATGGACGGCGTGATGCTTGTGGGCCACCTACCGCACCTCGGCAGGCTGGCATCGTTGCTTGTAGTCGGCGATCCAGATAAGGCTGTGGTCAAGTTCCGGTACTCTGCTGTCTTGTGCCTGGCGCGTGAGGGCTCTACATGGCACGTCAAGTGGTACCTGACGCCAGAGCTCGCTCTCTCTATTTAACACTTTGTTTAAATGGATAGGTAATATTGTGGTGGCTCGGACGGTTATGTTTTTAAATGCATAGTTAATTCGGGTCATGTCTAGCAGGAGGGAACTCCTAAAGATGGTGGGGGCCTTCGTCGCCGGCTTCGCCATCGGTGGCGCCGCGATCAGGGAGGCCTTCCCTAAGTTCGTGGAGAAGGTGGTGGAAAGGGAAAGGCTTGTGACTGCTGGTAGGGAGACGGGGACGGCGCTGGGCGGTCTCCCCAAGTTCAAGGCCGGCTTCGTCTACGTTGGGCCGATAGGCGACCTTGGGTGGACCTATAGCCATGACAGGGGGCGTCGCTTCGCCGAGGAGAGACTTCCCTTCCTGGAAACCACATACGTGGAGAGCGTGCCGGAAGGGGAGGCGTCTGGGGTCATAGACCAGATGGTTAAGGATGGGGCGCAGCTGGTCTTCACGACGAGTTTCGGCTACATGAGGTCTACAAAGGACGCAGCCAAGCGCTATTCGGACAGGTTCTTTGCACATTGCAGCGGCTATCTGGAGCCTGGGGACCCAGAGAACTTCATAGAGTACTTCATAGACCTTTACGAGGCGTACTATCTTAATGGCATTATGGCTGGGGCCATAACGAAGACCGATAAGCTGGGATACGTCGCTGCGTTCCTAATACCAGAGGTGAAGAGGCATTTGAACGCCTTCCTGATAGGTGCCCGCGAGGTCAACCCGCGGGTGACCATGGACGTGATTGAAATAGGCAGTTGGTTTGACCCGGCCAAGGCCAGGAGCGCGTCCGAAACGTTGATAGGGCGCGGCGCCGACGTTTTGGCGTTCACGGAGGACTCGCCCACGGTGCTCATAGTGGCCCAGGAAAAGGGGGCCTGGTCCTTCAGCCATTACAGCGACATGTACGATAGGGCGCCGAAGGCGCACGTTTCCGGGCAGATGGTGAACTGGGGTCCCATGTACCTGGAGATAATCCTTAGGGCCTACATGGCGTGGCTGACCGAGGACATGTCTATATGGTCCGAGTGGCCGCCTGAGAGGCCCCGCGACTATTGGTGGTCCATGAAGAACAGTTGGCATGGCTACGACTGGAGGCAGAACCCCACGGACATATACCTCCCCATGCACGAAGTGGTGCCGCGGGAGGCTCAGGACTACGTGATGCTGCGTAGGAGACAGATCATGGAAGGGGTGTTCGATCCGTATAGTGGTCCGATAAAAGACAGGGAAGGCATGGTGAGGGTCCAAGTCGATGAGAGGACAGGTAAGAGCCTTAGGCTCAGTAAGGACGAGCTATACGGCATAGACTGGCTCGTTGAAGGCGTGGAGAACGTGGCCACGGCATGATCGAGCTGCGCTGCGTGTCTAAGTCGTTTCCTGGGGTCAAGGCGCTTGACTGTGTTGACGTAAAGTTCCATGAGGGCGAGATCCACGTCATACTGGGGGAGAACGGGGCCGGCAAATCTACCCTCGCCAGCATACTGTACGGCATATACCTTCCGGACGGCGGCAAGATACTGGTAGATGGAAGAGAGGCGAGCATAAGTTCGCCCAAGGCCGCCCTTAGGCTGGGCATAGCTTTGGTGTCGCAGCAATACGCGCTCATAGACGAGTTGACTGTTTGGGAGAACCTCCTGTTGGCCGGTGTATCGCCCCGCGCATTTGCGGCCGAGGCCGAGCGGCTCGGCTTGAGGCTGAGCCTCGATGGCAGGGTTGGGGATCTGTCCCTGGGGGAGAAACAGAGGATAGAAATCGTTAAGGCCCTTTCAAGGGGCGCCCGCCTCCTAATATTCGACGAGCCTACTGCCGTGCTCGCGCCGCGCGAGATAGAGGGCCTTTTCCATATGATGAGGACCCTCAAGAGTAGGGGGGTGGGCATAGTCCTCATAACGCACAGGATAGGCGAGGCCCTTGCTGTGGGGGACAGGGTTACCGTATTGAGGAGGGGCAGAGTGGCTGGTCAATATGTGGCCGGTGAGGCTACTGCGGAGACGCTTGTCAGGGCCATGTTCGGGAAACTCGTAGAAGCGCCGGGCCGCGCTAGGACGTCCAAGGGGGAGCTCGTGCTCTCGGCGCGAGGCATACATGTGGATGGCGTGGTTAGGGGGATAGACCTGGACATATATAGTGGGGAGATCGTGGGCATAGCGGGTGTCGTCGGCAACGGCCAAAGGGAGCTACTTGAGGTGCTCGGTGGATACAGGCGCCCCACTAGGGGCACAATAGTGGTGGGCGGGGTCGACCTTACTGGCAAGTCCACAAGCAAGTTCGTGGAGATGGGGGTGTCCTTCATACCCGAGGACAGGGAATTGGCCGTGGCGAAGTCCCTGACAATAGCCGAGAACCTTGTGATGAGGAGTAGGCCCCCCATAATCAGGTGGGGCAACCTACGTAGGGCTACCATGGAGGTGATGAGTAGGCTGGACATAGAGGCCCCATCCCCGGAAACCCCGGTCGGCCGCCTCTCAGGGGGAAACATGCAGAAGGTCGTGGTCGGGAGGGAGGCGCTGTACCTGAGGCCGAGGGTTCTAGTTGCCATATATCCCACCCGTGGGCTGGACTACGAGACCAGCATGAGGCTCTACTCCATTTTCCAGGCCATAAAGGAGGGCGGCGGGTCCATAGTTTTCAGCTCCGAGGACGTGAACGAGCTTGCGTCGGTCAGCGACCGAATACTGGTCATGAGGGGCGGCAAGGTGGTCGGCGAATACGGGCCGGGCACGCCCCTGGAGAGGGTGGCCGCTGCCATGGCCGACGCAAATTGAAACGCGAATCTTTTTGAAGACGGCACATGGCAGGTGTCATGTGGGCCTTTTCCGTCGTGGTGTCGCCGAGGGAGAGGCCGTCGCCTACTAGCGGACTGATGGCCGCGCTCTCTGTCCTGCTACTAGTAGCATTCGTCGTACTGCTGGTTTCTGGGAGCATAGGGGCCCTGCCGGACATGTACATAGCTGCGTTTGAGAGGCCGGGGCAAGTCCTCCTGGTGTTCGTGCCCGTGGCGCTTTCCGGGATAGCGGGCGCGTTGGCTTACAGGGCAGGCTACTGGAACATAGGCATGGAGGGCCAGCTGCTGATAGGCGCCATAACGTGCCTCTGGGCGAGCCTCATAAGCGGCAGCACGTTTGTGGGGGTCGTTGCGGGCGCCCTTGCGGGAGCTGTGTGGGGCGGGATCACGGGCGTGTTAAGGGGCTACGCAGGCGCCAACGAAGCAGTGACCACCTTCATGATGAACCTGGTAGCCCTACAATTGCTATACTACGTGTCCTACGGCGCCCTACGCGACCCCTCGGTCAGGGGATTCCCATATACGTACCCCGTGCCCAACATGGTGGACCCGCTGGTCGCAGCGGGGGCCGTGGTGGCGCTTGCAGTTGCGGCCCACGTGTTGCTGAACTACACGGGCCTGGGCCTCTCGTTTAAGGTCATGGGCGACGGTGCCGAGGTTGCAAGGTATGCGGGCATAGACATCGCAAGGGCCGCGGTCCTCGTATCGTCGCTTTCCGGCACGCTGGCTGGCATAGGAGGTGCGCTGGAGCTGGCGGCGTTTCAAGGATTCCTCCAGCCGGGGTTTTCCCCGGGCTACGGATACATAGGTATAGCGGCCTCCTGGCTGGGCTTCTTGAAGCCGTTGTGGGTATTGGCGTCCTCGACCTTCGTGGCGCTCACCTACGTGGGCATAGATGGGCTCAGGGTCGGCTACGGCGTGCCCACGGCGTTGGCGTACGCGGCGATGGGCATGATAATAGTGGGGGTGCTCCTTGGGATACTGGTGTACAGGTACAGGATAAGGATAGTGATATGAGCCCAGCGCTGCGCGGGCCATGATAGAACTTGTCCTATACACCGGTGGGCCCCTTCTCCTGATAGTCCTAGGGGCCATAGTAAACCAGAGGGCCGGCAACCTTAACCTCGGCATTGAGGGGACCGTGGCTGTGAGCGCCACTACTGCGTATATAGCTGCCTACCTCTTCCAAAATCCGTGGGCCGGACTCTTTGCTGGCCTAGTCGCGGGAACCATGTTCAACATGGCCTTCTCCTTATTGTCGGTGTCCCTGACCCTCAACCAGATAGTGGTGGGTATAGCCCTAATCTTCGTGGGCAACGGGCTCGCAAGCATCATGGGCAAGCCATATGTCGGCGCGGCGCTGCCCTTTCCCCCACCCAAGGAGGTCCTACTGGCGGTCCCAGCGGCGTCCATACCCATAATGCTCATGTACCGTACCAGGGTGGGGCTGGCAATTAAGGCGTCGGGCGACAATCCCTACGCAGCGGAGCTTATGGGGGTCAGCGTCCCGGCCGTACGCCACCTTGCCACGTTCATAGAGGGCGTAATGGCCGGGCTTGGAGGTGCCATGTACACTGTCCTCTACACGGGTTACCTCTCTGACGGTATAACGAGGGGCATCGGCATACTGTCTGTCAGCATAGCCATGCTGTCCATGTGGAGCCCCCTTGTGGCGCTCCCGATGACCTACACCTTCACCGTGCTGGTTGTGCTGCCGTACGCGCTCCAGTTGGAGGTGCCCGTATCGAGGTACCTGCTCAACGCGCTGCCCTACATAGGGGTTGTGGCGCTGCTGTCCCTGGCCAGCGTCCTAACGAAAAGGCAAGTCGCGCCCAAGTACCTGGCTAGGACCTACAGAAGGGAAGAAAAGGGCCTGTGATCCCTCCCCAACCATATGGCGGGGATCCCGCTGCGCGGAGGTTTTACGTATCGGCGGGCCCGGCCCTCACGACGTCTTACCGGGATCAGCGACGTGATACGTGTATAAGCCACAGCAACACCGGCGTTGATGCGTTACTAGGCGTCGTGCGCTTTAATGGGGCCGCCATCCTACGACGACCACGCGTATCGGCATGTACCGGCCTACCTCACGAACTGCCCCGCCTAAAGGACACGGTCTCCAACCGCAAGGTCACCGTGACCCCCTCTCGACCATGTATGATAGGAACGCCATGGAAAGCGCCAACGCGCCCGCCAACGTCAGGGCCGCTCCCAGCAATAGGACATATGTCGAGCTGGGCTCGCCGTTTCCCCGCGTTGGCTGCGAACTAAGCAACATAACTGTGAGGCCCAACACGAACATAAACACGGTTGCCGTAAGCTGGGAGAGCCGTCCCATGTCATACCCCAACCACATAAATTAATTTTGAGGGTCCCCAGCAACGAGCTGAGGACAAAGCATATTTAACGTGGTGGTATTGGGGCCATGCTGAGTCTAAGGGTCCCCCCGGACGTGGAGCTGATGGGCTATGTGACCGGCGAACTGCCCAGGAGAGGGATTAGGCACGCGTTCCTGTATGGCCTCGGAGCGTTCAAGGACGCCGTGGTCGCATGGTACGACCAGTCCGGTAAAAGGTTCGTCGAGATGCAAGTGGACAGACCCATGGAAGTGGCCTCGCTGATAGGAAACCTAGCCGAGAGGGACGGGGCGCCGATGGCCCACATACACGTGGTGCTGTCGGATCGCGACGGAAAGGCCTATGGGGGTCACCTGGTCAGGGCCACGGTATTCAACCTTGAGCTCTTCGTTACGCCGACTGAGCGGCCCCTCGTTAGACGTTACAGCGAGTACCACGGCCTCTACGTCTACGACTAGGCCTTTAAGGCGTCCCTCACGGCATCCACTAGGCGTTCTACGGACTCCTCGTCGTTGTAGATATGGGTGGATGCCCTTACGCCCTGTAGCCCCGACATGCCCCTCAGCGAGACCGCTATGCCCCGTGCGGCGAGACGCCTCAACAGTTCCTCGTTGTCCCCAGCCGAGAACGTCACTATGCCGCTCTCCCCTGATCCCCCAAGCACTGTGACACCCCCTATGTCCATTAGCCCCTCGACGAGCAGCGATGCCAGCCTTCTAACGTGTCCCTCTATGCGTCCTATGCCCAGGCGGCGCAGTACCTCCAGGGACGCCGAAGCGCCTGCAAGCGCCAAGATGGGCCACATGCCCGGGGGGTCGAACCGCCGGGCGTCTCTGGGTAGACTGGCCATGAGGTTCCTAGGCCCTTTATGGGGAAACGCCAGGTATTTATGGAGCTGCATGGGTACGTCCACGTTGTTCATGCCGGTTGGACCCGCAAGCTCGACCATCCTCTTGCCCACGTAGGCGAGGGCGAGGCCAAAGGGGGAGATCAGCCATTTGTGTGTGCCAGCTACGTAGAAATCGACATGCCTTAGCTCTGGCCTCATGGCCCCCGCCTCCTGTATGCCGTCAACGATGAGGTAGGCGCCCTTACGCTGGACCGCCTTCCCCAGCGCCCCCACGTCTATGCGGTGTCCATTGACCCACTGGACTGAGCTTACAACGACTGCGCGAGTTTCCTCGTCGACCAGGCGTTCCAGCTCGTCAAGTGGTACCTTGCCCCCCACATGCCTTACTATCCTCAATTCGAGGTTGCAGCGGTTGGCCCAGTGCTCCAGCAGCGACAATAGCCCCGTGTATTCCAGGTCTGTCGTAACTACTGAGCCCCCGCCGCATCCGAGGGCTTGTAAGGCTTTCCATATGCCCTCTAGGGTCCCACCTCCAACCACAGCCACGTCGTCCGGTCTCGCCCCTACCAGTTCCGCGAACGCCTCCTTGACGCGCCTAGCGTACTTATGTGCGTCACCTACGTTGGCTGGATCCTCGTAGATGAGTTCTGCAGCACGCCTAACATGTTCGACTGCGCTGCGGGGCGTTAAACCAACCGATGCGGTGTCGAGGTATGTGGACCTTCTAGGCGTTGGGTACTCCTCCCCGACTATGTCCAGCATCAGGCAGCGCGTTACTGGCCCGCCTTGGCCTTCTCGATCTTCTCCATCCTCCTCTTGTCGCTTGTGTCGAGCTCCACTATCATGACCTTGGAGGGATGAATGGGATAGTATATGGTTTCCCCCCTACTGTTGTTCCTCGTGACGCCCTCTACGTGGATGCGCGCCTTCCTGAGGTCCACCTTGACCACCTTGCCCCGCGTGCCCTTGAAGTCGCCGCGGACCACAAGCACGGTATCTCCCGTCCTAATAGGAAGCCTTTTTATGCCGTACTGTCTCCTAAGCTCCCTGGAGAGGGGCGCGGTCAGGAACTTGCGGCGTACGTGTAGAGGCGCGTTGAAGCGGGATTTCCGCTGCTTCCTGGGCTGACTGGAACGGGACAAACCCATGAGTGGGCAGACCCCATGACATTAATATCATTTTTCGACTGTGGCGACGCGTTATGTGGCTGAATCGCGGGACCACAATGATTGTAGAGAGGGCGCCGTCTGTCCTATGTAGTTCGGCGTGTGGCGGAGGCCCGGCCCATAGCCGTCTCGGCGGTCTAAATACGTGGGTGGGGAAGTAAGGGCCAGGCCATAAATGGGCGTGGTTGGGCGAAGCCGTACACGTAGCCCGAGTTGTGCTCAATCACATGTAGCCATAAATGGACTAGTTCCGCCGGCCCCATTACAACTAAAAAACCCATATTTTATAGTGGTGCATGCAGGGGCGAACATGGGGTACCTAGCGCTTGAGGACGGCACAGTGCTCAGAGGAAGATTGTTCGGTGCTGATAGGCCCGCTGTTGGGGAGGTTGTGTTCACGACCGCCGTGGTCGGCTATCCGCAAGCCCTTACGGACCCCTCCTATAAGGGGCAAATACTGGTATTTACGCATCCCCTTATAGGCAACTACGGCGTGTCTGAGGATCAGATGGAGTCTGACGGTATAACGGTAGAGGGCGTTGTGGTCTTTGAAAACACGAGGCCGAGCCATTACAGGTCGGTTATGTCGCTCGACGAGTGGCTTAAGGCCAACGGCGTGCCCGGCATATCCAGGGTTGACACTAGGCACCTCGTAATAAAGTTAAGGGAGCACGGCGTCATGATGGGCGCCATAGGCAACGACGATCCCGAGCGCCTCCTGGAGGCCATACGTAGGTCGCCCAGGTATGACGAGGTGGATTACGTTAGGGCCGTCTCCACGCGGCGTGTAATCGAGTACGGCGAGGGTAGGACCTGCATAGGCGTTGTGGACTGTGGGGTAAAGAAGAGCATTGTGCGGGAGCTCCTTAAGAGGGGCGCCAAGGTGCGCCTTGTCCCGTGCCTGGACTGGGAAAAGGCTTTTGAGTGCGACGCCGTGCTGTTCAGCAACGGTCCGGGCAACCCGAAATTGCTGTCTGCCTTGACGGAGGCCGTATGGACGGCCGTGGAGTATAGGCTGCCCATCATGGGCATATGCCTGGGCCACCAAGTGGTCTCCATGGCGCTCGGCGCGGAGGTGTACAAGCTCAAGTACGGCCACAGGGCTACGAATAAGCCCGTGAGGGACGTGGCGCTTACAGGCAAGGTATACATAACTACGCATAATCACGGATATGCCGTGCGCTTTCCCAACACAGCGAGGGGCGTGAGGGTCTGGGCTGTGCAGCCAGACGATGGGACCATTGAGGGCATATACCATGAACGGTACCCCATAATAACCGCGCAGTTTCACCCAGAGGCCAGCCCGGGCCCTTGGGACACCCGGTGGCTTTTCGATAAGTTTCTTAAGGTCGTTGAGAGAGGGCGTGTCCAATGATAAAAAGCGTCCTCGTATTGGGGAGCGGGGCCATAAAGGTAGCCGAGGCAGCGGAGTTCGACTACTCTGGGTCGCAGGCGCTTAAGGCGTTCCGGGAGGAAGGCATAGGCACGGTGCTGATGAATCCCAACGTGGCCACAATACAGACGTCCAAGGTGCTTGCCGACAGGGTCTACTTCCTCCCCTTGTCCCCGGAATTCGCCGAGCTCGTTATCGAGAGGGAGAGACCCGACGCCATAGTGTGCGGCTTTGGGGGCCAGACAGCCCTCTCGCTCTGCGTCGAGCTCAACGATAGAGGGGTACTCGACAGGTACGGGGTGGAGGTGCTTGGGACACCCATAGAGGGCATCAGGACCGCGCTTTCTAGGGACCGTTTTAGGAAAGCCATGGAGAAGGCCGGCATACCCATGCCACCCAGTGTGGCGGCCCGGGATCCTGAGGGGGCCCTTGAGGCGGCCCTGTCCATGGGCTTCCCTGTCATGGTGAGGGTCAGCTTCAATCTGGGCGGTGCGGGCGCCTTTGTGGCATACAGTAGGGAGGAGCTCCAGTCGAGGATCTACAAGGCGTTTGCCCAGTCGAGCATAAAGGAGGTACTTGTGGAGAAGTACCTCGACGGGTGGAAGGAGGTCGAGTTCGAGGTTGTGAGGGATGCACATGGCAACAAGGCCGCCGTGGTGTGCATGGAGAACGTGGACCCCATGGGGATCCACACGGGCGACTCAATAGTGGTTGCACCATGCCAGACGCTTACCGACGAGGAGTACCAATGGGGCCGCGTCCTCTCTATGGGTGTGGCGGACGCCATAGGGCTGGTCGGCGAGGGCAACGTGCAGTTGGCGGTGAACTATGGTGGGCCCGAACAGTACGTAATTGAGACGAATCCGCGTATGTCGAGGTCGAGCGCGTTGGCCAGCAAGGCGTCTGGCTATCCCCTCGCCTATATAGCTGCGAAGCTGGCCCTTGGCTACAGGCTCGACGAGGTAGTGAACCAGGTGACGCGCCGCACCGTGGCCGCGTTTGAGCCAAGCCTAGACTACATAGTGGTCAAGCATCCCCGCTGGGAAAACGACAGGTTCGGCATCAGGGAGGGGCTGGGCCCCGAGATGATGTCCATAGGGGAGGTCATGGGCATCGGGAGGACGTTGGAGGAGGCGTGGCAGAAGGCGATCAGGATGCTAGACATAGGGGAGCCCGGCCTTGTGGGCGGCCGCATGTACCAATCGGCGTCCAAGGAACGCGCGTTGGAGGCATTACGCGGACGCGAGCCGTATTGGCCCATATACGCTGCGAGGGCCATGGAGCTCGGAGTAACGGTTGACGAGATACATAGCATCACCAAGGTGGACAGATTCTTCCTCAACGCCATCAAGAGGGTGGTGGACCTTTACATGGCGCTGCGTAGCAACGGCCAAAGGGAGGACCTCATAGAGGAGGCGCTTGTGCTTGGCTTTACACGTGACCAGATATCGGAAATCATAGGCAACTCCAATACCAGTAGGATGCCGGCAATAAAAAGGATAGACACGCTTGCGGGGGAGTGGGAGGCCTCGACGAACTACCTGTACATGTCGTACGGCGGTGAGTACGACGACGTGGTCCCAGGCACAGACTTTCTGGTGGTAGGCGCCGGGGTGTTCAGGATTGGGGTCAGCGTAGAGTTCGACTGGTCCACTGTCAACATGGCGCTGTCCCTCAAGAGGAGGGGGTATAGGGTGGCCATACTCAACTACAACCCAGAAACCGTTTCAACGGACTGGGACCTGGTGGACCGCCTATACTTCGACGAAATTTCCCTGGAAAGGATTGTGGATATATTCGTGAAGGAGGGGGGACCCACAGTGATATTGTATGCGGGCGGGCAGATCGGCCAGAGGCTTTACACCTTGTTGGAGCAGAGGGGCGTCAGGATTGGGGGTACAAGGGCCAGGTCAGTTGACGTAGGCGAGAGCAGGAACAGCTTCTCAGCGTTCCTGGACGAGCTGGGCATACCTCAGCCCGAGTGGTACTACGCCAAGGATATGGGCGAGGCAATAAAGTTGGCGGAGTCCATGGGGTACCCGGTCCTAGTAAGGCCCAGCTACGTGCTGGGGGGGACGTACATGGCTGTGGCCTACAACGAGGCCCAGCTAGTGGACTTTCTAAGGAGGGCTGCAATAGTGGGCGAGAGGTACCCGGTCGTCGTGTCCAGGTACATGCCGTGGGGAATAGAGGCCGAGATAGACGCTGTGTCGGACGGAAGGGCGCTGGTGGCCACGCCTATAGAACATGTGGAACCGCCCGGCGTTCACAGCGGCGATTCCACCATGGTGCTCCCTCCAAGGAAATTGACGAGGTCGCAGCTGGGGAAGATGCTTGAGATCACCCACGTGATAGCCAGGGAGCTGGAGGTTAAGGGGCCCCTAAATGTCCAGTTCATAGTGGCAGACGACGTGTACGTGGTGGAGGCCAACCTCAGGGTCAGCCGCTCCATGCCCCTCGTCAGCAAGGCGACCGGAGTCAACTACATGGACCTGGTGGCGGACGTGCTGACCGAGGAAAGGCTCAAGGTCGACGACGACCTCGTAGTTCTGACGCCGGGCAGGTGGTGGGTCAAGTCGCCTCAGTTTTCCTGGAGCCGCCTAAGGGGGGCCTATCCCCGCCTCGGCCCAGTCATGTACAGCACGGGGGAGGTGGCGTCATTCAGCTCCGATTTCCACGATGCGCTGCTTAAAAGTTGGCTTTCCGCTACCCCGAACAGGATACCACGTAGAAACGCCCTGGTGTATACGTATGACGACGCATATAAGAAGGATATAGAGAAGGTTAGGTCCGCGTTGGGGTACCTCGACGTGATGGACCCGGAAAGCGTGGGCATGGACAGGCTGATCGACGCGTTGAAGGGCGGCCGCATAGACATAGTGATCACCGCTGGGGACACCCCGGACATGGACTACCGTATACGGAGGATCTCGGCAGACACATCAACGCCCCTCGTGCTTCACCCGTCCCTCGCCATGGAGCTTGCCGAGGCTTTCAGAAAAGGGCTAAAGATGCATGTGGAGCCCTGGTAACCGCCATGCTGGGCCTAGGACCCGGCGACGCTTGTTGGGCCGGCCCGATCAACAACTGTGGCCGTCGGTAGCCCCATAGCCCGCCTCAGGGCAACGCAGTGCGCCGTCAATACGCAGTTCCATGTGGGCAGCCTCGCCGGCAGCTACACAGAGAAATTTGGAAAAACTTGGTGAAATTTCCCGAAATTCTGTTTAACCCGGAACGCACGGATAACGCATGAAGGTGGCGGTGGCAGTAGCGCTGGTGCTGGTGGCTATACTTGCAGTCATGATGATGGGCATGATCATGGGGGGAAACGCAGACGAAGCGCCGATGAGTCCGGAGGGGGGAGATGTAAGGGAGATGGGGCAGGTTGGGTACATGGTCGGCCAATTCGCCCCCTCCTTCACTGTGACCACGATAAGCGGTGAAGCCGTGTCGCTTTCCGACTTCCGCGGAAAATACGTGGCCGTCTGGTTCATGGTTCCCCAGGGTTGCCCCATATGCGTCTCCCAGGCTAGGGAACTCAAGAAGCTCCAAATGGATCTCGGCGACAGGCTGGTGGTCATCGCCATAACTTTATTGGACTACAAGGGTGTCGAAGAAGACCTAAGGAGCTTCATGGAGTCAAACGGCCTGCCTAAATGGTTGTACGCGGTGGACCGCATGGGCCTCGGCGTTAAGTACAACATCATAGAAATGGGGGTAGTGCTTGTGGATCCAAGCGGAAGGATAATATACCGGGGAATCCCCAGCGCGTCGTACGAGGACATGTCGTCCGCCATACGTTCCGCATAACGGAATGCCGACAGACCCGACATTACTTGTGTTTTCCCTGACGGCGGGCGCTGTGGCCTTCATCAATCCGTGCGGCATAGCGGTTTTACCAGCATACGTCTCGTATTTCATAGGCTCCGCCCAGCAGGTAGGCGGGTCATGGACAAGGGCGCTCATCAAGGGGGTCCTCCTGGGCCTCATATCCACGACGGGCTTCATGTTGGTGTTCGGCGCAGCGGGTATAGCGATATCCGCCATCGGCGCATGGATGTTAAGATACGTGCCGTGGATGGCCGCCGCCGTGGGTCTCGCCATTGTGGGTCTTGGGGCACTCCTGCTTCTGGGAAGGGCTCCCACCATAGGCGTCAAGGTGGACTTGGCGAGCCGCATTTCTTCCAAGGGGCCACGGTCATTTCTCCTGTTTGGGATAGCGTACGCTGTGGCCTCGCTCAGCTGTACGTCGCCCATATTCATTTACGTGACGCTTCAAGCAGCCTCGCTGGGGTCCCTTGAAGGGGCGGTGGCCACGGTGGCCTCCTACGTGATTGGGATGGGCGCAATGATGACATTGTTCTCGACGCTCCTCGTTATGGGGAGCAGAAAATTGCTTCAACACACGTATAACGCCATGCCCGTGATCAAGAGGATCGCCGGGCTCATCGTGATGGCCGCGGGGCTATATATAATGTACTTCCAGCTGGTTTTGGGAGGAGTAATATGAGCGTGCCCCAGGAATTAAGGGAGGTAGAGGACGCCGTGAAGGACGGCGTCACAACGGTGATACTGTTCACAGCCCCATGGTGCAAGCCATGCGAGGAGGCATATCACGCGCTCTCCGAGATAACGGACATGTCGGCCGAGGTCAAGGTATATGTGATAGACCTGTCCAAATACCCAGAGGCTGCAATCAAATACTCTGTGATAAACGTGCCGACGCTGATAGTGTTTAAAGGTGGAAAACCTATAACGCGTAAGGTAGGCGTAATGCGCGGCGAGGAGTTGCGCTCGCTGATATCCCCCGGTTCCGGGAAGTAGATGGCGCAGACTGCAAGCAAATGGTCCGAAGCGTGTTACAGTTCACGGCGCGGTCACCCAGATGAACGCCGTGCCCATGGCCTTGGCGCCCGTAATCATTAAGGGACAGCTGTCCATCGGCGGCTCCCCATGTCCGAGCGTGAAAGGTAGACGAAGGAACAGCATATGGCCATTCGCCTCACCCAGACGTGCGGATAGCCTGCAACACCGAAGACTAAACTTAGGCCACGCACAACTTAAATAGAGCAGTGTTGCAGTATGCATAGCGCTCCGCATCCGCCACTGAGGCGGGCCTTCCAAGCCCGTGAACCCGGCCGGCGCTGGCGAGGCGCCGGGGGAAGTTCGAATCCCGGCCGCCGCACCAGCCCTCTTCCTAATGATCATCACTACACCCTGTAACTGTCCCGGTACCATGGCGCCGTGTTACTTCGATTCGGCCACGCGTCCCGACAAGCCGTCAGCTCAGTCCCGTCGTAAACGCTGGACAGCCATATCTATGTGTTTCAGGCCGCCGTGTTATGTCGGCCCAGGTGGGGACGTTCACGTGCAAGCAAAACTATTAATATGGCGTTGTGGCGTTTGGGCATGCTTAGACATTACAGGAGATCGGTTGCACCATGGTGGTGGCCCATTGCGAGGAAGGAGGCCGTTTGGACTGTGAAAGTGGGTCCCGGCCCCCACTCGGCCCACAAGTCGATTCCCCTGGCTATACTTGTCAGGGATGTCTTGAGGTATGCCAAAACTATGCGAGAGGCCCGTAGGATTATTGCGGCTGGCCATATAAGGGTGGATGGCGTCCCTAGGAAGGACTACAAGTTTCCGGTTGGGCTCATGGACGTCATAGAGATATCGGCAACAGGCGAGTACTATAGGATGCTCCCCCACCCCTCTAGGCACCTTTGGCCCTTGGAGATCTCTGAGTCTGAGGCGTCGATTAAGCCTCTACGCGTCGAGGGTAAGACCATGGTGAAGGGCGGCAACGTGCAGCTGCACTTTCACGACGGGAAGAACATGCTGGTACCCGTCGAAGAAGCACGGAAGTACTCTACTCTCGACGTGGTTTTGTACAGTTTGGGCGAAAGGGACGTGATACTCCACGTGCCCATGCAGCTGGGCGTCTACGCACTTATAGTTGACGGCCATAATGTGGGTCGACACGGCAAGATAGCCGACATCGTGCGTACAATTAGGAGGCGCCAGTCCATAGCCGTGTTAAGTACGGATGGCCAGCAGACTAGGACAGTGATGGACTACGTGTTTCCAATAGGCAAGGAAAGCCCGGCAATAAAGATATTCCAATGAGCGGCGGGGCGAAAAACTGGAAAGAGCTGGTGTTGATAAAGGAAGGGGACAACCCGATGAGACGCATATATATAGACAAGGTCGTTGTAAATATCGGCGTTGGCCAGGCTGGGGAAAGGCTTGAGAAGGCCGCATTCGTGCTGGAGCAGCTGACTGGCCAGAAGCCGTCATATAGGAAGGCTAAGAGGAGCATCAAGGAATGGGGGGTAAGGAAGGGGGAGCCCATAGGCGTCGCGGTTACGCTGAGGAGACAGAGGGCGGTGGACTTCCTCTTCAAAGCGTTGACCGCCGTGGGCAACAGAGTGAGGCTTTCTAGCTTTGATGAGCTAGGCAATGTGTGCTTCGGCGTAAAGGAGCACGTGCTTATACCTGGGGTTAAGTACGACCCGGCCATAGGTATCTGGGGCATGGACGTCTGTGTGCGCTTGGCGAGGCCCGGTCTAAGGGTACAGTATAGGAGGCGCGCGAGGGGCGTGGTAGGTAAGGCTCAACGGGTCTCCAGGGAGGAAGCTGTAGAGTTCTTTAGGAAAGTGCTCGGGGTGCAGGTGGACTAGCGCCAACTGTAAGGGCTCTTGTGGGTGGACCTCCCCTTGCCGTATGGGCACTGTTAGGAAACATTTTTAATGGTCTTGTCGTGGGGGCGGTATGGGCAAGATTAGGCCGCCACGTGACCGTAAGTTCGGTAAGCAGAAGGTGATGTGTATTAGATGTGGTACAAGGGAAGCGGTGATCAGGAAATACGGGTTGAACATATGTAGGAGGTGTTTCCGCGAAATAGCGCCGGAGTTAGGGTTCAAGAAGTATAGCTAAGGTTAGCTGACGTACATGGCCCTGCCCGCTACGTTTGTGCGGCCTGCGACCACTGACCGTGAAAATTTTTAAAGTACGGCTCTCTGCGGAGGCTATGCCCATACTGGATCCGCTTGCCAATGCCCTTGTCACGATAAAGAACGCGGAGGCGAGGGGCAAGAGGGAGGCGGTTATCTGGCCCTCATCGAAGCTCATACATGCAGTGCTGAGAGTGATGCAGGGGTACGGCTATATTGGCGAGATAGAGTACGTTGACGATGGGAGGGGCGGCAAATTCGTGGTCAAGCTGTTGGGAAGGATAAACAATGTTGGCGTTATCAAGCCCCGATACTCTGTCGGGTGGCGCGAGATCTCTGAGTGGGAACAAAAGTACTTGCCTGCCAGGCAGATAGGCCTACTGATATTGTCCACGTCTAAAGGGGTTATGTCCCATGTGGACGCCAAAGAACAGAAAGTTGGAGGGGTGTTGCTGGCCTATGTCTACTGACGTCCCTAGGAGACTGCTTGGGAGGGACCTAAGGAGGCTGTTGAGGCTCCGCCTGAGGATGGAGAGGAGAGAACCGCGGTGGATGCGCATCGACGAATGGAGGTATAAACGTGTGGAGGGCAAGGGCTGGCGTAGACCAAGGTCGTTGGATAACAAGATAAGGAAGGAGGTCAAGGGTTATCCTAAGAGGGTCAAGGTCGGCTATGGCAAACCGAGGCTTGTCAGGGGCCTACACCCAAGCGGCTTCGAGGAGGTCATGGTGTACAGGCCTGAGGACCTCGAAAAGGTGGACCCCGCCAGGCAGGCCGCGCGCATCGGCGGCTCGGTAGGGCTCAGGAAGCGCGTGGAAATAGTGAGGAAGGCGCGGGAACTGGGCATAAGGGTGCTTAACGTGACGGCGGACGTGAAGAGGGTCCTGGAGGGCGAGCGCTCCCCTTCCGGCAGTGAGGCCCAGGGCACCTAGGCGCTTATAGGCGATATCTAGGCCGCTCCTCAAGCCCCGAAAGGCTGCGGGGAGGGCCTGGCCGAGGCTTTGCCGCCTATGTCCCGGGCGGCAAATTAAAAAGCGGTACCCATCTCCCCATACATGGTGGACGTGAAGCGTATGGCGGCCGACATATTGGGGGTCGGCATTAGCCGCGTTAGGATAAGCCCCGAGGCGCTTGACAGGCTCGACGAAGTGGTCACAAAGGACGATGTTAGGAGGCTCATAGAGGAGGGACTCATATGGTCTGCGCCGCCTAAAGGCAACAGTAGGGGCAGGTGGAGAGTTCTCCACGAGAAGCGTAGGAAGGGCCGGCGTCGTGGACATGGGAGCAGGAAGGGCAAGAGAATGGACGAGGAGAGGATGTGGGTCTTCAAGGTGCGCTCTATGCGTAGATACCTAAACGCGTTGAAGAGGGCGGGTCGCCTGGATCCGCCTACGTGGAGGATGCTTTACGGCATGGTGAAGGGGGGATACTTTAGGGACCTGTCACACCTGAAAACATATATAAGCGACAAGAAGCTCGCGAAGTAACATGGCTCGTGGGAGCAGGTACAGGGTTCCCCTGAGGAGGAGGAGGGAGGGCAAGACAAATTACTATAAGCGTTTTAGGTTCCTCATTAGTGGGAGACCCCGCCTTGTTGTGAGGAGGACATGTAGACACGTCACCGCTCAGCTGGTCGTCGCGAAGCCTCATGGAGACGAGACGGTGGCGTTCGCGGGTTCATGGCAGCTTTCCGAGTTCGGCTGGAGGGGGGATTCGAACAATACCCCGGCCGCATACCTGACGGGGCTCCTACTGGGATATAGGGCGCTTCTCAGGGGATTGAACGAGGCGGTGCTGGACATAGGCCTCCATAGGCCGGTAAAGGGGGCCCGCGTCTTCGCGGTGTTAAAGGGCGCTGTCGATGCAGGGCTCGAGGTGCCTTACGGCGAGGAGATACTGCCCGAGGAGGAACGCATAAGGGGCGAACACATAGCTCGTTTCGCCGAATCTCTGAAGGGCGAGAACGAGGAGGAGTACAGGCGCCGCTTCTCCAAATACCTGGATAAGGGGCTTTCCCCTGAGGGCTTGCCCGAACATTTCGAGGAGGTTAAGCGCCGCATCATGGAGCATTATTCCAAGCTGCTCGAGGCACGTGCCGAAGCCCCGAGCGTTTAGCTACGGGCGGCTGCGGCACGCCGCGCGTTGCCGGCTCTGAAGATGGGGGGCGCTGCCACACCATAAATATTCAAATATTGATGCCCTTCTACCGTTCATGGCCGTGGACCTCTCGCTGTGGCAGCCGAGGACGCACGTAGGTGAGCTAGTTAAGGCGGGCAAGATCAGGAGCATTGACCAGATATTTGCCATGAACATGAGGATAGTGGAGCCCGAAATCGTGGACGTACTCCTGCCTAACCTAAAACACGAGGTCCTGAACATAAATATAGTGCAGCGCCAGACCGATGCCGGTGAGGTAAGCCAGTTCCAGGTATTGGTGGCTATGGGGAACGAGGACGGATATGTGGGTGTGGGCATAGGGAAGGCGAGACAAGTACGCATAGCAATAGAGAAAGCTATCAGGGACGCCAAGCTGTCCATAGTGCCCATCCTACGTGGCTGTGGCTCGTGGAAGTGTTCCTGTGATGAGCCGCATAGCGTACCTTTCGTTGTCGAGGGCAAGTCGGGGAGCGTGAGGATAAAGCTGCTCCCAGCCCCCAAGGGCGTGGGGCTAGTGGCAGGCGATGTGGCTAAGACGGTTCTAAGGCTGGCCGGGATAAAGGATGTATGGACGTGGACAAAGGGCGACACGCGCACCACGATAAACTTCGCCAAGGCCACATACGAGGCGCTCAAGGCCACGTATAGGTTCAGGGTATGAGCCACCGACGCATCGCCGTTGTGAGGCTGAGGGGACAGGCAGATACGTCGCCCGATGTGGAGACCACGCTGCACGTTCTACGCCTAAGGAAAAGGTACACAGCCACGATCGTGGATTCGAGGCCCTCGTACCTCGGCATGCTGAGAAGGGTCAATGACTGGGTGACATGGGGCGAAATAGACGCCGATACTCTTGCCCTGATGCTGGAGAAAAGGGGTAGGCTGATCGGCGACAAGCCGCTTACACTGGACCACCTTAGGAGATTTGGATGGGGAAGCTTCCTGGAGTTTGCTAACGCCTTTGTGTCCGGCGAGGTGGCATCGCTTTCCTGTCCCCAGAAGTCCGCCTGGCCACGTGTAAACGGCAGGGTGCTCTGTATTCCCAGCCTAAAGCCGTTTTTCAGGCTGCATCCCCCAAAGGGCGGGCTGAAAAGCGTGAAGAGGCACTTCGGCGCTGGCGGCGACCTTGGTTACAGGGGACCCAACATAAATGAGCTCATACGCAGGATGCTGTGACGCTACGGCTGTTGGGATTCCCGCGCATATATATAGAGAAGCGGCCTGAAGTCGGCCTTTGAGTAGAAATTGACCGCAATCTGGTTCAGCGCTGGGAACTCGGCCACAATGACGTCGGCCCCCCTTTCCCTGAGCAGTCTGGCCGCCTCGTCTATCATGGTCCTGCCCAGTCCTCTGCGCCGGTACTCGGGCATCACATAGAACTCTATTATGTATCCCTCCTTGCGCGGGACATAGAATATCCTGTTCCTAACGTCGGCCTTGAGCACACCGACTATTTTGCCGTCCGCATCGGCCACTAGGACAAGGTAACGGGCCCTGTCCTCGATGGCCGTCTTGATGTATTCCTCGGCGACCTTCCTAAGCTCGTCGTCGGGAAGCGTCTTGAGCAGTGGGTCGAACTCGGCGTTAAGCCTTTTAAGTCTCAGGACCAGGTCAAGTAACTGGGGCATGTCGTCCATTGTGGCCTCCCTAATATTGACCGACATGTGCTGTAGTATTGGGCCGGTTTAAAGTTTGTTGATCAGTCCCGGTCTGGCCGCCCGGCCTCTTCCACCTCTCCTAGGGCCAGACGCCCAGCTCAGTCGATCCCCCCATTGAACATCTTGATGAAGCCTCCCTCGACCAGCGAGCGCAACATGTTAAGGGAGAGCGATATCAGCTCCGTGGCGTTCCTAAGCTCCTCCTTATACGTGAGGGGCCGTCTGGCCACCCCCTGTTCCGTGGCCTTGGCGGCCACGGCGGCCGCCTCCCTCGGGAAAACGTCCCATTCCTCCATTGTGGGGATTATGTAGTCTTCCCTTATGCCCCTCTCCTCTGCGTAATTGGCGAGCTCCTCGGCGGCGGCTATGGTCATCTCGTCGGTTATTGCCCGCGCCCTTGCGTCGAGGGCCCCCCTGAACACTGCCGGGAACACGAGACTGTTGTTTATCTGGTTAGGAAAGTCGCTCCTACCCGTTGCCACTATGCGGGCCCCCGCCTCCTTGGCCTCCCAGGGCCATATCTCGGGCACAGGGTTCGCCAGCGCGAAGACTATGGGGTCCTTGTTCATATTAGCTATCCACTCCTTCCTTATTATGCCTGGGCCGGGCCTTGACGCGGCTATGAGGACGTCCGCCCCGTTTAGGGCCTCCCTTATGCCTCCCCTTTTCCTCTCGCCGTTGGTCTTCAGGGCCAAGTCGTACTTCCATGGATGCTCCAACATGAGCTTGTCTAGATCCTCTCGCTCTGCATGGAGTATGCCGGCCGAATCGACAAGCACCATGTTGCGGGGATCAGCCCCGTACTTTATGAGCATGTATGCGGTCCTTATATTGGAGGCCCCTACACCGACCAAAACTATGCCGACGTCCCTAATGTTCTTACCCACAATTTTAAGGGCGTTTATGAGCCCAGCCAAAGTTGCCGTGGCTGTGCCCTGCTGATCGTCGTGCCACACAGGTATTTGGAGGGCCTCTCTCAGCCTTTCCAGCACGTGAAAACACTTTGGCGACTCGATATCTTCGAGGTTTATGCCTCCGAAGGCGGGCTCCACCATCTTGCCCGCATTTACCATTTCGTCGACGTCCATGGCCCTTACAGGCAACGGCACAGCGTCCACGCCCCCAAGATATTTGAATATGAGGGCTTTTCCTTCCATGACCGGTAGGGACGCCTCGGGGCCCACGTTGCCGAGTCCCAGTACCCGCGAGCCGTCTGTGAGTACGGCCACGCTGTTCCACCTCCATGTGTATTCAAACGAGGCGTCGGCGCCTCCTTCCTTGATCTTCTCCGAGACCGCGGCAACTCCCGGCGTGTACCATATGGCGAAGTCTTTTAGTCCTCTGATGGGCACCTTGGGGACCACCATTATTTTTCCCCCGTAAAACTTCGAGAGGCGAAGTGCCAATTCGTACCACTTTTCCGCCATGGGACATGAGACTGGGCTATTATTAACTTTTAGCCTTCCACCGTCCTCGAATTCGTTTATTGGCTAAATGGCGGACAGAAATGTTTATATATATGACAAATAAAACAATTTTAGCGGCGGTAGTCTAGCCTGGACTAGGATAGGCGGGTGCGGGGCGGCTAGACACCTATTTTCTTTCTATCTCTGCCCGGAGCTCTTCGTATGCCTTCTTGGCCTCCTCGACGCTGGCCTCATCCTCCAGCGTCGTGACATCGCCGAGCGGCGCATTCATGGCCACTGCACGTAGGAGCCTCCTCATGATCTTGCCAGACCTGGTCTTGGGCAGTTTCGTGACGAAGAATATGTGGGCTGGCTCGGCTATGGGTCCTATGGTCTTCCTGACGTGGTCCCTCAGTTCCTTGGCCAGCGCCTCCCCGGGCTGTACGCCTTGCTTAAGGACGACGTACGCTATAGGCGCCTCGCCCTTAACCTCGTCGGGGATGCCTATGACTGCGGCCTCGGCAACTGCTGGGTGCTCTATGAGGGCGGACTCCAGCTCGTATGTGCCCAGCCTATGCCCGGCCACCTTGAGCACCTCGTCGGCCCTGCCGAGCACCCAGATGTACCCGTCGCCGTCCTTCACGGCATAGTCGCCGGCATAGAACATGCCCGGGAACTTGGACCAGTAGGTCTTGATGTACCTGTCGGGGTCTCCCCAAATTCCGTGGAGCATTCCCGGCCACGGCCTCTTTATGACCAGATACCCCCTAACGCCTGGAGCTACAGGCCTGCCCTCCTCGTCGACCACATCGGCCTCGAAGCCGGGCAACGGCGGGCCATTGGTGCCCGCCTTCATGGGCACTAGGTAGAAGCCAGGGGCATGGCTGATCACGATTCCCCCGGTCTCAGTCATCCACCATGTCGACCCAAATGCAACTTCTTCGCGGCCCAGATTCTTATATGCCCAGCGCCAGGCCTCCGGATTTATGGGCTCTCCCACGCTGTGCATAAGCCTAATCGAGGACAGATCATGCCTCCTTACCCACTCCTCGCCGTACCTCATGAACATCCTTATAGCTGTCGGCGACGTGTAGAAGACGGAGACGCCGTACCTCTCGATTATGGACCACCACCTATCGGGCTGCGGGTAGTCGGGTGCCCCCTCGTACATGACCTGTGTAGCGCCCACTATTGTTGGGCCCAGGACAACGTAGCTGTGGCCTGTGACCCAACCTATGTCGGCTGTGCACCAGAAGACGTCCGTGTCCTTGATATCGAAGACCCACTTCATGGTGGCATATACGTGGACCGCCCAGCCGCCAGTGTCGTGGACTATGCCCTTGGGCTTACCCGTGGTGCCCGAAGTGTAGAGTATGTAGGACGGATGTTCACTCTCCACCTGCTCTGGCTCCACATATGCGTTCAGCGGCACGTCGCCCATAGCGTCGTCCCACCAGTGGTCCCTGGGTGGGGACATCTTCACGTCGTCTAGCCCCAGCCTCCGGTACACCACGACCTTCTCCACCCCGGCTTTTTCCAGGGCCTGGTCGGCTATGTCCTTGAGCCTAACGACCTTTCCCCGTCTCCAAAATCCGTCGGCCGTTATCAGCATCCTGGCGCCGGCATCAGCAATACGTTCCGCCAACGCGTCTGCCGAGAAACCAGAAAAGACGACGCTGGTTATGGCCCCTATTCTCCACGCAGCCAACATGGTTATAGGGAGCTCCGGTATCATGGGCAGATATATTGTTATCCTATCGCCCTTACGTATACCAAATTTGTGTTTCAGCATGTAGGCCACCCTGTTCACCTCCCTGTAGAGGTCGTAGTACGTCAACTTACGTGTCTCCAGGGGCTTGCCAGCGCCGTCTACGGGCTCTCCTTCCCATATTAGGGCCAGCTTGTTCTTACGCCATCCCTTTGCATGTTTGTCCACAGCTAGGTAACTAAGGTTTAGTCTTCCCCCTACGAACCACTTATAGAAAGGCGGTGCTGGGTCCGCCGTCACAATGGTGTCCCAAGGCTTGAACCACTCAAGCTCTTTAGCTATGCTTGACCAAAATTCTTCGAAGTTTTCCAGGCTCTTTCTATGTATTTCCCAATAGGTCTTTATATCAATCTCGCGATCTTTCCACGTCTTATTCATAATGTATTCCCCAAAAGGCAATTCCTTCTCTGCCATATAGTACGCTATAGTATTGGTATTAAGTTTTTCCATAATGATATTAATTTGTCAAATATAGAATTGAGAACCAAATTTATATCTCGGACCCATATTGGTGTACTGAATGGACTTTTACGAAGCGTTGTGGAGATTCGTACGGGTCCCCGAGGAACTCGTCGAGTACGCGCGCGGCCTCGGGATGTATCTAGGAACTCCCCCTGAGGACTTCGGTGACAGGCTGCTCTTCGTGGCGCGTAATATAGTGCATATAATGGAAGTTGAGGCCTCCGACGTGCCCCAATTCGTGGAGCGGTGTATGGGGACCATGAGGTTTCTCAGAGATGTGCGGGTGGACGCTCCGTACTACGGCCTAAATGTCAGGGATATAGAGGACCTGGAAACTCGTATGCGCCTCATCTGCCGGAAGGGCGTGAAACGTAAATAAGCCCTGTAATATGCCGGTGCTATGGGCTGCAAGGTGGAGAAGCCCTACGAGTATGGGGAGCATACAGCTGACATACTGATAATAGCGTATGGGTGTACCCTTGAGGAGTCGTTCATAAATTCTGCGCTGGCCGTGCTGGACGTCATGTACTACGTGGAGCGTGTAGGCGCTAAGGAGACAAGGGAGATCGCGGTTGAGGCCGACGATATGGAACAGCTCCTCTTCAGATGGATAGACGACGTACTATATCTGTTCGACGGCGAGAAATTCGCGCCTGGCCGCAACATGGAGCTGTCGTTGGTGCATGACGGCACGTACAAGTTGAAGGCCATGGTCCACGGCGAGAGGTACGACATAGAGAGGCACGGGTTCAGGGGCACCATAGTTAAGGCTATGACGTACCACGAGATGTCCATAGAGAGACGCGGGGATGTGTGGCGAGTACAGTTCGTAGTTGATGTGTGAAGCCGCACATCGTAGAAGGGGCCTGAAATGAAAAAAAGGTGTAACGGTCTACTGCCATGAAGCTTAGTGAGGCCAAGGAAGTAGCCCGTCGGTACATGGACAAGTTGCAGTACCAGGAGTTGGCCGACTCGCCGACAGTCAGGTTCTATACTGATTGGTCGGTTTTCGACAAGTGCGATGTGGGCGGTCAGGCGCCTGTAGCCGTACAGGACGCAGACACGTACTCCCTGGTGCTGTCTAATGGGGAGCCCACGCGTTTCCTCATGCCGGATGGGGCAACGGCGCGCGAGACAGACGATGTTTTCTCCGTGTTCAAGATAGAAGAAAGCAAGATAATGGCGAGGCACGTGTTAAGCGTACCCAAGGCGATACACATCAAGGTGGACAAGCTTTCATCGCCCCTCACAATATTAGCGGACTTTGTCAGCGAGTCTGTGCATGTTGCTGGGCACATAGTGTTGGAGGTTGGCGAGGGTGCGGAGGGCGACATAGCGCTGGTTGTTAGATCCAGGGGAACCGCCTGTTCCAGTCTCATGGTGGAGACCATAGTGGGCGACGGTGCCAGGCTCAACGTCCTTACAGGTACGGTGGTCGACCCCCCCTCCTCGGCGTACGTGCACGTAAGGACGTTCGTTAGGAGCGGCGCCGAGATAAATTACCGCAGCTTCGTCACCGGAGGTGCCATGACACGTGTCAACGAGGACGTCACGGTAATCGGTCGGGAGGCGGCCGTGGACTTCATGGGCATGGAGTTGGGCGTGGGCAAAGACAGAATAGACCACTTCGTGTCTGTGGTGAACGACGCTGAGAAGGGCATTGGAAGGGTGCGCCTAGTCTCGATAGCGCTCGGCGAGTCGCAGATAGTGCAGCGGGCCCTAGGAAGAATAACAGAGCGGGGCCAGTGGAGTGACAATTCTGTGGAGGGCATAGCGTACACGGCGACCGACAAGGCCAAGGTGATCAGCCAACCAATACTATATGTTGAGACTGGGGAAGTGGAGGGCGCACGCCACTCGGCTGCGGATGCATCGATAGAGGACGAGAAGAAGTACTATATTAGAACTAGGGGGATCAGCGAGGAGGAAATACCGGTAATAGTCACGCGTAGCCTCATAGAGGACTTCCTCGCCTCAGTGCCTGAAAGCGTTAGAAATATCGCGATACCCCTGTTGTTGCGGAAAATAGAAACGTAGCGGAACAGCGCCGATCGACCCAACTAGACCTTATGGGAAGGGGGTCCCGCCATTTAGGCGGCAAGGAGGGCGAAGCAGCATTTTCCTTGCAGTACTAAGGGCCATTCCCAAAAGCCAGATGCGGGCCCGTTGTGCCGGTCGTTAGGCCGCGTTGGGACGTCTGGGTTTGGCAGAATAGACCGGCGTCCTGGGGCCCGCGGTCCAGAGGGTCCGGCCATGGCCAACTTGAATATTAAAAAGTGCGGCATCGTCGCTCCCTCCGTGGAGGATATAGTGATTGTGGGCAACCCGACGCTTGACAAGGTGGTGATGAAGGACGGATCAGTGCGTTTCTCAATTGGGGGGCCCCCATATTACATCGGTCTGGCCCTTGCAGAGCTCGGGTATAGGCCGTTGGCTGTCGGGGTTGTGGGTAGGGGGATCAAAAGGGCCGTGGAGGACCTTTTGGGCTCCATAGGCGTCGTGCCTATGCTGCTCCCCGACGAGGAGACGACCACATTCGAGCTGGACTACACGCATGTTCCGAGGAGGGTGCGACTCCTCAAGAAGCCCTCCACCCGGATCGGCTCCGTACCCCAGGGAAGGCTCTGCATAGTGGCTCCCGTGTTCGACGAGGCGGCCGAGGTTGTTCCCAGCTGCATGCTTAATGCGCTCGACGTACAGGGATTTGTGAGGAGCGGCATGTGGAGGGGCTGGGACGAATATGATATACTCCACATATCCATAGACGACGTAGAGCTGGACGACACATCGCTTAGACGTATGTCCCGGGGAAAAATCGTGCTCTACACGCTGGGCCCCAAGGGCCTCTACATCTATAGGGACGGCGAGGCGACTAGGCTCGAGGTGGACGGCGTCGAGGGGGACGAGACAGGCGCAGGCGACACGTTTTTGGCGGTGTTCTCCGTCCGCACCATGGAGGGCTGGGACGTGTTCGACGCAGCGTGCGACGCTGCCAGGAGGGTCGTAGGCAAGGTGTTGACCGGTAGACCGTCGCCGTACGTGGTCAGATGCGAGCCGACCCCCACATAGTGGTCACCCCCTTCTTAGGGAGGGTCATCAGCATCGGGGGCGCGGATTGGGAATACATGAGAAACGTCGCATCGCAGCTGCACTACCTCGGGGTCGAGCCAATGGAGGGCGGGCCCCTGTATTTTAACGGCGTGTATTTGGTGGGCAAGGGCACCAACAGCGTTGTGGTCATGTGTAGGCCCTCCTGGGGCAGCGACTTATATGCATGTAAGATAAGGAGGAAGGACGCCCATAGAGGTGACCTGCTCGCGGAGGCACGTGCCCTGATGCACGCAAACGATGTAGGCGTTGGCCCGAGGCTCGTGTCCTTCACCCGTGACGTCGTGGTGTATAGGTACGTTGATGGTGTACCCCTAAGCGAGTGGTTCCGGTCCAGGTACAGTGAGCGGACCCTATGCGACCTGCTTGTGCAGGGACTTAAGTTGGACGGTTTGGGGCTACTTCACAGGGAGCTTACCCGGCCGGGAAGACACATATTGGTGGACGCCAACGGTGTCCCCCACATAGTGGACTTTGAGACGGTCTCCTGGGGGTCCAAGGGGACCAACGTGGCCAGGCTTGCCGTGGCCATATGCAGGCTTTTGGGATGCGATCCACGTGCGTTGGCGGGACCGCTTAGGACATATGCGAGGGCTCGTAGCGTGGAGGCCTTGGCACAGGTAGCAAGGGCCATGGGGCTGGAATGCGGGTTCAGGGCCTGGGCCCCCTCTCTGTGAGCTCCTTACAGCTGTTCCATATCTTGTCATTTATATAATGTAGATTTATTAACACCTTCCCCTTCTCCATCGACTCCATCTCGGCCTTGTCATAAAGCGAGACGGATACTGATATGGGCCTTAGCTTGGCCTCGTCGAGTACGAGCACAACTCCATCGCGCTTCAGATCCCCCTCGATCCGCCTTATGCCCGGCCTCATGACGTCGGCCCCGTTGAGTATAGGCTTAACGGCGCCCATGTCGACCACCACCTTTGGGTACTGCTCGACGACGTCGCCGCTCGGCCCCTTATGTATGAAGTACAGAGTAGGCACCACATACTCGCTGTTCTGATGTGCGATCCTGGCAGCTATGGGCATGCCGTCCGCAACGTAGATGTATATCCTGTCGTCCACTATTTCATATATCTCCACCACGCGTGCGGACCTCAAATATTTGCCGAGGCCTTCTGGGAGCGCCGTAGAGAGCGCCTTGACCTCCTTGTTGCTCAGCCTAAAGCGCTTCATGAAGGTATATGTGGGCGGACTATTAAGGTTTGCGTGGAGACACTTTGACAGTAAACGTCAGCGGCCTGTCGACAAGTCACTGGTCCGCGCCCGAGTTGTCATCACATGGCCAGTGTTCCCCCGGTTATTTAACCAATTAGGAGAAGGCCATGGCGAGAACCCCCGCGAGTAGGCCGGTTAAATATATGCCGTCGAATACGCCGGCCCCCCCGATGCTGGCGAATTTAGGCTTGTACCTGAGTATTTTTGGGAGGTTAAGTATGTCGGCGCCGATAATGGCGCCGAACACGCCTATTACGTACGCCGCTAAAGGCAACTCGCTCTGCGATATGGGTATGAAGACGAGCGACATGAGCGCGGCCACTAAGGGAGGCACAAATAGCGGTGTGACGACGCCTATTGTGGGGACCACTCTGCTCATGCGTTTTATGATGAGCGACGCCGCTATTATCAGGGGCAGCGTATACGCCGCTTTGCCTCCCATGGCGAGGAGGAACGCCGTGGCTACTGCCATGGGTACCAGGGCGCCTCCGACGTTCAGCGCTAAAGCTCCCCTGTCCCGTAACGTCACCACGCGGGGAACGGGCACCGGGATGCCGTAGGCGTACTCGAATGTTATGCTTGGGAAGACGCGTCTCACTGTGTACTCTACCAGCACTATGTTCACTGGGCTAAGGACAAGCGATAGGAGCACCACTAGGTATGACAGGATAAGGCCAACGTGGGGAGACAGGCCGGCGGCAGAGAACACGCCGAGGAACGCCGCTATGTAAAGCGGCATCAATACAAGGGCCGCAAACAGGTAGAACGCGCCGAGGAGCCCAGTAAATGGAAATGCTATTATGATACGCATACAGTGTAGCATCTAGGCCCATTAATAAATCGGCCCGCCGGGATGCAACGCGCAGTGGGTGGGGATGTGGCGTTGCGCAAGCGGCGAGAACTGCACCGCTGTAAGCCTCAGCGGGAAGTGTGGCGTGTGGGGACGCCGCAGTCAAATGGCCTTCCTGAGCCTTCCGCCGCCCTTAGCTGCGTCCTGGTTACGCGTCCAGTTGACCACGAACTGCCTATAACATTCGCGGCTGCAGAAGACCCAGGGCTTGTTGACGCAACATGTCTTCACGACTATGGGGTTGTCCCTGATAACCCTTCCACAGTTTGTGCACCTGTTCTCGACGACTTTCTGTACCTTAAGCTCGTACGGCATGTGCCCCTAGGGGGATCTCCTTGGCTATGACGTCGGCTATCCGTTTGCCGCTCATGAGCATGCCCCCAAAGATCGGCCCCATCCTTGGGAGACCGTAGACGGTGCACACCGCTATGCCCGCAACGTAGAGCCCGTGCGCTACCCTTCCGGTATGCTCCACGACAAGCTTCTCGGACACCTCGGACCACGCAGACTTCTCCCCCTCCATCTGTATTCCCAGCTCGGGCACTTTGCGGGCCGCTATGGATATTATCTCGGCGTCGTGGCCTGTGGCGTCCACCACAGCTTTGGCCTCGGTATATAGCGGGTCCACATGCATGCCCGACATCTGTATGGGTGTCCATATCCATAGCACGCCGGTCACACGCGGCGGCTCCCCCCTGAATATTATGTCGTCCACATGCACGCCGAGCACAATCTTGGCGCCCGCATCTATTGCCCCGGCGCCAAGCTTGGCGACAAGCTCGGCTGGGTCCACCACGTACAGCCCGTCCTCGGCAGGCGCGTACCTCACCTTGAAGTCTCTGAGTATGGGCACAGCCTCTTCCTGCACAACTATCTTAGGCAACATGTTGCCTCCGGGCCCAATGCCGCCACCGAAGGAAAACCTGCGCTCAAAAACTAGCACCTTGTAGCCCCTTTCAGCCAGGTACCTGGCAGCAGCCAGCCCGGCCGGTCCGGCCCCCACAATGAGCACGTCGACCTGGGAATATTCGTCGAGGTCCTTGAGGGCATGCCTAATTATGGCCCTGCCTATTTTAACCTCCATGCTGACTCTGCGTTGTAGTTATTAAAAGGTTTTGCTTGCCCCAATAACGTATTTATGGCGTCACATGTAGCGGTGCTTAGAGCGCTAATGTTTATATTTGAGGTGGCGCTGATTGTTCGATGTCTGTATCGACCTCCTTCGACGTGCTTGAAAGGGTCAGGGACCTGTTCTACGGCCTACTTGACGCCAGGGACAGGCTTAGGTCCATGGGAATCGAATGGCCCCCTAGGCTCGACGGCGTTGAGATAGGCACGGTCAAGGTTAAGGTCGGTTTCCAGGCGATGTTCAGGAACGGCGTGATAATGGACGTGACCAATGTGGAGCAGGCACAGGTGGCCGAGAGGGCGGGCGCCGTGGGCGTCATGGTCCTCGACAAGCTGCCCTACGACGTGAGGAAGGCCGGTGGGGTGGCGAGGATGGCCGATGTGAAGGTCATAGAGGACGTTATGAGGCACATAACAATTCCAGTATCCGCCAAGGTACGCATAGGGCATTACTACGAGGCCATGATACTGGAACAGATAGGGGTGGACCTCATAGATGAGTCGGAGGTGTTGACGCCGGTGGACGAACAACATCACATAAACAAGTGGCTGTTCAGAACGCCCTTCGTCAATGGGGCCAGGGAGCTCTGTGAGGCCCTTCGCCGCATCTCAGAGGGCGCATCCATGATAAGGTCCAAGGGCGAGGCGGGGACCGGCAACGTCTCTGAGGCTGTGAAGCACTTTAAGGCCATAAACCAAGCCATCAGGGACCTCCAGGGGCATAGGGACGACGAGGAGTACCTGAGGGACTACGCGCGGCGGTGCCAAGTGCCCCTTGAACTGGTCGCGTTGACGGCCAAGATGGGCCGCGTCCCAGTCATTACATTTGCCGCTGGTGGTATAGCCACCCCGGCCGACGCGGCGCTGATGATGTGGCTTGGGGCTGACGGCGTGTTCGTGGGCTCGGGCATATTCAAGAGCCAGGACCCCGAGTCACGTGCGGCGGCGATAGTGTTGGCCACTGCACACTGGGACGACCCGGAGACCGTGGTGGAGGCGCAACGGATGACCAGCGAGAAGTCCGCCATGCTTGGCGTGGACATAAGGACGCTTAAGCCGGAGGAGATGATGCAGACGCGCGGGGTCTGAACGCGGGGAAAAGTTAATACTGTGGGGTATGGTTCCCCCATGCGGGTAGGCGTGGTCGCGTTACAGGGGGATTTCCCAGAACACATGTACATGTTGCGTAGGGCCGCAGAGGAGCTATCCATGGGGGTCGAGGTTATCCCCGTTAAGGGGCCCCACCACCTGCGCGATCTGGACGCGCTTGTCCTCACGGGCGGCGAGTCCACAACCATAGGCCTACTTGCCAAGAAGGCTGGGCTCCTAGAACATTTGAGGGACTACCTGTCCAGTGGGGTCCCTGCCCTAGGCACATGTGCCGGCGCAATATTGATGGCCAAGGAGGTTAGGGACGCCGTGGTGGGGCCGACCTCCCAGCCGATCCTAGGCGTAATGGACATATCGGTGGTACGCAACGCTTTTGGGCGTCAGAGGGACTCCTTCGAGGCCGACATAGATGTGGAGGGTATAGGCAGGGTGAGGGGCATCTTCATAAGGGCGCCCGCCATTGCCGGGGTTTGGGGAGGCGCCGCGCCGTTGGCCTACGCCCAGCACCCGCGGGCCGGCAGAGTGATCGTGTTAGCGCAGCAGGGCCCCCTAATAGCGTCGGCGTTCCACCCCGAGCTATCCTCCACGGACCTGCACAGGCACCTGCTCGGTCTTGCCAAAAAGTAGCCGGTCAGACCGCTATCCGCCTTCCCCTGAGCAGCCTGTATACCATATACGCCGTGGACGCCACCACTATGGCCGCAGCGACCTCCAACGCCCAGAAGACCCTTGCCAGCAGTCCCCCGAACATTATCGCCGGCACTGGGCCCATGCCCCTGGGCACCTCCCTGAGCAGTATGCCCGGCACCAGGAGGGGCACGCATATTGTGGCCATGACGACGGCTATGGACATGTAAACCGCATGTGTTCCCAGGGGGGCCAGAAGTAGGCCTGTCTTGGCCAGGGTTGCGCCGACGTTGTAGGCGCCCCTGAGGCGCACCCCCCGCGTGGCCACCAGCATGGCAAGCCCCGTGGCCGCGACCCACGTTGGCCCCATAAACGGGACTAGCGCGTACACTACTATGGTGAGGGCCCACAGGCCCCTGCTCGGCCGGTAGCCCCCCTTAGCCGGGTCCACCCTGAGCATGAGGCTCAGTGCTGATGCCAGGGGGAAGCCGTATACGGCCCAGATGGGGCCCGTGCTTAGGGCCGAGACCCACAGACCCCCCACCACCAGTAGATTGGGCAGTTTTAGGCTTGTTGTGCCTATGCCCCGCCCATACGCCAAGCTCATGGCGGCCGCGAACGGCGCCCAGAAGGACGTGGGGACCCCCACAAGCAGCGATGCAAGGGCCACATATGAAAGCCACTTATTGGGCATGGAACGGGTGAAGCCGGGGACCTGGGCGTACATGACGCCGAAGTAGAACGACATCAGTCCCCCAACCATCAGACGGACGTGTATCCCCTGCCTCAAAGCGCCGAGTACAGTCCCCGAGAGGAGTAGGGCCAGGGAAATGTAGAGGCCGGCCTGGGAGACCCTTAAAAGGGCTATGTTAGAAGCGCGGTATCCGTGTTCGGGCGCCTCGCCGAGCGCATACCATAGGCGTAACCCCATTCACAGTCTAAGCCTCTCGGCCACCATCTTGGTGACCCTGGCGGACTGACCCTCAAGCATCTTCCTTACCTCCCTCAGCAATTGACGCGTCTCCTCGTCGCGTGCCCTATACTCTAGCTCCTTCACCTTGACTATGCCCTCATGAAGGTACTTGTCCAACTCCAGGAGCAGCAGCGGCCTGTTGTCCACCCCCAGCCTGTCCTCGACCAGCGTCATGAAGCACTCCCAATGCACGGCACCTCTAGACGTAAAGGTGAACAGTTGACCTTCAACTATTTCCCCCTCACAGAAAAAACACTTCCATTTTTTCAGTTCCCTGGCCATACGTGTTATACCGGTGGAGCAGTAACGTTGTACTTACTGCGCCACTCCTCGTAGGCCTTCTGCTCGTCGGGAGAAAGCTCCTTGGAGAACCTGTACCAGCCCTGCTTGGCCTTCAACGCGTCCGATGCCTCGCCCACCTTGTATATGCAGTTGACCGGGCAGGCCGATATACAGCTGAAATCGTCCTTACACTTGTCCCATATAAGCCTGGCCTTCCCGTTGTCGTCCAGCTCCAGGGCCTGCCATGGGCAGACGGCTACACAGGCGCCGCAGCTGATACACGTATCCTGGTCTATGAGTACCCTCTGGTACTGTGCCAGTTCCGCCATGTTCCATCCATGGAATCTTTCCCTATAAATACGTCCACGTAAATATTTTAACGGGAAGTATTGAAAGGGACATGGTGCACTTCGTTAGGCTGCAGGTGCCCAGAGGGTCCGAGGACTCGTGTTCCGATGAGTGCTCCGAGATAGTGGCGGTCCACTCGGGCAAGACGATACACATATGGACCAAGGGTAGGGGCCGCCACATCACGGGCGAGGACAGCTGCCAGATATGTAGGATTATAGAGGGCAGCGGGCTGATAGTGGTAGGCGGCGAGAGCTGCGGCGACCACGTGACGTACGAGCTGCTGGTGCCCCACATAGGCTCGCTCAAACGGGCATTGAGGGACCTCCATTCCTCGGGGTACAGGCCACGCGTAGTGAGCAACGCGGTCTACGTGCCCTCGCCCCCACTTACCATGGAGCAGATAAAGGTGCTTAGGCTCGCCTATGTGAGGGGGTACTTCGACGAGAAGAGGGCCGTAACAGTGAAGGAGATCGCGGAGCTCCTTGGGACGTCCCCGGCCTCGGTGGACAGGATGTTGAGGAGGGCCCTCAGGAACCTGGTGGGGTACTACCTCACGTATAAGTCCGGCGCCGGCAGGACATAGGCAAGGCCTACTGTGCTCCGCCCTCTAACCTGGCGAGGAAAAGGAGCGCCGGCAAGAGAACCTTGACAACGTCCTCCTCCCTGGTAATCATGTGGCCCATGTCCGGGGCAATATGAACCTCCAGGCCCTTGCCGAGCCCACTTGCCCTTTCCACGAAACGTAGGACCGGTATGAGGGGCGTCCTCGAGTCGTTCTGTGGGTGGATCAACGTGAGGGGGTCCCTGAGGTTCTCCACGTGCGTCGCCGGGCTCCTGTCCTCCCATAGCTCGGCCCTACCAGCGAACAACATGTCTATGAAGGACCTGAAGGCCGGGTCGCTGAGCTCGTACATAGTCCTCCAGTCGACCACGCTTGCCCCGGCCACTCCCCCACTGAACGTTCCGGGCCTCCGCGTGAGCGCGCATAGGGTCATGTAACCCCCATAGCTGTACCCCATTATGTACACCCTGCTGGCCAGGCCGGAATCCTTGGCCCACTGAGCCGCGGCAATCACGTCCTCCAGCTCCATGCCGCATGGGTCCCCAACTATCTTCTCGGTCCACTCCACGCCGTGTCCCACGCTGCCCCTATAGTTCGGCTTCACCACGTGGAACCCGGCTGCGCTCAACGCGACCGCAAACAGATCCCATGAGTCGTCGTCCTCGGCGAAGGGCCCCCCATGTACCAGGACCACGGTGGGGCCGGGCCTGGCGATCCTACGGCTTTCCAGGTATAGCGTTGGCACGGCTTCCCCATCAAGGCTCTTGACCTGGACAAAGCCGCGGTCGCCCAGCGCGTCGCCGAGCAGTTGGGGCCTCTCGCCCTCAAGCACTACCTCCCATCCACCTCCCCTATCCAACGCCACGACCCTGTAGGGTGTGGCCAGGTCAGAGTGGGTCACTGCGAGCCTGCCCCTCCACTCGTGGGCCCCGTAATGCGTGCCCTCCGGCGCGTCCAGCCCTTTCCCGTCGAGGAACACCCTGCTCCTCCCATTTTTCTTAGCTATGACCACCAGCTCGCCGCTGGGGAGATAGGCCACGTGGCCTATCGACGTGGCGTCGAATGAGGCCAGGTCCCCACGAAGCTCCAACGGCGTGCTGGCGCCTCTGTCGGGGTCGAGCCTGTACAGGGCAGCCCGTTTGGCTCCCTCGACGCCGTAGGTCACTGTGCCGTCGGGCGCTATGTCGCCTGCAACGACATTCCCCTTTATGGGGGGGCTATACACCTCTGACCGCCCAGCGTCTAGGTCCACAACGAATAGCTTGAAGTACCTGTCGGGGGGAAACACGCCGAATCCCATGGCCAGGCTTCCCTTCACGCCCGCAAGAAACGCGAAGCCGGCCAGGTCTACCGCCTTCCATAGCCTCCCGTCCCTCACGGCGTACACCCCCATGCCCGTCTCGTGGACTGCCGTATAGGCCACTGTGGCCCCATCGTCTGCGACGCCGAGTATTCTGGCAGGCCTCTGCTCGGGATGCAGCTCCACTTCCCGGCCAGGCCTGTCGACCTCCACGACATACAGCTTGGCCAGTTCCCTCCCGGCCGCGACGTCGCGGCCGAAGACGACGCGGGCGGCGCCGTGTGGGGGGCGCCCAAGCATGTTTATGGGATCCACGTTAAGCCTAGTGAGGCTGGATCCGTCATAGGCGTAGAGGTTGTGCGCTCCCTCCCTGAAGGCGCTGACCAGAAGCCTCTCCCCGGCAAGGACGCCTGCGGCTACGAAGAAGTCTATCTTGACGAGCCGCATTGCGTCGTCCACTATCCTGGCGTATCTGTGGAGCCCCATGGAGTGTAGACCCATCGCGTTATGTGGGCCGCCCGTTTTAAGCATTGGCCGCGTCTAGGCGGATGGGGTACCGTTATAAAGGGGCCGCGTCGGCAGAAAAAGATGGTCCCGAGACTGTTCGAGGAGCTCGAAGAAGTGCTGATGACGAACCTTTTCCCTACCCACAGGATCATTGTACGGGAGGCGCGCGACGTCTACGTATATGACGTGGATGGCCGCGAGTACCTTGACTTCATGACTGTGGTGACTTCTGCCACGCTGGGACACGGCATACCCGAGGTGCGCGATGCTGTGATAGAGACCGTGGGTAGGCTTGCCTCGGGCAACGGGTATAACTGGTACACAGTGGAGCTGCTCGAGGCGGCTAGGGCCGTCGCATCCCTTTTCCCCCCAGGCTTCGGCAGGGTACATTTCAGGGTCAGCGGTTCAGAGGGCGTTGAGCTTGCGGTTAAGCTGGCCAAGAGACATGTGCGTAGGTCCACAGCGATATTCTTCACTGGGGGCTACCACGGCCGCACGTACTACACGACCACGTTCCACGGCGCCAGGAGACCCGAGTACGGCCCTCTGCCCCCCGGCGTGCTCATGGCGCCGTACCCATATCCGTATAGATGTCCCTTCGGCCCCATGAGGCCCGAGGAATGTGCCGCGGCCGCTGTGGAGGCCGTGGAGCACATGGTGAACTATGCAGCCGCCGGCGATGTGTGCTGCATAGTTGTCGAGCCCATACAAGGCGTCGGCGGCATAGTGGTGCCCCCGCAGAACTTCTTCGAAGGGTTGAAACGCGTTGCGAGGGACTACGGCATCCTGCTGATAGTGGACGAGGTGCAGACCGGCATGGGGAGGACCGGCACTGTGTGGGCCTATGAACAGTTCGACTTGGCTCCGGACCTGGTGGTGGCCGCTAAGGGCCTTGCAGGAGGGCTTCCGGCCTCGGCAGTGGTGGCGAGGAGGGACGTGGCGGACAGCCAGCAGCCCGGCGACGATCACTCGACCTTCGGAGGTTCCCCCGTGCTCATGGCCGCCGTTAAGGCCACCGTGGAATACCTTGCCCGTAACAGGGAGACTTTGCTGGGCAACGCGAGGCGTATGGGGCAGTACGCCATGAAGAGGCTTTGGGAACTGTACGACAAGCATCCCCTCATAGGAGAGGTGAGGGGCATGGGGCTGCTCATAGGGATAGAACTTGTCAGGGACAGAAGGACCAAGGAACCAGCGACAAGGGAGACGTCCTCCATATGCCTAGACCACGCGTTGAGGAGGGGGCTCCTCGTGGTGCCCAGCGGGTGGAGGGGGAACGTCATAAGGTTCGCCCCGCCCTTAACGGTGAGGCAGGAGCACGTTGATAGGGCCGTAGACATACTGGACGAGGTAATCGGGGCCGTGGAGCGGGAGGTTGGGGTGGGGCAGTAGGTGGAAGGTAGAAAAAGCCGTATTCAACAACTATGTATGGACGTGGTGCTCGTCTTCCACGGGTCCCACGACGTGCGTCACGTTAGGGCCGCGCTGGACTTTGCCAGGAGGGTCGGGGCACGGGCAGCGTTTAAGGAAGTCTCGCGGCCGAGCCTAAGCGATGTGCGGGGAAACGTATATGTTCCCATGTTCCTGGGCTGGGGAAAGGACTACATGGAGGCCGTTTCGCTGACCGGGTCGCCCATACCGCCCATAATGGAGTGGCCAGGATTCGGGGAATTCGTACGTTCCCTCGGTGCACGCCTCTACCTCCTCCATGGGTCCCATGAAAGGCGCTACCTAGGGGAGGTGGAGATGCTGGGCGTGGACTACGCCTTCCTGGTAGGCGAACCCAACGTGGCCGGTGTTCCTTGTCCCCCAACGGCCATGCCCCTCGTGCTTACCCCCGGCGCAATCCACGACAAGCTGGTGGAACGCATTTCTTCTAGGTGCCCAGAAACGGCTCTTGTTGGGAGGCCGCTGGTGGAGATGCCCAGGTTCCAGCGCTACTTCACGGACACCCTACGTAGGCTGCTAAATGAAGGACTCAAAGCTGATGGCGTGGAAGTCTGACCGCCTGATCACGTCCTTTATAAGGCCCGACTCCATGAGCACTATCCTGTCGGCTATCACTGTGGCGAACTCGGCGTCCTGCTCCGCCACCACCATGGTTATGCCCCTTTCCCTCATGGCCAGTAGGAGCCTCGCAATCTCGTCCTTGGCCCGTGGTGCAAGCCCCGAGGACGGCTCGTCCAGTAGGAGCAGCTTGGGCCTCATGTGATACGCTATGGCCAGGGACAACATCCTGAACTGTCCCCCACTGAGGTTGCCGGCCCTATCGTTGAGGCGCCCCACCAGCTGCGGGAACAGGTCCAAGTCCAGTTCCCCGTCCCTAAGCGCCAACAGTAGGTTGTCCTTGACGCTAAGGGACCTGAACGCCGAGTCCCTGTCAGGTATGTACGTGATGCCCATCTCCACCCTTTTCAATGGGCTCAGGCCCGTGATGTCGGTCCCGTTTAGGTATATCCTTCCGCTTATAGGGCGGAGTAGGCCGGCCACTGTCTTGAGCAGCGTGGTCTTCCCAGCCCCGTTTGGGCCAAGTATCACGACTATCTCGCCTTGAGCCACCTCGAGGTTTGCGCTCTCAACCACGACCATTTTGCCGTAGCCGCAGGTCAGGTCCACGAGGCGCAGGCTCATGACCTCCCGAGATAGGCCTGTTTCACCAATGGGTTCCTCACAACGTCCTCAGGTGTGCCCTCAGCTATCTTCCTCCCAGCGTTCATGACGACAACCCTCTCAACGACCTTGAACAGGGACGACAGCCTGTGCTCGACTATCACGTAGGTGAGCCCCATGGTGGAGTTCAGGGACTTTATGAGCTCGCCGAGTTCCGCGGCCTCCCTCATGGCAAGGCCCGCCATCGGCTCGTCCAGGAGCACAAGCTTAGGCCTTAGGGCCAGACACCGCGCGAGCTCCAACCTCCTTATCTCGTGTAGGGTGAGCTTGGCCGCTGGTACGGAGGATTTGCCGCTTAGGCCCACCACCTTCAGCGCCTCCTCTATGAGACCCTCGTCGCGTGTGGCCACCCTCAGGTTGTCCCGCACTGTGAGACTTGGGAAGTACTTCGGCTGTTGGAACGACCGAGCGATACCGATTTTGACCCTTAGATGGACGGGCTTCCTCGTTATGTCCATGCCGTCGAACACGACGCGCCCATTGTCGGGCTTCACGTGGCCAGTCACCACGTTGAAGAGGGTGGTCTTGCCGCTGCCGTTGGGGCCTATGAGGCCCATCAGCTCGCCCTTATCCACCTCAACGCTCACCCCGTCCAGCGCCACGACGCCGCCGAACCTCTTGCTGACCGACTCAACGCGCAGCATGCCTCCCCCTAATGAGGAAGTATATTATTATTAGCATGGCCGATATTATGGCGAGCCTCAGCTCAGGCGTGGCCCCCCGAAGGTATATGTCGAACATGTATAGGCCTATGCCCCCCATGAAGGACCAGACAACGCCTCCCGGCTTATAAATTCCGCATGCAAGCAGCATGTATATGAGGAGCGGTATCGGCTCTATGACGGCGGTGGACATCACGCCTTGCAGGCTCACGTAGAGGAACGTGGATATCCCCGCGATGGTTCCAGCGATCACAAACGAGACAAGTTTTATGATGTTGGTGTTTATTCCGTTGGACTCCACCAGTATCTCGTCCTCCGACATGGACTTCAGAATGGTCCCGAACCGCGTGCGTATGAGGACGTATAGCACTAGGAGGGACACAACTGCAAAGGAGAACACCAGGTAGTACGCGTAGGGGCCCCCCACGGGCAGCCAGAAGGGCACGGGCACCCCGTCATCGCCCTTGAACACGTCGTACATGGTACGCGCAATGACTATGAGTACAAATGGAAATATAAGGGTCGCCATGGCGTAGAACGGTCCCCTCAGCCGAAAACCGGGTAGCGCCATGAGGACGCCTCCAAGGGCCCCACCCACAGCTGCCAGCAGGGCAAGTAACTGGGGCGAGGAGGTGGACAGGAACGCCACGTAGCCCGCTATACCCATGATGAAGGTGTAGCCTAGGTTTATGTAGCCGGTCCTTATGGAAGCGAAGTCGTATGTGGCTGTTATGACCCCGAAGAGCAGCGCCATGGAAAGGGCGGAGAGTAGATAGGAGGAGGTCACTGCGAATGGGACAACCGCCAAGACGGCTATGATCCCCACAATAGCGGCGAAATCGCCTAACGCGCGTGGGCCGCCCATCCTAAGCGGGCCTATTTTCGGCTTATAGCTGCCCATCATGCCCACCTAGTGGCTCCGCGGCCTAGGATTCCCTGGGGCCTGAAGAGGAGCACCAGTATTATCAGTAGCAGCGGCACGAAGGGCTCCACGGACGGGTCCAGGTAATATGCGGAGAACCTCTCGGCGAAAGATATTAGGAAGGCCGCTATCAGCGAGCCCCCTACGCTGCCAAGGCCCCCGACAATGGACACTGAAAGCACTATGGTCAGGTATAGCCACGCCACCTGGGGCGATACGGTGAGGAAGGGGGATATCATGAGGGACGCCAGCGAGGCGAATAGGGACGCTAGGAACGTCGTGAAGAGGTACACCTTGGCCGGGTTTATCCCCATCATGAGCGCCAGGTCCGCGTTCTCGGCTATGGCCACCATCTTCTTTCCTATTACGGTTCTGCCTATGATGATGTAGTAGCCCGCAAGCACGGCGACGGACACGAGTATGGCGAGGAGCCACTGGGCGGATACCCACCCGAGGCTGCCGCTTACAAGTGCGGGCACGACCCTCTGGTAGGGTCCATAGCCCCAGATTAGGGCCCCCTCGATGAGGAGGGCTATGGCAAGTGACACGACGATCATCAGCACCTCGTCCCTACGTATAAACCTCAGGATTATCCACCCGAAGGTCCCCAAAGCCACTGATATGGCCATAGCCAGCATGGCGGCGATGGGCACGGGCATGGACTCCGAGAACCCGCTGTAGAGGTACGCCACCAGGGCCATGTAGGCCCCATAGGCCAGGTTGATTATGCGGGCAACTCCTAGGAGCAGGTTAAAGCCCGCTGTCATCAGGGCATAACAGCTACCCAATACGAGAGAGAAAAAAAGTATCTCGTACATTAACCCTTCACCCAGGGCGGCAGCGCCACTTCTCCCTCGGCGACGTCGGGCGGCCACACGACCCTGGTCTCGCCCTCAGGCGTCCACTGCACTGCTATGGTGGCCAAATACTCCGGGCCGAACAGAGGCGTGTGGCCTTCGGTGAATATCCACCTGCCCGTTATACCCATGTACCCGTTCCTGGCCAGGTAATCGGCGACCTTATCCCCATCAAAGCTCCCAACGGCCTCCACGGCCTCCTTCCACGCGTTCACCGCGTCGTACATGAAGAAGGGCGGGTAGAAGAAGCCCAGTTCGCCGTACTTCGCCTCATAGGAGCTCACGAACCTCTGGGTGGCCTCTGTAGCGGGGAAGTTGTAGAACACGAATATCTGGTACGGGAGGCTGCCGCCGGTTATGTCCCACTGCTTCAGCGTCATGCCCACCACGTCGAACTGAACGAGCACGAAGGGAGGCTTAAGCTCGTTGTAGTCCCTCTGGAGGACCTTGCCATCGCCGTAGGCGGTCCACACCATCAGTATCTGCACGCCGGCGTCCCTGGCCTTGGTCAGATGGGGCACGAAGCTCGTGGTCTTGCCGGGCTCTATCGTACCCTCGAACACAAGCTCGAACCCGTCCCTCTGGATCACCTCCTTGACCTTCTTAACCACGGCGGCGGTCCAGGCATGCTTGTCGTAAAGTATGCCGACCTTATTGAACCCATACTTTTCGGCTATGTACTTGGCCGGGTAGTACACAATCAACGCGTGGGTCGAGGCGTTTATGTTGAACCTAAACCAGTACTTGAGGCCGGGGTCCTGGGCGACCTGCTCGTCTATCTGGTCCGCCACCGAGCCATGCGCGAATACCGGCACCTTGGCCTCCTTTATCAGGGGCAACAGGGCGAGACCTACGGCCGATGAATGTATGCCGAATATGGCAACCACATTGTCCTCGTACACTAGCTTACGGAATCCCGTGGTCGCCACGTCGGGCTTGTTCTCGTCGTCGAAGACCACAAGCTCCACCTTCTTGCCGAGCACGCCGCCCTTGGCGTTTATCTCATCTATGGCCAGTTGAATGGACTTCACAGCGATGTCGCCGTACGGCTTCGTGGCAGGTCCAAGGTAGCCTATCTTTATCACCTCCTGTTCGGGGGTGGGCTGCGGCGAGGGGCTTGGAGAGGGCGTTCGGGCCGGCGTCTCCTGAACCGGCGTGGTCTCCGCGGCCGTCTGCTCCTGTGCCGGTGCTTGTGCTGGCTGCTGCATTGCTACGAGCCCGGCCACTATTGCAACTATTATTATCACTATAGCCACACCTATATAGAGCCCTGCCTTGGGCATGCCCCTTCCGGAACTGTTCTATAAAAAATGTAATCATTAAACGATTTCAAGTGATTACACCGATTATACTCCTGCCTCCAAGTAATTCAAATTAATTATATATAGAGCCCGGACAGCGCAGCCCAGCTAGGCTATGTAGCCGAGCATCCTCATGAGTTCCTTGGACTTCAGGGCCTCGGCGAGCGAGCCTCTGAACACTACGGTGCCCCTCTCTATTACATATATATCTGCGTCGTCTGTCAGTTTTCTGAGCAGCGCCACGTTGGACTCGGCGAAGAGCAGCGCGACCCCGTTAGCGGCCAATTGGACAAGCACGGGGTACATCCTTGAAACGAGGCTGAAGGCAAGGCCCTCGAAGGGCTCGTCGAGGAGCAGAACCCTAGGCCTGCGCGACACCGCCATGGCGATGGACAACATCTTTCTCTGTCCGCCGCTCAGCTCGCTCGCCCTCTTGTCGAGCATGGCCCTAAGCTCGGGGAACAGGTCGAGGGCATCCCCGTAGCTGTCCGAGGCCGTCCTTAGGTTCTCCTCCACTGTGAGTTCGGGGAATATGCGTCCCCCCTCGTGCACCACGGATATGCCTAGGGAAGCCCTGACATGCGGCGGCACGCCCGTGATGTCGTCCCCGTCGAGCAGCACCCTCCCCCTGAGCGGCCTAACGAGACCAGCGACCGTCCTTATGAACGTGGTCTTGCCGGCCCCGTTGCGCCCCACAAGGAACACGAGGCTCCCCTTCTCGACCGTGAGCGTGACTCCGCGCAATGCGTCAACCCCCCCGACCCTAGCCCAGAGGTCCACGGCGGAGATCATATGCCCAGCACCTCCCTCACCCTTTCCGAGTTGGCCATATTCCTTGGGGGGCCCCAGTACACCACGGAGCCTTGGAACATGACGATCACGTTCTCGGCGTACTCGAACACAAGGTCTAGGTCGTGCTCTATCACGAGCAGCGTTATCCCCTCCTTCTTGGCATTGCGTATCACTATGTCCATTATGCCCCACTTATCCGCCGTGGACACGCCCGACGTGGGCTCGTCCAACATGAGGAGCCTGGGCCTTCCCACGAAGGCCATGACTATGTCCAGTATCTTCCTCTCGCCATGCGACATCTCTGGGGGCCTCTTGTCGGCGAGGTGGCCCATTTGAAAGGTCTCGAGGGCCTCCTGCGCCTTGTCCCTAAGGGAGTCTATGCGGGCCGCCCTGGGCGTCCCGTTCCTCAGCGCAAGGGAAAGCGCCACGTTTTCCAGCGCCGTGAGGCCGTGGAAGAGCTGCGGGTGTTGGAAGGACCTCAGTATGCCCATCTGCGCCGCCCTCACGTGGTTGACGCGCTTAAGGCTCCTGCCCTCGAAGATCACGTCGCCCGCGTCCTCCCTGACGTACCTCGATATGACGTTGACCAGTGTGGTCTTGCCGCTCCCGTTGGGTCCCACGATGAAGGCCACCTCGCCGCGCCTCATGTCCAGGGTGACGTTGTTGAGGGCCGTTATTCCGCCGAACCTCTTGGACAGCCCCTCGACCCTGATAACCGCCTCAGCCATGTCCCCCACCCTTTGAGCCCCTAATTAGGGTGGCGGCCCTATAAATGGAGTGTATGAGCCCGCGGGGCGCGCTGTATATGGTGGCCGCGATTATGACTCCCAGGGCCAGCTGCCAGTATATGCCCACGTCCGGCGTCGTGGCTATGTAGAACCTGAGCCCGCTCAGCACGAACGCTCCGAGTATCGGGCCGAGGAGCGTCCCCACGCCCCCGAAGATCACCATGAACAGTATCTCCCCCGACATGGTCCAGTAAAGTAGGTCCGCGTTGACGAACTGCAGCGCGGAGGCGTACAGTGCCCCAGATAGCCCGCACATGGCGGCAGATATTAGGAACGCGGCCATCTTCGCCCTTGCGGGCACATAGCCGAGGAACTCCAAGCGTAGCGGATTGTCGCGGGCCGCCAGGACGAGCCGTCCCCCCACTGTGCCCAGGAACCTTTTTACCAGGAATAGCGCCAGCACGGTCAACGCCAGGGAGGCGAAGTAGATGAAGAGGCCAAGGGCCTGCCTATCTGGGAACTCGTAGCCCAGCACAGCTAGACCGCCTATCGATATGCCGTCTGATCCGCCGGTGATGGGGCCCAGCTTGAGCACAAGCGAATAGTAGAGCATGGAGTACGCTAGGAGCGCGGTGGCCAACTGGAGCCCAGATAGGCGGGCCGCTATGGGCGCTATGGGTAGCGCCACGAGCACCGCTGCGGCCATGCTCAGGGGCAGCAGCACAGCCAGTTCTCCCATGCCCAGGTGCCTGTTCATGAGGCCGACCGTATAGGCCCCCGCCCCAAAAAACGCGGCGTGGCCCAGCGAAATCATGCCCCCGTAGCCGTAGGCTATGTTGTACCCTATCGCGGTGATCGAGAATATGAAGCCGAACAACGCTATGAGCATGGCCGTCTGGCTCACAAAGGGCACCGACACGGCGAGGGCCAACATCGCAACGGCCAGGACGATCGCGGGCCTCATATTTTCCTCCCCACCTTGCCGAATATTCCGTACGGTCTGAACACGAGTATGAGCGCTATTAGCGCGTACATGAGTATGAGGTCAAGCTCCGGGAAGGTCCTTATGGCTATGACCCTCACCCCGCTAATTGCCAGCGCGGTGGCTACGACCCCCTTGATGCTGCCCAGCCCCCCAACCGCCACCACTATGAACGACGTCACCATCTCATCGAAGCCTATGCCCGGAAAGGCGCCGCTTATGGGGAGCATCGAGGCGCCCGCTATGCCCGCCATGGCGGCGCCCACGGCGAAGGTCAGCGCGCTGATACGCCTCACGTTGATCCCTATGGTGGTGGCGAGCTCTATGTCGCTGGCCGTTGCCCTGACCCTCACGCCTAGGCGCGTGTACCTCATGACGGCCTGATGGGCGGCCAACATGGCCGCCGCCAGCCCAATTATGTAGAAGTAGTATACGGGGAACTGCCTGCCAAGCACATCCACATAGCCCAACAGCGAGAAGGGCTCATACGCCGTGTAGTAGTTGAGCCCCCATATGAGCTTGTTCATGTCCAGCATGGCTAGGAGCAGGCCGAACGTGAACAATATCTGAAAGTCCTCGTTGAGCTGGGAGACCCCCTTATATATGAGCATGTAGAGGGGGAGCGATATCACCCCGACAACTACGGCCGCTATGGGCACCGCGACAAAGAACAGCTCTGGGGCCTTAAGGGCGGAATAGACCGTGTACGCTATGTATAGGCCCAACGCGTAGAACGCCCCGTGGGCTATATTTATTATTCGCATCACGCCATATATCAGGGTGAGGCCCGAGGCTATTAGGATTATTACAGATGAAAAGTATAGCGTTGTTATTAATATGGAGAAAACCTCATCTATCATCTACCAGGACGCTATCCAATCGTCGGTCTTGATTCCCGGCGGCGGTGCGGCGTCCTCGGGGGCCACGGGCCTTATCCTGTCCAGCACGGCGAAGTTGTACTGGGCGCTCCGCTTTGTGAAGCCTATGATTGTGGCGCCCATCATCTGGTGGTCCTCCCTGCGGAACGACCTGTACCCGCCAATGGTGGGGACCATGATGTCCTCGAGGGCCCTGATGAGCATGTCGGTGTCGGGGTACTTCCCTGACAGGTCGAAGGCCTTCTCCACGGCGGCCGCGTAGACCCACAGCGGCGTGAAGCCCGTGAAGGCCGTGTGGTACGGGTACTTCCCGAAGCGGTCCACGTACTCCTTCACGAACATCTCAGTGAGGGGCCACTTGCGCGGCCAGAATGGCCACCAGGAGCGGGCCCCCACCAGGAGGCCCTCCGGCGTATCGGGCGGCATTTCTGCAGTCGCCAGGACGCTGAACACGCCCAGCTTCACGTTCCTCCACAGGCCCTGAGCCACGGACTGCCTGAGGAAGTTCAGCACGTCGCCGCCCCACAGGCTGCTGTACACCACGTCCGGCCTGGCAGAGGCGATCTTCTGTATGTAGGGCGTGTAGTCGGGCACCCTGAAGAGGGGCGGCCAGAGCTCGTCCACCACCTCTATGTCAGGCTTGAGCTTCCTGAGCGCCGTGATGAACCTCCTCCATGAGTCCCTCCCGAACTCGTAGTCAGGCGATATGTTGATAACCGTTTTGACATCGGGAAGGACGTCCGCGACCACCTCGGCCAGGGCTATGTTCTCCATGGCGTCGTAGTTGCCGACCCTGAAGAGGAACCTTGGGTTCGGGTCTATCTCCTCGAATATGCGGGCCGAGGTCGCGTCGGGCGCTAGGCAGGGGACCTGCAATTCCTTTTCTATTACGGGGGCCAGAGCCACCATGGTGCCGCTGGAAGTGCAGCATACAACCAGCTCCACGCCCTCCTCCCTCACCCACCGCGTGACGGTCTTGACGACGTTCTCCGGGCCGGTGGCCTCGTCAAGGAACAGCATTTCTATTTTCCTCTTGCCGAGGAGCCCGCCATCTGCGTTTATCCAGTCCCTAACGAGCTCCGCGGCGTTCTTGGTGTGCTCGCCCACCACGGCGCCCGGCCCACTCACGAAGGTGACGAGGCCGACCTTTAGAGGTTTCTCGGGTACCTGGCCCGCTGCCTGTTGGCCGGCGCCGCCTGCCCCCACGGTTGTAGTCACAGTTTCGGTGACGGTTACGGTGCGTTCTGCAGCCCCTCCTTGGCGTCCCAGTAGGGCCGCGGTCACCCCTGCACCGATTATTCCCCCAGCAACCAGGCCGCCTATGGCGGCGAGAACCTGCCTTCGAGAATACGTGGCTCCCTGCGCCATAACCCCCCACCCATTGTATTATTTCTCTTTTTCTGCCAACTGATTGTAATTAAGTTGTAGTGGTATGCATGAGGGCAGAATTATCAGTAATTGAAAAAATGTCCTGGTTAGAACACCGGGGGCGCAAGCTCCATCTCCTCGTCCTCGAACCTGACTTCTCTGCCGTCTATGCCCAGCTCAGGTATCTCGGGCATCTCCACGCCGAACCTGCTCAGGAACGCGCCCACTTTCAGCACGGCCTTCCTCCACGCCTCCTCCCTGAACTCGAGGCTAGGTATCCCCACGACGTCCTGGACTATTGGGTCCATCTTGAGGAAGAAGTCGTGGAAGTCCCTGGGCAGTTTCCAGAACTTTGTGGTCTTCAGCGGTTTGTAGGTTATGAGGGACAGGAACTCGAATCCAGCCCTAATCTGCTTAGTGACAAGCCTCTTTATCTCGTCGGTTATCACGTGCTTGTTGTCCTCGAAGAGGAACATCGTGAACGTGAAGTGCCTCGCCTCGTCTCTGGCAGTGTTCCTAAAGAGCTCGGCCATGGTCGCGTGCTTGGCGTTGCGCGACGCGCCGCCGAACACGGTCGTCGAGGCGGCCTCCCCCATTAGGAACGAGGTGAAGATTATCGGCAACGGGTACTTGTCGTAGGCGGCCTTATAGGCCTCCCAGTACCTTGACCCGTTCCACCATACCCACCAGGCGTATTTCCTTGCCTTTTCCTCTAGGTCTGACTGGGGTTTCCTGAATGGGAAGCCCTTGAGGGCGCAGTAGGCGGCCTTACCGCACATAATGCAATGCCTATTCTCGTCCATCACA
>WANN01000033.1 GCA_015521775.1 Thermoproteaceae archaeon
CCTATAGCGGTTACTATCCTCGACTCGACGGTCGGCTTCACAGGCACCTCAATGGGCTCCTCGCCCTCCACGGGTATGCCCTTCCACTCTATTACGTCCACGCGTGCGGTCACCGGCACAACCCTGCCGTCCAGCAACAGCTGCGTGGGCAACCTCTCCAGCCCAACCGCGTATACAACGCCGCCGCTAGCGGTCGTTTCAAAGGTCCTATCGACACCGGTCAGCTCCACCCTCACCCTGGCGCCGTCCAGAGGCGTCCCGAACGGCGATACGAGGCTGACAAGCGGTATGCCGCCGGTCGCGGCAGCCGTTATTATAGGCGCATCTATCTCTATGTTTATGCCCTGGGAGGGCACAGTGGCACCGCGCTGTATTGACACGGACTGCGAGGCCACAGGCACTGCGGGAGACGCCTCGTAGAACACGACCACGTCTAGGTCAGTAGGCGGCACCTGGGACAGCGGGCCAGTGGCGTAGCTGCTCACCCTAGGCTCGTAAACCACGATGGATCCGTCGCTACCCGTCCTACCACTGAAGTAGAACAGCTGCCCACCGGTCACCCTGTCCTTCACCTCCACAAGCGTGTTGGGCAGCGGAGTACCGGCCACGTCCCTGACCACAAGCGTCAACGGATAGGTGTACGTCCTCACCTTGGCCTGGCTTAGAGCATCACCGAGTTGCACCACATCGTTTGAGATGCTGCTGTCGTAGGTCCATATGGTGTACTGCGGCTGGCCCCTGACCAAGGTGGCTATGTAGCCGTAGAACCATCCCACCCTCACAACGCCGGTCACATACGGCAACGGCCAGTACAGCGTGCCGTTGTTCGTGGTAAATATCACGGCCACAAGATCGTTGTCGGCATTGAACAGTGCAACGGTCTGGTTGGCCAGCGGCCTGTCGTTCCAGTCCCTCACCTCCTCTAGAGGTAGCGTGCCTATGTCGAAAACCACCTTAGCGTACTCGTCCGTGCTCCACGCCTCCCAGTTGCCGGAGTCCAGCACTATGCCGTAGGTGGCAAAGCCGGCAATCCTGTCCGCCAGCAGCGTGAACTCGGCCACATCCAAGGGACACGCCGGGTATGGCACGTCTACCGTCTCGAACGGCTCAAGCGGATCTATCTGAGCGCCAGCGTACAACAGGTCGAAGTCCACTGTGCCGGTAGTGAACGGCTCCTCGGCAGCCAGTATGGCGTTCCATATGGTCTCGAAGTCCTCTTCCATGAACTGGTCGGCCCACTCGGCCGTAGGCGTTGGGTCGTACTTCACGGTCACGCTGAGGGACGGCTTGTACTCCTCCGCGCATACCAAGTCGCAGAACAGGTCGTTGGGCTCCGTCCTGGTGGCCCTGTACGTGACCACGCTCAGCGATGCGCCGTATATCGGCTCCTTCAGCTTGACCAGGCCCCTAGCACCGCTGGGCACCGTGACGTAGCTCACCGCCTCTATACTGTTGCCCTGGAAGTTAACCCCAACCACGACTATGCCGAACGCTGCGTTGTTCTGCACCTTGACGGCGGCTAGGCCTATAGTCTCGAACACGTGCTCGCTCGGCGTCGCCTTAGTTATGTTGTCCAAGCCGAAGAGCAGCGCGCTTGTGCCGCCGGTCCCAGCGCCAAGGGCGTACATGGCGTCGGGCGCCGTGGTTGTGGCTGTGCCAAACGCGCCCAGGTACGACTTGGCCACGCGGCCCTCCGGAGGCTCGTAGTAGTTGAGCAGCGTGTAGTTCCTAATGTCGTATGAGGCAAGCCCGTCCACGCGCCTGTACGTGTAGGCCTCGCCGACGCCTAGGTTCTCCGTGAACTCCCTGCTGTCCAGCTCGTCGAAGCCCATCACCCATATCCTGGCTATCCTCGTACCGAACAGGGCGGTGTCCACATACCACCAGGGCATTGGGAACGCCTCGCCGGACCTCACTATCACCGTGAACGGCGACCCGAAGAAGTTGGTCCAGTTGTACGTGTTTCCGAACGCGGTATCGTACCCGCTTATATCGGTCTTGGGCGGATATATTATACGGGTCAGACTAGCGGTGTCCACAGTGTCCGTGTAGTAGTCGTACAGCGGCACGGTCCTATTGGTTACAACTGCGGGCACGGCGGTGGTCAGGTACGCGTAATCGGGTAGGCTGTAGTACACGAACTCGTCGTAGTCGCCGCTCCCGACAAGCCACAGGGCTACCTGTATCTCCACCTGCTGCACGTCGTACTCGCCCCACTTGGCCACGAGGTCTGTCACGGGCACGCCGTTGGCAGTCAATGTGACGAACACCCTAACGCGCACCGGCACAAGGGCAGGCGTCACAACATCCGCGAAGAACCCGCTGACGTCCACGGTGAACGGGCCGTAAGTGACCGTCGTGCCGTTGCCGAACGTGACCTTCATGGTCACGTTTGCGTACGCAGCGCTGACCATGGCACCGCCAAGTAGCCTCACGTAGGTCTCAAATATCCTGAGGCTCAGCAGCTCCTCGCCGCTGGTCAGCGTGAACCTGAAGTAGTCCACCGGAGATACGCCGCCCGGATACGTCACGCCAATCACCTTGACGTATGTGGCGCCGGAGGGCACGACCGTGCCCATCAGCCTTATCTCGTTGGTGAGCAGCCTGTAGAAGTCGAAGTAGTCTGGGAAGTAAGTGCTGTTCAGTATGGAGCCGTCGATGGCGCGCACCCACCTGTCCATGCCGAGGGGCGCCACCTCGGCGTTGCCGGTGGTTATGTTGATGTACGGCAGCACCATGTACCACGCCGACACGTCGAGCTTAGTCGTGTTTATCCACAACGTGTCATACGCCTTGCCGTCGACCATCGGGGTGAACGCCATCGAGTTGGGCAGCAGGTAGCTTAGGAACGAGTACGTGCCGCCTATCTGCTCCACCTGTCTGCTAAATGCCGTGATCAGGCTGTTGTCGGTCACGTTGTAGGTGGCTGGCAGAGTCTTGTTCTGTATCACCACCTGCGTGACGTTCTGCACTATGTAGTCGAACGGGAACGTCAGCTGGCCCAGGTAGGGCTGTCTCAGCATGACCGTGGTATCGTCCTGCGTCTCGTTGAAGGTGGCGAATAGGGCGTCGGTGAACGTTATGCCTACAAGCGCGTTGACGGGCAGGTAGTAGTTGCCTGCCTCGGTTACGCGCTTGGTGATGAAGTCGAACTTGATGCCCTTGACGGCCGTCGTGACGTCTATCCTAGGTGACGTGATTGTTATGTAGCCGTCGAACACCTTGTAGCCGAGGTAGTAGACCATGAGCCTGAACTTCTGGCCCCTCATGAAGAGCCTCGCCAGGTCCTCAGTGCCTATCTCCTCAGGCCTCAACGGACCGTCCTTTGGCTGTCTGCTCTCCAGCCTAAACACCGCCTCGAGGCTGTCCGTGCTAGCGCTCGCCAGCCACTTGGCCGTCGCGAAGAACGTGGCGTTGCGCAGGTAGTTGACTAGGTCCGCCTCGGGCGTGGCCTGGAACGCCCTGATCATGTCGTCCTCGAACATGGCCGCAATGCGCTCGAATATGCTCCTCATACCGGTCATGCCAACAGTGCGGAAGTCCGTGAGCACCCTAACCAGGTCCTGCGTCCTATTGGCGTACTTGCTCGCGTCCTCGTACGGCGAGAACTCGTCGAATATGACCATGGTCACGTTGTAGAGCACAGCGGGGCAGTAGCTGGGTATCGCGCATGGGTACACGAACTGGCTCTTGAGGAGGTTCCCGTCCATGTCGTAGAGCCTTATCTCAATGTCGTACACATCTACGAACAGCCTCTCGGTCTTCTTGGCGCAGGCGTATTCCTCGGTGGCCGTGAAGTTGGCCTCGTAAACCACCCTTCCCGCGTCGAACTCGCCCCTAGTGCCCAGAGTGTAGACCGGGGTCTCAGCCTTCACGTCGTCCGGAGTGTCCTCCAACATGTAGTCCCTGTACGTCTCGTAGGACTGGGAGAGCTCGTTCTGCACGTCGAAGTAGGTCCACGCCTCGTCCTCCTCGGGGATTATGGTCCTCACCCTGACAGTGACAGGCTGGCCCAGCGGCAGGCCATAGGCCAACACCTCGCCAGACTTGTTGCTTATGCCGCGCCACATCTCGTCACCCGTGTACACGCTGAATATGCTCACAACGAAGCCCACCAGCTCGTCCTTCTCCACGCCCTCCACGGTCCTGCTCCACACCTGGAAGTTCACCTTGGTGATGGGGAACCTGATCTCCGGCTTAATCGAGCCTATGGTCAATATGTCTATGGTGTCCGTCGCTATAAGGGTGCCGTTGGGGAACACTATGTGGGACGCGTACATCTCGTAGCCGTACCACGCCAACTTGAAGCGCAACGGCACCGTTGCGGCTATTGGAGCGCCCCATTCGTCCACCTCCACGGGCACGGTTATGGGCAGCTCAGAGCCTATCGAGAACGTGCCAAGAACCCTGCCGTCGGACTCCACTATGATGGCGTTGGTAGGTATACCCCTCAACGAATAGAAGATGGGCTCGCCGCAGTAGTCCCTGATCAGCACCTCCACAGTCCTCACATTGACCGCCACATCCAATTCTAGTTCCACGTTAAAGAGCCACACGGGCTCCACATCCTCATCAAAACTCTCGAATTCGCGGGTTGCGAGCAGCTCATAGGCCTTGAAGTAGTCATCGTACTTTGTCACGTTTGCAGAGGAGCTGGCGGCATCGTATAGCCTAAAGAAGCCCGGCAACACCTCGACCACAATCGGATAGTCCAACCTAAACTTCGCGGCACCTACCCTGATATCATCGTAGAATATCTCCATCGAGTACGTCGTTGACTTTAACAGCGCTATCCCGTAGTCCCTTATGAAGCCCTGGGCAGCCGCATCGCTGTAGTTGTACAACCTAAACGTGCCCACGCCAACGTCATATATCTCGCCGACAAGTGTGGGAGTTGCTATCCAGCCAGAAACGTGCGGATCCAGCGGGTAGCGCTCCTCCCCGAGCTGCGGCCTACTAAATCCATCTAGATCGTCCGTATATATGAAGGGCGGTAGATATATTATGGACCTGCCCTGATCGTTAACCCTGACCAAGTACTTCGATACGACGTTGATCTTTCCGTTCAGTATCACGGTCAGTTTGTCCACTATGTTGCTCTGTAGGAACGGGGCGTTGCTGACGTGGTCACCCGTATATTTCCTCGCATAGATGACTATGGGCATCAGGCCAACAGTGAGGTCCACGGTTGCGGTGCCGTTCTTGTCAGTTGTTAGGGGCACCTCCAGGACAAGCGTCCTCACCTCGGCGAACTCTGTTGGTATAATGTACTCCACGATTATCTTAGGCTTTACGTTCTCCTTGGTAATTGTAACTTCGTCGTTCTCTATGTCGACCGTGCCCACTATTATGGATACACCGCGCTCCTTGAAGTCGAGTACGTTGGCCGAGTCAAACGTGATCGGGTTAGCAGCTGTGCCCATTAACTGGGCCTTTACTGTAAACGCGTCATTTAACTCGTTATATTGATATGTTATTTCGGTGATGTTGTTCTCCTTGAGATCGAATATGTTACCCCTGACTGTTATTATTGGAACCAGCAACATGACGAGGGTGCCGTTAAAGGCCCATACAGTACCGGTGTACTGTTCAAACGCTGCGTCAACTCCTGGGAACCTCAACGGATATATCGTGGCGTTTATGAATGGCTCCCTCAGGACGGGCGGTGGCGCGGTCCCCTCATACACAGCCTCCGGCTGCTTTCCGCTGTATGGCGCCACCGAGCCGAAGAACGTAATCAATGTGTAGGTAACTCCCGGCGACGGTTCATATACCACGATTATTGTGTAGTTCAGCGTACCCGCAGAATTGTCATATTCGATGACCCACATAGTGCCATCCCAGTAGGGCTTCTGTTTAAGCAACGTACCCAGCGAGAATAGCGGGCCGAAGGTAGCAGCGCCCTCGTTACTCGTGACTGTATCATTGTAGCCGCCCTCCCACAGATTCGTCGATACATCGCGGGCGTTCAAAGTATATGTAAACACCAATTTGTCCTCGAACGCCAGCGCGCCGCCGCCAGTACCAACCACCTTGACGTAGAACCTGTTGATGTACGGACTCCTTATAATGGAGTTGTTGAAGCCTTGCCCTCCTAGGCTTTCAAAGAGGAAGTAGGTGAGGTTGCGGTCCTGCGCGAAGTTTGACGTGACGTTATATATCAACCACTGGAAGCCCGGAGCCGGCCAGTCCACTAGTAATATAAACATCTGCCACTGCTTTGTCTTGAAGTCGACCCAGGCCGAGCGTGGGAGCGTTATCTCGAACTGCACATTGCCCTTGTCGTCGGCCTCTCCCATCACTTCGAAGTATATACGGCTATCGGGACTGTTGGTGAGCGCAGTGGTGTTGCCCACTATGAGCAAGTACTTCTTGTTGGCTGTGAAGGAGTACTTGTCTGGCGTATTAACATTTATACCCGCTGGCTGTGTTTGCCCCATTACTGCGGACGCATTAAAGAAGTCGTCCAGTATTGTAACATTCAGTACATAGGTTATATTGGGCTCCGTTGATGGGGGCACTATGATGACCTGTGCGTTTGCCACCATTGCAAATGCCAATACCAATGCTAGTACTCCTAGTAGCCGTGCTGTATGGGTTTCCATGGGGGGGCAGGTCCCGGGGTTTTTAAGGGAAATGTTTGGTTCCTTGGCGGAACCTGTTGGTTCCTCGTTGGGCCGTTGCGGGAACATTTATTATGGGTTGTTCCATGTGGGGGGATGCCCGAGGCCAGCATTTCGGACCTCTGGATACGGCGCGTTTACACCGGTAGGGGTGACGTGACTCTGGAGGTTGAGGTCTACACAGAGGGGGGCTATGGAAGGGCTGCGGCGCCGGCCGGCGCCTCTAGGGGCAAGTACGAGGTGAGGTATCTCCCAGACGGGGGCATAGAGGAGGCCCTCTCCAACTTCGAGAAGCTGGTGGCCCCCGAGCTGCTGGGCATGGACGCGGCAGAGCAGGCCGCTGTCGACATGAGGCTGGCCGAGATAGATGGTACTGAGGACTTTTCCAGGATCGGTGGGGCCGCCGCGATAGCCACGTCCATGGCCGTTGCCAGGGCCGCTGCCACCGCCCTGGGCATGCCGCTATACTATCATCTGGGCGGCGCCCTGGCTAGAAACGTCCCGTACCCGCTGGGCAACGTGATCGGTGGGGGGAAGCACAGCAGGGGGCTGGGCCCAGACGTACAGGAAATACTCGTGGTGCCTGTAGGCGCCGACGATATATATACAGCCCTAGACATCAACGTGAGGATACACAGGGATGTGCTCTCCGAGATACTCAAGACGGACCCATCGTTCACCGGGGGCAAGAACGATGAGGGGGCTTGGACGCCAAGGGTGTCCAGCGAGACCGCCCTCAAGATAGTTCAGTCTGTGGCCAAGGCGGTCCAAAGGGAGGTGGGCGCCGAGGTGAGGATCGGGGTGGACATGGCGGCGTCCTCGCTGTGGGATGGGGAGAAGTACGTGTATAGGAACGAGGGCGTGGCGCGGGGCGTCAGGGAACAGTTGGAGTACGTCAAGGCCCTCATAGACAGGTATGATCTGTACTACGTCGAGGACCCCTTCCACGAGGAGGACTTCAACTCCTTCGCCGAGCTGTGCGACATGTACGAGGACAGGCTGATAGTTGGGGACGACCTCTTCGTGACTAACGCCGAGCGCATATCCATTGGGGCCAGGATGGGGGCCGCTACCGGCGTGATAATAAAGCCGGACCAAAGGGGCACGCTTACAGGGGCGTACGAGGCCGCGAGGATGGCCGTGTCGAGGGGGCTGACCCCCATAGCGTCCCACAGGTCCGGCGACACAGAATACGAGCTGCTGGCACACGTGGCCGTGGGCTTCGGCACCCCAATAATTAAGGCTGGCATAATGGGCGGGGAGAGGACCGCCAAGCTCAACGAGCTGCTCCGCATATGGGACGACCTGGGGAGGGCCGCGAGGATGGCCAGATTACGCTAACGCGTATAGCTATGGGCATGCGGGGCCCGCGCTAGGCCTTACCCTGCCCCGCAGGCAACCAGCCCGAATCCGTCTTGACAAGGCCCCTCTCCTCTATGTACCTCAGGGCAGCGTCCCTCAGCGCCTCGAATCGGGCCGCGTCCCCGCACAACACCTTGCCGTCTAGGGCTATGTCGAGGATCACCACGCTGAGGTTCAACACCTCCCCCAGGCGTTCTACCGGCACGTGGAAGACCTCGCCGAATTCCGCCCTCTCCACCCGGTAATCTCCCCCATCTGTTATAACGGCCACGTCAAAGTCGCTCAACGCGTGGTGCGTACCCCTGACCCTGGACCCGAAGAGGACCACCGTCACACCGCGCGTGCACGTTTCCCTCAGCCACCTCTCAAAGGCCGTCCTCCTCGCCCTCTCCAATTCCGCCAACACCCGGAACAGATTCAACATACCTCAACACCACCTCCATACATTTAACTGCTTCCTCGGCCTCCCAAGCCTCGTACTCAGCCAACCTGGCGTCCGGGTACCGGGCCCCCACATAGTGCCGCTCGAGCTCGGCCGCGCATCGCACCACGTTGTGTCCCGGCTCCGCGCCGGTCAGCGCCGACAGGGCCGAGAGTAACTCCCTTATCGAATGGGTCATGGGCTTAGCTCCTCCCAGCTTGATCAGCATGCCCTTAATTGCCAGCTCCACGGCCTGGTGCGCGTTGAATGCGGCCTCCTCATACCTGCCAAGTGAGAGGTCCTCCAACGCGTAGCGTCTCAGCCTCCTGGCCTTCCTGACCCATGGGGTCCACGCCACGCCCGTGCACTGCGGGTGGCTATTTTCCTTTTGGGTAAGCTTTATATATCGATGGTCAGGTGGCCCATCAGTATATCTATGTAGTACAACGTGGTGGGGGTGTTATCTGGTCGTAGAGAGGGATGGCGTGAGGCTAATCATCCTGCCCACTCCCACGTAGCCGTACAGAGAGATGATAATAGAGGTGAATAATTATGTGGACTCAACACCCACGAAAGAAAAAACGGGGGTTACTGTGGCTCCTTTAGACGGGTCAACTTCCTTAACTCCTTTTCCGCTGTCTTGGCCTTTTTGGTGCCTATCCAACGCCTTAGGTATTCCTCGACCCGTTCCAGTATGGTGGGGTCCCGCTGGGAGGCCCACCCTACGAGCCTCCATGTGTCGGTGTTGGACAGGTAGACGCAGTGGCCTCTACCATGCGCCCGTGGCGATAGGCCCAGCCCCCTAACAGCCTCCACAGCCTCAGCCACGCGCGTCTCGGCGTACAGGTCATTACGATGTAAGTATAGGCCCCACCTGTACCCGCCCGTCAGTATGGGCCGGTGCCTCGCGCGGGGGCTCGGCCACAATCTTGAGGCGTTCCCACTTGCCGAAACGCGTTACGTCCAACAGACCGCGTAGTGGGGGTGGCGCGCCGTTGGCCATCCAGCCAGCTATGCGCCTAGCCGCAATGCCCCTGACAACGGCGTACCTGTACCTAACCGCAATAAGCGTGTCTCCCCGTGTCGGTGCTGGCCGCGGTGCTGTTCAGGGGCGCGGAGGGCCACACGTGGGCCCCAGTCCCGCCGTCGCGGTACGTGGAGAGGCGCTTGGACAGGCCGAACGGGACGATACCGAGGGAGGCGGCCAGGGCACCGGCAAGGTACGTCACGAGGGTGCCGGAACAGCTCCAGGACCTACTCGACACGCTGAGGATACGTGAATGGGAAATAATAAAGGGGATAGTGGAGCAGGCCGCGGTCGGCGACACCTAAATTCCCCTTTTTGACCTCATGAGCCCTTCCTGGAGGTCGCCAGATTGGCCGAGTACGAGACTTGGGAGGCCGAGGAAACAGTTAAATGTATGGAGGTTGTATTGAGGTATGACCGGCGAGGGGAGAGTCCCAGAGGAGTTAAGGGGATACGAGTACCTCACGTCGCTGGAGAAGTACCTGGCGGCTGGGGTGAGGCTGGGCACCAGGATGTCTAACAAGTATCTCGAGAGGAGGGGCTTCATATACTCGGTTAGGCCGGACGGACTGCGCGTGTTCGACCTCAAGCACATAGATGACAGGATCAGGGTCGCGGCACGCATGATATCGAGGTACGATCCGGGGAAAGTGGTGGCCCACACCACTAGGCCCTACGGGTACAGGCCCATAGAGATGTTCTGCAAGTACGTGGGCTGCATTGCCGTGCCGGGCCGCTTCGTGCCGGGCACATTCACCAACCCGTACCTAGACCACTACATCGAGGCGGACCTCCTCGTAGTGGCCGACCCAAGGGTGGATGGGCAGGCCGTGAGGGAGGCCGCCATCACGGGCATGCCGGTCATAGCGCTGGTGGACACGGACACGCCACACGAGTACGTGGACCTCGTAATACCGTGCAACAACAAGGGCCGTAAGAGCCTTGCCCTGGTCTTCTGGCTACTCGCCCTACAGACCCTCAGGGAGAGGGGCGTGTTGGGCCCCCAGGAGGAGCTGCCCGTGCCCTACGAGGAGTTCGAGGCGAGGACAGTACTTTAAATATCCTGCCCCAACACATTCATGGAGAGGAAGCCCGCCGTGGCAGGGTACTTCTACGAGGCTGAGCCCGACAAGCTCCTCGAGAGGATCAGGTGGTCCATCAACCACGAGCTGGGGCCCCGGAGAGAGGTCGGCGAAAGGAGGTACCGCGACATAGTGGGCGTTGTGGCTCCCCACGCCGGCTACGTCTATTCTGGCCCCATTGCGGCCCACGCATATGTGGAGCTTGCAGCGTACGGGAAGCCCGATACCATTATCGTAGTTGGGCCTAACCATTACGGTATAGGCGCGCCCATCTCCATAATGGTAAGGGGCAGGTGGATCACCCCGCTTGGCCCCGTCGAGATAGATTCCGAGTTGGCCGGCGCCATAGCGGCGAGGTACAGGGCCCTTGAGGAGGACCCCTTCTCATTTTCCAAGGAGCACTCCATAGAGGTGCACCTCCCCTTCATCCAGTACTTCTTTCCGGGGACCAGGTTCGTGCCGATAGCCATGTGGAGGCAGACCCTCTCGACGGCCAGGGAGCTGGGCTCAACAATAGCCGAGGTTGCCAAGGAAAGCGGTAGGCGCGTATACGTGGTGGCGAGCAGCGACCTGAACCACTACGAGCCCCATGACGTGACCGTGGAAAAGGACAGCAAGGTCATTGACGCGGCTCTAAGCCTAGACGAGGAGGCGTTCCTCAGGGCCATGGAAAAGTATGACGTGTCTGTATGCGGCTATGGGCCTATAATGACCCTCTTAGTGGCCGCGAGGAGGCTCGGCTACGCTAGGGCGGTGCTCCTTAAACACGCCACATCGGGCGATACAAGCGGGTACAGGCTCGAGACTGTGGGATATGCTAGCATAGCCTTATACATGGAATAGGCCGAGAAGCCCCTGATACGGCCAAAGGGCCCATACCATCCACATTACCGTCTAGCCGCAGGGCAGACGGGCCGGGTAAGGGCGGGTAAAAGCGTTTCTATGTTCTAAGGCATGGCGGGCCCGCCGGGATTCGAACCCGGGTCCTCCGCGGTCCACCTCTACGGCTTAGAAGGCCGCCGCTCTATCCGGGCTGAGCTACGGGCCCGTGGGCCAGCGACCGCCGATACTTATATATTTTGCCGCGCGCTACGGCCAGGCCGCGACGCACTGCGCAGCTACGGGCAGTCCGCCCCTAATTGGTCGAGTGACTCCATTAGGGAGCGCCAAGTAGAGTAATTGGCCAGTTCCCTGCCCCCACACATGACTATTATTTTCCTTATGCCGCACTGGTCTATGGCCATGTGCGGGGGGATGGGGAACGCCGCGGACCAGGCAACCGTCTTTCCCTCCTCGTCCACCGCCTTGACGGCCCTGTCCACCATTATGCGGTGTCTGCACCTCTCTAGCACTATCAGTATCTTTAGCCCCGACCGACTCCTCTGAACCAGCCTTTCAAGTTCCTTTAGGCTTACCATGCAGCCTCACCCTGTGGGCCTTATAGTAGGTTATGGTCCCGTCGTTCCCCACTAACGCGATGACCAGCGGCAGGCCCATCTTCTCCGCCGAATCTATAACGGATACCAGTTTCCTGATGGGGACCTCCCTCCCCTCCACCATGACGTGGATCAGGAGACGGCTTCCCTTGACTGCCAGTATAGATTCGCCTATGTTGCCCTCTATCCTGAAGCCCCTCTGCCTGAGGTCCTCGAGTACCTGGCCCATCAATACGTCGTCCATGCACATGTGCGCGGAAATCCTTTAAAATGTTGGTTGTTGGGGCCCCAATGGGCAAGAGGATACTCGTGCAGAGGCGTGGAAGGGGGGGATCCCAGTTCCGCTCCCCGAGCTGGAAGAGGGAGGGACCTGTCAGGTACCTGCAGCCTAGGGACACCACGTTGATGGGCGTTGTCAGGGAACTCATGCATTTCCCCGGCCTCAACGCGCCGGTGGCCAGGGTAGTGTTCGAGGATGGCCGCGAAATGTTCAACTTCGCAGTTGATGGAATGTATGTGGGTCAGATAGTCAGGGTGGGGCCCGATGCGGAGCCTAAGCCCGGCAATGTGTTGCCCCTCGGCAGGATCCCTGAGGGGACCAGCATATGCAACGTAGAAAAGTCGCCCGGCGATGGCGGAAAGTACGCGAGGGCTGGCGGAACATATGCCGTGGTCATAGGCCAGAAGCCCGACAGGAGCAAGACCCTTGTCCAGCTTCCCAGCGGGAGAATAGTGGAGCTTGACGCTAGGGGACGTGCCACGGTGGGCGTCGTCGCCGGCGGAGGGAGGACCGAAAAGCCCTTCCTAAAGGCCGGCAAGAAGTGGCATAGGGCGAGGGCCAAGTCCTGGAAGTACCCCACTGTGAGGGGCAAGGCCATGAGCCCATACGCGCATCCACATGGCGGCGGCTCGCACCCCACTGGAGGCACGCCGGTGCCGCGTACAGCGCCTCCTGGACAGAAGGTGGGCTTCATAGCTGCTAGGTGCACTGGACGTGGATGTAAGAGGGCCAGGGCCCAACTGGGCATTTAACATCTCTCGATCTCCCTAAGCGCCCTTTCCCCCAAGCCCTTCAGCCTCAGCTCCTCCATTACCTCCCTCAAGATCCTCCTGGCGATTTGGCGGGCCCTCCTCTCATCAGCCCCGACCAGCTCAGCTACGCGCCTTGCAAGGGTCTCGCAGTCCGGCGAGCGCAGGGCGTCGTCGACCAGTTCGCCCCACGTCCTATATACCTTGGCCTCCTCCTCGATCCACCCAGAGTCCAGGGACCCTATATCCCATGTGTGGCCGCAACGTGGGCACACGTAGTTGTTAGGAGGGGCCACCATCACGTCCTGCGAGCCGCACTTGGGACAAGTCAACATTTCAGGCCGCGTGCCTCAAGCCACTCCCTGAGCCGGCCCATGTATGCCCTCGGGCACGTGCGTAGGTCCTGCACCGTCCTTGAGCCCGTTAGGAACATCGCGGTCTTAAGTTCCTCTATGGTCTCCGCGATCTTCTCGGGCGCCCTGCCCCTCATGGCCGCCTTGAGGAAGCCCCTGCTAGATGCGAAGAAGTCGGCGCCCAGCGCTATGGCCTTTGCCCCCACCACCCCGTTATGTATGCCCCCCGACGCTATCACGAGGCCGCCGAACACCGACCTAACCTCGCATACGGAGGCAGCTGTGGGTATGCCCCAACGCGCAAAGCGTAGGGAGAGCCTGTACTTAACGTCGTTCTTCGCCTCAAGTGACCGCAGCCCCTCGATCCTGACAAAGGACGTGCCTCCAAGCCCCCCAACGTCTATGCCGTCGGCGAAGCCCAAGCGGCGGGCAACCTCCCTCGATATCCCGTTGCCCACCTCCTTTACTATGAGTGGCACGCTTGCCCTCCGTTTAATGTATCTCAGCTTGTCGTAGACTCCCCTGAACCAGGGCTCCCCCTCGGGCTGCATCACTTCCTGGGCTGGATTTAGGTGCACGGCTATGGCGGAGGCGCCTATCATCTCGACCGCCTCGTTGACCCAGTCCAGCAACCTGGCCTCTTCCAGCCTAGATATCTGGGGGGCCCCCAGGTTGGCTATCTTGGGCACGTTCGGGGCCCGCTCCTTTACCACGGTGAAGGTCCAACGGGTCTCCGGCCTTTCGATGGCTATTCTTTGGGACCCCACGTACATGGGGACCCCAAGCCTCTCGGCAGCCTCGGCCAAGGCACCGTTTATCTTGCCCGCAAGCTCCGTCCCCCCTGTAAGCGCGCCGATCACCACAGGCGCGGACACCTTGTGCCCAAGGAACTCCGTCTCCGTCGACACATCGTCGAAGTCCAGCTCCGGCAACGCGTTATGTAGGAGTACCACGTCCCCAAAGAGGCCGCCACGTACCTGGGATTCCCGCCTAACGGCCTTAAATATGTGGCTGTCCTTGCGCCTGCCTATCATCAGCTACACCCTTCTGCCCCTCCTGCCGCCAGGCGGCCTGATCGTGTCGTGAGGTATGGGCGTCACGTCCTCTATCCTCCCAATGACAAGGCCGGCCCTGGCAAGTGCCCTTATCGCCGCCGAGGCGCCTGGGCCAGGCGTCTTAGGGCCATAGCCCCCAGGCGCCCTGACCTTTACGTGAACCGCGTTTATTCCCCGGGCAATGGCGAGCTGTGCGGCCCTGTAGGCGGCCAACATCGCCGCATAGGGGCTCGGCTTATCCCTGTCGGCCTTGACCACCATCCCTCCGCTGACCCGGGCCACCGTTTCAGCGCCCGTGAGGTCCGTGATTATAATTATCGTGTTGTTGGTGCTGGAGTATATGTGTGCTATGCCCCACCTGAGCTGCTGTGTGCTCATGCCTCCCCTGTAGCCGCCCTCATTGCCAGTGGGCTTGTAGGCGCATAGCTGATATAGGGCTCCAAGTCCCTACTCACTAGGAAGCCGGGAGACGTCACTCTGCGTCCCCTAACGGCTATATGGCCGTGGGCCACGAGCTGCCGAGCCTCGTATATGCTCCTAGCAAGGCCCCTACGGTAGACCAGCGTCTGGAGGCGCCTCTCCAGTATGGACCTGAGACTGAGCAGCAGTATATAGTCGAGGGGCAGATTCTCGTCGTCTATGAACCCCATACGGTACAGCCTATGCTTGAACTCGGCTTCCAGGGCTATGCGTTCTTCGAAGGGCATGGAGAGGAGGGTCCTCGCCCTCCTCCTTATCGTCTTGAGAAGGGACCTGGCAAGCCATAGCTCCCGCTTGTTCCTGAGCCCATATTCGCCCACAAGCTGAAGCTCCTCCTGTATCAACTGTTTCTGCCAGACCTTCTTGGGCTTGCCAACGAGGTACTTCTTTCGCGGCTTCTTGGGGTCGCCCATGGCTACTTACCCGGCCCCTTCTTGGTGACGCCGGCCGTGGGACCGAAGCGGCCCGTAGTGACAGTCCTCTGGCCCCGCACCTTTAGGCCCAGCGCGTGCCTAATGCCCTTCCAACTCTTCAGTTTCCTCATGAGGTCCACGTCCCTCTTGGCCGCCAGTATCAGCTCAGACCCTATCAGATGCACGTTGCGCCCTGTGTCCGGGTCCTTCCTCCTGTTCAGTGCCCAGCTCGGCGCGATCTCGTGGAAGTTCCTGACGGCCCAGTCAAGCCTCTTCACCTGTTCGTCGCCCAGCATGCCCAGTGGGGCATGGGGATCCACGTTGAGCTTCCTGCATATCGAGTACGCGTTGGCGAGACCTATGCCCCTTATGCTGGCCAGCGCAAAGGCCACTGCCTTATACCCATCGAGGTCGGTGTCCCCAATCCTTACAATAGGCCTGAACTCGGTTGTCACGGCCCGTTAACAGGAGGACGTTTTTAAGCCTTATTGCTCCCTCAGCCTCGGATTCAGAACCTTGTCAAACGCGTAGCCTATCAGCGAGAAGCCCACAGTCATCGCCACTAGAAACGCAGAGGGTATCAGAACCCACCACCAGTACCCGCTGAAGGCGGCCCCACCGCCGAAGGCCTCGGAAATTATTTTGCCCAACGTGGGTAGGAATGGGTCGCCGAGCCCCAATATGGCCAGGGCCGCCTCTAGGTACACGTAGGACGGGATGAGCGTGGTTACCAGGGCAAAGGAGTACGGCAGCACCCTAGGGAATATGTGGACCAGTATGATCCTCGCGCTGCTGGCCCCCAACGCCCTGGCCGCCTCTATGTACGCCTCCGACTTTATCTGTAGGGTCATGCTCCTCACGACCTTGGTGGTGGACCCGACCAGGCTCAGCGCAACGATTACCCCAATTATGGATAGCAGGTCGAGCCTGTAGAGGAACGACACCATGATGAGTATGGGAAGGAAGGGCAGTATGAGGAATATGTCCGCAAGCCTGTCCACCGCAGCGTCGACCCTGCCCCCGAACCATCCCGCCACTATTCCGAAGAGCGATTGCACGATCACAATGGCGAACGCGGTCACGAGCCCGAACATGTATGCTATGGGTATGCCCATGGATATGCCCATGAATATGTCCCTCCTCTTCTCGTCGGTCCCCGCAAGGCCGTGCACCTTTCCGTACACCACAACGCTTATGTTCACAGGCCTCTTGTCGAACGAGTTCACGACGGCCACGAACTCGTACGTGCCCTTAAGCGGCCCCCCCGCGTCGAAAATAAGCCTAGAGGGCGCACCGCTCGCGCCTAGGGCCCTTTCAACATTTGCGGCCACCTCCTCCGACGAGTCCACGTTTATCCTCTCCTCTCCCGGCCTCGTAATCGAGAGGGACATCAGGCGCAGCCTCTTGCCGTCCGGCCTCACCACCTGCAACTCCACGAAGGAGTTGGAGCTCTGCGAGTCCACGATTATTTGGACCTCGCTGGGATAATCGTCGTAGTAGTAATCCACGTAGCCCTCAAGCCTCGCTGCAAGCACATCGCCGACCTCAACAGAGCGCACGGCCTCGAGGCGCACCATAGAGGTCCTGGGCAGGTTCGCGCCGAAGAGGTTCACCCATTCTGGGGCCGCCAGACGCGGATTGTCGAGCCAGTACGCGTCGTCGTTCCACGCGTCCACTATGGACTCCACGTCAAAGCCGTACTGGGCCAGGAACACGGCCGACAATACCCCGAGCACGGCCAGTATGGCCAGTCCAGCGAAGCCTGAACGCGACGTGAAGACCTCTCTGAGTATTTCCCTCAACATGTCACCGCGAGACCCTTATACGTGGGTCCAACACTGCGTACAGTATTTCCAGTATCAGCACGGTCATGATCAGCATGTACGCGTATATTGCGGTCAAGCCGATTATCACTGGGGCGTCCCCAAGCTGTATGGCCAGGTAGTACAGCTGGCCCGTCCCAGGCCAGTTGAACACGGTCTCCGTTATTATGGCTCCCCCTATGGACGCTATTATGGACAGGGAAAGGCTGGTCACTATGGGCGGCATGGCCACCCTGAGTATGTACCGCCTGCTTATTACACTTTCTGGGAGGCCCTTGGCTCTGGCCGCCAGGACGAAGTCCTCGTGGGCTATCTGTATAAGCAGGTTCCTAGTGGTGTACGCCCATATCCCGAAGTTGGAGAACACCCAGGTGGCCAGTGGGAGGGCCAGGTGGTAGAGCAGGTCCGCTGTGCGGCCCAGCGGGTCCTCAGGCGGGTTGGGGCTGTACATTCCCCCCGACGGCACCAGCCCGAGGTAATACGAGAAGAAGAGTATGAAGATTATGCCGAAGAACCAGGTGGGGATGACGAACGTCGTTATGGAGAAGGGGACCACTACCCTGTCCTGCCTAGTCAACGGCTTCTTGGACAGGTACGTGCCCACCATTATTCCCACAAGGGCGCTCAGCACGGTGCCGAGCGATATCAGGAGGACCGTGTTTGGCAGCCTCTCCATTATTATGTCGTACACGCGGGTGGAGCCAGAGGCAGCGGTTATGAAGAAGGACCTGCCAAGGTCCAATGTGAGGAGCTTCCAGAGGTATATGAGCGATCTATCGGGGAAGAACGGCTTGTCCAGTCCCAGCGCCTTTTCCAGCTGTTCGATGCGCCTCTCTATGTACGCCCTCTTGACCTCGTCAGACGCCTGAGAAAGCGTCGGGCTTGACGCCACCTCGAACGCGACCTGCTGCTCGATCTGCGCCCTTAGGAGCTCGTCCAGAAACCCCCCAAGGTTGGCCACCACGACGGTGAGGTATAGAGCCACTATGAGGCCCACCACTAGTTGGACCACCCTTTTGAGGAGGGCACGGGGTATCGGCATTACCATTAAAATAAAAATGGGTCTCGTTTAAAAGGTTGGTTTAGAGTGGAACGCTATTGGCGCGGCCTCCTAAACGCGAGCGCCAGGTTTATCAGCGTCAGTATCACCACTATTATCACCAGCGCGTTGACCGTGGTGAGTTGGCCCGCAAGCGCGTTGACGGAGTTAGTGGCTGTGGTCACCTCCCTCCTTACGTTGGCCAGCTCGTCCCTCAGGCCCTGTCCCACGCTCTCTATGTCTCCCTTGAGCCCCTCAATTGCGTCGGCAAGCCTCGAGAACGCGTCGCCGACGGCCCTACCGAGGGCCTCCTCAAGCGACCTAATGCTCTCGCTGAGCCTCTCCTCCACGCCGCCTATCCGCCGCTCGATCTCCTCAGGCGATATTGAAACGGCGAAGGACCTGAACAAGGTTATGGGCACCGCAGCCTCCTTGCCCACAGCCACGATGATCACCCTGTAGGTGCCTGGGGACAGCCTTGCCGACAGATCTGCGGGCACCTCAATGGTAAAGAGCCCGGCGCCGGCCCTAGCCGCGTCGCCTGACGCCACCACGTTGCCCGCGGCGTCCACTATACGGTACTTGATCGTCACATCGTCGTACGGCTCGCCCTCAAGCATCGCGGATATCGTTATGGTGGCGTGCTGGCCCCTGTACACTATTGGGGGTATGTCCGCTATCTCAACAGTGGGCACCCTGGGCCTAAGGAACTTGTCAAAGGCGTTGGCCGGCAACGGGTAGTTACGGAAAGCCTTAACTCTCACCTGCAGCGCGGCTGTGTCCACCTTGTCAAGGTAGTACGGGCCGTTAGACACGAGGAAGTGGCCCATCCTGTTATACCAGTCGGCCAGAGCCGCCCACCTATTATCGGCGTCGGCCCTGCTCACTATGCCCTCCAACTGCGGCGGTATGGAGCCGGCGACCTCGTCCATGACTTCCTTCAACACCTCTAGGGCAGGCCCCTTCGCGTAGTCCAACGTCTCTATGCCCCGCTGCTGTGCCGTCTCGACCACCCACGCCAACCTCCTCATCTCAACGGACTTCTCCATTAGGTACCAAAGCTCCCACGGGTATGCCGGCGTGATGCTGGCGAACCCTGCTATGAACGTGTCGTCCAAGTGCCAATAGTCTATGTACACCTCGACAGTTATTGTGTCCTCAGTTTCCCCGACCAGCCTTATGCCCCTGAACCTGTTGACGAAGTCCTCCATTGTGGGCGTAACAGCGCCCGGGTCATGTATGGGCGAGTCGGGGTTTACTATCTCAAAGAGGTGGGTCAATTCGTACAGCACGTCGGCCCAGGTTACCGGTATCATTCTGCCTATGGCAGCGTAGTGCCAGTACCCCTTAGCGATCTCCCAGGTCACTTTGCTTGTTGCCTTTACGCCCTCGCCCACAGGCACCCACTTCTTGGACTCGAAATCATACCTAAGGGCGTCGGGAGGAACGTCCAGCTTGCCCTCGGGCCCAGCCGTCTCCACCGTGAACCTAGCCCTTACAGGGGTGTACCTGCCCGTGTGCGGGTTTATCCACACGCCGAAGTCATATATCGTGGTGAGTACTTGCTGGTCGTAGAGCCAGTTGTTGTAGGGGTTCCACGGCTCTATGAAGAGCGTCCTCAGCCCTATCACCATGGTCCCGCCGCTCGGCCTATCGGTGAACCTCAGCGTCCTGAAAGTGAAGCGCGTCCAGAAGCCGCCCATCAGATCGTAGACGGACCTCACGTTGGGCGCAGCAGCCATGGGGCACTTCTGGGTGACGAGCCACACCCTCACGGATTCTCTCAAAGTCAAGTCGAGCAACCTCTCCACTAGGTTACGTCTCTCCAACACGTCCCTGTACTCGCCGCCAGTCATCTTACGGGCAAGCTCCTTCAGCTCTGCGGGCATCCTCTCAGGGTAGTCGCTCAGTTCCGGATTGAGTATCGTGCCGCTGAAGGCCGAGGCGTAGAAGAACTCGAAGTTGTCGTCCTCGTAGGCGGTCATGCCACCGGTGAAGGCCCAGCCCTCGGTATATATGTGCCACTCGCCCTTCCTCGGATCACCCCTGTACACCACTGGCACGGCCTTGGCAGCCGGCTGCACCTGCACTTCCACGGTGAAGCCAAGCTCCTCCAATATCTTGCCAAGGTACTGGCCTATATCCTTCCTCACGTCCTCAGCCCTGGCGAATATTATGATTCTTATGGGCTCGCCCTGGTAGTACCACTTGCCGTCCCGGAACTCGGCGCCGGCCCTTCTGAGCGCGTCAAATATCATCTGCCTGCCCTTCTCAGGGTTGTAGGCGTACTTGGACTCGTACGCCAGCATTAGGTCTATGTACCTGACATACTCAGGCGAGCCGACGCGGAACAGCGTGTACTGCGGTATGCCCAGTCCACGCATGAGCTCCTCAGCGATGTACTTGCGGTCTATCAGGTAGTTAAGGGCCTCCCTGACCTCCCTGATGGTGAACGGGTTGAACCCGGTTTCTGTTGTGGCCGGATTTATCTGCAGGTTATACACGCCGCACCCAGCGACGTTTATCACCCAGAGCCCGTTCTCACGTGCAAAGGCCAGGTTATCGGGACTTCTAATGTACCATGCCCACAAATGCATGCGGCCGGCCGCGATGTCCCGCACGGCCTTGAACTCGTCTGGCTGAACTACAAAGACCAGTTCGTCTACATAGGGGCCAAAAAGCTGCGCATTTGCCAGCCCTATGACGAGCGATATTGCCAGAACCGCAAGCACTATACTTCTCATAGACCCTAGGGAAGTTATGCTATTTAAAAGTTGACTCTACCCCCAACCCCTACAATTAATTCTATTAACTTTTTATAATATCACTTTATCTTAATCTGCCTTTATGTTAAGAGGATACAGGCTTTAATATTTTTGGTATTCATAGAGGGAAAAGTATGGCATAGATGCGTATCACCGCAACAATGATTCAACAATGGTTTTCTGTACGCCGAGGCGTCCTAAACATAGCCGAGTTATTCCGCCTGTGAAGGTGCATGTCAAGCGTTTTTCCGAGCCCCGACACGTCCTAAACGGTGCCTATACAGGGGTTCTCCATGTGGCTGCGTCGCCCACGGTTGTGCTGGCCGTAATGCTGGCCCGCCTTAACGCCTCGCGGCGCTGGCCGGGAATCTACCCTGTGACGCTGTGGCTAGGGATGGCGAGACGGCGCTAGGCGCCTAAGCTTTATGGGCAGTGGCCCACCTGGGGAACCTCTGTGGTTCCCAACATAGGCGTGCCCCACACGTCGCTGGCTCTTCGATATGGACCCGCGATCCACCTTGCACAGTTGCCGTAACGGCCCACGTATAGAGCCCGGCCCAGCGAGGGTACTGCTAAAGGAATTGGTGCAGTGGCAGCTGTGACACGCCTATTGGTGGGCCCGCCGGGATTCGAACCCGGGACCTCCCGGGTGCTGGGGCGTTCCGCCCTTTATCAGCCTTGCGCGGGCCAATCCCCTGGGCGCTCTAACCGGGCTAAGCTACGGGCCCACCACACCTACATGTCGGCTTTTATTTAGTTTTCCTTCGCCGGGCCGCTGAGCATAGTCTCGGACCCGGCGCGCCTTGAGCTGGCGCACAGATGCAGCGGCCCTTAATCGCCGCCCCCCCTACTTAGGCTTATCCATATCCTCAACACAGTGGTCGCGCCCAGCCTGACAAGCGTGTCGTCGCCTATGTCGGCGACCGATACGCGCACCTCGTTGTCGCCGCTGATTACATACGTCCCGTTCCTGCTCCCCACGTCCTCTAGGATCGCCGTGTTCCTGCCCACAACTATTCTTGCGTGTCTCCGCGAGACCGTTGGATCCGGTATAATTATCGTGTTGTCGGTTGAACGGCCCAGCGTTATTACGCCGCCTGTTGGGGGCACGTCAACCGTGAACGTAGCCCCTATCAACTCCCTTACTGGTGCATCCTCTATTCTGATAACGATGCGGTAGGCTGCTGGCTGCCCCCCACGCGTCTCCTCCCAACGTGGAAGTGTGGGCTCGTTTGGGGAGTAGGCGCCGCAGACCTTGCACCGCTTCTCCGAGGCGTCGTTGTTAGTGCCGCATATGGGGCATCTCCACGACATGTATGCGCGTTGCACTTCAGATTAAAGCATCGCGCCCGTACACGGGTCCACAGAGCTTAAATAGGTGGCCTAGTCCCTACACATGTCGATATTCCTCCAAAACGTCCATAAGATCCTCCGCCGTTCCATAGAGCTGGGCAATTTCCCCGAGGAACTATACTACTTCTTGGCCAAACCACAGAGAATAGTGGTGGTGCAGATACCCGTGCGCATGGACGATGGGCGCATGGCGGTGTTCGAGGGGTACAGGGTGCAACACAACAACGCTCTTGGCCCTTATAAGGGGGGGATCAGGTTCCATCCAGAGGTCACTCTTGAAGACGACATAGCGTTGGCCATGCTAATGACGTTCAAGAACTCGCTTCACGGGCTCCCATATGGGGGCGGCAAGGGGGCCGTGAGGGTAGACCCAAAGAGACTCTCGGAGAGGGAACTGGAGAGGCTTTCGAGGGGCTACGTCAGGGCGATCCGCGGCGTTATAGGGGAGTACGAGGACATACCTGCCCCGGACATAGGCACAAATCCCCAGATAATGGCCTGGATGGTAGATGAGTACAGCGTTCTCAGGGGCCGTAACGTGCCGGCGGCCTTTACTGCGAAGCCGCCCGAGCTGTGGGGCAACCCTGTGAGGGAATACGCCACCGGATTCGGCGTTGCCGTGGCCGCTAGGGAGGCCGCGAAAAGGGAGCTCGGCGGCTTTGAGGGGCTAAGGGTAGCCGTGCACGGGTTTGGGAATACCGGTCAGTGGGCCGCGTACTGGTCAGCAAGGTTTGGGGCACGCGTCGTTGCAATAAGCGATACGTCTGGCACGGTCTACGATCCCAACGGGCTAGACGTCGAGCTAGCCCTCAAGGCGAAGCGCGAGACGGGGAAGGTCGTGAATTACCCTAAAGGAGAGAAGCTGGGGCCAGACGCCTCGTTGTACGTTGACGCGGACGTCCTCATGCCCAGCGCCATGGAGAACACTATTAGGCTGGACAACGTGGCCAAGGTCAAGGCGAGGCTCGTTGTAGAGGGGGCAAACGGACCCACGACGCCTGATGCCGAGGCGGTGCTGTATGGACGCGGCGTGACTGTGGTGCCCGACATACTTGCCAATGGGGGAGGAGTAGTGATGTCCTACCTTGAGTGGCTCCAGAACCTTCAGTGGCAAGCCTGGAAAGAGGGGGAGACCAGGGACAGGTTAGAGGGGCAGATGGTGGACACGTTCGCCAGGGTGTACTCGGCGTACAGGGAGGGGCGCGGCGTGACCATGAGGGACACGGCGTTCATACTTGCCATAGACAGGGTCTACTCTGCCATCAGAGCACGCGGATGGATGTGAGGACGTCGATTATCTCATCGAGGGTAGGCCTGGACCTCGGATCTACGTCTAGGCACCTCAACACCATGTCGCCCACATGCGGGGGGACCGCTCCGTTGTACCTCGAGGGATGCGGCGGCTTTTCTCCCCCCATGACGAAGGGCTGCGGGTTTATGCCTGTAAGCATTTCGTACATTATGCAGCCCAGGGAGTATATGTCGCTCTCCGGCGTACCCCTACCCCCGTAGAGCAGTTCGGGGGCCGCGTAGGCCGGGGACAGCTGTGATGCCACCACGGACCCCCCTATGGCTATCTTCGCCGATCCGAGGTCCACTATCTTGACGGTCCGTCTCGCCCTGTCCTTGAACATTATGTTTTCCGGCTTGAGGTCCAGGTGCGCCAGGCCGGCCCTATGGACATCGCGTATGCTGGCCGCTATCTGAAGCGCCACGTCGGCGAACCTGTCCAGAGGCAATGCACCCAGCTCGTTGAGCAGCTGTCTCAGGGTTCCACCGCTGAGGAACTCCATGACTATGTAGGGTGGGTCGGCCAGATAATCATCAAGCGACCTGTATGGGAGCTTACTGTCCTGAGGCACGTGAACCTCGAACACCTTGACCACGTGTTCAGAAGATATGAGGAGGTACTTGCTCATTTCCTGTCTGAACACGTGGACCACGTGGGGGCTCTCCGCCAGGGGAGCCCCACTCTCATCCCTATACTTGAGCAGCTTGATCGCGTACGCGTTTCCCTGACCGTCCACGGCTCTAATAACGTAACTAAATCCTCCTATCCCCAGTATCGACACGCCGAAGAACCTTCCCCCTATCCATGCGCCTATCCAGGAATAGGGTGGGGGCGCCCGCCTGTACCTCAGCTGTTCTGGCCTCGAGAGGAGCAGGACCGAGGCCGATACCGCCTGAGGAATCAGCGTGCCCCCCTGAACCGCTGCAGGCACGAAGAGGACGGGCAAATACGCTTCGCGCCTTTTCAACGGCATGCGGGAAAGCACCAAGGCCTCGGCCACCGCCAAGGGCAGCGCCGTGACGTCTATAGAGGTGGCTATGACTGCGAGGGCCATGTAGCCCAGCGCCGGCCTATACCTTCTACTGCGTTCGGGCCTCATGAGCGCCGCGTACTGCACCGCCGCCACCAGCGCCGTTGAGGACAGGAGCGCCCTCAGGGACAGCGCATCTGCTGGGTAGTAGACGTACCCCATTACATAGGCCAGGTACGTCGATTGGAACAAGGACATGGATACCATAAGGGGACGCACAAGCCTTTCCCGTCCCTCGAGCAGGTAGGTGCGCATTATTAGCACCGACGCGGAAACTGGCGCTGCCACCCTTATTAGTTCCTGGTGGTCTGCCATGGCCAGAAGCGATGAAAGTACCAGCAACGCCGCCATACGTCCCTGAACCGTACTGCCCTGCAGCGCCGCCTGTGTACATGCGAGTACCGCAAGCGATGTATACATGTAGTACACGTTGACGCGTTTAGGGCCGTTCTTATGTCTTGGCCCTTCGCCAATATTTATTAGGTAATAACTATAATCATAGGCGATATGCTAGTGGACCGGTTCGGCAGGCCTTTGCTTAAGTTGCGTGTTGTCGTCAACGACGTATGCAACTTTTCCTGCGTGTTCTGCCACTTCGAGGGGCAGAGGCCCATGTCGGGCGTATTGAGCCCTGAGGACATAGGGTTCGCTGCGATGGTGTTCAGGAAATTGGGGGTGGGAGACTTCAAGATAACTGGGGGGGAGCCACTGTTGCGTAGGGACATAGTGGAGGTGGTCAGGGAGATCGACAAGTGCGGTCCCGAGGACATATCCATGACCACGAACGGCCTCTTGCTCGAGAGGCTCTCTGGCCCTCTTGCGGATGCTGGACTTAGGAGGGTCAACGTTTCTCTTCATTCCCTGAGGCGGGACAGGTACAGGCGCATCATGGGCGTGGATGCCCTGGAACGCGTGGTGAGGGGCATACACATGGCAGTGGACAGCGGTTTACAGGTCAAGATAAACGTGGTCCTACTCAGGGAAAACATGGACGAGGTCCCGGATATAATAAACTTTGCGTCTAAACTGGGGGCCCGCGTACAAATAATAGAGTTGATGCCCGTGAACGATGGGCTTACAATTTTTGACAAGATGTATGTAGATGTAAATAGGTTGGTGGACCTATTGATGGCCACGCGTGGGGCACGCCTTGTGGGTACACGTAGGGACCTCCACAATAGGCCCGTGCTAGAGGTGGACGGGGTTCGCGTTGAAATAGTGAAGAATTGGAACAACCCTACGTTCTGTGCAGCGTGCACCACCATGAGACTTACAAGCGACGGCAAACTGAAGACCTGCCTATACAGAGATCCCGTGGTGGATCTTTACCCTGCCATAAGGGCAAGGGACGAGGAGAGGCTCATGGACCTAATAAGGCGCGCCAACAGCCTCAGAGAGCCGCGCTGGAGACTGGAGGCCGGGGCCGGCGCACCCGCCAACCGGCATTTACAGTGACGCATTAACAACGTGGTGGACTACGTATGTTCCTCCTCCTCGGACTCCCGCCTGATGATTATACGCTTGTATATGGGCGCCTCCTTGGCGCCTCCCAACATAGCCGCGAACCTCATCTCCCACCTGCCGATAAGTCCCTCCACCTCCTTGAGCATCTGTTCATATGCGTCGAGCATTTGTTTGCCTATGGGCGTGAGGTCGGTCTGCCCCTTCTCCTTGCCTCCCCGCCTCGATTCGACGACAGGCTCCCCCAACTCCTCCTCTATCTTCTTTATGTATGACCATATGAATTTGTACGAGAAGCCCAACTTCCTGGCCGCAGCGGCGATGGACTTGGTCTCGTCTATTTCCTTAAGTATCTCGTAGGCCCCAGGCCCAATAATCGTTTTCCCGTCCTTTTCAACCCATAATCTGTAACGTATCTTGAAGCTCATGTCCTCTGCAGTTCGCTGAGGGCATGTTCGGTTATCTTGATTATCAGCTCCTTAAGCGCTGTCTCGACGGCGTTCGGCGAGCCGGGCACCACATAAACGATTTTGTTTCTAATTATAAATGCTGATGCTCTGCTCAACAACGCGGATGGGCCCACCCTCATGTAGGAAATCCTCCTGAACTCCTCGCCGAAACCCGGCAACTCCCTTTCAGCAACCTCTCTGACCACGTCTACTGTGACGTCGCGTGGGGACGCGCCTGTGCCTCCTATGAGTATGACCACGTTGGCCTCCGTCTTGTCCAGCATGTAGTAGAGCATTCCCCTAATAACGTCCCTCTGGTTGGGCACTATTACGGGGCTATACGCGTTCCACACACCTCTGACCACTTCGTACGCTATGCGCCCGCTCACATCGCTGGTCGACCCTCCCTCGAGCACTTCCCTGAACCTAGTGTCGCTTACTACGAGTATCGCAGCAAAAGGCTTAACGGGCAGAACCTCGTGCATGTCAGGGCTACCCGGGAAATTTTTAAGGTTCCCGGGACGCGCCCCACGTACAACAAGCTTTTTAGTGCTCACCGACACGTCAAAAGTGCCCGTCATAGACATATCGGCCAAGGCCGACGTGGAAAGGCTTGCGATAGCAGAGGCCCGCATAAACGGCCCGTCAATTGTGGGCGCTGGGCCCGTCGATGCCTATGTGAGGAGCGCCTGGCGCTTCCTCCCCTTCCTTCACCCCATTTCAATAGACCACGTGTGGTACGAGCTGTCGGGAGATAGGCTTAGGGTATATGGAACGTCAAGGGGCAAGACAGGCGTGGAAATGGACGTATTGTTTGGGGCCGCCATAGCGGTGATACCCTCGCTGTGTCGAGGGGCCACGTTGGAGGAGCTACGCGTTGTTGAAAAGGCCAAGGGCCGGTCCATTGTCCCGTCCTATCCGCCTCGCCCCTCCGCCGTTCCTCCGCCGCCCATAGTGAAGGGGACGCACACGTATGAATGCAGTGGGCGGATAGAACTGAGAGAGGAAACCGCTAGGAGGGTCGCAGAGGGAGACATAGAGAAGGGGGACGTAGTTTGGTCCACTTGGACCGTCGTTGCGCTTAATTCCAAGAGGGCGTGCGAAGTGTACGGTTACGAGTGCCCCACCATATACGGTGTGCGTCCCCGTATAGGCGTCGGCCCCTCTGGCCTGTCCCTACACGTAGAGGTGGCCGCCGAAGGCCTAGTTCCCTGCCTTGAGGCACACCTCGGCCTTTTGACAGGGCTGTTGAACGTCTGGGACATGGTGAAGAAATACGAGAAAGACGAGACGGGCAATTATCCATATACGCGTGTGTCGGCCCCTAACATTTCGTCAACGTTTTAAACCCTGGGGTCGTTCCCCGCGAACCTGAGGTCGAGCTTCTGCATGACGGTCCTAACATTTCGTCAACGTTTTAAACGGCGCGAGAGCGGCACATGCATGATGACGTCCTTCTATGCCGAGCGATGAGGACCCCTAGACACGCTGATCTTCACGGCCGTTTCTGCGTACATGGATTAGCGCTGAGCCCCCTTACGTAGGACGACGCAAATATAAACGCGTCAACCTCGTCCTCGCTTAGGTGCGGGTACTTGCGCTTGGCCCAATACCTCCTCCTAGATGCTTTGACCTCGTCCACGAAAAGCACGTCGACAACGTTGTGGCACAACTCGGATATTATGTCGAGCTCGCGCCGCGGATCAACGTAAGGCGTCGATCCAATGATTATACGCGCCCTCGCTGTGCCTAGGAGCTCCCGGAGAAAAGCCTCTAGCTCCTGGCCGTTCAACGTGGCATGTATTAAGGGTTCCCCGTCGCACAGTACGGCAATGCCGTTCCTCGCCTTTCCCAAGTCTATGCCCACAGTTAAGTCGTTGCACATTGCAGCGAATCGTACTGCAAGGGTCCTCACTATGCAGGAATAGTTGTCGCAATTCACTGTTATGCCCCCTTCATGCCTGACTGCGGCGTCCACTATGGTGACCGCGCATTCCTCCCCATCCCTTAACATACGCACCTCTGGGAACAGTACGCTTCTAAGCACTTCCAGTATTTTCCTCCTGCCTATGTATCCAACCCTCAACGGATAAATACTACATTAGCCGGTTTTAAACACTATGTGGAGACCCTTGACTGTACTGCTGGCCAAGGCGTCCGGGAGGCCCTTGGCGCTTTGCGACGTAGGCGACTTCGATGGGGTTGGATCGGCGGCGGTGTTCCTGAGGGCTAGGCCAGACGGCGCTGTCGTGTTGGCGGCCCCCAGCGAGGTCAAGAAGCGTTGGGTGAGGCTCGTTACGTGGGACTTCGTGGCCGACTTGCCGTGTCCGGGCAAGGCCAAGGTGCGGGCGGACCATCACAGGACCAACAGTCCGTGCGCCGAACGCGAATATTACGACGCAGAAGCCCCCTGCGCGGCCATTTTGGCCGTCAGAGCCATGGGCCTTGAGGGAGACCCCATAGCTGAGTCCATTGCGGCCATCGCCGTCGAAACGGACACCGCAAACATCAGGACAGAGGAGGCCCGCCTACTGGACGCGGCGGTCAGAGCGGCAAGTTACGGCGAAAAATTATACATAGCGAACATCCTGGCCCGTGAAGGGCTGAATGCGCTTAAGGACGACAAGTTGATGGGCCTTGCCCAGAGGGGCCTCAAAATTTCTGAAGTGGTTATGGACGTTGCGTCCAAGGTGGATGTGTCGGAGGCCGTCGTGCTGTATAGTCCGAGGAGGCTCCCAATACCTTACAGACAGCTCGCTATAGAGCTGGAGAGAAGGGGGGCGGCCCTCGTGCTAATACTGGTCAAAAGGGGCTACAGGACCTATAGGCTGTATTGCGGGGCACGCCGCGAGACCAACTACGACTGTACCAAGGTGGCCGTAGCCCTCGGCGGGGGTGGGCACAAGTATGCTGCTGGTGCGCAATACAAGTCGCCCTTTTATAGGCCCGGTGAAGGTCTCGACAGGTTCCTCAGCGTTGCCCGGGCCGCGGCCCCCCCGGGCACGCCCATCTACGTGTTGAGGGACGATTACGCTGTCCAGAAGGAGGGGGAACTAGGCTAGCGAAACAGTCATATGTGGGACACGGCTCTTTCGCGTGGCGTTCTGGTTCAGGGCGAGGTTGTATTGGTGTGAGGAGTTGAACGTACCGGCCGTTAGGCCGGCCCAGGACAAGTGCGGCACATATGTGGATGTGCCTTTAACGGCTCCTGGAGACGCAAGGCCGGCGTTCCAACGCGAGCTCGACATGGTCAGAGACGCCATAGTCAACGAGTTCGGCGATTCCAAACTCGCCGAAGTGCTCGTGCCGAACGACGAGGTGGTGGTTCTCAACAAGATTCCGGGCTATCCTGACCAGGCCGATGAGGTGGTTGTCAGGGGTAGGATACTTGGCCACAGGTTCTTCGACGTGGAGGCCGGCACGTGGAGGTTCAGGCCGCTCTACGCAGCGGTCACCCATATGGTCGAGGAGGGGATTGGCCACTACGCGGTTGTGGCGCTCCCCAAGTTGGCCCGCGGATATGATATACATAGGAGCGACATAGTTAGGTCCAGTTTGCCTGTGGAGAAGTACAGACACGTGGCGCTGGCCACCGCGGACGGTAGGTGGTGGGGCGTTGGCAAGTGGATCAGGGGGAGGATAAGGGTATTCAAGTCGTGGAAGTCGCGCGAGGAGCTCCCTAAGCCGAGGCCCAGCAACGTGACGGACGCCGTTATGCTCAATAGGGACCACATGTCGAGGAAGGCCGAAGCCTCGGTAAGGTTCCTAGGAGAAGTGGCCGACAGGTACAGGAAGCCCCTCCTAGTGTCGTACAGCGGGGGAAAGGACAGCCTGGTGGCCCTGGACCTGGCCCACGCGCTTGGAAGGGAGCTCTACGTGCTCTTCAACGATACTGGTCTCGAGCCGCCGGAGACCTACGAGAACCTGGAGGCCGTCTCCAGTAGGTACGGGGTAGAGATAATCCATGCATCGGCCGGCGACAGGTTCTGGGACGCCATTGAGCGTTTTGGGCCCCCCTCACGTGACTACAGGTGGTGCTGTAAGGTCATAAAGCTCGGCCCCATAACGGAGACCATTAAGAACAGGTTTCCCAACGGGGCCATAAGCGTTGTGGGGCAGAGGATGTACGAGTCGTTGAGCAGGGCCCGACTGCCGAGGATATCGCCCTCGAGGTGGGTCAAGGGGGTCGTGGTAGTAGCCCCAATACATGACTGGACCGCCCTCGAGGTATGGCTCTACATATTCATGAAGGGCCTGCCCTACAACAGGGCCTACGAGAAGGGCTTCGACAGGTTGGGATGCGTCGTGTGTCCGGCCAACGAGCTGGCCGAGCTTAGGGAAGTGTCGCAACAGTATCCCGACGTGTGGAGTAGGATGGAGTCAGCCCTCAGGAGACACGTGGAGGACAGGGCTATTAGGTTTGGCCTTTGGAGGTGGAGGAAGGGTATACCCGGCGACTTGGCCAGGTACGTAAAGGGGCTTAAAAACGGCAGGGAGCTGCCTGTCTCGCTTACCAGAAGGGGCGATACAGTAGAGATGCGCCTATCCATGGAGCCGAACCGACAGACCATGTTGCACCTTCTGTCGATGGTTGGAAAGGTCTCAGGGGAGGACACGCTCAGGGTGGAGGGCAGATATGGGCGTGTAGCCGTTACGGGCGACGGACACAGATACGTTTTGGCTGGGGACGAGAGGGCCGTAACGGAGGCGGCAGCGGTCATCGCCAGGTCCGCGATATGCGGCAACTGCGACCTGTGCGTACAGTGGTGCCCTACAGGCGCCTTAGTGAGGACTGGGCCGGACAGACACTTCGCAGTGGACACGGACAAGTGCATACATTGCCTCCTCTGTTCACGCGCCTGCCCCTCGGCCCAGTACCTGGTATACAGGAACATGGGCGACGATGATCCCCATACGTAACTAGCTTACGTGCCTGTCGCCACGCAGACCCAGCCAGAATACATATAAAGGGAGGCCCCCACCACCTCCTGGGGCCGTAGGCTAGCCTGGTAGGCTGCGCGGCTCGGGTCGCCGACGGCGCGGGGACCCGCGTGATCCCGGGAGGCGACGCCCGGGAATTCAAATCCCGGCGGCCCCACCAAGCCCTCCTCAACATCTATGGGGCGGATCCACGGGACCCTACGGCCTCACATCGCTATAAGGCCCATCGTGCTGGTTATCTGGCCTCGGGTCGGACCCCATCGTCGGCCCCCTACGGGCTCCGGCTATCTTTTTATGTTTTTGCCGGTTCTTTGTCATGGTTGGGGGTGTTAGGGAGGGTGTTCTTTTGGTTGTTAGGAGGTATGGTGTTTCTGTGAGGTATGTCAAGGTGTATGTGGGGGGCGGGTCTCTGTACGTAAAGCTCTACGCCGACAACCCAATACCC
>WANN01000034.1 GCA_015521775.1 Thermoproteaceae archaeon
GCAGCACAACTCATAGCCCAATTCCTACAAGACCCACCCAACTACGCCCCCACAATGAAAGCCCAAATCAACACATACAAACAAACCTACCCAGACTGGCCAGACAAAGTCAAAGCCATAACAGAAATGCTCAAATGGGCAGCAGCCAGCGCCCCCGAGTAGGACCCCATACATATAAGAACAATATAAGAAAATAATCTCTGTATTATCCGTGGAAAAACGTCTCTGTTAAATTTGTGGGAACTATTATGGTCGCCGTCCGGGGTAGACCTCCGCCGCCTCCAAGCGACCCTTGGGGGCGGGGAGGCAACTACCTCGGGCGGCCGTTCTACTGAGCGTTGTTATATGTGCCCAAATATGCGTTTTGTGTTCCTATGGGTCCCCGGACCGGCTCAATGGCGACCTCTATTTCCCAGTTCTCCCTTGGTACCACTACGGCCATCAGCGGCTCCATTCCCACCATCCTGAGCACCCTGTCCCTGCTCCTCAGAACCATCTTCTTTTTCTCGACTCTTTCGGGCAGGGACTTGAGCGTGGTCTTGACCTCCACATGGTATATCTTGCCGTCCTCCCAGTAGAGCAGGTCCACCTGGTGTATCGTGTCGAGGACTGCCTTGACCAGGGAGGGATCGGCGTCGCGCAGCATGGCGCCTATCCGGACCCCTAGCTCGAGTTCAGGGGGCCTCAGGTACTCGAGGCCGCGTATCCCACCGGCGTCGCCCGCCTCGAAGAACAATCTGAGCGAGGCCAGGAGGACGCTGGCCAGGTAGCGTCCCACCTCAGCCCGCTCGTCCCTGTGTAGGAGCTTCTTTGGGGGGTTCAGGAACACGCCGGACCAGTCCCCACAATATGCCGGCACGACCCATGAACGGTGTATGGGCCAGAACGTGGGGAGGGGGGCAGTGACGCATTTGCCGAGGGGGGGCTCTACGTCGGGTTGGCCAGCCGGCGGTCCCGCCTCGACGTGTACATGCGTGAGGTATGCCTCGGCCACTACGGCGGTCCACCTCCCCCTGGCCGCGCCTGGGAGCAGCTCGGCAAGCGCCAGTTCGCCGAGGTGGCCGATGTCGGCCCCTAGTAGTTCCAGCAGATTGGCCCTCACCGTCCTCCATGGGACTACGCATAAATTTAGTAGACGTTTATTTTTCCCGTTCCAATAACATACTTATTGGTCCTCTGGAAATCTTTTTATTTGCGAGGGATCGTGGGGACATGGCCTTGAGTGGGACAATGGGGGCCAGGCACATAGCCTACATAGCGGTCTTCTCGGTGGTTGCGGGCATCATATTTACAGTTACCTCCCATGTCCTTGTGGCGCTGGTGGCCCCCTTTGGGCACCTCGGCATTGCGGCGATATATGGGTTCTGGTTCGTGGGGGGGACCCTGGTGGGGTACATAGTGAGGAGGCCCGGCGCGGCGTTTTTGGGCGAGACCCTGGGGGCCATAGTGGAGCTGCTCATGCTCAGCCAATACTCCTGGATGCTGTTCTACTATGGGCCGGCGCAGGGGGCCATGAGCGAGCTCGCCTTCGCGTTGCGCAGGTACAGGAACTGGGGGTACGGCACCATGGCGCTTGCGGGAGCACTGCCCGTGCTCGCCGCGTATCCATGGGACTGCCTGGTGTCCCCCTTCTACCCGGCATGTAGGGACCCGGGCTACCCCCTGGAGCTGCACCTTGCCATAATCGCCACCATGGTTGCCAGCGGGATAACGGTGGCCGGCCTGCTTGTCAAGTATGTCGTCGACAGGGCGAGACTTGCGGGAGCCCTGTGAGGGGGAACCCATAGCGATCTTCGGGCCCAACGGGAGCGGGAAGACGGCCCTGCTCCGCCAGCTGGCCTCCCGACGCGCGTTGCTGGTCCCCGAAAACCCCGACGACTTCTTCGTGAGGTTCACCGTGGCCGACGAGGTGGCGTACATGCTGGAGGAGGAGGGCGTCGCGCCCCAGGAGATACGGGACCGCGTGTTCGACGCCCTGAGGACGGTCGGGCTTTCGGACAGGGCCTGGGACCCCGTACACTCCCTTAGCGGGGGCCAGAAAAGGCGGCTGGCGCTGGCCGTCGCCCTGGCCGCCGGGACGCCGCGCGTGTTGCTGGACATGCCCTACATGGACCTCGACCCGGAAATCAGGGGACAGCTGAGGACCATCCTCAGCGCGATGATCGAAAGCTGTAGGACCGTCGTCTACACCACGCCCAAAAGGCGGTACGCGGCCAACAACGCTGTGACGCTTGGCTCTCCCCAGGACCACGTGGAGCTGCCGGAGCCCAGGACGGTTGAGGGCGAGGTGAGGGCGCGGGGCCTCGCGCTGGCGTACGGCGACAGGAACGTGCTCAGCGGGGTCGACCTCGAGGTGGGGAGCGGGGAGGTGGTGTGCGTGGTTGGGCCCAACGGCTCCGGCAAAACTACCCTGGGAAAGGCGCTGGCGGGCCTCGTCAAGCCGCGGAGGGGCACCGTCGTTTCCAGGGGGCCGCGCGCGTACGTCCCGCAGACCCCTGACCTGGCGTTCATAGGCACCACCATTAGGGAGGAAGCCAAGGCGCTTGGGGTGCCCCGCCTGGCACAGGCCTTCGAGAAGCACGCCGATACGCCCATATACGCGCTGAACAGGGGCCTCAGGAGGCTGGCCGCAGTAACCGCCATCATGGCCTCCGGCCTCGGCGTCGTGGTGCTGGACGAGCCCACGAACGATCTGGACGACCGCTACACGTCGCTTATGGCGAGCCTCATCAGGGAGGCCGCGGGCAGGGGCACCGCGATTGTCGTGGTGACCCACGACCCCGACCTGGCCGCGGAGGCTTGCAGCCGCTTCACCAGGGTGGACGGGGGCGCGTTGGCGGAGGTGAATGCCGGCGACGCCATGCGCTACCTTTCCCAGTAGCCATGAGGGGATTCCTGCTAAAGTCGACCCCCCTGGGCAAGCTTGCGGTGTTGATGAGCATCGCGGTGACCACAACTATGATCCGCGACGTGTACTTCTCGGCGCTGGTGCTTCTGTACGTTGCGTCTGTGGACGCGTTGGGGGGCGTTCCCCGCAGAGCCCTACGCGACGTGGCGCCCCTAGCCCCACTGCTGGTGGGGCTGCCCACGACAAACGCGCTCGTGGCGTGGATAAGGGGAGGGGAGCCCGTGGCCGTGTTCGCATACACGCTCACGATGCTCGTGCTCCTCCTATCGCTTTCCGCCATGGTCGCGTACACGACTAACCCGGACGACGTAGTGTACTCGCTGTACAGGGTGTCGCCCGCCTTTGCGCTTATGGCGGGCCTAGCGTACAACACGCTGTACTACCTCCTTTACAGGGCCAGGGACGTCGTGGACGCGTACAGGGCCAGGGGACTTGTGAGGGGGTGGGCCGACTACCTGAGGCGGCTGCACCTAGTGGCTGTGTCGCTGCTTAGGCTGGGGGCGCTGAGGGCCGAGACCCTCGCCTTCGTCCTCGAGATGAGGGGCTTCAACAGTCCCCACAGGACCTACTGGCGTGAGGTCAGGGCTGGCAGGACGGACGCCGTGTTCGTGGGGGCCACCCTGGCATACCTAGCGGCCGCGGCCCTGGCCGTGGGGGCCTAGGCCCTCCTCCAGTACATCACGCCGCGGTCAGTCCGCGACCGGGCCAGCCCCATCTCCTCCAGGTGGGTCAAGTGGGCAAGAGTCTCGCCTATGGCGAAGAACTGGTTGACGGGGCCCATGAGCTCGAAGGGCACGTCGACGCTCCACCTGATCCTCCTCGCGACCTCCACAACGGTTGCCCAGTCCCCAATAGCGCCCAGCACCTCGGCCATCCTCTCCCTGTGGTGGGCGAGTAGCTCTGCTATCCTCGCGCCGGGCGAAACTATGTCGTCCCCATGGGCGGGATATATAACGTCCAGCCCCATCCCCGCCAGCCTTTCCAGGCTCGCAAGGTAGCTGCCAAGGGCGTTGTACCCGGGCAGGGGATACTGGAACACGTTGGGGGTTATGCGTGGGAGGACGTGGTCCCCGGAATACAGCGCCTTGCCCCCCAGAAGGGCTACGTGGCCGGGGGTGTGCCCCGGGACCTCCAGGGCCGTGAGCCGCGTCCCCCCGACCTTCACGGCATCGCCGTCCCGGAGGGGCCTCCACGGCATCTCGGACAGCTCCCTGTAGTGCTCGAGGGCCCTCATGAGGGGGTGCCTCGACGCTATGCCGTCCACGAGCTCCCTCTGCGCGCCGCATGCCCTCAGCAGGTCCAGCAGGCCGCGGAAGAAGTCCTCTATGCCGTGCAGTATCTTCAAGTCCCTTTCCCCCATGTAGAGGTCCGGGGAAGCCATGTCGTTGATGGCCACGGCCATGGTTATGTGGTCGACGTGGAAATGCGTAACAACGACGCTCTCGATGGAGCCCGGCGAGACCCCCACCGATTTGAGGGCCCTGAGGAGGAGCCTCACGTTCCTGAAATCCGCCATGCCGGCGTCCACCATTCCCACGCCGTCCTCCCCCCTCACCATGTACACGTTCACGTGGCCCAGCTCTATGCCGGGCAGCTCCATGACCACCTTCACGTGCATGCGGCTGGGAGGCGCGGGTACTATTACCTTTACGGCCGCAGAGAGCGCTATATAACTTCGATATAGAAATAAAAACTGTCTCTATTTATTAACCACGTTAACAAACGCCGAGGCGTTCCGAGACGTAGGGGGCGTTGCACTTAGCTGGAAAACGAGGGACCCGCAACACGTGTGGCCTTTAGGGTTAGCCATTTAACAAAGTTAATGGTTATAAAGGGGAAAAAAGGTAGGGCCATGTACCTGCGGATAGACAGGCTCCAGGTACAGCTGCCGTACCCCAAGGAGCCCGATCCCAACTCCGCCGCTGCGCTCCAGGAGCTGCTAGGGGGAAGGTTCGGCGAGATGAGCACGCTCATGACGTACACCTACCAGTCCTTCAACTTCCGCATGTACAAGAACCCGGTGATAAAGCCCTTCAGGGACCTGGTGGCCAACATAGCCACAGAGGAGCTCGGCCACATAGAGCTGATTTCGGCGGCGGTCAACGCCCTGTACACAGGCTCCACGAAGAACGTGCCGCCTGAGCAGACCCCCCTCAAGCCCCTCAAGGACGCAAGGAACACGTACCACGCGATCAACACGGGGCTGGGCGCGTACCCCATGGACTCCCACGGCGCGTCGTGGCGCGGGGACTACATATTCGCCAGCGGCAACCTGGTCCTCGACATGCTCCACAACTTCTTCTTGGAGGTGGGGGCGCGCCTCGCCAAGATAAGGGTGTACGAGATGGTGGACCACCCGACGGCCAGGGAGGCCGTTGGGTACCTTCTGACTAGGGGCGGGGTACACGCCTTGGCGTACGGGAAGGCGCTCGAGGAGCTCACCGGCGTCGAGGTTTGGCGCATGCTGCCCATACCCAACATAGAGGACTCCAAGTTCCCTGAGGCGGCCAAGTACATGAAGATGGGGTCGCACCGCACGTTGTACCGGTTCAGCCCCAACGACTATAAGGACCTGGAGAGGATTTGGCGCGGCACGCATCCGGCCGACGGCCAGCCCCTGACCGTACACGAGGGACCGCCCGAGGGAGGCGAGTACCTGGACCTCCCCGAGATACCAGAGGAGTACGCGCCGGGCCTATCTGGGGACGACCTAAGGAGGGTCGCCAAGAGGCTTGGAATAGAGTTGTAAGGGGCCTAAATAAACCGCGCCTTTTTTCCCCACATTTTATAATTTTCTTCCCGGACATCTCAAGTGGAGACGGGCCTTGTCCCCCCTTGGCGTGACCTGAAACGTTACGTGGAGCTGAGGCTCGAGGAGGCGGTAAAGGAGGCCGAGCTGGCCGAACGGTTCCTAGAGGAGGGCCTCCTCAGGAACGCGGCTGGGAAGGCCTTCCAGGCATGGAAGGCGGTGGTGGCTGCGGCGGCCGGCCTCAATAGGGGGCTCGTCGATACGCGTTTCCCCGGCAGGGTGGTTGATAGGCTTGGGAAAAGGCGTAGCAGGGCTGACTGGATAATCGCTGTGATGCCCACGGGAAGACTGCGCTCTGTGGCTGAGGCGCTTGTCGACGTATACGGGTGGGAGGTCATATACCTCACTGACATGGCCCTCAACCTCCATGAGTTCCAGTACAATGGCCTGGACGCGGAGGGGGTTGTAAGCAGGTACGCCGAGTTGAGGGACGTAGAACGCGACGTGCGGCACATCTCCGCGAAGGTAAGAGAGTGGGCCCAGCGACTCGGATCCGCTGGGGGTAGGACTACTTGACTATTAGCACGGGCCTCTTACTAAGTGTGGCTATGCCCATGGAGACGCTGCCCAGGAACGCCCTCTTCAACGTTGAGAGGCCCCTGCTACCGGTGACAATGAGGCCCGCGTCAATCTTGTCGGCGTACTCCACTATGGCGTGGGCAAGGTCACCTTCAAGTATCTCCGAGCGCGCGGCTACCCCCTCGGCCCTCGCCTTGGAGAGGGCCGCCGCGACGTCACCCTCGGCCTTTTTCCTGAGGTGCGCCACAACATCGCCGTGCACCGCTGCCCCCTTTATCCCTAGGGCGGTCACCGTGTCCACCACCTCAACTATTATGCTGATATGATTGAAGCCGCGCTAACGATCAGTCCAACGACCATGGTCACGGGGGTCCCAAAGGTCAGGGCCATCGAGTACATTTCGAGGCTTCTTTCTACATGTATTACTTCGGTCCAAGTAACAGGGGCTACTCTAAGGCTATCTCCATCACAGCGCCTGGATCCAGCTCGGTCAAGCGGAACGACACTATGCCGCTGTAGGCCTTCAGGTCTATCACGGTCCTGCCGGCGGGGAGCCTGTGCCTGTCCCGCGCGGCCTCATCAGGCGACAGGGAGTACTCGTACGTCTCAAGCACGTTGTCCCTGGTCAGACGGGCCACCAGGACGGCCCTCCTCTGGCCAGCCACGGGAATGCCGCCCCATGCCGCATCGCCGACGTCGCTCCCCCTCACCACGAAGTGGGCCCGTGCAACGCCGTTGAGGAGCTCCCACTGTCCCACCGCCACTATGGACCGGTACCCGTTGTCCATATAGCACGCCTCGTCCCCCTCCAGGTTGCTGGCCGTGTTGGTTGCGAGGAGCACGTGGGGGCCAGCCGCATCGCCGCTGGTCACCCTGGCCCCAAAGGCGGCCACCAGCCTGACCATGGGCGGCGCTATGAAGGCCAGCGCCGTGGGGCCCGGCGGGGAGGGGTCCGCCAGGCTTGCCTCGGGGGCCGCGTTGAACGGGGCCAGCACGCCGCCGGCAAGGGGGATGGCCCTCGTCCGTATTGGGCCGTACCTGGCCCTCCCGAAGTCCATGAGGCGCACGGTATAGGCTCCATGGGGCCCCAGGACGGCCACGCCGCCCCTCATGAAGGCCAGCGCCCTGTTGTGAGTCGTGGCCAGGGGACCCGCCCTCGGGGCCGCTATGGGGTGCCCGTCCACGGCGCTGCTGGGTAGCGGATAGGACAACCACCTACCGTCATGCATATCCATGCATGCCAGTTCCACGGCCTCCAACCCATCGTTAAGCACGTTGAAGCATGCCATATCGGAGAGTGTGGTCCCCTTGAGAACGCGCCGCTCCATGAGCCGCTCGGCCCTGCCCTCAAGGTCGACGCGGTACACGCCCAGCCCCGCATGTCCGTCTCCCCGCGCCACCAGGAGCGCGTTGTCCACGGGATTGTACAGGATCTCGCTCACCTCGCCGGCCCACCTCTCCTCGTCGCCGAGGCCTTCGGCCCATACCAACCTTACCTCGTCCCTATACACGTCGTACACGTGGACGTGGCTGTACTTGTTCCTAAAGGACACCCGCCCCCTGTAGGGGCCCGTCCTGGCGTACGCGTAGGGCGCGTGCACCCAGCCCCCAAAGAAAATCTGCCCGTCGACAGTCGTAGCCGCGTCGTATGTGTCGCCCCCAGAGCGGGGAGGGTCCCCGACGTGGTCGAAGGCGTACGTCATGTCCACGTCGTAGTTATATATGTGTACCTCGGCCTCGAAGGCGAGGGTGAACAGGAGCGCGTCCTTGTGGTATCTCAGCCCGTATATTCCCCCGGAACCCCACTCGGGGCCCCGCCCCGGCGGAAATACGTATAGTCTCTCTAGGGGAAGCGCCCTCCTGGGGACCATGACGGGTCACGTAGTACGAGTCGACGTTGATGGGGCATACGGCCGCCTCATCTCTTGGGCTTCGGCGTCGGCCTTGCGTCCCTGTCAAGGGAGTACGCCGTCACGTAGGCGTAGTGGCCGGTGCCCCCCACGTTGTGTGCGAGGGCCCACCCCACGTGTATGTCCGCTTGTCTGGCCCCCTCGGCGCGTTGTTGCAGCTGCTTCACGGCCTCCACGGCCATGCCCACTCCCGTGGCCCCAATTGGGTGCCCCTTGGCCTTCAGTCCTCCGTCAAGGTTGACGGGGATCCTTCCCCCCTTGTACGTCTGCTCCTCCCTTATCAGTTGGACGCCTTGGCCCCTCCCCGCGAAGCCGAGGTCCTCGTAGGCCATGACCTCGGCTATGGTGAAGCAGTCGTGTACGTCGGCAACGTCGAAGTACCTCCAGGCCTCCCCATGCTCTATGCCCAGCCTACCATACGCGCGGGCCGCCGCCACGTACGCCGCCTCCAGGCCGACGAAGTCGGGCCTCCTGCTGAGGTTGGCCGTCCCGCTCGCCGCGCCTACGGCCCTTACCCATACCGGCGTGTCCGTCAACTTGCGTGCATGTTCCTCCGAGGCCAGCACGACTGCCGCCGCGCCGTCGGTTATGGGCGAACTGTCCAGCAGCTTGACCGGCCTGGCCACGTACCTCGACGACATGCACTCCTCCACCGTAATCCTGTTCTGGAACTGGGCCTTGGGGTTCGCAGACCCGTAGTAGTGGTTCTTCACGGCCACCGCACATAGGTCCTCCTCGGTGGCCCCGTACCTCTCCATGTATGCTGTGGCGTACAGGGCGTAGTACCCCGGAAAGGTCAGCCCGAAGTTCTCGAACTCCCAGAAGTAGTTGCCGGCCCTCCCAATGAGCTCCACCACGAGCGGCGTGGGCAGCTCGTTCATCTTCTCTATGCCGATGACCAAGGCCGTGTCCGCCTGGCCCGATGCAATGGCCATGTACGCGTTGTATATCCCCGCGCTGCCGGAGGCGCAGGCGGCCTCTACGCGCATCGTGCCCCTTGGATTGAGGCCGCAGTACTCCCCGACCACCACCGCCGGGAGGGGCTCGGCGCTGCCTATACCGGCACTGGACACAACGAAGAAGTCCACGTCGTTCTGGCCTATGCGCGCGTCGTCCAGGGCCTCCTTCACGGCCTCCCAGGCAAGCTCGGGGAACGACACGTCCGACCGCTTGCCGAACCTCGAGATGCCCACGCCCACAATTGCTACCCCACGCATGTACGATAGTGAAGAACCACTTAATTACTTTGTTGGATTGGCGGTGGGCCCCAAAACCTTCAGGAACAGACCGCCCAGCGTGCCAACTGCCGCTTTGCAGGATCCCATCTCCACCGGACCATAGAGGCGGCTTGGCGTAAAGCGGTTGGATGATAGACAACACACAGCCACCATTGCATGAGCTCCTCGACGTGACGCGTTTCGGTAAGTGGGAACGCCTTAAGGCGGTGGCCGAGCCTATACATTACACCGAGGCCCCAGCCATAGTGGTGGACGGGTACAGGTGGGGTCTCCACCTGCATGGCAATGGCCTGCGCGCTGAGACCCGCGTGGCTGGGGCTGCTGAGGCTGTTAGGGGGCTCGGCCTTTCTCCGCGTGTGCGTGGCAGGGACCGGCGCATATATCTGTCTAACACAGACACGCGGAGGCTCGTAGGGTGGGCCGCCCAGCGGGACCCCGGACTACTGGATCGGGTCGAGGAATACCTAAGGCGCTGGCTAGGCACCGGTAAGGCCAGGGCCGCGGAAAGAGAATTAAGGAAACTGGCCCGTATAAGGGAACGACAGTAACCCCCATTTTTTCGCCGGCCCATCGACGTGACATTACGAGAAATGGAGCCCCGGCCGGGATTTGAATTCCCGGGCATTCCCCTCCCGGGACGTCCGCGGCTCCAGCCCCTACGGGTACCCACGATTCCACTGCAGCCCGCCGCTCTGCCGGACTGAGCTACCGGGGCCAATTGCAATACTGCCCAAAGATTTAATATTTTGTGGCGCGGCGCTGGGCCCGCCACAGACAGGCGCCAGCGGTGCCCCTTAGGGGCACATCCCCTTTGTGGTGGTGCCGGGCCCCCTTCGCGGGCCCTGTCCACGCCGCCCTTCAGACGCCGCGCCTCCTGCGCCTGGAGATGTCCATCTCGGCGGTTCCCCGCGTCACCACCTCGTATATTTTTGCCCTATCGGCCTTCAGCCTAAGTGCCCTCCCCATTCGCTGGACGAACTGTCTGCTGGTGGACGTGCCCCCCAATATTATGACTAGGCCCACATCCGGTACGTCTATCCCCTCGTCCAGCACCTTGCCCGTCACTATGGCCTTGACCTCGCCCCTCCTGAACATGGCGAGGACCAGCTCCCTTTCCTGTTTCGGCGTGTCATACGTGACCTCTGGAATGAGGTACCTACGCGAGACTTGGCGGGCCAGGGACGCGTACTCGGTGAATATTATGGCCTTCTCCCCGGGATGGGACGCCAATATGCGGCCTACCGCGTCGACCTTGGCCAGGCTCTCCATCATTATGCGCCGCGCTTCCCTCCACGCGTCCAGGGCCCTCCGAGCCTCGGGGTCCCTCCCAGACATGAGGACCAGCCTCTCGAAGTCCGCGGGCGAGGACAACCGTATTCCCCTCTTCCTGATGTAGTCCCGGTACGTCGCCATCAGCTCCCTGTACCTACGCCGCTCCTCGTCTGTTAGGTCCACCTTGACCACGTCTATGTCGTACTCTGCGAGGTACCTTCCCGCCGCCTCGGACACCGACATCCTGTACACAGTGGGGCCCACCAGCACGGCCAGGTCCACGTGCCTCCCGTCGGACCTCTCCGGAGTAGCGGTTAGGCCAAGCCTATAGTATGCGGGGGACAGCTCGGCTATCTGCCTATAGCCGGGGCTGGGAAGGTGATGCACCTCGTCGAACACTAGAAACGGGTACCTGTCCCCAATGGACTCTATGGCAAGGTAGGCGGAGTCGTACGTGATCACGGTGACGCAGCCCTCCTCCTTTTCGTCCCCGTAATACGCGCCCACACGCACGTTCAGGTGCCTCGTCAGCCTGGCCCTCCACTGCCCCACGAGCTCCACCGTGGGGACCACCACAAGCGTCGGCATGCCAACCTCGATTATCGCCGCTATGGCCAACACGGTCTTGCCGGCGCCAGTGGGGAGCACGACGACGCCCCTACCCTTCTCGGCCCACCTGGAAAGGGCCTCCTCCTGGTACGGCCTCAACTGGGGCCTGGCCCCGGCAGGCCTACAACGGGGCACGCGCTCCCACACCCTGTCGACGTACCTAGCCCCGGCAGCGTCCAGGACGGCCCGGATCCTGTGGTAATTGTATCCGTGGGCCCTGTACGCACCCACCCTTCCATCGTACCTCACAAGCGAGGAGCCCGCCAACTGTGGGGGGACCTTGCCCCTAACAAGCACCGTGCCCCTGTCCCACAGCAGCTCGAGGTCCGCCATCACGGGCAAATATGCCGCAGCAACTTTATAATTAACGTCGCCCTAGGCCCGGGCCGACCTCTTTTTCCAGTACGCAGGATACGTGCCCGGCCTCATCAGAACCCTTGTGGTCTTGACCGCTATTCCCCTGGACACATTCAACATGGCCTGTGTGTCCATGAGCGCCCTGCCCAGGGCCACCAGCTCCCCCTTCAAGGACATGATGGCTACCAGCGCGTCGCGCGTGATCCCCTCCTCGACCTTGGCTATGCCGGGCGCAGCAAGGGGGGCCCCATGGCAGACGGCGTCCACTGAAGTGTCCCTTATCCAGACCTTTGGCAGGTGGCGCGTGATCTCCTCTATGGGCCTCACCACCGACCTCAGGAGGGACTCGTCGTCGTAGTTCCTCCAGATGTACAGGGCATCGTTGACGTCGTGCAACGTGACCGACTCCTCCTCGTCGAAGCACGCGACCCTTACCCTCCTGAGCTCCCTCATGTTGGCCCCCACGCCGAGGACCTCCCCAATGTCGTGGACCAGCTTCCTGATGTACGTGCCGGACTCCACGTGGGCACGCATAAGGACGTACTTGCCGGACTTCTCGAGCAGCTCAAGCGAGTACACGTGCTTCTCCCTGAGCTGCCTCTTGACGGCGCTCCTCATGGGCGGCCTCTGGTAAATCCTGCCCGTGAACTCCGCGAAGACCTCCCTGATCCTATCCTCGGCCACGTCCTCGTGAAGCTTCATGACGGCCACATAGACCTTGTCGGCCCTCGTAATCGCCTGAAGCACCTTGGTCCCCTCCCCCAAGGCCACGGGAAGCACGCCGGAGACGCCGGGATCCAACGTGCCTGCATGGCCCGCCCTTTCTAGGCCCACAAGCCTCTTGAGCCAGGCCACCGTCTCGTGGCTCGTGGGGCCCCTGGGCTTGTCGAGTATCACGAATCCGTACCTTACATATGTCTCTATGGGCCTCTTGTCGGGGGCCGTCCCCCACTCGGGATTAGTCCCCTCGTCTATCCTTACAAATGTCCTTCGCTGGCCGCAGAAGCTCACGGACTCAGGTGCTCCCTGGTCACCAGAAGGAGGCGGGGCCTTACCTTCTCCCTCATGTAGTCCTCGAGGCCGGCCCTCCTTATGGCCTCCTCGACCTCCTCATCGCTTGCCCCCCTCGAGACGTCCAGCCTATGTTCCGTCGGCTCTATGTGGCCCACGTTCACCCTCCTCCTCTTGACCCCAGTAACCGATTTGGGCCCGGTTATGAGGACGAAATTGCCGTCTATTATGTCCACTATCACAGCCTTCCTGCCCGCTTCCCTCCCCAGGGTCTTGACCACGACGCGACCAATGTCAAGAACCTTGGGCATAGAAGGTCTTCCCCAGGCCCTTTTTAAAGATTGTAGCGCCCGCGTAGGAGGCCCCTCCCCCTCAGGACCCCCTCGACGTACGTTAGGGCCACGCTGCACGCCGTATCCGCGTCTATGTACGTGGTGTCTATGACGAGGTCAAAGACGTGGAGGTCCCTCTCAACGTCCACACGGTACAATTCATAGTACCGCTTCTTGTTGGAGCTCTCCCTCTCCACTATCTCGCGGAGCGCAACGTCCACGGGCTTTCCGTCGCGCAGCGCCACGCGTCTGGCCCTTTCGGACACGTCGGCCTTAAGGTAGAGCGCCACATCGGCCACGTCCCGCACAATCCATGCAGCCACGTGCCCCTCGACCACCACGTCCCCCGCGACAGCCTCGTCCCTGACCAGCCCATCGAGCCTCCTATCTATATCGAGGTCCTTCTCCGCAAGCGTGTGGAAGTCCACCAGCCCCATCCCCCTCTCCTCGGCCAACCGCCTGAAGAGGCGTCCAGCCGACACCAGCTTGAGGCCGAGCCTCTCCGCTATGGCCTTGGCGACCGTGGTCTTGCCGCTGCCCGCCTGCCCCGATATGGCGATGACCGGCACGATTAACCGAGGCGGACCGCCAGCTTGATAGCCCTAGAAAGGACCCTATGCGATATGTATCCACCATAGGGCCTCGACACGGGCCTTATGCGGGCGTGCCTCGTCTTTACGCGCCTCTGGTCCATTCCCTGGAGGATGGCTCCGCTCAACGCGCAGCGGGGAACACCAGCAAACCTCTTCCAGTAGTGCGTGTGGACGTCGCCGCCCGGCGTACGTACCTTCGCCCTCCTGAGGCTCCGCGACCTGTACGCTGGCCTGACCATGGTGGGACCCAAAAGCGCAATATTAAAATTTAAGTCCCGAATAATTTAAAAATAGTACCATAAGGGAGCTTATGCCGTCGATAGTCCTTCCACCAAAGCAGTCGGCGCTTCAGAAGCCTCACATAAACCTAGCCGTTATCGGCCACGTGGACCATGGCAAATCCACGCTGGTTGGGCGACTGCTATACGAAACGGGATACGTCGACGAGAAGCAATTCAAGGAGATCGAGGAGATGGCCAAGAAGATGGGCAAGGAGGACTTCGCCTTCGCGTGGATCCTCGACCGCTTCAAGGAGGAGAGGGAAAGGGGCGTCACCATCGAGGCGACGCACGTCGGCTTCGAGACGCAGAAGTACTTCGTAACCATTATAGACCTGCCGGGGCACAGAGACTTCGTCAAGAACATGATAGTGGGCGCGTCCCAGGCCGATGCAGCCCTCTTCGTGGTATCTGCAAGGCCGGGCGAGTTCGAGACCGGGATAGGGCCGCAGGGACAGGGCAGGGAGCACCTGTTCCTCGTGAGGACCCTGGGTGTCCAGCAGGTGGTGGTGGCAGTAAACAAGATGGACGTCGTGAACTATGACCAGAAGCGGTTCGAACAGATAAAGGCCGAGGTGTCTAAGCTGCTCAAGTTGCTCGGCTACGACCCCACCAAAATACCGTTTATCCCCGTGTCGGCCGCCAAGGGAGACAACGTGAGGGTGAGGAGCCAGAACATGGCGTGGTACAACGGCCCCACAGTCCTAGAGGCGTTGGACGCGGTGGAGCCGCCTCCGAGACCGGTAGACAAGCCGCTCCGCATGCCCATACAGGACGTGTTCTCGGTCACAGGCGCCGGTACAGTTGTTGTCGGCAGGGTCGAGACCGGGGTCCTCAAGGCCGGCGACAAGATAGTGATACTCCCGCCCACCAAGGTCGGCGACGTGAGGAGCATAGAGACGCACCACATGAAGCTCGAGGAGGCGAAGCCGGGCGACAACGTGGGCGTCAACATTAGGGGCATTTCCAAGGACGACGTGAAGAGGGGCGACGTGCTTGGACACGTCCAGAACCCGCCGACCGTGGCCGAGGAAATGGTGGCACGCGTGATTGTCCTGTGGCACCCCACCGCCATAGGGCCCGGATACACGCCGGTCATGCACATACACACGGCGACCGTGCCCGTACAGATGACAGAGCTCATATCCCGCCTCGACCCTAGGACGGGCCAGGTCGTAGAGCAGAAGCCGCAGTTCCTGAAGCAGGGCGACGCCGCCGTAGTGAGGCTTAAGCCCCTTAAGCCGGTGGTCGCTGAGAAGTTCTCCGATTTCCCGGCGCTCGGCCGCTTCGCGCTGAGGGACATGGGACGCACTATAGCGGCTGGACAAATAGTGGAGGTAAAGGCTAGGAAGATAGAGCTCAAGCTCTAGGCCTAGATGAGCATCGGCACGCGTAAGGCCCGTATACGTTTATACGGGACGAACCCCCAGGACCTGGAGCAGGTGGCAAGGGAAATAGTCGACATCGCCAAGAAGAATGGGGTCCGCGTGAGGGGGCCGATACCCCTGCCAACCAAGAAGCTGGCGGTCACGGTGAGGAGGGCGCCCTCGGGCCAAGGATACCACACGTTCGACCACTGGGAGATGCGCATACATAAGAGGCTCATAGACGTAGAGGCAAACGAGAGGGTTATCAGGAGGCTCATGACGATCAAGATACCCGAAACGATCAAGATAGAGATCCAGCTTACATAACCGAAAACCCTAAAAAGCTCGGTATGGTCGAATAGTCGCCGGGGTAGTCTAGCGGCCAGGATGCGGGGCTGTGGCCCCCGTGACCCGGACAGCGCCGACGCGGCGCTGGGGGAAGTTCAAATCCCGGCCCCGGCCCCACCTACAGCCCCTTTATGGTTTTGACGCCGCGAAGGAAATGGGGCCTGGCACATGGCGACGCCACATGTATAGGGGTTTGAAGCGCGTTGCTGTGGCAGGCCCGTTGCGACAGGCAAATATACTGTATGGGGATGGGTGGCCATGCCCTACATAATGGGGATATTTGTGCCCATTAGGCTTGAGATTGGGCCCATAGAGGGGCTCGTGCCCGAGAGGGTGCCCCACATCACTCTGCTGTACCTGGGGGAAAGGGCCCCCACATTGGGGCCCGTACCCCTGAAGTGCTTTGTTGTCCGTGTGACGCGTAGGCTGGCGGCCCTCCCCCCACACAGGCCGAGGGCCATAGCGCAGCTAGTTGAGGGGAGGGAAATATATGCGTTGAGGGAGTACCTCGTCTCCCGATACGGCGGGCGGGAACGGTGGGGCGACTTCGTGCCTCATGTAACCGTTGCTAGGATCAGGGCCAAGCATCCCGACATAGGCGCATACTTGGAGTATGTGCGTCCGCATGTGGCCGAGGTGGAGGTGGACGTGGACTCGGTGTCGCTGATCGACGTGAAGGGGGGCTCCTACGTAGAGGTCGATAGGGCTCCCCTGGACTGTTAGGGGCCCAGATTTCTGGACAAATAAAAAGTCCATGTGGTTCTCCCCGTGATGTGGGTCGAGCTCAACCAGCTCATCGAGGCAGTGGCGTATTATGGGGTCGCCATAGCGGTGCTGCGCCTTCTATGGGCTAGGTGGAGGCACGTAGTGGTCCCCGCCGGGCTGTACGTGGCCAGCTACGTCATTGCCCAGTACGTGAGCCCAAAGCTCACCACGTACATATTCTGGACAGTCCCAAGCGGAAACATACCCTTCGTGGCCACCCTGGCGCTCATGGACATCATAGTGGTGAAGTGGGGCCTCTCTGTGGGGAGGGCCGTGGTGTTCACGGGGTTCGCGGCGCAGGTCCTACTTATAACTGCTAACCAGCTCGCCATACTTGCCCCACCCGCACCTCACTTCGAGCTCCAGGAGGCATACGCCCAGCTCCTCGGCGCCACTGTACGCATAGCCATCGCGTCTCCCCTTGCCTACCTGGCCGCCGAATTGATCAACGTCCAGCTCACGTGGCTCTACAGGCGGGTGCCATGGCAGAGGACGCTGTTCAGCGATCCCATAGGGCTCGTCATTGACACGCTGGTGTTTGTACCCGTGGCGTTCTACGGCGAGGTCCCCAACCAGGTGTTGATCGACATGGTCGTGGGCCTCACAGCCATCAAGCTAAGCTTAATACCTTTCAACATACTCGTTATCTACGCCACGAGACGTGTAATCGGTGATGAGCAGGCTGGTTAGGGGGAAGGGTGACGTACAGGACCTACGCTGAACGTCCACGTACTGCGCAATGCGCGGCGCCCCAGTAACTGCCTAAATCCCTTTTCGTCTTTCGAACCATAAGTTTAAATGTGGCGCTGTATCTCCCCCGCATATGGGAGAACAAGGCCAAACACGCGGCGCTAACCCCCACTCCCTGGACCCGCGCGGCGTTGCACTTACTGTGGCCGTGGCGCTTGCGGCGGCCGTGGCCCTCCTTGCGGCTTTCCCTCCGCAGGCCGCCGAGCCGCGGTTCAAGCCGTACTGGGTAGACATAAACTATACCGAGTACGTGGCTGAGGCTGAGCGCATAGGCATAACGCTCGGCGATGGCGAGGGCAGGACCATGGTGGTGGGCTTTCTGGACACTGAGAACAACGTGGTGAATAGGTCCGTCGTGACCAGCATCGTGGAGATGGGGCTCAAGAGGGGATACAAGGTGGTGTTTGTCCCCATGACCAACGATAACCGTACGGCCAAAACCTACGCACACATAAAATGCGATCCCCAGCTGTTGCTGGGGTTCCTCAGGGGAGCGAACATAAGCGGTGACCTGTGCCCTGAATATGCCGGGTACTTCAACGCGACGCCGCAGGGGGAGGCCTTTAGGCTGAGCCTCGAACTGAGACGCGACTACGAACGGTACTCGATTGCCTGTCCCCCAGGCGTGGCGTGCGTGCCCGCCACGTACAACGTGCCCGACGTGTTGTACGTCTATATTGTCGACGAAAAGGCGTTGGAGGTGCTGGCGTCGAAGTACCCAGAGGAGGTGGCGCTTGCGCGCAGCGTCCTGTACGAGCCCTATAGGCCCACGGACACCGCGGAGAATTACCTTAGGAAGATTGGAAGCATACTGGACAATCTATCCGCCCAGTAGGTCGCCTTTGTCCTCGGCGTACGCCCGCTCCATCTTACTGCCCAACACCCTTTCCTCGGCCCTCCAGTACTCGTCCCCAAAGCGCTCCATCGTGCTTGCGAACGTCTCCACGCCGAAGGGCCGCCCATCGAACAGCCTTATACGCGTCCCCTCTATTATCCAGCCCTCCGCGATGCCGCCGCCGCTCCAATCGTATCTGGCCACAACCACGTACTTCTTTTCCCCGTCCCCAAACCTCAGCCTCACGAGGACCGCCGCGACGCCGAACTCCTGGAACATCCTCGCCACAAGGTCCCTGTACCTCTCGTTGCCCCGGGGATGAGGATAGCGCTCCAGCCACATCAGGTCCGGCCGGGAGAGGTCCGATGAAAGTTCTTCCAGAAGAGCGTCAACCGGTTTGCCTACCCTGACCACCTCCATGGGTGTAGACAACGCCATGTTAATAAGCGTTGGCGTGGGGGGAGCGACATGGCGAAAAGAGATTTATAGTGGTGATTGTCGGCAAGGGATGGCCAACCCAAAAACCTCGACTGTTCTAACCGTGATCCTTGCAGCGGTCCTGGCACTGGTGATGGGGCTCTACGTCCAGCTCAACGGGGAGTACAGCGCTGCGGTCTCGCGGTATGAAGCCCTGTACGAGGACTATTCGCAGCTCCAGTCCAGGTACGGCGAGCTCGAGCGGAGCTATTCGAGGCTGGCCGAGGACTATGACCAGTTAAGGGGCAGGTATGAGGACCTCAAGAAGGACTACGAGGACCTAAGGTACAGGTATGGGGAGCTGAGGCAGAGGTACCTCAACCTGTCGCTCAAGCTCAACAGCACGTTAGTGGAGTTGAAGGAGCTGAACTACGTGTATGGGCTACTGGAGCGCAACTATAGCCGCGTGAGGGCCGAGCTGGACAGGCTGAGGGCCGAGTACGGGGACTTGGCGAGACGGTATACATCGCTCTCCAGGGACTACGAGACGCTTTCCGCATCGCTTGAAAGGGCCAAGGCCCTCATAGATGAGCTGTCCAGCCTAGTGGACCTTGCGTGGCCACTGTACGACGAGGAGCTCATAACCGGGGGATTCAACCTCGCGTACCTGTCCCCGAGTTCCCGGGACCTTTACCCCTTCTACGAGTGGCTGTCGGACATAGGGTGGTACGACGCATACGTGTCGGTCCTTAACTCCACGCTCAAGGTACCGTATAGGGTAGGCGTACTGTTCGCGGAGTGCGGCGTCGAGAACGCGTTCTACAGCGCCGAATACAGGGCCATAATAATGTGCTACGATCTCGCACGTAGGTTCTATGGGCTCTTCGTCGACGGCGCTGGACTGAGCGAGGAGGACGTCGCTGAGGCTGTCCTCGGATCCCTCGACTTCGTATTTTTCCATGAGTTGGCCCATGCGCTGATAGACATATACGACCTGCCGATAACCGGCAGGGAGGAGGACGCCGCTGACCAGTTCGCCACGCTCATACTACTTGAGGCCGAACGCGTCGACGCGCTGATCTACACCTCGCTGTGGTTCCTCCTGGAGGGCGACAGGTACCTCTCCGACCTGTACGAAATACCGTTCTGGGACGAGCACTCGTTGGAGCCGCAGCGCTACTACAATATAGTGTGTTGGATATATGGGAGCGACCCCGGCTCGTACGAGTGGATAGCGGACGCGCTGGGCCTTCCGGGCGAGAGGGCGGGGAGATGCAGCGACGAGTACGGCCAGTTCTACGAGTCGTGGAACGTGCTCATAGCGCCCTACGTTGTAGGATAGTAGGCCCATAGCTATAGGCCCATCGGCCTCCCACGTGGAACCCAATGCGTATATTCCCACCTCTACGACCCATAAATGCATGAGGGCAACCCATGGTTCGCGTTTATTGCCGGCGTAGTTGGCGGCCTCGTCGGCCCCATGATTGGGGTGGGCGGAGGCGTGATAGTCGTGCCCATGCTCACGCTTGTTGGCGGTGAGGACTTTCGCGTGGCCGTTGCCGCAAGCCTCTTCTCGGTGCTCGTGGCCTCGATTACGGCCACCGTGAACTACATGAGGCAGCGGGTGCTGGTGCCGCGCCTTGCCGCGATGCTCGTGCCGCTTCCAGTGGCAGCGGCCGTGTTGACTCCCCTGGCGGTCGTAAGGGTGCAGAGCGGCCTGGTTGAGCTTGCGTTCGCCGGGTACCTGTACCTTGTCGCCTACATCATGGGGACTGGGCGGGCAGGGGGGAGGCGGTGCCCGGGCGACTACGCGTACCTCGAGCCGGACATCGGCGGCATGGCCAGGTTCGGGGTCTGCTGGGGCCTGGCCCCCATGGCGCTCATGGCAGTCAGCGGGGCAGCGTCCGCGGCCTTCGGCGTGGGGGGAGGGGTGCTCTTCATGCCGGTAATGGTCATGCTCATGGGGATTCCCTTCAGGGTCGCCGCTGCCACAAGCATGATGGCGGTGCTGCCCACCGCGGCAATGGGAACTGCGGCTTACGCAGCGCTGGGCCTGCTGGACATCGTGCTGGCCCTCCAGATAGCGGCGGGCTCCCTTCTCGGCTCGTACGTGTCTACACGGTACATCGCGAGGAGGCTGAGGGCTGGGGCCCTCAGGAACGTATTCCGCATATACATGGCGCTGGCCGGCACAGCCTACATAGTACGCAACGTGGCCATATGAGCTATCCCTGCGTTTCTGGGGCGCACCGTTTCGGGTACATGCCCATGGCGAGGAGCATGAGGCCGACGGGGCCCACGACGTCCCATGGAATCTCAACGCCGCACAGCATGAGGGCGCCCAGGACACGAAAAGGGCCCAAGGCCCAGCATGAATACATGACGCAGTGCTTGGGGCGGCCAACCTGCGTCTGGCAGTCCCCGGCCCTTCCCCCCATCAGCGTCAGCTATGAAGCCCACGCCCATGCCTATTATGACCCCAGCCCCCGGCTAGTCGAGGAGCGTGCCCATGCCGAGCCCGAGGAACATGAAGGCTATGAAAAACTTCCCGCTGTCGGCCATACACATATGGCGGTATAAAATGTGAAGACGCGGCCTCGATATGGTTATATGTAACTGGGCCTCCTAGATAATGGCCATCAACGTGGTGGGACTCCACAAGCGCATCGGCGGCAGGGAAGTGCTGAGGGACATCACCTTCAGCGTTGGGGCTGGCCAGATATATGGACTTGTGGGGCCCAACGGCGCTGGGAAGACCACCACGTTGAGGGCCGTGGTGGGCCTCGTGAGGCCAGATGGGGGTAAGGTTGAGGTGCTCGGCGTCGACGTGACCGATAGGCGGTTCGACCATGTGAGGCGCGACGTCGCCTACCTACCTGAGGAGGTTATGCCGTACGATAACCTGACGGGCCGCGAGTTCGTGGAGTTCATTCACGGGCTGTACGGCAGGGACAACGTGGAGGAGGCCCTCGAGATCTCGGGCCTCGGCGGGAGGGCTGGGGACAAGGTCAAGACGTATAGCAGGGGCATGAAGAGGAGGCTCCTCGTAGCCACGCTGCTGGCCCTGAGGACGAGGGTGCTCGTGCTCGACGAGCCTACCGCCGGCGTGGATGTGAGCCACGCCGTGGCGTTGAGGGAGGCCATACGCAGCCATGTGGAGGCCTACCGCGTCGCCGTGCTGCTTTCCAGCCACAACATGCTCGAGGTCGGTTATCTGTGCGATTCCGTCGGCATGGTCTCCGACGGCAGGATCATAGTGGAGGGTGCCCCCAGCGACCTGGAGGCCAGGTTCGGCGCACGTAACCTCGAGGAGGCCTTCGTCAAGGCGCTGCGATGGGCCTGACCGCCATTCTAGTGCTAAAGGACGTCAGGGAGGCGCTGAGGGACAGGAGGGTGCTTGGAAGCATACTTATACCGGCCGTCATACTCCCCGTCATAGCGCTGGGCATTTCGGCCGGCGGGGGCCCATTAAACAACGTGGAGGGGGCCGCCATCGCCGTCGTCAACATGGACGCCGGCGCGTTGGGAAGCGAGGTCGAGCGGAGCCTCGCCCGGCGCGGGGCCGACCCGGCTAGGGGCGACCCGTTAAGGCTGCTGGAAAGGTACGGCGCCGTGATATACATCCCGCGGAACTTCACCGAGGGCATCATTAGGGGCGAGGGGGCCGCCATACGCCTCTACGTGAAGTACCGGGGGGTCCTTGCGGCCGGGAGGTACAGGGACGTGGAGGGCCTCATAAGAGGCGTAACGTCCACGGTGCTTTCGGAGCGCGTGGGCGCCGTTTCCCTGGAGGACGCCCTTAGGATCGAGGTGGGGATACTCCTGGAGGACAGGGTGCTCGGGGAGGACGAAGTGGGCGCCTTGATAGGCGCCTCAGCGCTGGGCTTCTTCATAGTGCTCTTCGCGTCCGTGGCCCTCTCGGCGAGCATAGCCGTTGCTGTGGGCACCGAGAAGGAGAAGAGGATGCTCGAGCTTCTCCTCGCCGCCCCAGTGTCCTTCGGCCGCCTCATAGTGGCCAAGACGGCGAGCTCCATAATTCTCGCCGCCATGCAGCTGGGAGCCATTGGGGCCGGCTTCGGGATATATGTGGTCACCCTCCTGCCAGCCCTCGCAGGCGGCTCCACGGGGGGTGTGCCGGAAGTCGCAGACGGCCTCCAGGGCATCGTGGGGGCGCTGGTCCACGTGGTCGTCGTGACCGTGCCGCTGGTGTTGTTGACGGTCGCCATATCGCTCCTAGTGGCACTACGCGCGGAGGACCTGAGGACCGCGCAGATGACGGTCCCAAACACGGTCTTCCTCCTGGTCTTCCCCGCGTTCCTCCTATATTTCGCCCCGCCCGAGGCGTTGGGCAATGCGGCGTACCTGTACCCGTACGCCCACCCGTTTCTAGTACCCCTAAAGGTCTTCGGCGGCGACCCTAACTTCACGGCCCTTGCGCTCGCCCTAGACTCCGCGCTGGCAGTACTGGCGTTCGTGGGGCTGGGCAGATACATGAACGCCGAGAGGATAATAATAGGCGTGCGGCGCGGCAGACGTAGGGAGGGGGCGTGACGGAGCGGCGAACGCGCAATAGTAGAGGCGTATTACGTTTGGCCCAAAACCCGAAGAATCTGGGTGGTCGGGCCGCCGGGATTTGAACCCGGGACCTGCCGGTGACTGTCGCCGCTGTACGAGCGGCGGCTGACTACAGCCGGCCGCTCTGACCGCTGAGCTACGGCCCGCCCCGGAATAGGTCCTCAACGCCTTAAAAATTTTGTCTGTCCCTTATCGCCGTCAGCGGGGCCAACGCGGCTAGCGGCATAGCCAGCGACACGGCCAGAGCCGTGCTGGGGCCCACCTCGAGCATGAGCACCGCGGTCATGTAGGGGGATGCCAGCCCGCTGAGTTGCCATGCGGTGTTGGCTATTGCCGTAGCCGTGGCGAGCACCCTCCCGTCGAACAGCCTTGTGAGGGCCGTGGATATGAGCGGGGTGGACGCGAAGCGGGCCAGCCCGAGACATGCGGCAAGCGGGTAGGAGTACGGCTCTACGGGGAGGAACGCTATGAGCATGCCGGCCGCCGCATATGCCACCATGTCTAGGCGGAGCAGCCGGATGGGGTCCCGCCGGGACGCGGCAAGCCCGGCCAGCGGCATGACCGCGAGCCCGGCCGCCGTGAATATGGCCATGGCCAGGGCCGCGTTTGTCCCATTGACGTCGAGGTGGTAGTACAGCCAGTACACTATGGCCCAGTTGGCGTACAGCACGAAAAAGCCGGCCAGCGAGACCAGTAGGATGTTGCGCTCTGTAAGGAGCCTCTTCAGGTCGGCCATGCCGAGCCCCGCGTTGCCCCCTCCGTGCCTGAGGAGCGCCAGATCGGCCAAGCCTATCGCGCTGGTGAAGGCCCCAACCGCGTAGAAGGGCACGTCCAGCCCGGCTTCGGCCAGAGGCGGGACCAGCAGTGCGGCCAGCCCGAAGGGGATGGCCCACGCCGTGCCGAATATGCCCATGGCTAGGCCGACCTCCCCTCCATACGCCATGCGCAGTAGCTTGACCGAGGGGCCATACACAAATCCGGAGAAGAATCCCACTGACGCCGAGAGTGTGGGCCACCAGGCCGTGTCGATAAGTGGGAAAAGGGCGTTGAGGAGCCCCGCCAACGCGAGGCCGAGCCCCATTGGGACCCGCGGCGAGTAGCGGTCCGCGGCTATGCCGCCCACCACCTGCGCGGCGACATACCCGGCGAAGTACAGGGAGCCCACAGCCCCCACTACCTCCTCGCCGATGCCCGCATCGACGAGGAAGGGCACTAGGGGGCCCCAGAAGACGCGCAGCATGAGCGATGCGGTGAAGGAGGCCGTGGAGAGGGCCAGTGCAGTTGCCTTGCCAGTCACTTGCCCCAGACCCAACCAATTTATATCCGTGGCACTGGTCCAGACGTGAGGATCGGCGAGAGGGAGGTCCGCACAGGGCGCCGCAGGGACCCCACGGGCAGCTACGTAGTGGTCATGGGGAGGACAGCATGGAGGGCCCTAAGCGTTGAGGCTGAGGCGGCTGGGGACGTGTACGTCTACAGGGCCAAGTCCTGGAGAGACGTGCAACGACTGCTCAGGCGTGCCCGGGCGCTTGGCCTGGACGTGGTAGAGTAAAGCATTAAGCCTAATGGGGTCCCATGGCCATGCGTTGGCTCGTCGCGGTCCTCGCAATAGCCGCCACTGCGGTCCTGATATACCTCTTCGCGGCCTTCCCCTACGTGACGGACGCGGAGGTGATCGTAACGGCGCCTGACGTCGGGATGCTGTCCTTCACGCTGGTCAACCCGTCCATACGTACGGTGTGCCTTACGGAGGTCGAGGTGATGGAGCCGACTGGGGTCAAGGCGGAGCTCCACGTGACTGAGATCCGCGACGGCGTGGTCACCATGAAGCCCGTCGATAAGGTATGCGCGCCGCCGCTGGGCAGGGTGAGGCTGGGCCACATGGGGTACCACGTCATGTTGATGGGGCCCCTAAACAGTAGCAGGTACGCCTTCCTGTTGAGACTCGACTCGACCACGCTGACCATCACTGTGGAGACACAGAGGCGGTGAAGGCCGAGCCGCGTCAATACGCGGCCCAAAGACTATACGGCAGGTCCGCCATAACAATTATTTACATGTGGCCCAGAGGGCTTGTGGGGCTGAGAGACGAGTTTCTGCGCCTTTTGAGGGAGGACGAGGAGTTTAGGCTGGCCGTAGCGGGCCTGCTAGGCCTCAGCGAAATTCTGCAGGAGCTGAGGAAGCTGAGGGAAGACCTCAGCCGCAGCCTGAGACTAGAGGAGCGGCGGTTGAAGAGGCACGAGCGGCGGTGGCGCGAAGAAGAGGAAAGGTGGAAAACGTGGTACGAGACATGGCGCAAGTTCCTCGAGGAGCACGAGCGGCGGTGGCGCGAAGAAGAGGAAAGGTGGAAAACGTGGTACGAGACATGGCGCAAGTTCCTCGAGGATTATTTTGCCTTTAGGGAGGACGTGTTGAGGAGGCTCTCGAGGCTCGAGGAGAGCCATGGCGCCGCCGTGGAGGCGCAGTTCTCAAGGTACGTATGGGAAGATATACGCGATGCTGTTTTGGCGTCCGGGGAAACAGTGGTTAGGCGTATGAGGAACGCAGACTTCGACGGTGTGGACATAGACCTTCTTGTGGAGACGGAGAACAGGGCGTTCGTAGTAGAGGTTAAGACCAAGCCACGCGTAGATGACGTCGGGACGCTTCTCGTGAAGGCCGAGATAGTGAGGGAGAAGCTGGGCAAGCCCGTGGTACCCGTACTCACAGGCGCCCTAATCGGGAAGGAGGTCGAGGCATTTGCACGCGGCAAGGGCGTCCTCGTATATTCCTACTAGTAGCGAGCCCGACATTTCCAGCCAAACCCACAGGATAGGTGACGGACGTGTCGGCGCAAAGCTTATATTGTGCGTGGCATTGTACTGTCGCCGCCCGCCCGGCAAGAGGGGCAAGACGCAGGTCCCCCAAGGGTTTAGGTCCCTGTGGCGTAGGCCTGCGTGGGTTCAAATCCCACCCCCCGCACCAGGTGCCTCGCCACTACCTCCCCATCAGTTTAGCGCCGCACTATGGGGCACGTAGAGCAGCGGACGCTGTAAACCCTCCTACATGTTGGAGCTGGCCGAAACCGGGCTGGTGCGGGTCATCGCCGTTGTAGGCGGCCAAGTGCAGCCCAGCGACTGCGTCCCAGCCCGTGAGCTCGGCGTACCTGAACAGCTCCTGCACGCTCTCCAACACGTATTTGTAGTCCTCCACTGCCATCCTCAGCCTCCGGTAAAGCGACATGGGATCCCCGGCCCTGAACGTCAGTTGTGGGGCCCTCTCGACACATTCCACGAGCCTTGGCACGCGGGAGCATATGGGAGGCCGCCTCGCGCCCATGGCCACGTGTAGGGCCCCGCTCACACCTATGTCGCAACCGTTGTCGACATAAGGAAGTATCACCGCGTGGGCCGAGGCATACAGGGCCCCTATCTCCCTACGCGTAAGGAAGCCGTTTATGAAGTGGACTCCGCGTGGGGGAACGCCTAACGCCTCCAACGCCTTCCCCGAGTTGAAGTTGTATGTATTCTGAGGCTGACCCGCCACTAACAGACGCGCGTCAACGCCCTCCGACATCAGCCTGCCGAATGCCTTGAACAGTACGTCGAGCCCCTTGTCCGCCCTAATGAAGCCCTGGACGAGGAACGTCATCTGCCCGCTGTTGGGGTCAGGCGCCTCGATGGGGCGCGTCCCATGCGGTATCTGCACCACCTTGCCTGGGTCCACTCCCTGAAAGGTCAGCTCAGCCTCCTGGAGATAGCTGTGCACCACGATCAGGTCCGCTATCTCGGACACGGCACGCTGAAAATCCGCGTACCCACATGAGTGATGTTTCACTGTGTGCATGGTCAGGACCAGCCTATCCCCATGCCTCTTGAGGGCCCTCAGAAAGGCCAGGAACCTAGTGTTGGACGGAAAAACCGAGTACTCGTGCTGTACGTGTATTACGTCGTAGTGGCCTTCCACGACGTCGAGTATCTTGGAGAGGTCCAGCGTGCTGCTGCCCGCCAGAGTGTCCACGTCAACTATGTTGAAGCCTGCAAAGTCGTACTCGCCGTTCTTCACCACGTCGCCGTTACTGAGCCTGTAAACCGTTATGTCCACGTGTCCACGGATGTTCCTCATGGCGTTGACAAGGTCGTAGGTGTACTCTGCGATCCCGCACTTGGTTGGAGGGAAAGTAGAAATGTACGCCACCCTCATGTGGAATATATTACATTATAACAAGTTAAAGTTTGCTGCATGGTCCAGCCCCCGCAGCCTAAACTCTGTATAAATACGTCGGTTTTATTGTTCTAATGTGCTTAGACTTCTATTTGATTTTCATGCGCATTGAAGAAAAGAAGTCCATACGTATACGTTCGGTCAGTTTCTCGCAGTGATAGACGCTGCAGTACTTGGTGTGTCCGCACAGCCTACACTCAGCCGCCAGCACCTTGGGTTCGCCCGCGTTCAGCGCCACAGCGGCAAGGTACCCGTCGCCGTTTGTCAGGGCCATCTCACCTCCTACCCGGTACATCTTCTTGAGAATGGAGATTATCGAGTACCCCACTATCTTCATTGCGGCCACCATCTCCTCTACACTGTCGGTAACCTCGCTCAGACATTCAGGAGCCTCCAAAATACAGTCGAAATGCGTAAGTATGTAGAGGCCCATCAGCTCTATCCTCTCAAGGGGAGCGCCCTGGCGGTACACCTTCATGTACAGGTCTATAAACGCGCGCACCTCGCTGGCCGTCATGAATTCGGTGACTCCCCATTCCCTGGCCAGCCTGTGGAGAAGGTAATCCTCTTCCAGACAGTCGTATGAAAGGCACGCTATTTGGCCCAACGGCGTCGACACGTAGTACGATACCTTGCCATTACCCTTTACCTGTTTTATAGCGCCGCTTATTTCCAGCTTACGCGCCTTGCGGTACGCATAGGAAAAGTACAGCCCCTCTTCCTTGGCTATTCTATAAACCGTGCAGGGACCGTGCAGTATTATGTATCGCAGTATGCTTAGAGAAGTATCGTCAAGGTTTACCTGAAGCTTCTCAGCCCAATGCTTTAAGGTTAATGACATATATTGATGCCTATATCCAATTTTTAACCATTTGGTAATAAATCTTAAATATGGCCGCGTAGCCCTCTGCAATGGCCGAGACAAAGCAAGACAAGGTCGTGTTCCTAGTAGCCTCGCCGCCCGCGGACGCGCCGCGCATGCAGACGATGTTGGGATACGCCTTAGCAGCCGCGTCAATGGGATTTGAGGTCATAATCTTCTTCACGCTTGACGGAATACATACACTGAAGAAAAAGGTTTTCGAGAAGCTCGACAAGACCATACAGGAAAGGCTACAGGAATGCATCAAAATAGGATGCAAGGTGTGGGGTTGCTCGTCGGCCGCGGCGACGTTCAACATAAAGCCCGAGGACGTCATTGAGGGCGCACAGATAATGGGCATAGCCAGCTTCTACAACGAGGCTGCCAACGCCAAGGTGGTCCTTACGTGGTAGTTGCAGAGCGGCCGTAGGCGCAGTCCGAGGGATCCGCCGCTAAGCCTCGATTACCCTTAACAGTGTAATAAGCCTTTTTATGTCAGAGGAGGAGCAGGCGTATGTCGTTGATCGACATAGCAATTTTCGGCATAGGCCTCTACGCGTCGCTCCTGGTACTGATAGCGGGCCTAGTGGCTAGAACGGCCAGGTGGATAAACGCCAAGAGGCTGACAGGGCTCTACAGCGTGTCGATACCCTCGGGCCAATATGGGTCGTCCTCGGCCTTGAAGGAAATCGTGAAACGCATATTCACGTTCTATACGTTGAACCTGTCGGACAAACCTCTCCTCGTGGGCTCACTGATGTTCCATTGGGGCATCTGGATAGCCCTCCTGGGACACCTCTCCATGGTGATACCGCCCGAGACTGTGGGCATCTCCAAAGAGCTTCAGAAGACCTTGGCCCTATACGTTGGGGGGACCTCGGGAATACTTGCGTTTATAGGTCTGCTAATACTATTCGCCAGGAGGCTTGGCAGGAGGGACGTGAGGGCCATCAGCACAGCTGACGACTACTTCGCCTTGCTACTGTTACTGGTCCTCGTGGGCCTAGGCCTTGCGCTCACCTTCGTGATAAAGCCAGACTACATGTCCACGGTATCCAAGTGGCTGAGGGGCGTTCTAGCCGGCGATTTGAGCGCTGTCAGCTACATCTCCGTTGAGGGCCCACTGGTGAAGCTGCACGTTGCACTGGCCATGCTGTTCGCAGCCTACGTCCCCTGGGGCAAAATGGTCCATCCCCTTGGGCTCTTCCTCATGCCTACAGTGGCCGGCAGAAGCATCGGCAGCTTCATGTATTCCCACGCAGCCAACCTCATCCGGAGAATAACACGTTAAATGGCAATAACGTTTTTTACGTGATGTCGAAATAGGCACATGGAACACGGCAAGGCCGAGCTCGTTTTAGGCGATACTTCCCACATAAAGCCCCACTGGGCGTCGCCAAGCCTCATACAGAAGTTGCATGAGAGGGTCGGCCTCAAGCTGCCGGAGGACCAGAAGGCGCACTTCTACAAGCGGCTCCTCGAGGAAGCGGCACGTAATAGGAACGTGGCCATGGCGCTGGACGTGTGCGTGCACTGCGGCGCGTGTCTAGACGCATGCCATACCTACCAAACCACTAGGGACATATACAACTCGCCGGTGGGCCGCGCCGAACTGGTGAGACGACTCGTCAAGTCGAGCAGGGTGAGCGGCAAGCTGCTGGGCAGGCTAGTGGGCGCCGAGAGGCCCACGGACGAGTACATTGAGAGGATAGCGACGTACTACTACCAGTGTAACGAGTGTAGGCGGTGCGGCGAGGTGTGTCCCTTCGGCATAGACCAGGCGGACCTCACTCGGACTGTGCGAATGGTGCTATACGAGTCCGGCATAGCGGCCAAGTACATAGCAACGGTTATAGACAACGTTGAGAGGACCGGCAACAATCTGGGCCTTCCCCCCAAGGCCATCGCGAAGACCCTCGAATTTGCCAAGGACAGCATACGCGAGGAGAAGGGGATCGACGTCAAGGTGAAGCTGGACGAGCCGGCATACGCCCTGCTGCTCCCCCCATCCGCAGACCTCTTCACAAACATAGACACCTTGAAGGGGTACATACTCTTCCTTAACCTCGTCGGGGTGGACTTCACGTTCAGCACAAAGATGATAGAGCTGGCCAACTTCGGCCTCTTCATGGACGAGAGGCACATGAAGTACATCGGCGACATGGTGGTCAAGACCGCCGCAGAGCTAGGCGTCAAGGTCGTCATAGCGGGGGAGTGCGGCCACGGGTGGCGCGCCTTCAAGAACTACACCGCAGTGGAGCTCGAGAAGCGCGGAATAGCGACGCTGCACATATTCCACCTGGTCGTAGAGGCGATTAGGAGCGGCGCGGTCAAGCTGGACCCCGAACGTAACGGCGACGTGGTGTACACATTCCAGGACAGCTGCAACTATGCCAGGGGAGGCGACTTAACGGAGGAGCCTAGGTTCATCATGAGGCACGTGGTCAAGAACTTCGTGGAGTCCCCCAACAATAGGGAGAGGACCTGGTGCTGTGGCGGTGGGGGCGGCCTGCTGACCGACGAGCTGCTCAAGCTGAGGATAGAATACGCAAGGAAATGGTACGAGGACGTCGTGGCTGTGGGGGCCGGCCACGTAGTGAGGGCATGCGCCATATGCAAGGCCCAGCTCAGCCACACCATACCGCACCTCAACAAGGAGTACAACAGGCAGGTCACATATAGCGGCCTTATGGACCTGGTCTACAGGGCTCTAGTGCCGTAGTTTCACGCATAGCCGTCCGCCATTTCAAGGGTCACGCCCAAAAACACGCGCCGTCGACGCGTAAACGCCCCATGCAACGAGCGCACTGCCGGCGCAAAGCTTATATTGTGCGTGGCATTGTACTGTCGCCGCCCGCCCGGCAAGAGGGGCGAGACGCAGGTCCCCCAAAGGCTTAAGACCTCGTGGCGTAGGCCTGCGTGGGTTCAAATCCCACCCCCCGCACCAGGTGCCTCAAGTCATTCCAGCTGTATGCCAAGTGGGTCCACGGCCCTTATGTGTAGGTCCAGGCGCATCGCCACTATGTTCCCCTTGGGACGCGGCAGCGGCCAGCTGTTGAAGGCAAGGTGGTGGTGGTAGTCCCCCCACGCCATGAATACCGCGCCCATCCATCTGCCGGTCACCCTGAACCCGAGCCTCCCGTAGAAGCTCTCGGCGGTCCTGACGTGTGGCGTCCTCAGGTGTACATGGCCCACGGATATGTCGCTGGGGAGGGGACGCGGCTTTGAGGACAGGGAAAGCACCCGCTTGAGGTCCAGAGGCCTTGTGTCCATGATGTATGTGTCCTCCCTCCTAGGCCATAGCGCCCGCGGCCTGTCGACATATATTTCGATTCCTATACCGTTTGGGTCCCTGAGGTATATGGACTCGCTTACCAGGTGGTCGGCTAAGCCCTCCACGTCACACCTCTCCATAGCCCACCTGACGAAGTCGGCGAACCGCCTCTCGTCGTCAAGCCTAAGCGCCACGTGGAATATATAGCTGTCTCCGTGGGGGGTTGGGTCAGGCGCCTCGACAAGCCTTAACGCACATGTGTCGGACGGCACACAAGCCGCGTCCCCCCTCATCCGCACGTCGAGGCCCAACACGTCGCTGTAGAACGCTGCGGTACCTTCAAGGTCCGCGACTGACAGCGTCACGGACCTGATCACGTCCATTTACATATGGCGTCCCCTATTTAAGTGATTGCGTGTCCCGCGGGATATGCCCAGTTGGCCTGGGGTTAGATTAATATGCTCCCAGCGCCCTTATCTGATGGCACTCCTGGAGTTGAGGGATGTAAAGGTCTATTTTTCCATTAGGAAGGGCCTATTCAGCAGGCCCATGTACGTAAGGGCCGTGGACGGCGTCTCCCTCTCCCTCGACAGGGGCGAGACGGTCGCCGTCATAGGCGAGTCAGGGTCAGGGAAGACCACCCTGGGACGGGCAGCGCTGAGGCTTGTGAACCTTCATGAGGGCAAAGTGATATTTGACGGGAGGGATATAACTGGCCTTGACGAAGGGGAACTGAAGTGGTTCAGGAGGAGGGCCCAGATGATTTTCCAGGACCCCTTCTCTGCGCTCAACCCATTTCACACAATTAAGTACATACTCGAGGAGCCCCTCATACTTCACAGGGTCGGCGATGAGGAGGAGAGGAAAGAGAGGGTTGTGAGGGCTCTCGAGGACGTCAAGCTGAGCCCTCCCGAGGACTTCCTGAGGAAGTATCCCCACATGTTGTCCGGGGGGCAACGCCAGCGCGTTGTCATTGCCAGGGCACTCATACTGAAGCCGGACCTCATAGTGGCTGACGAGCCCGTGTCCATGCTAGACGTGTCCATCAGGGTGGAGGTGCTCACGATGATGAGGGAGCTTCAACGCAGGTACAACATAGCGTTCATGTACATAACGCACGACATCTCCACGGCCAAGTACTTTTCCGACAAGGTCCTAATAATGTACGCGGGAAAACCCGTTGAGTACGGAAGGTTTTCCGAGATAGTCAAGGAGCCGTTGCATCCCTATACGCAGGCGCTCATAGAGGCCGTGCCGGATCCCGACCCCGACAACCGTTTCCGCGAGAGGAGGGTGCCCCATGGCGAGCCGCCCAGCCTAGTCAGTCCCCCAAAGGGCTGCAGATTCCACCCGAGGTGTCCCCTACGCATGGATGTATGTGAGCAGGACCCGCCGCTGATCCGCGTCGGGGACAGGACAGTGGCGTGCTGGCTATATGCAGGAAAGTGATTTTAAGTTGTAATTCCCCAAGTAGCCATGTCCGCAGACAGGGTGGAAAGGTTCTTCAGGAGGCTGCGCGAGGAAATAGGCAACGTGGATGAGTTCACTGTGGAGGTGAGGCGTAACGAGGCCCTCGGCCAGGTAAGGCTCGGGGAGGACTTCTACGTCTTCATCACAGTGCCATGGTCAGACGACGAGTACTACATAGAGTTCATGATGGGCGACGAGAACGCAGTGATACAGCCCCGCCACATGGGGCTGCTCGACAGGGCTGTCGAGATAGTTAAGAGGGCATATGCCCTTTCCAGGGAGGAGCTGGGGGTATAAGATTTATATTTGGGCGGGGACGCAGGGCACGTGATAGACGTGCTTGCAATTGGCGCCGCCCTATTGGGCTACGTCGCGTTCCGCACCGCCATGCGCCGCATACTTTCCTTCGTCGTGAGCGACAGAGTTGTGAGCGGCCTCATAGAGGCCATGTCGGGGCTCATCTCCCTGTCACTAGCCTTTGCCGTGCTAAGCGTGTCAAACCTAGGCTTCATAGCGCCGTTCCTCCTCACCTTCGCGCTGCTCCTCATCTTCACGCTCATGATCGTGACCAGCGTCAGGAGCATACTCGAGGAGTATCTGATAGGCAAGGTGCTTCAGTCGGGGGGGCCAATATACAAGATCGGGGACCACCTGGAGGTCGACGGCGTGCGCGGCTACATCACTAGGATAGACACGCTGGGGATACACATACGCGACACGAGGAGGGGCATAGTGTTCGTACCCTTCACGCGACTTGTGAACAACGTTGTGCGGAGGTTCTCGACTGAGCGGGGATACGAGATACATGTGAGGTTCAGCACGAGGCTCTCGCCACATGTCGAAAGACTCAGGGACGAGGTGGAGAGGTACATGGAGCATCTGGGGCTCGAGGACCCCTCAGTGGAGATAGACCACGTGGAGATAGACAGGGTGGACCTGGTGGCCAGGGGAGCGCTCAGGGACATCAGACAGGCCCCCGAAGTACGGTATGCGATACTCGAAAAGGTACTGAAACTGGTGCTGGAAAACGAGGTGAGGTGACGTCAGTTAGCCGCCACACCATCACCGGTCTTTGGGGGACAAAATCGTCATCCTGAACCCCCGGTAGCCCCCCCTAATATACGTTTTCCTAAACGTGTGGGGGTCCAGGCAGGTCGAGGCGCCGTGGAGCACAGCGTCGATGCAGCCTATGAGCCTGGCCAGCCTCAGCTTGGCATAGAGCAGCACCTCGTTCGCCACGTCGACCGCGGTCCCCAATGCGGCTACCTCCTCGCCGTCCAACACTAGCGGCATGTCCAGCCTGTCGTCCCCCACAACCTCGATAACCGTCCCATGTCTCCCCCTGGACACCACGCACGTCCTCTTGAACCCGCTGTCCCTAGCGGCCCTAATTATGGCCGCGGCCCACTCCTCGTCGCGCGCCACGAAGTGCAGTATGGGGCCCCTGACGAGCAGCCACACGTTGCGGAGACCGGATGCCGCGCGGGCCACTTCGGACCGCGTCACCGGCCTATGCCACTTGGCCACGAACCTGAACCTTCCGGGTCCCTTGGAATAGCTAAGGGAATGGGCCTCGGCGAGGGCTATGCGCCCACTGCAGCTGGACGTCGTATATATGTGCTCGTGCCCGTTGACCTGTTGAAGGAATTCTACTAGGTCCCAGTCCACACGTCCGTGGGCCGCCTCACGTGTCAGTCTCTCCAGGAAGGACCTCTTCCGCGCATCGAAGTCCATGGGGGGACTCATTCCGCGCAGTGTTCCACGGCGGACTTGTTCCCGACGTTCCAGGCCATCCCCACCGAGGCAGGCCACACCACTGGGCATTGGGAAAACCGGCTAATATGCGTTGCCAGTAGGAGTCGACGCAACGGGCTCCGGGCCGCTGCCCAAGGAGGGCAGGCCAACAATGTTTTAATATATATTATGTACTTGTACGGGTGCCCAAGGTCAATGTTAAGGTCGTGTCTTGGGACGAGGTCGTTTCATGGACGCGTGAACTGTCTGAACGCATATCCGTAAGCGGCTGGACGCCCGACGTTATAGTGGCGATTGCCCGGGGCGGCTACGTGCCCGCCAGGCTGCTGTGCGACTTCCTAGGAGTGAGCGACATGGTCAGCGTTCAGGTGGTGCACTGGCCTACCGCGGCCCAGGCTGCCGAGAAGGCGTACGTGAAGTACGGCGTGAATGTGGACCTCTCGGGGAAAAAAGCGCTGATAATGGACGACATAATAGATACCGGCGACTCCGCGGCCTTGGCAAAGGAGTACATACAGGGCTGTTGTAGGCCAGCCGAGGTGAGGACGGCAGCGCTACAAGTGATAACCAGCGTCGCCAAGTTCATTCCCGACTACTACGTGGTCGAGGTCAGGGAGTGGGCGTGGTTCCAATATCCCTGGACGGCCGTGGAAGACCTCTCCCAGTTCGTGTTACGTGTCCTCCGCGAAACCGGCAGGAGGAGGCTCTCGTTGGGCGACCTGGTAAGCCTCTTCGACGAGTGGTACGGCCCGGAGCTCGTCGAGAAGAGGTTCCCCCAGTTGAGGAGGGCGATACAAAACCTAGTTGCTCAGGGATACATAGATGTGGCCAGCTGCGGGGACGTGGAGTGCATTGAGGTGAGGAGGGCCTAGCCCACGCATCGGCATACCCAAACAGTTATATCTCGGCCCGACACATAGTGGACGTTTGGGGCACCACCTGCGTGGGCCCCCGGCTGGCCGCATGCTGAGGCTTGCAAGGTCTGACGGGTGATCTGCCGGGCTGGTTGCTGAGGAGCACCGTGGGTCTGGGCCCCGGGATGTTTATATTGTGCATCACGACGCTTCCAACATGCCGTGGTACATAACCGGGTACCTGGTCATGCTGCTGGCGAGGCGCGACGGCGCTGCCTCGCTGAGCGACCTGATACGCATAGCCAAAGAGGTGGGCAGCAGCGTCGGCAACGTGTACGAGGATGCGGACGCCGAGGTCCGAAACGACGTTTCTGTGCTGGAGAAGGACAGGGATGTCAGGTTAGAGGGCGACAGGGTGATTCCCACAGATAAATTAGGCTACCTGGCCAGGGAGGTGGAGGAAGTAGCTTCACTCTCGCCTATAGTGGCCCAGCTGGTCGACGCCATTGTGAAGGCCGTGGATTCGCCCAGGTGACATGTACGAGGGGGACGTAGCGGAGTGGGCCAAGACCATCAGCGGGTTGAGGGAAAGAGGCGTCGAGCCGTATCCCCATAAGTTCCCCGTAACACACACAGTGTCCTTTCTAGGCGAGCTGAGGAGGAGGGCGCTGCTGGACTCTTACCTGGGACTCGAGGTGAGGACTGCGGGCAGGGTCACCGATATACGTAGGCACCCCAACGTGGTGTTCCTGGACCTCTACGAGGAGGGGGGCAGGTTCCAGGCAATGGTGGACCCGGGGCACCCCACCTTGGGCAGCATCTGGAGGGGAGACTACGTTGGGGTTACTGGGCAGCTGGTCAAGACGCAGAGGGGGGACTACGCGGTGAGGGCAAACGACCTCGTCCTGTTGGCCAAGTCCGTGAGGCCGCTCCCTGAATGGGGGCAGGTGGACAGGGAGTCCCCCTTCTACATGAGGAGGAGGGCCATAGCCATGGTCCTGGACAACTCGCTGAGGTGGAGGATATACGTGAGGGCCCGCATAATATGGGAGGCGAGGCGCTTCCTGTGGGAGAGGGGCTACGTGGAGATCCCGACGCCTGTCCTCCAGCCGGTGTACGGCGGCGCCGCGGCGAGGCCCTTCACGACGAGGGTCTGGGCCATAGACGAGGAGTGGTACCTGCGCATCTCGCCGGAGCTCTACCTGAAGCGGTACGTCATCGCGGGGTTCCCCCGCGTGTTCGAGATAGGCCCCCAGTTCAGGAACGAGGACATAGACGCGTTGCACAACCCCGAGTTCTGGAGCCTAGAGGTCTACGAGGCCTACGCGGACTACCGCGACATCATGAGGCTGACAGAGGAGCTCGTGTACGAGGTGGTGAGGAGGGCCTTGGGAACCGCTACCGTGAGGTTCAGGGAGGGCAAGGTGGACCTCTCCCCGCCGTGGCGACGTGTGTCGTTGGAGGAGGCGTTGAGGGAGTTCGCTGGGGTGGACGTGTCGGGGCTGAGCGATGATAGGATTAGGGACATGTTGAGGGAGCTCAACGTGCCCCTCCGCACGTATAATAGGGGCGTGGCCATAGTCAAGCTGTTCGAGAAGCTCGTGGAGAGGCAGCTCGTAGAGCCCACAATAGTGTACGACTACCCGGCTGAGTCCACGCCCCTCTGCAAGCCCCACAGGTCGAGGGAAGGCATGGTGGAGAGGTTCGAGGCGTTCGTGGGCGGCCTCGAGATAGCGAACGCCTACACGGAGCTCAACGACCCGGTCCTCCAGTACCAGTTCTTCAAGCGGGAACAGGAGCTGTTCCAGGGCGAGGAGGCGCATCCGCTGGACTGGGACTTCGTCGAGGACATGGCCTACGGGATGCCCCCCATGGGGGGCCTAGGCGTGGGCATCGACAGGCTGGCCATGATAGTGACCAACGCAGAGTCCATAAAAGACGTGGTGCCGTTCCCAATTGTAAGGCGTAGCCACTAGCCCGCCAGGGAGACCCCTAGGAGGCCGAGGAATGCGCTCCAGAGGCCGAGGCCGGCGGCTTCGCCGAGCAGCATAACGCCTATGGCTATGAGGGTAATTCCTGCGGCCAACTCCAACCTGCGCCCCAAGGCCCCCATGCCGGACACATGTTTAATGCGTCTAATGAGCTTCAGGAGCACGTACAGCGTGACTGCAAGGCCCAGCCCATATGCGAGGTACGTCCCAAAGGCTACCGCGAAGTCGCCGCTTAGAAGCGCAGAAACCGAGACGAGGCCCACGAAGGGGGCCATACAGGGAACCCAGACAGCGCCGAGGGACATCCCTAGGACCATGTCGCTGGCCCTGTTGGCAGTCCTAAAGGCCGCGCTCTGCAGCGCCGACACCTTCTCCATGAAGGCCCTGTTGAGGCGCTCCACCAGTATCATTAGGCTTAGCGCCACGGACACGGCGCCGGCAACGCCGAACAGGACGGGGCGTAGATTCGCCAGGAACTGCCCCAGGAACGCCGCTATGATCCCAACCGTTGAAAATGCCGCCACCAGGCCCAACAACACTAGGCCTAAACGGCGGCGGGCAAACGTAGCTGCGGAGCCTATTGCAAGTACTGGGAAGACGCAGGGGGACAGGATGCTGATGGACCCCAATGCGAAGGCTATGGGCAGTGCCATGAACACAGGGGGGAGCCCGGTTCCCTCGTCCCCCGCCTGGAACGACATGTCTATGAACCTCAGGAACTCGTCGCTGGGAACCGCGCCGAAGAGGTAGCCCCTAAGCACGAAGCCCTCCGGCGTGCCCTCGCCGATCAGTATCGTAGGCGTTCCCTGGACGAACAGCGTCTGTTTTCCGCCCCCATCGACGAAGGCGTATCCGTCGGGGCCCATGACGAGGACCTTGCGCCACAGTATCACGGGCACCGACACGAGCTCCGTGTCGGACGACACGTCTATGGCTATCAGGCGCCAGCCCTGGAGCCTCTCCACGACGCGCGGATCCGTGAAGACGTAGGTTTCGAGGTACTTACAGCCCTTACAGGGCGGCTGCCAGAAGTACACCATCACATAGCCGTCTGACGCAAGCGAGGAGAACTCGTCAAGTTTCTTGGCCTCGGAGAACTCGAGGTTGCCCTTCAATAGGGCCGCCGAGGCGAAGAGGGCGCTCAGCGATGCCAGTAGTAGCACGGCCAAGATAGGCCGCATGGAACACTAAACGTTTTTAATATTAAAAAGTTATTGACATGGAACGCATAAACGTAGGCGTCAGGATAAGCGGGCGGGAAATCACGCTTAAGATCATAGGCATGCACTGCGCGACTTGCAGCATCACAGTGCAACGCGCACTGCAGTCCGTTCGGGGCGTGAAACACGCCAGCGTCAGCCTGGCCAGCGACGAGGCACGCCTCGTGGTCGACGACGACGTGGACTACCCAGGCCTCTTAAAGGCGGTAAGGGAAGCTGGGTACGACATATATGCCGAGGAGCTCACGGTGCAGCTCAAGGACCTCGACGTCGAGGACGAGAGGGTAATTTCCAGGGGCCTCAGGATGCTGGGCGTGTTCTCTGTAGGGGTCAACGTGGCCGCCAAGGCCGTCCACGTCACATACAATCCCCTCGACGTTGACCCCGACGCCATTGTGGGCAGGCTAAGGGAGATGGGCTATGAGCCGGTCGGCGTGGTGAAGGGGGAGGCCGAGACCGATGTGGATAGGCGGGCAGCGGAGAGGGACCTCGCGGACATCAGGAAGAGGGTCCTCGTGGCTCTCCCGGCCGCAGCGGTGCTCATGGCGCTGATGCCCCTCTGGTTCGCCGGCTACATAGATTCCCTGACCTACGGCCTGCTCGGCATAGCGCTCGCAACCCCGGCCCAGTTCTATTCCGGCATGAGGTTCATGCGTGGCGCTATACGGGCCCTCCGCAACGGGACGGCCAACATGGACACGCTCGTTACCCTGGGCACGCTCAGCGCATATATATACAGCGTGATCGTGCTGGCCGGCCTCCTCCCCGGCGAGACCTTCTTCGAGGCGAGCGCCGCGATAATTGGCTTCGTGCTGCTGGGCCGTTACTTGGAGGCCAGGATGAGGATCAGGGCCGGCGACGCTGTTAGGAAGCTCATGGAGCTGCAGCCCAAGATGGCCAGGGTCCTCGTCGACGGGAGGGAAGTGGAGACCCCCACAGACCAATTGGAGCCGGGCACCAAGGTGTCCATTAGGCAGGGGGAGCGCATACCGGCCGACGGCATAGTGGACAGCGGACGCGGCTACGTAGACGAGTCCGCGATCACCGGGGAGCCGGAGCCCAGGGAAAAGGCGCCCGGGGACCTCGTGGTGGCGGGGACCTTCCTCGTCCGGGGACACCTGGTGATCCGCGTCACGAGGACTGGGAGGCATACGCTTCTGGCCCAGATAGCGAGGCTCGTAAGGCAGGCGCAGGCGTCGCGCCTCCCGATACAGTCCCTCGTGGACAGGATATCGGGCATGTTCACGTGGATAGTGATCGGCGTCGCCGCACTGACCTTCACGGCCTGGCTCTACATGGGGGTCCCCCTCAGCAGGGCCATCATGCACATGGCCTCGGTGCTCGTGGTGGCGTGTCCATGCGCGCTGGGCCTCGCGACGCCCCTGAGCATAGTCACGGGGGTGGGCAGGAGCGCCGAGAAGGGGATACTGGTCCGGAACCCGGAGGCGTTGGAACGCTTGAAACGCGTGAACGTCATGGCCTTCGACAAGACTGGGACCCTCACTGTGGGGAGGCCCAGAGTGGTCGAGGTCGTGGGCGGCAGGGAGGCCATCGAGGCCGCCGCAGTGGCCGAGGCCAGGTCCGAGCACCCCCTGGCAATTGCGATCCTTGAAAAGGCGAGGGAGCTGGGCATACAGGTGGCCGAGCCGGACACGTTCGACTCTATTCCAGGGGCCGGCGTCGTCGCTACCGCGAACGGGACCACTATAGCGGTAGGCAACGAGGAAATAGTCAAGGGCATGGGGGCCGAAGTGCCGAACGAGTACTCCGAAAAGGCGGCGGAGCTCCGCTCAATGGGTTACACGTCGCTCTACGTAGTCGTCAACGGGCGCGTCGTGGGGCTCATAGCTGTTGGGGACGAGGTGAGGCCCGAGTCCTTCAAGGTCGTGGAGTGGCTTAGGTCGCGGGGCATAAGGACCGCGATGCTGACCGGCGATAACGAGGTCACCGCAAAGGCCGTCGCCGCGAGGCTCAACATGGATGATGTGTACGCCGGCCTGAAACCGGACGACAAGGCCAAGATAATTAAGGGGCTCCGGGAGAGCGGGCAGCGTGTGGCAATGGTGGGGGACGGCATAAACGATGCCCCCGCCCTTTCCTCGGCCGATGTGGGCATCGCGGTGGGCACGGGCACCGACATAGCCAAGGAGAGCGGGGACGTGGTCCTCACCGGTGGAAGCATAGACAAGATAATAGACATGTACCTGTTGGCCGAGAAAATCCTGAGGAACGTCAAGTTCAACCTCTTCTGGGCATTCATATATAACATACTGCTTATACCCCTTGCAGCGGGCGTGTTCTACCCGATCTACCTCAGGCCGGAAATGGCGGGCGCCGCAATGGCGCTGAGCAGCATCTCAGTGACCCTAAACTCGCTTAGACTGAAGAAAGCCTAAACACTTTTATAATGAAATGAGGATTCCCCCATGAGCAGGGCGGTGGACCCAGTATGCGGCATGGAGGTGGATACCGGCACAGCCAAGTACAAGACGCTGTACAAGGGCAAGGTATACTATTTCTGCTCACCCATGTGTAAGGACGAGTTCGAGAAGAACCCCGAGCACTACCTGACACACGGCCCCAGCGGCATGCCGGGGCACAGCCACTAGACCCCCCTAACGTATTCTAGGAGTCCCCCCTTTTTCAGGATCTCCAACGGTAGACCCCTCAGAGGATTTGTCCGGATCGTCACGCCTCTTGTCAGATTCCTCACCTCGCCGTCCTCAATACGCACCTCAAGTTCGTCGCCCTCTGCAACCGCTTCGCGTATCCCCCCCACCTGCAGCACGGGGAGCCCCACATTGATGGCATTGCGGTAAAATATACGTGCGAACGACTCTGCTATGACCGCCCTGACGCCGGCCCCCTTGAGGGCTATCGCCGCCTGTTCCCTGCTGGACCCTATTCCGAAGGCCTTCCCAGCCACCAACACGACGCCTGGGGACGCCTTCTTGGGGAACTCAGGGTCTATCCCCTCCATGGCGTGCTCGCCGAGCAGCTTTGGGTCCGTATACACGAGGTACTTTGCCGGGATGATCACATCGGTGTCTATCTTGTCCCCATAGACCAGGGCCCTGCCCCTAACCACAAGGGACATGCACATGGGTCTGCTTGCCCCTTAAAAATATTCTGGGCAGGCCCCTTTGGGCCCGCCATGGGCTTGGGCCAGGCAGGCCGATGCGCTACGCCTCAGCAACGGCGATGGGGCCGCCGGAGACCCACAAAGGCGTGTGGAGCGGCTAGGCCAAAGAGCGTTAAGTTAAATAATGCCATAATACGTGACTAACGTGGTATCTACGTGTCCATCGCGATGGGCAGACCTACGAGGTTGCCTGCCTGTGCATACTGCCTTGGTGGCAATAGTGTCCTTGTCTATGGGCTATGCGTAAGGGGACAGCCTCGGTGCATGGGCATGAGTTCGACGACCAGTATGGTTCCCCCATCCCCCCCATTTACCAGACGGCCATTTTCCGCCAGGTAGGTGAGCCCATCAAGACTCGGAGGGGCACCGACCTCAAGTATTCCAGGGAGGAGAACCCGACGGTACAGGCATTTGAGAACGTGGTGGCCAAGTTGGAGGGGGGCGTGGATGCGCTGGCCTTCAACAGCGGCATGGCCGCCCTCTCCACGCTTCTGCTCAACCTCCTACGGAGGGACATGGACGTGCTCATCACTATGGAGCTCTATGGGGTCACCGTGAAGCTGGTGTATGAGCTCCAGGAGAAGCTCGGCTTCCACGTGTGCAAGGCATACCCAAGCACCGAGGACGTGCTCGGCAAGATGCCGAGGAACGGCGTCGTGCTCCTGGAGACGATCACGAACCCCACCCTACACGTGGTCAACCTGGAGACGGTCATAGAGGAGGCGCTGGCGAACAATAACGTGGTTATAGTGGACAACACGTTCGCCTCCCCCGTGCTTTTCAACCCGCTGCGGTACGGGGCCCACTACGCGGTCCACTCCACCACTAAGTACATCGCTGGCCACAACGACTCGGTCGGTGGGGTGATCGTGCTCAAAAGGAGGAGGGACATGGAGGGGCTGTCGCTCTACAGGGCAATGCTTGGAACCATAATGCAGCCCATGGACGCATACCTCAACCTCAGGGGCGTCAAGACGCTCTACCTCAGGGTGCCGAAGCAGTGCGCCAATGCCAGGGCCGTGGCGGAGTTCCTGAGCGACCACACCAAGGTCCGCGACGTGATATACCCGGGCCTCCCCACGCATCCGGACCACGACGTGGCGCGCAAACTGTTCGGCGACATGTTCGGCGGGGTCGTCTCCTTCAGGATAAGGGGTGGAAGGGAGGAGGCGGTGAAGTTCCTTAAGTCTCTACGCGTGGTGGTGCCGAGCCCCAGCCTTGGGGGAACGGAGAGCATAGCGTCATACCCAATCCTGAGCGCCTCCCTCCAGATGCCGCAAGAGGACAGGGAGTTGCTTGGGATAGATGACAGCCTCATAAGGCTTTCCCTGGGCATAGAGGACGTTGAGGACCTCATAGAGGACATCGGCGGGGCGTTGCGGGAACTGCCGTAGCGCCGCGTTTGGGGACATACATTAACCATCATGATACTTTATGATTATATATACTGGCTCGTTTACATGGATTTACTTATATAGGTGGCCGCAAAGGTTTTTAAGCAATATTGATATTGTGTAGTGCTCGTTGCTTCATATATTAGGCCAGCGATACACCGGATACCCGAGTTCTGGTCATCGGAAAGGATAGAATATGTGAGGCACTGCGCCATGCATGGCGTACCCCCATACGCGCTTGAGGACGGGCCGAGCAGGTACGGCCGGATACTCGACAGGCTGGTGTTCAGGGATGTGAGGAAGGGAGACGTTGAAGAGGGCCTAAGAAAGGCGGACGTGCTGGACATTGACCTATCCGTGAAGTTCGGCGAGTACTACATCAACGTGCCGATATACATAGGCGACATGTCCTTCGGGGCCCTGAGCGGCAACCCGAACATAGCCATTGCCAGGGCCGTCGACATTGTGGGCGCCGTGGCCGGCATAGGCGAGGGGGGGCTCCATCCCGAGGTGGCCAAACAGCGCAACATAGTGATACAATGGGCCTCCGCCAGGTTCGGCATAGACGTGGACATGCTGCGCAGCGGTATAGGGGTCAGCATAAAGATCGGGCAGGGCGCCAAGCCCGGCATAGGCGGCCACCTGCCCGGCCGCAAGGTAGTCCCGCTGATAGCGCAGCTGAGGAAGATACCGCCGGGCTCCGAGGCCATTTCCCCGGCCCCCCACCACGACATATACTCGATAGAGGACCTTGCGCAGAGGGTAAAGGCGCTGAGGCTGATAACGGGCAGGCCGGTCCTCGTCAAGGTGGCCGCCGTGAACAAGATAAGCTTCATAGCCCTAGGCGTGGCCAGGTCCACCGCGGCGGGCATAGTGATAGACGGCGCTGGGGCCGGCACAGGGGCCACCCCCATAGCGGCCAGGGACAACCTTGGGATACCCATAGACTACGCCACCCCTGTCGTCGACCAGTGGCTGAGGTCCGATGGGGCCAGGGATGGGTTCCTCATAATCAGCGGCGGCATGCTCTACAGCGCCTCCGACATAGCCAAAATGCTGGCGCTCGGCGCCAACATGGTGAACCTAGGCACGGCGGCGCTTCTGGCCATGGGCTGCATAATGTGCCACACGTGCCACGTAGGGAACTGCCCGACCGCGCTGACCAACATGATAGGCTTCAACAAGATACTGGACATAGAGTGGGGCACACATCACCTGGTCAATTACATACAGGCCCTCACCAGGGGCCTCAAGGCCATACTCTACGCCCTTGGGATGACCAGCATTAGGGAGCTGGTGGGCAGGAGGGACCTTCTCGAGGCCCACCACATAGACGGCAAGGTCGGGGAGGTGCTTGGTGTGGACGTAGCAGAGGAGGGCGAGACCGCGTGGATTGACAGCGGCGTGCACGCTCCGTACACATCGGAGCTGATCAAGGGCGAGCCTCCCATTATAGGCATGGGAGGCGTGCTGCCCGGCTTGACGAGGCCGGCCCGCCGCATGCTCGACGTGCTGCGCATAGAGGCGGCCCAGGTCACCCACCCGTCGGTGGACCCCTATCGCGAGGATGTGGCCGTGTACGCCCGCATCAACGGCACATATCTGGACGTGCCTATAGTGGTTCCGCCCATAGACAGAGCGGCGGCCACCGCTGGGTTCGGCCTAGGCGCCCTCATAGATGGAGACGACTGCACGTTCGGCGAGTACTGCCTAAACAGGTACTCGCCTATCCGGGTATCCCCGGGCTCTACAGCCTTGACGTACGGGGGGGTCATAGTGATCGACGAGAGGATGGGCGGCTCGATGGCTTTAGAGGAGGCCGTCAGTAGGCTGGACATGGAGCTCAGGCGCGTGGGTACGCGCGACAGGGTGGTCATAATAGCCGCCGGCAGCTTCTACACGGGCGCCGACATATATAGGCTGGCCGCGCTTGGGGCGGACCTCGTCGAGCCCTACGGCGCATTCGAGGACACGTACATGAAGGTCAAGGGCCTCGACCACGTTCAGAGGAGGGACAAGTACGAGAAGCTCATGCTCGCCCTAGTAAAGGAATTGAAGCTGTTGATGGGGGCCGGCGGCATCACGGACTTCTACCACATGGTGGGCAACAGGGACCTGTTGAGGTCGCTGAGCGGCAACGTGGCCAGCATGCTGGGCGTCAAGGTGGCCGGCGAGTAGCCATGTGCGGCATACTCGGCGTCATATCGCTGAGGGGCGACGGGATACCCTTCAGCACGGTGTTCCGCGGCCTCGACATAATGCGGGAGCGGGGCTCGGGGCACGGCGCTGGATACGCTATGGTGGATCCCTCCCCCTACGTAAGGGTGAAGGCCTACTTCGAGTCCGAGGGCGACCTGGAGGAGGCGCGTCAGGCCCTCAAGCCAGTCAAGGAGGAGGTGTACCGTCTCCCTGGGGGGATAATAGACTATGTGGCCTATGTGGAGGATGGGGCCCCCATGCCGCGCAGGGGCGTCGTGTACTCGCTGAGCAGGTGGCTCAACGTGTTCAAGGGCGCGACCTGGCACACAGAGGTGGCCAAGCTGTACGGCATGTGGGAGAGGAGGAGCAGTGCATGGGTGGCCCACATAAGGTACCCCACAAACAGCCCCGGAAAGAAGCCCTACTTCTCGCACCCCTTTTCGTCAGGCGACGTGGTCATAGTCCACAATGGCGACCTGAGCTCATATGGTTCCAACGTGAACCTACTCATGTACAGGTACATGCAGAGCAGTTTCACGGGCAATGACAGCGAGGCCATAGCGTTCCTCCTCAACGCGCTGTCCAGAGACTACGACGTTGAGGAGGCCGTCGTGGAGCTCATAGAGGGGTCCCGCGTCAGGTGGGCCCGCCTAGACGGGCCGTACGCCGTGGCGTTCATAGTGGGCGGGGAGAAGCCGGTGCTCGGGGCCTTCGTGGACAAGCAGCACTTCAGGCCCTTGTACATGGGCATGGACGGAGACAACCTCTACGTGGCCAGCGAGGCCGCCGCGATTAGGGCCATGTCCCCCCAGGCCGAGGTGTGGGTTATGAGGGGCGGCGAATACGTCATAGCTGGGAATGGCCAGGTACGGGGCAACTTCAGGAAGAGGCCGGTGTCCTTCGTCCATCCCCCCATACCCGGCAACGCCATAGACGCGGCCGCCTACGACACAGAGAGCCTCTACCACGTGGTTTCCCGCATGGTCGAGGAGGTGGGCGAGGCAAATATATACAATGTCTATGGGCATCGCTACATAGCCAGTGGACTCAAGAGGGGCATCGTCAGGGCATGGGGCGTCGTGGGCAACGCCTCTGCAAACGTCATGTCGGGGGGCCAGTTCTACATATATGGCGATGCGCAGGACGATCTGGGCGACGCCATGAACGGGGGTATCATAGCGGTATACGGCAACGTGGGGGACACGGTGGGGCAGGCCAAGAGAGGGGGAGAGCTGTACGTATATGGGAGCGCCGGGACCAGGGCAGCCATACAACACAGGGACGGGGTGCTGGTGATAGGCGGCTCCGCCGGCGACTACCTGGGGGAGTACATGGGCGGCGGCACGGTGCTCGTGCTGAGGCACACAAACGACGAGGAGGTGGGAGACCACGTGGCGGCTGGAATGGTCGGTGGGACCATATACATCAGGGGCAGGGTCCCCATGGGCAAGGTGGGCCTCATACCCCGCTGGGACTCGGTGAGGAGGTACCTCATGTCGCTGATGCTCGACGGGATAATAGACGAGGCAACGTACAGCCGGGCCCTGAATTCGAACGATATAGGCGAGGTGCTGAGGCACGTCAAGTGGGACAACATGTACAGGCTCTTCAACATGCCTCCCCACGTGGAGTACCGCCAGCTGAGCCAGGAAGAGCTGGAGCGCCTGGGGCCCTACATAGCCCGGTTCAACGACCTGTTCAACACGCGCGTCTCGATCGAGGACGAGGAGTTCACAGTGGTCAAGCCCCCGCCCCAGCACCATTAGGCACCACAAAAGTAAAAAATTGGGGGCTACGGTTCAAGGGGGCCGTAGTCTAGCTTGGCTAGGATGGGTCGTGGACCCCTGAGGCGGGCCTGGGGCGCACGCCCCGTCGCGATGGACGGCCCAGCCGTGGGCCCGGGAGGCAGAGGCCCGGGAATTCAAATCCCGGCGGCCCCACCAGCCCTTCCCTTCACGGCGCCGACAACATGTCCGGCCACTGGGACCCGGGCGATATGTATATATTGTCTAGGATTATGTGGGCTGTGCGCAATACTGGGGAACTGCGGAGGCTTGCATGTAGGGCCAGGAGACTCGTCCTACTCATGGCCGCCTACGATCCCGGCATACACCTAGGCTCGTCCCTTTCCGTCCTCGAGATACTCACTGTGCTCTACGGGACCGGCAGGGCCAAGTTCCTAGATGGGTCCTCGACCAAGAACTGGCTTATACTGAGCAAGGGCCACGCGGTGCACGCTATATACGCCTTGGCCGCTATATCGGGCATAGTTTCCATTGACGAGCTCAGGGAGACCGGGTCGCTCGGCTCCATGCTCCAGAACCACCCCGAGCTGGGGGTCAACTGGATCGACGTAGCCACAAGCGGCTCCCTTGGCCAGGGCATAAGCATAGGGGTCGGGATAGCGCTCGGCTTGAAGCGTAGGGGCAGCAATGGCCGGGTGTACGTGGTTGTGGGCGATGGGGAGCTGGACGAGGGGCAGACCTACGAGGCGCTCGCCACGGCGGCCCACTATAGGCTGGGCAACTTCGTCCCCATAATAGACTACAATAGGGTCCAGCTGGATGGACATGTGGACGCCGTGAGGTCCAAGGGGGACCTACAGCGGATATTGTCCGGCATGGGGTACACTGTGCACACCGTGGACGGACACAACGTGGAGCAATTGGCAGAGGTGCTGGACGAGGTGGACTCGTCGGACGCGCTCAACGCAATTATAGCGTACACGAGGCGGGGCAAGGGCGTCCCACAGATAGAGGACACGCCGATCCAGAGGATACCCAGGGACCTGGCCCTCCAATTGGTGTCCCAGGTGACGTGCGATGAGTGAGCTCGTTGCCCTCAGCCCGAGGGAGGCGCTTGGGAGGGCCCTCGTCGATGCCGGGGAGGCCGACAGGGACGTCGTAGTGGTGACGGCGGACGTGGGGGACGCCACTAGGGCCAGGTACTTCGGGGAGAGGTTCCCAGACAGGTACTTCAACGTGGGCATATCGGAACAGAACATGGTCGGGGTGGCGACGGGGCTCGCCCTTGCAGGGTACAAGCCCTATGCCGTTGCCTTCTCCATGTTCCTAATGAGGGCATGGGAACAGATAAGGAACAGTCCGTGCCGGCTGGGCATACCGGTACGCCTCGTGGGGACCCATTCCGGGTTCTCCGACGCCTATGACGGGGCCTCCCACCAGTCGCTTGAGGACCTGGCACTAATGAGGGTACTACCCGGCATGGTGGTCATAGCGCCCTCGGACTCCTGCGAGACGTACGAGGCGGTCCTACAGACCGTCGACTCGAGGGCCCCCGTCTACATAAGGGTGGGGAGGGAGCTGCACCTGCCCACGTCATGTACCCTGGGCATGAAGTTCGAGGTGGGCAAGGGGTACGTCGTGAGGGACGGGGGCGACGTAGCCATAATATCGACCGGAATAATGCTGCATTTCGCCCTTGAGGCGGGAAGGATACTCGAGGAGAGGGGGATAGACGCCCTTGTGGCACACTTCCCAACAGTGCAGCCCCTGGACACGGTGCTGGTGGAGCGCATAGCGCGCCGCACTGGGGCCATAGTGACCGTAGAGGAGCATTCCGTGAGGGGCGGCCTTGGCTCGGCCATAGCCGAAACCCTCTCGCAGGCCTACCCGGTCCCAATGGCCATCATGGGGACCAAGACCCTGGGCAAGTCCGCCAAGTCGCCCATGGAGCTGCTCGAGTATTACGGTCTCACGGCGGAGAACATCGCGCATCGCGCCGAGGAGCTTGTAAAGACGGCCAGGCGCTAGAGGGACTCCACGAACTCGACCACCCTGTCGGCGAACTCCTGCGTGCCGAGCACCGCCCTTACCCGGGCCCTCTCCGACTCGTCCATCTGCCTCACGAGGTCCCCCGTGAAGTACCCCGCAGCGAACGTGGCCTCCACGCCCCTCACAAGCATGTCAGCCGCCTCGCGCCACCCGATGAACCTGAGGAGGAGCCCCATGGCCAGTATGGACGCGGTTGGGTTCACGTAGTTCTTGCCAGCGTACTTGGGCGCCGTGCCGTGGACTGGCTCGGCCATCATGTGGAAGTCCCCGACGTCTATGCCCGGGGCTACCCCCAGACCGCCGACAAGGCCCGCGGCCTCGTCGCTCACGTAGTCCCCGTTGAGGTTGGGCGACAGGATGACGTCGTATTCGCTGGTCCTCGTCAGCAGCTGCTGGAGCATGTTGTCTGCTATGCGGTCGTTGACCAGTATGCGCCCCTCCGGTACCTGGCCCCCGTACTGCGGGAGTTCGGACTCCAGGACCACGTGGTCCCTGAACTCCTCGACGGCGACCTCGTAGGCCCAGTCCCTGAAGGCGCCCTCCGTGTACTTCATTATGTTGCCCTTGTGCATAATCGTCACGACCCTGCGCCTGTTCTCCACGGCGAACTTAAGGGCAAGGCGTGCTATGCGCCTCGTCCCGAACCTGCTTATCGGCTTGAGCCCTATCCCCGCGTCGTCGCGGAGGGACACGCCCAGCTCCTCCCTGAGGAAGCGCCTCACCTTGCGGGCCTCCTCGCTGTCCCACTGCCACTCGATGCCCATGTATACGTCCTCTGTGTTCTCCCTAAATATGACGAGGTCCACCGCCTCAGGTCGCTTTATGGGCGACGGCAGGCCCGGGAAGTACTTGACCGGCCTGATATTTGCGTACAGGTCGAACATCTGTCTGAGCGCCACGTTGACGCTCCTCCAGCCCCCGCCTATGGGCGTTTCCAGGGGAGCCTTGAAGAAGACCTTGTACCTGCGGAGCAACTCTATGGTCTGTTGGGGCAGCCTCTCCCCCAGCAACTTCTCGGCCTTGTTGCCCGCAAGCGCCTCGTACCACACGATCCTCCGGGCCCCCCCGTAGGCCCTCCTCACCGCGGCGTTGACCACCCTGATGGCCGCATAGGTGACCTCGGGCCCTATCCCATCGCCCTCGATGAATGGTATGACTGGCACGTCCGGCACCGACGGGTCTATGGGTCCCCTAAACTCTATGGGCCTTCCCTCGGGGGGATCCACGTATCGCCCCTCGAACCAGCACACTCCCTCTAGCCTTTTCCTTACAGACTCTAGGACCTCCATATGGGGCACTATGACGGCCTTTATGTACTTAACCTCGTCAATGGGCTAACACGGTTTATGTCAAGGTAGAAGCAGCGGCGAAGCCGGACTCCCCAGACGCCGAGGCGCACCTGATCAGCGATGGGGCCACGCGCTTCCAGTCGTTGAAGTCGCTTAGGGCGCCGACCAGCTCGTCGGGGGACAGACGGCAGCCCATCCTAGCCAGGGCGCCGACCAGCGAGCCCACGACGAGGCGCGCCTTGAAGGGGTCCCCAAGCACCTCCATTAGATGCCTATAGAAGTTCCACGGCTCCTCTGCCAGGTAGTAGTCGGGCGTGCGTAGCCCCCTCCGCACGAACCATACGTGTAGAAGGGTCCTCACGGAGAAGTCCACCTTGCCGTACCACTGCACTGCGAAGTTTCTCCAGGATGACAGAAGCCTTTCTAGAGTTAACATTTCTGTCATCGCTACCATAAAGAGGTCGGCTCATATTTAAACCATTCCCCAAAAATATCCCATATCTTCTAAGAAAAGCTTCCAAACTACAGGTGCAATAACGGGCTCCACGCGTCACTCCCTTTAATAAATTACTGTAATTATGTTTCCAATTGGTATCGAACATTATAAATTGTAGGACCGTGGTATGGGGAGCCAACTTATATATTGCTGTTCCCGATGTCCGGCATAAGCCTTATAATATGTTCCACCAATTCCAATCATGACTTTTATAGATTATCTTTCCGGCGTGCTGTCGAGAGGCGTGTCGCTGATATACGGCGAGCCGGGTAGCGGGAAGACCAGCATAGCCATGTGGTACGCCCATAGGAGGCTGCTGGAGGGCCACAGGGTGCTGTGGATCTCCGCATATGAGACCGCCAGGAAGCTACACGAGATCTTCAGTTACAGAGGCATCGACGTGTCGTCCCGCAGGGAGCTGCTGGCCGTGGTGGACGTGCCGAGCATGTCGCCCAAGAATATCGAGGACCTCATAAACCACGTAATCGAAATGGTCGAGGGCATGAAGCCCTCCGTGACCATCATAGACGGGGTGAACGCAGTGGCATCCCTGGAGAGGCACTACTACCACCTGCTCTACCATCTGTACGATGGCCCCCTTATAATGATCGGCGAAAGCAACTTGAAGGAGTCGCCGGCGGCCTACATAGCCGACAACATAATCGAGGTGACCCAGAACATAGACAGGCATGGGTCCAGGTACAGGGCCATTAAGATAATTAAGAGCCGCTTCACTTCGCCCCCCAGAACCCTAATAGAGTTCGTAATGACGAGGCGGGGACCGCTGTTCCTGGAATCCTACGTGTGTCCCGGCGGCGACATGACTACGGACGCCAGGTTCAGGGTCGCCAAGAGCGAGCAGGACGCGGACCTGCCCATTGTGAGGGGCGGACTGAGGCTGCATCCCGGCACGTTCAACGTGATTGTGAATGATGGTGGGCAGAGGGGGGTCGAGGTGGCGGTGCTGCTCGCCTACACGCTTGCCGAGACGGGCAAACGCGTGGTCATGGACGTACACACCCACGCGGAGGGCTACTGGGGCGTGCTTGGCAAGTACAGGCTCAGGGAGCTGGCCACGCTTGAGCTCGTGAAGCACCAGGTCGATGACCATAAGGAGGAGCACTTCGAGGAGGAGCTGGCCGAGAGGGCCAACAACATAGACGCCTACTTCCTACTGGATGGGGACATGACGCTGGCCCACATAGGCGAGAGGAGGATCATGCACAACATAGGCGTGCTGCGCTCCGCCAACTGCGGCGCCACGACGATACTCCTGGTCGAGCCGCTGTACTGGAAGATGTACGGCAAGAGGCTCTACCCATACGTCGACCTGCTCGTCGAGGTGACCCCAGAGGAACTGCGGATACTGAGGAAGGGGGGGATATCGCTGCCCCGGGCATACACATACTACATTTCCCCGGACGGCTTCATCATAATGGAGTAGCCCTCAGGCGTTCCAGGGCCACCAGTTCCATTTCCTCAGCAGCACTAGCACCGCGGGGACCAGGAACGTCCTCATGACGAAGGCATCTATGAGCACTGCGGCGACCACGGCCACCCCCACTTCCTGGAGTATCAGTATCTTGGAGAGCCCTAGGGTGGCGAAGGCGGAGGCGAGCACTGCGGCGGCCCCCGTTATTATGGGCCCCGTCGTCCTCACGGCCGACTCCACGGCCTCGCCTATGTCGGCGCCGCGCTGGACCTCCTCCCTGATCCTGGCCACGAGGAAGATGTCGTAGTCGGTGCCGACGCTTATGAGGAGACTGAAGAGTATTATGGGGAGTAGCCAGTACGTCGGCTTGCCCAGCACCCCCTGAAACACGAGCACGGTGAGGGCCAGGGCCCACACCACCGACATGAGCACCGTGGCGACCAGCCTAAGGGGTATGGTCACGCTGCGCAACATCGCCACGAGAACGGCCATCACTGCGCCTACAATGACGAACGACTGGAAGCTCCAGAACCCCACGAATATGTTGTTGTATATCACGTTCTTCCAGGAGGCCGACCCCCCAATGTACATGTCGAGGGACAGCTCCCTCCTCGCGTCGTCCAGGGCGCGGTACACGTCCAGCTGTTGGTCCGCCAACTCGTCCAGCCTAAGCCTCACAGTTATCAGCGTGTGTGTCGCGTTGACCCTCTCCACGTCGTGCTCAAGGTAATAGGGCAGCGACTCGACGGCATCTATGAGGGGGCCCGGCGGGTCGCCCCTCAGCAGTATGTAGGTCTCCGAGAGCCCCATGCCCTCGAACTCCTCAAGTATCACTTCGAGCCCCCTCTTCACGTCGCCCTCCGGCAACGCCACAACGGGGTTCGTGGTCACGTGCGTCTCGGCAAGTACGAAGGCCAGGGACAGCGCTGTCACGGCCGCGGATATGGCCATGACCACGTATGGGCGCCTCATGGCGACCCGGGCCATGGAGACGAGGAGGCGTGCCCTCCCCCCATGCACGGACACGTCCGTGGGCCTCACCGGCCAGAACGCCCTGTCGCCGATTACGGCCAGCAGCGAGGGCAAGGCCACGAGGACCGTGCCCATGGTGAGGGCCACCGCGTAGACGTATGCCGCCCCTATGGACTGCATGAACTCGAGGGGGGACAGGGCGAAGCTGCCCAGCGCCACGAGGACCACGGCGCCGCACGACAGGACGGTCCTGCGGGTGAGCCTTGCCGCGCGTACAGCGGCGTTTTTCGGGGGCTCCCCGTTCGCCCTTTCCTCAAGGTACCTACCTATGACGAGGAGGGAGTAGTCCACGCCTATGCCGAACACTATTGGGGCGGCCATGTACGCCGATAGGTAGTAGGGCCTCAGCAAGCCGCTTGTTAGATACATGAGGCCGAGGAGGGCCATGTACGTGGTGCCTATCAACGCTATGACCAGCACGGGGGCCAGCAGGGTGCCCATGACCAGCACGAGGATGGCCAGGAGGGCCAGCGCCGTGGTCCTGTCGATCTTGGATATGTCCTCGGTGGTGACGCTGCGCAGTTCCGCGAGCAGCGCCTCGGTCGTGATGGCCCTGGCGTATCCGCTGTCGAAGTACAGCGTCCCATCGGTGGACGCCAGGACGAGGCCGTACCTGGCCGTGAGGAGGCCGCTCCTTAGGCCCACCTCCCAGAACGTGGGTGGGGGAAACTCCTCGAGGACCTCGGCGCGCACCTCAGCGCCAACGAGCTCCAGGCCGCGCCTCAACGTGGCGTTGTCCGGGCACACGAAGTACGCCAGGTACGGCCTCAACTCGTCGCCGACTGCGCCGAGGGACTCCAGGTAAACGTACCTACGCACAGCCTCCCAAGTCGGGGCCCCTATGCCCTCCACAACGTCCAACAGCGACGCATTAGCAAGCTCCCCCATGACGCGCCTCGCTATGGCCCTCACAGTGGCGTTACTGGCCCAATTGTACCATGTGGCCCCCTCTAACAGGGCTGCCGCATCGCCGTACACATCCCTTGCGGCCGCCCTCACGGCGGAGTCCGGGTCCATGCGCGCCAGGTACTTCCGGTATGCCTCGAGGAAGGCGCGGGCCCTCTCGGACCCGTTTGGGGCCCTTCCCGCCGCGGCCAGGCCGTACGTTGCCCTGAGGATGGACCTCACGCGGCTCTCTACCTCCGCATAGGTCAACGACAGGTTGAGGAGGTCCCTACACGTCCTGTTCGTCCCCTCTGCCACCCCCACAAGCACTTTAGTGAGGTTCCCAGTGATGTTGGCCACGATGCTTTCCACGGCATTCCGGTGCTCCTCCACGGCCTTACTGTATATGGTCCACGCGCTGATGACGCTGTACCCGCTGCCCGCCAGGCGCATGGTCACGTTTCTGACCCTGTTAAGGAGGTCCGGCCCCTCCACTATTATGGGCACTGTGATGTTCCTTTCCGGCACCGCACGCTCAACTACGAGGGGCTCGAGGTCCCTCGGCACGAGCTTCGACTCGTCGTACACGAGTACGTCCATGACCTTTGGTCCCTGAAGGGCAAGGTATGCGTATACGGCGGCCCACAGTACCAGCAGCAGCGTTACCCGCTCCACGTAGATCCGTGACCAGTATAAATTTGGGCCTACTGCCCAGAAACGCCAATATATTGGTCACCCGCACATGTATGTGCGCCACGTAGTGCTGGTAGCGGGCAGGGACCTAAGGGCCAGGAAGGGGAGGTACACGCTGGTGGCCCTGGCCATAGCGGCCGGCACTGCGCTGCTCGTCGCCCTGTCAACGGTCACCTTCGGCCTTAAGGTGTACGTGGAGGGGCAGATAAGGGAGCTCTACCCGGCCGACATAATGCTGTACAGCGATAGGATAGAGATACCTGTGGACATAGTGGAGGTCATAGGGTCCATTGAGGGCGTAGACGCCGTGGAGCCCCTCATACTTGTGGGGGCCTCCCTGGGAGGCCGCGGGGCCACGCTGGTAGGCATACCGATAGACGACGTGGATTACTTCGCCATAAGCCTAGTGGAGGGGAGACTGCCCAGGAGTGGCGGGGAGGCCATAGTCGAGGAGTCCCTTGGGGACCTCTACGGCGACAAGGCCGCCGTGGAGTTGACCGAGAGCCTGCTGGGCCCCGCTAGGAGGATAGAGGTGGAGGTCGTGGGGGTGCTTGAGAGCCTGTTGAAGGGGTTCGTACAGACGTTCCAGGTAAACCTGGTCGTGGTTCCCCTCGGCTGGCTACAAGAGGTGCTGGGGGCCGAGGGGTTCGTGAACGCGGTGCTCATCACGGTAAGCGACAAGACCTACGTTGAGCCCCTCGCCGACGCGCTCAAAGAGGCGTTCCCAAGCGCCCAGGTGTACACCCAGAGGTCCCTCATAAGGGCCGCAATACGCATAGTGGACCTGCTCGGCGTCTTCTTCAACGTGATAATCGCGGTCACCCTTGCCATAAGCGGCATAGTGGTGTTCGCGGTGATGACCATAACGGCCAGAGAAAGGATGCGCGAGGTGGCCCTGTTGAAGGCCATAGGGGTCTCCGGCAGGGCGGTGGCGCTGTCCGTGCTCCTAGAGGTACTCGCCATATCTGTGGCGGGGGGCGCGGCCGGCATTGCGGCCGGATTCTACGGCGCCCACATGCTCAAGGCCCTACTGGGCTACATGGGCGTGAGCTTCGACCTCCCCATATTGGCCGTGCCCGAGGTCTTCGTGGGGGGTGCCGCCACTGCGCTGGCCGTGGCCGTGGCCAGCTCCACGCTCCCCATCGTGCGCCTTTCCCGCCTTAGGCCCCTGGAGATCCTGGCCCGGGGACAATAAGGATATAACCATGTGCGGGTACGCCCCCAGGTGGCCATCTCGCTGGTGGACGTGGACAAGGTATATAGGCCTTCCAGGGACGTGGAGGTAGTCGCGCTTAGGGGCGTCACCTTGACTGTGGAGAGGGGGGAAATAGTGGCCTTGATGGGGCCCAGCGGCAGCGGCAAGACCACGGCCCTCAACATCATGGGGACCCTGGACAGGCCCACGCGGGGCCGGGTATACGTGGCGGGGTTCGACGTGACCGAGGCGGACGAGGGGTTCCTCGAGGCGCTGCGGCTACACTACATAGGCTTCGTGTTCCAAAGCATCAACCTGGTGCCCTCTCTCACGGCCCTCGAGAACGTGGCGTTGCCCATGCTGGCCGCCGGCTATCCCAGGTACGAGGCCTATAGGAAGGCCCGCCTACTCCTCGACGCGGTGGGGCTCTCGGACCGTGCGGGCCATTACCCCCACCAGCTGTCGGGGGGCCAACAGCAGAGGGTGGCCATAGCACGTGCCCTGGCCAACATGCCCCTGATACTCATACTCGACGAGCCGACAAGCAACGTGGACGTGGCCACGACAAGGGCCCTCCTTACGCTGTTCAGGGAGATAAACGGCGTGTTGGGGACCACCATAGTCATGGCCACGCACGACCCCGAGGTGGCGTCCATTGCAGGCAGGGTGATATACATGAGGGGCGGCGTGGTGAGCAGGAGCGCCGTCAAGCTGGCCGAGGTGGCCGGGGAACCGGTGGACGTGGAGAGGGTCAGGGAAAGGATGCGCCACGTTTTTGAACTTGAAAAGGAGCTTGTGTCCGACATGGCCCACAGGAACGAGCTCGTAAGGAGGAAGGCCCAGCTCCTGCCATGAGGCTGCTCGTGCTCCTCGCGCTCTCCCTGACCGTGGGGGCCGCACAGCTTCACATATACGTGTCGCAGGAGGTGCTTGGCGCGGAACATACCGTAAGGGCGGTCCTCGAGGAGACCGTGCTAAACAACAGCAGCACGCCGAAGGTCGTGGGCAACGTCACCGTGCCCCCATTCGACGTGGTGTCCATAGAGCGGGAGGTGTCCCCGCACTATCCCATACCCGTAATCGTCACGCATAGGGCAGTGCTGATCAATGGGACGCTGGTTGGGGGCAGGGTCGTCGGCGATCCGCCTATGGGCATAAAACTCACGATAGACATTACAAACCTGTTGCCCGTGGACCTCGTGTCCACGGTCACGGTGCAGGCCGACGGGCGCATCGCGTTGCTCTACGATGTGGAGCCGGCCAACGTGATCAGGGTGGGGACCCTCACCGTGTACAACTGGGCGCTTGTGTTGAGGGATAGGGCCACGTTCAGCCTGCTTATACTGGTGCGGGACCTCGGCGACTGGGGGGCGCTGAGGCCGACCCCCATACGGATATCCGTGCGGATAGACTTCGACACGCTGATATCCTACCAGAGGGAGAGGTTGGGGGGCCTCGAGGACGCCGCGGAAAGGGTGGAGGGGTTCCTAGTCGCCGTTGGCCAGGTCCGTGGGGCCATGACGAGCCTAGCGGGCAACCTGAGCCTGGCCGCTAGACTGCTGAACGCCTCATCGGCTCTGGCGGGCAACGCGTCCAGCGCCATCAACGTGAGCTTACTATTGGTGGAATCGATGAGGCGCCAGCTCTCTGCGTTGGGCGCGGCGCTTCGCGGCATGGCAGCAGAAGCTGAGAGGATACGCGTACTCGCAGAGGAGCAGTACGCAGCCATGAACGCCATGGCGGACCTGTTCCGGGTGCAGGCCGACGCTATACGGTCGTACAGGGCGACCCTCAACGAGACCGCGGAGATACTTGGGGACGCATCGCGCCGCGTCTACGCCTTGTCAACAACGTTGAGGGACGCATCGTATAGGCTAGGGGAGATAGCCGAGGAGCTGGCCGTCCTCAGGGACTCCGTGCTGAGGCTTGGGGAAAGCCTCAACCTCACCGGACCAGCCGGGGAGGCTGCCGCGCTCATAGGCAGCGCCATACGCATTGTAAAGAGCTCAGAGGAGGCGCTGATCGACATAGCCGAGGAGCTCCGGGACATCTCGACGCTTCTAAGGACGTACAGCAGGGACATGTCCAGCATGGAAGGCGCGTTGAGGGGGACCGAGGAAGACCTTAGAAGGGCCGCCGAGTCTGCAGAGTTGAACGCGACCGTAATAAGGAAAAACATAGCCAGCGCGGTCGACGACCTGCAGAGGGGGCTCAACGAGGCCGCGGGCGCCCTCGAGGACGCCGTACGCGAGGCCGAACAGCTCGCTGAGCCCGTCAAGGCCGCATCGCGCCAGCTGGTCCAACTGGCGGAGGTCGCCGGACAGTTGGCCGCCAACGCGTCGGCCCTGGCCCTCGACGTGAGGGGAGAACTCCCCCTGCTGGGCGCCGCCGAGTCGTCCATACTCGACGCCAAGTACAGCATAGAGGAGGAAACCGAGGAGATACTGAGGACCGTGGAGGAGCTGGACCGGTACAGAAGTTTCTACCCGGTGAACGCGGTGATAGTCACGTACATCCTTTCCCTGCCCATGTTCCTGAGCCCCAAGGCGGCCGAGCTCGGCCTGTCCGTCAGGCCGCGGGAAGCGGGCGCTGAGGCCCAGACTCCTGGCGGTTTGGCCCCCTACGCCGCTGGGGCCGCCACGTCCACAGCCCTCGCCTACCTGGCATACGCCATGTTTAGGCGTTCAAGGAGGCCGCGCGCCGCGGGAAACTTTTAACTCTGCCATAGCACTTGGACACATGTTGAGGGAGCTTAAGGGCGACGTGGAGATATGCGTCGAGGACTGCGCAGAGGAGGTGGGGGACGACCGGGAAGCGCTGCTAGACTGCATATGTGCATGTGTGAGGGATGCCGTCGCAGGCTATGCCCAGGGACCTCGCGGAACCGGGAAGCGCTGAGGGGGCATGGCCACCCTAATGGACAGGTACTCAAGGCAATTGATGGTCATCGGCGAGGAGGGACAGAGGAAGGTGGGGCGCGCAACAGTGGCGGTGTTCGGCATGGGGGGGCTCGGGACGTTGGTGGCGTACTACCTTGCCGGTGCGGGCGTGGGCAGGCTCTACGTGGTGGACTTCGACACTGTGAACATAAGCGACCTACACAGGCAGGTTCTCTACGCCGTGCGTGACGTGGGGAAGCCCAAGGTGGAGGCGGCCGCGGAGAGGCTGAGGGCCGTGAACCCCCACGTGGACGTAGTCCCGATAATGGAGAACGTGGAGCTGCCCCTCGCGGCGGAGCTGGCGGACAAGGCCGACGTGCTGGTCGACGCCTTCGATAACTGGGCCAGCCGCCACATACTCAACAAGGCTGCTGTGAGGGCCGGCAAGCCCCTGATACACGGCGCCGTGGACAACTGGTACGGCCACGTCACCGTGGTGCTCCCCGGGAAAACCCCGTGCCTCCACGACCTCTTCGGCAGGTTCGCGCGGGCCCCCATGTGCGTTGGCCAGTGCCCCGTGTTGGGCCCAGTCGTGGGGATAATAGCGTCCGTCATGGCGACGGAGACCCTAAAGCTGATACTAGGCATGGGCGACGCCCTTGCAGGCAGGCTGCTCGTGGTCGACGCAAAGAGGATGTCGTTCGACGAGGTCAAGATCGCGAGGGATCCTTCGTGCCCGGTCTGCTCCCGCGCAACGTAGGCGCGTCCCACACGCGGCCAACGCGGCGCGGGCACGTCGTTGCTCTAGGCGCTCAGCGGGCCCCCACGCAGTGGCCACGTATGTACTTATACACGTCGCCTATTCGGGGCCTGTCCCTGTAGGCGACCACGTAGTGTGGCAGCTTGCTCCATCCCCTCACAGCAAGTCTCTCGTCCACCAGGACGAGGAGGGGTACCCCGCTCCCCATGAGCTTGCCGTACTTCTCCTCGAGGTACTGGGGGGTCCAGAAGCCCACCACCTCTATGTAGAGGTCCCCCACCTTGAAGTCCGGGATGAAGACCCGGTTGCCGACCACCACAGCGTCGGGCTCCCTCTCCACGCGGCACAGTCTGGCCAGTTGCCTGTAGAACTCCTCCTCGATCCTGCTGTCGAACGCCTCGTGGACCTCCTCGCGGGCCAATGGGGGAGCCGAGTCGCTCCGTTCCACATATGTGTATGTCCTCTCGTACAGCTTCACGTCCGCCCTAATGGACCACTTCCCAGCGGACAGTATGACGGGCAGTACCTTGGCCATCCTTGTCCCGTAGCGTTCCGTCTGCCTCAACACGGAGGCGGGCCCGTCCACGGCCAGCCTCACGCCGCCGGGCAACTGCTCGGCCACGTACATCAGGCCCAGCCTCTTCACCCGCCTCAACACCTCCTTGACCAGGTAGCCTGGCCCGTACACGTCAGCAGCCAGCCTCACGGCCCTGAAGAGCAGCGTCTGGGCCAGCGAGGTGTTGTACCGCGCGGCCAACTCGCCTGGCCCAATGTCGGGGACCGAGACTATGCGGAGGTTGTCCTCGTGGGCCTTTGCCATGAGCTCCTCCACTGCGCTGGGGGTAAGGCCCAGCCTGGCGGCCACCGCGTCGACGACCGCCCTCCTGGCCCCCGGATCCACGACGGGATGTCTGCGGGCAGCCTCCCTGAAGAGCTCCAGGCGGACCCTCATCACGAGCCTCCTATCCACCTCCTCCACCACGAGCATCCTCTCCAGGACATGCGCGAGGCCGCGCATCACCTTGTCGCCGCCCGTGGACCTCAGGGCGGCCCTCGCCTCCCCAAGCGTGGGGGACGACCTGTATATCCTTAGTACTGTCTCCGCCGGCGACGTGTCCAGCAGGTAGCGCGGCTTGACCTCGCTGCCCCTCCTAACCACGAGGAGGAGGTCCAGCGGCAGCACGTCAGAGGGGTAGGCGCCTCTGCCTCCAGTCCGAGACTATCTCGAGCACTATCATGGTCTCCGTGCGCTGTATCTCGGGGAGCGAGGTGAGGTAGACGACGAGGAATCGGGAGAGTTGACGTATGTCCCTTGCCCAGACCTTGAGCAGGACGTCGTACGCGCCCGTGATGATGTGCGCTTCCTCGACCCACGGAAGGTCCTTGCCGTCCGCGTCCCGCAGTATCTTCTCGGTGACCCGGTACTGTATGGACTTGTCCACCTCGGGGGCTCCCCTCTTCACGCTGAGCAGCACGTAGGAAAGCACGTTGAAGCCGAGGGCAAACGGGTTGAGGACGGCCTTGTAGCCCAGCACCACGCCGTCCTTCTCCAGCTTGGAGAGCCGGGCCGCAATGGTGGTCCTCGGCTTGCCCATCTCCGAGGCTATGTCCGCGAGCGCGGCCCTTGCGTCGTCCTGCAGGCGCCTCAATATTGCGATGTCCAGCTCGTCCATGGCTTCACCTCGACCAATATAAAAATGGGCTCCCCACCGTTAGACCTCCACCACCTCGACTTTCCGGGTCGCCGTGTCGAGTAGGGCCACAGTGCTCTTACCGGTCACGCAGCCGCACGCCTCGCCGGGGTTGACCACGAGGACATCGCCCACCACGCGCACGTCGACCCTATGCGTGTGGCCGTACACAACCACGTCGAACATGCCCGACCTCACCATGGCGTCCAGGAGGAGCTGTGAGGTGCCGTGGTACACGCCGACCCTCAGCCCGTCGAGGGCCATGCTGAAGGCGTCCCCCATCACCTCCACGCCGTGCTCAGCGGCCACCCTGACGAAGTGCACCCTCTCCCCCTCGTTGTTCCCCCACACGCCCACAATCCTCACCCCTTCCCCCACGGCGCGCCTCAGCCTAGCCGCCATGAAGGGGGCCACCCAGTCCCCGGCGTGTATCACGAGGCCGACGCCCCTCTCCCTGAACAGTGCGCCCGCCCTCCTCACCACCTCGACGTTGTCATGCGTGTCGGATATTATGCCCACCAGCACTCCCGACGTAGAGGCGCCTATTTTAAGCCTTTCCACGCTAGGCCGACGCCAGCGAGGCCAGCTTCCTGGCCACCTCGCCGATCCTGTCCCGCAGGGCCCTGACCCTCTCGGGTTCCACGGTCGCCATGTCCTCTAGGTAGAGGGCCAGGTTCTCCAGCTCGTTCACGGCGTCCTCCACCGTGGTGGGGCCGGCCCACGGAGGCTCCATGACCCTGGCAGTCGCACGGCCCGCCTCGGTCAACGCGTACCTCCCGTCCTCGCGCCTATATATGAGGCCCTCCTGTTCCAGCTGCTTAAGCATGGGGTACACGGATCCGGGGGAGGGGCGCCAGAAGCCCCTAGTCCTGGTGAATGCACCCACAAACTTCCTAACAATTTAGGAAGAAACAGAAAACCGGTTAGGTTCCGGCTATCCCCCTTATGGTCTCCCATTCACGTATCCTCAACGTGTCTAACAGTCGCGCAGCTGTTCCGGGATACGTGTCACGTACCTTGCCAGTGCCCTCACCGCCTCCGGCGGTATGGATCCATACGGCCTGTCCCAGTAACGACGTACCACCCGGCAGCACGGGTCCCCATAAATCCTCGGTGACCACGCCCCTGAACATTAGCCCGGCCAGCACCGACACGGGCGACACTCGCCTGTTACGGTTAGGCACGCTCCTCCCCACATAGACGCGGCCGTCCTGGACGGCCTTCACGTGGGTGCCCGCTGCCCACGCCTAACCGCTCCACGGTGCCGGCAAAGAACTCGCCCCCGCCCCACGCCCATTCCCCCGCGGCGCCGTCGGGCAGGCCAAGGACGTGCTTCGGCCTACCGTCTACCAGGACGTCCATGTAGGCGCGGCGGCACCCCCCGGCCCATTTCCTCGCCAGGTCAATAACCGTGCCGACATCCAGCCCCCCACGCGTGGGGCCATGGGGGTGTTGTCCAAGCGTCCTCGGCGCGGTACCGCCGTGCTGGGAGTGGTGGCAGTGGTTTATAAGGCGCTGCACCATATTAGGTGTGGAGAGTGCAAACATGTCCGCGGTACCGGTCGAGGATAGGCTTTCCGACGCGCTGCCCCAGGTACGGTACAGGCTGAGGCTGGCGGCGTCCCTGTGGGACGCGTACATGGCAGAGCTACGCCGACTAGTGGACAGGGTGGAGGCCTACGTGCGGGAGAGGGGATGGGACTGGGAACTCGACCCCATACGCAGGTTGATAGGCAGGGTGGAGGAGAAGGGTAGGAGGCAGATACGCCTGGCATTGCAGCACTTCGACGAGCTGGAACCGGTCAAGGTCAATGAGGCGAGCGTGTGGCTGGGGCGTGGAGACGAGGGACTACTATTGTTGACGTGGCCCGAGGATAGGCGGAGGAGCCCCACTATGCGACTTAAGCTAGGCGTCCCATCTGTCACGGTCGTGCTCGGCGGAGGCGTGCTGGGGCCGGGAGAGCGGCGCATGTACAGGTTGGGGTGGAGGGCCAGCGACGCGGCTAAGACAAAGAAGTACCCCGCCATGTCCACTGCCGACCTCGCCCAGGTCTTGGCCTGGGCCCCCGCCGTGCCGGGAAGGATACGGGTACATGCAAAATACGTCAATCTAACGTTGGAGGGACCTCACGTGTACTGGTGGGTAAAGGCATTGGACCACGTGGAGAGGGTAAAAGACAAGGCGACTGTGCTTGACAAGGCCTTCTCCAACCCGTTGTCGGCGTTGGGGTATGTGTTAGGAGACGGATCGCCGCGCGTGAGGAGGAATGGAGCCCGCGTGTTGAGGGTTGCGGCTGGGCTTGACGTGTTGGATGTCGTTGTTGCCGCCCTGAACGCGGCCATGGAGAGGCTGGGTATAGGGGGCAGGATATATGTCGATGGTGGGTACGCCGTTGTCGGGGGCATTACGGCCAGGCGTCTGGCCGGTTGGATGGTCGAGAATTTGCCTTTAACATTGAGCGGATTACTGGACGTGTTAGAATTTGACAAGTGGGTACGGTTGAGGGCAGTAGCGGAGCCCCCGCGCGAGGCCCCGGCCATAGCTGTGGACGGGTACAGGTGGGGGCTACACCTGCATCCCAATGGCCTACGTGCTATGACGCGCGTTGTTGGAGCCGCGGCGGCTGTCCGTGAGCTCGGCCTTTCGCCACGTGTGCACAGTGGGGGACGGCGTGTCTGTCTTTTCAACACCGATACATGGCGCCTAATTAAATGGGCCGCCCAGAGGGACCCCGGACTACTGGACCGGGTCGAGGAATACCTAAGGCGCTGGCTAGGCACAAAAAAGGCTAGGACAGCGGAAAGAGAACTACGGAAACTGGCCCGGCTCAGAAACCAACGGTAACCCCCATTTTTTATTCCGCGAGGAACAGGGAAACTTATGGCACAGCACGGTGATCCCATTTCAACCGTGAAGAGATACTGCAGGGTAAGGATGGGACTGTGCTGGTCGCCAAAAGTTCTGTTTCAGGCCCTCGCCACGATTTTTATGATCATGCGGTGCCTCACGGGGGCGTCTGCTGCGAGCCTTCTCCCGGACTGGACGTCTATGGCCGTCACGAAGCCCTCCCCGAGGTCCGTGTGGATCATGTAGGCCACGTCCCTCGCTGTGGCGCCCCTGGGCACGAGGAGCACGTCGGGCAGCACGTTCCCCTCCCTGTCGCTGAGTCTCCTCTCGTCCTCCACTGGGAAAACCGCCACGTAGCCCAGCGCGTCGAACACCGCGGCGTTCAGTGCCTGCACCACGCCGGTACCGCCCCACCTGGCCATGACCGCCCTGATCCTTTCCAGGGCGCCGCGCTGCTGCTCTGTCGGGGCCCCCACAACCTCGAAGTCGGGGTCCCCCGGCACGTACCTGACTATGCCCCTGGCCTGGGCCCTGCGCAACGCCAGCTCCGCCTCGGCCGACGTGGGCACGACCGGCCTATCGCCGAGCGCCCCCCTCATCCGCTCGTAGTTGCTGGGGGCAGGCTCAACGTCGATCTTGTTGGCCGCTATGACCATGGGCTTGCCCAGCCTTAGGAGGGCCCTCGCGAAGCGGGGCAGGGCATCGCCGCCCCACTTGGACGGCGAGACGGAGCGAAGGCCCGCATCGTCCAAGGCGGCCTCGACGACGCCCCTGGAGAACCCCAGGCCGCTCAGCCTCTCGTAGAGCACGTCCTGGAGCCTCTGCTTGGCGTACTCCACGGCCCTGACCACCCTGTCCCAGTCACGTTCCAGCATCTGCGTCATCCACATGGCCAGCTCACCCTCGAGGAACTCGACGTCCCTCAGAGGGTCGTGGGTCCCCGGCCTGACCACGCGTCCCTCCTCGTCCGTGCCGCCCGACGCGTCCACCACGTGCACGAGTACGGGGGCCCTCCTGACGTGGTCAAGGAACCTGTTGCCGAGGCCCCTCCCCTGCCAGGCCCCCGGCACCAGCCCAGCCACGTCTATCAGCTGCACCGGCACGAACCTGTACCTGCCCATTATGAACGAGTTCCTTGGGCTGCACTGTAGTCCCAGCTCCACGCAGTGGCACTCGACCCTCACGTAGCCAATCCCCACGTTGGGTTCCACCGTGGTGAAGGGGACGGGGGCAATGCCCACGTCCCTCATGGTCGCAGCCGCGAAGAACGTGGACTTGCCCGCGTTGGGCTTGCCCACTATGCCCACCTGTACGTACCCGCGCTGCACTACGGGGCCCTGCACCACGCTTAAATCTGTTTATGCTCCACCGCATGATTTTTATCCGCCCACCAATATACACGTGTGGCCAGCGCCACCGTTGACTGGGAGGGCGTCAGTAGGCTCCCACCAAGGGTCAGAGCAGCCGTAAAACTATTCATAGAGACAGGGGACCTCTACAAGGCCGCCAAGCTGGCCGGCATGACCCTTGACGAGTTCAACGAGCTGAGGCTGAGGCTGGGCATTGTCAGGACGGCGGATGATATGTAGCATAGACACGTGCTTCATAATTGACTGGGCCAGGTACAGCCGGAGGGGCCTCCTCTACCGCCTCTTCGACCTGTGCTACATCACCGAGGACGTTGTGAGGGAGATAAAGAGCGAGGTCACGGCAGAGTTCGTGGCCGAGGGCCTCGCCAGGGGCTTCCTTGCCTTCTACCCCTTCATGGACGCGCTGGAGCCCATAGTCAGGGACGTCATGTCCGTGAGGGACCCCAGGATAAGGCGCCTGGACCCCCCGGAGGCATACGCGATTGCCATTGGCTACAGGGAAGGCGCAGTGGTGCTAACCGAGAACAAGGGCGCGGTGGCGCTCACGCGCTACGTGCCTAAGTACTCCTCCGTGAAGGTGTGGCGCAGCATAGACGTCCTCAGGGAGCTCGCCGCGAGAGGCCTTATAAACCTAGGCGAGGAGTTGGACAGGTATGAACGCGAGACGGGACACAGATTCCCAAGAAGAGAGGGAGGTACGGCTGGCAGAGGTTGACTGGGAGGGCGTCAGTAGGCTCCCACCAAGGGTCAGAGCAGCCGTAAAACTATTCATAGAGACAGGGGACCTGAGACTGGCCCAGAAGCTGTCTGGACTCGACCTGGAGGACTTCGTGGAGGCGCTGCGCAGGGTCCGCGTCCCCCCCTTCGTGGGCTAGCCGCGTCCCAGCGATGCCCTCAGCTCGGCCACAGCCCTCTGGACCTCCTCCACCGACGCCTCGTCCTCAAGCGTAGTCAAGTCGCCCACGTCACCCCCCTCGAGCACGGCCCTGAGGACCCGGCGCATGATCTTGCCGGTCCTGGTACGGGGCAGCCTGTCCACTATATACACCCCGCTCACCACGGCCACCGGCCCCAGCTCCCTCCTCACGTGCTCCCTCACCTCGTCGGGCCCCACAGACGTCCCCGCCTTGGGCACCACGAATATGGCAAGCGCCTCTCCCCTGACCGGGTCGGACGTGCTGACCACCGCCGCCTCGGCCACCGCTGGGTGGGACGCGACAGCGTTCTCTATCTCGGCTGGCCCAAGCCTGTGGCCGGCGACCTTGACGACGTCGTCGGCCCTGCCAAGTATGTAGAGGTACCCCTCCTCGTCCATGTACCCGTAGTCCCCCGTGTAGTAGTAGCCGGGGAACCTGGACCAGTAGGCCTTGACGTACCTGTCCGGGTCGCCCCACACAGTGTACATGAAGGCTGGGGGGACCGGCGGCCTGATGGCCACGTGCCCCTTGCGCCGCGGCTCGGCCCTCCTCCCCTCGTCGTCGAGCACCTCCACTACTATGCCCGGGTAGGGCTTCCCAACGGACCCCAGCCTGTACTGTATGCCGTCCAGCCCCAGCCCGCCGGGGGCCGTGATGAAGCCCGAGTTCTCGGTCTGGCCCCACGTCTCAATCACGTGGCAGTCCTGCCTCCCCCTACACACGTTCTCGTTGAGCCACCTCCACGCCTCCACGCCGAGTATCTCCCCGGCGCTCACCACGAGCCTTAGGCTGGAGAGGTCGTAGCGTTGGGGCCACTCGGGGCCGTACTTCATCAGGAGCCTCACGGCCGTCGGGGCGACCCACATGTGGGTGGCGGCGTACTCGTCGACTATGCGCCACCATACGCCGGGGTCGGGGTGGTCAGGCGCGTCCTCGTACCACAGGACCGTGGCGCCGTTGAGCAGCGGCCCATACGTGCTGTAGCTGTGGCCGTTTATCCACCCAATGTCGGGTAGAGAGAAGAACACGTCGTTGGGGCCGAACCCGAAGAGCCACTTCACGTGGGCGTAGGCCCACACCATGTACTGGCCGTGCAGGTGCGTGATCCCCTTGGGCCTGCCAGTAGTGCCGGACGTGTAGAGGATGAAGAGGGGCTCCTCGCTCCTCACCCATGTGGGGGGCACATAGGCCCTGCGGCCCACCCGCTCCAACTCCTCGTGCAGCCAGCGGTCGTTGGGCCCCATCCTCACGTCCGTCCCAACACGCCTGTACACAAGCGCTTTGACCGGCCTGCCCACCCTGGCCACGGCCTCGTCCACGATGTCCTTAAGCCTAATCACCTTCCCCCTCCGGTACATGGCGTCGGCCGTTATCACCAGGCCCGCGTCCGCGTCCCTTATCCGCTCAGCCAATGCCTGGACCCCGAAGCCCGAGAACACCACGCTGTGGACCGCGCCGAGACGGGCAACCGCCAGCATCGCCGCAGCGGCCTCCGGCACCATGGGCATGTAGATCACGGCCCTGTCCCCCCTTCCAAGGCCCATGTCGCTGAGCACCCTGGCCATCCTATTGGTCAGGGAGTACAGGTCGTAGTAGCGGAGCACGCGGGACTCGCCGTTGGACCCCACCCATATGAGGGCGGCCCTGTTCCCGCGGCCTCCCTCCACGTGCCTGTCAAGGGCGTTGTAGGCCATGTTGGTCTCGCCCCCCACGAACCACCTGTAGAACGGGGGGTTCTCACCGTCGAGCGGTCTCTCCCAACGCCTGCGCCAGTACAGCTCACCGGCCACCGACTGCCAGAAACCCTCTGGATCGCGCAGCGATCTGTCCCAGAGGTCCCCCAGGGACATTGGCATATATAATGGCCTCCTATTTATTGTTTTCGCAATGTTTATAACATACACGGTTGAAATAGGCATGAACGTCTACATTATTAGCATGGGAATGAGCAAAATAGGTAAACGTAAAGAGAGCTCCAAGGAGCTCTTCTTCGAGGCGTTGACCGAGGCGCTGCAAGGCGTGGATCCAAGGGACATAGACGCCGTGTATGTCGGGGTCCAATCGGAGACCTACGAGCACCAGATAATGTACGGCTCGCTCGTGTCCGAGTACGGGGGCCTCCTCTTCAGGGAGGCGTACCGGGTCGAGGCTTGCGCTGCGTCGGGGGCGCTGGCCCTCCACACGGCGTACATGGCGGTCAGGTCCGGAGTGGCGCGGGTGGCCCTAGCCGTCGGCGTGGAGAAAATGACCGCAAAGGGCACCGAGGAGGTGACCGATGCGCTTATGGCCGCCAGCGACTACGTTCTGGACCAGCTCAACGGGATCACTATACCGGCCCACTACGCCATGCTGGCCACACGCTACATGCGCCTGTACGGGGCCACCGAGGAGGACCTGTGCGCGGTGGCCGTGAAGAACCACGAAAACGCGTCCCTGAACCCCAAGGCGCACTTCCAGAAGCGGATAACGCTGGAGGAGTGCCTACGTAGCAGGCCAGTGGCGAGACCCCTGAAGGTCATGGACTCGGCCCCCATAAGCGATGGGGCCGCAGTTGCCCTGGTGGCTGGGGAAGACGTTGCCCGCAAGCTCACCGACACCCCGGTACGTATACTGGCCTCTGTCGTTGTGGCGGACACGCTGAGCATCTCCCAGCGCCCTGACCCACTGTGGCCGCGCGCGGTCTGGGAGGCAGCCGCAAGGGCCTACAGGCAGGCGGGCATTGGGCCCAGGGACGTCGGGATAGCCGAGGTGCACGACGCCTTCACCATAAACGAGGTCCTCATGTACGAGGCGCTGGGATTCGCGGAGAGGGGGAAGGGCTACCTGCTGGTCAGGGAAGGGGAAACCCAGCGGGGCGGCCGCATCCCAGTCAACGTGAGCGGGGGCCTCAAGGCCAGGGGCCACCCCGTTGGGGCCACGGGCCTAGCCCAGATCTACGAGCTGTACCTACACCTGACCGGCAGGGCTGGCAAGAGACAGGTAAACGCCAGGTACGGCCTGGCGCTGAACGAGGGCGGTGTCAACTCAACGGCCGTGGCCCACATACTGGCCGTATGAGTCTGCCCATACGTGGCGACACGCTGGCGGCGTCGAGGTGCGCCAAGTGCGGGGCCCATTTCTTCCCCCCAAGGCATAGGTGCCCCAGCTGCATGGCCGATACAGTGGAAGTGGAGCTGCCCAGGGAGGGGACCGTCCTGACCTTCAGCGAGGTCCATGTGTCCAACGGTCGGTTCAGACCGCCCTACGTGGTCGCAATAGTGGAGCTCGGCCCTGTCAGGGTCCCAGGCATAGTCATCAACGCCACGTATGATGACATGGAGATAGGCGACCGGGTCGCCGTCATCGTGGAGAGGAACAGGTACCTAGATGAGCCTGACGTGTGGTACTATTTTGTGAAGAAGTAAAATATTTCCATATATTTTACAAACATATGAAATTATATAGCATTAAAATTACCGTAGGAAATCTTTAAATTTTCTGGTGGTGTAACAGGGAGATGCCAATATTACGCGCGGACTCCATCCTGCTGAGATTCGGAGGAGTCACAGCCCTCGACAATGTGTCCATGGAGGTCAACAAGGGAGAGATTGTGGGCCTCGTCGGCCCCAACGGGGCGGGAAAGACCAGCCTCCTCAACGTGTTCTCCGGGTTCTACAGGCCTGAGAGAGGCAGGGTCTTCTTCGAGGGACGCGACATCACTTCGGCCAAGCCGTTCCAAAGGGCCAAGATGGGCATAGGGAGGACCTTCCAGAAGACCTCCGAGGTGTTCAAGCACATGACGGTGCTGGACAACGTGATGCTGGGCGCAATTGCCAGGATCAGGGAGGGACCCCTCGACGTGATCAAGTCTGCTGTGTGGTGGGGCCCCGGCGTGAGCAAGGAGGAGGAGGTCAGGGGCATCGCCGAGGAGGTCATAGAATTCATGGAGCTGTACGAGTACCGCAACAGGCTCGTCGGCTCCCTCCCATATGGGCTCCAGAAGAAGGTGGATATAGCGAGAGCGCTCGCGGGTTCCCCCAAGGTCCTCCTCCTGGACGAGCCCATGGCGGGGCTCACCAGGGACGAGAGGGAGGACGTGGCCCGCTACATAATGGAGATGAACAGGGTCCTCGGGATAAGCATAGTCCTGGTCGAACACGACCTCAACCTTGTCATGGACCTGTCGGAGCGCGTCGTGGTCCTCAATTATGGCCGTAAAATAGTTGAGGGCGCCCCCGAGACCGTCATGAGGCATGAGGAGGTGGTGGCCGCCTACATGGGGACCGCGTTGGCGGCTGAGCGATGAGGCCCTGGGAAGGGCTGAGAAGCTGGACTTTTCCGGGGATCCTCGCCGAGAGGGCCGAGCGGGACCCCCAGGGAATAGCCCTAAGGGAAAAAGAGCGCGGTATTTGGATCGGATACACGTGGGCGGACTACCTGCAGAACGTGAGGGACTTCGCCTACGGCCTACTGGGCCTGGGCCTCAAGCCCGGGGAGCACGTGGCCGTGGTAGGGTTCAACAGGCCGGAAATACTCTTCGCTGAGCAGGCCACCATGGCGCTACACGGGGTTGCGGTTGGCATGTACCCAGACCTGCTCCCTGAGGAGAGGGCCTACTGGCTCGACTATACCGACACGGCGATAGTGGTGGCCGAGGACCAGGAGCAGGTGGATAAGGTGCTCGCGGTCAGCCGCGAGCTCAACAAGTTGAGGGCCATAGTGTACTGGGACGATCGGATGATGTGGAGATACAGCCACGTAAAGGAGCCGAAGCTCTACAGCTGGGACGACGTGGTCAAGATCGGCAGGGAGATACGTGAGACCGACCCCAGCATAGTGGACAAGCACATACAGGGTCTGGCCCCCGAGGACGTTTGCCTGTTCCTCTCCACTTCGGGGACCACGGGAAGGCCGAAGGCCGTCATGCTGACGTACAGCTCCATGCTGTCCATGGCGAGGAACCTGTGGGAGGTGGACCCAATAGAGCCCAGCTTCGAGTACATTTCGTACCTGCCCTTCGGGTGGATAGGGGAGCAGATGATGGCGCTGGCCATGCACATGCTCGTGGGTTTCAGGGTCAACTTCGTCGAGGAGCCCGAGACCTTCTGGAGGGATTTCAGGGAGATAGCGCCCCACGTCATGTTCGGCCCGGCCCGGATATACGAGAACATCTACAGTAGGATCATGGAATATATAGAGGACGCCAGGCCCCTGGACAGGCGCATATTCGAGCTGGGCCTCAGGCTCGGGATGGGCATGGTGGAGTCTGAGATGCAGAGGCGTAAGCCTTCCCCCCACGTGAGGCTCCTATGGCGCATCATGTACTGGGTGTTGTACAGGTCCATACTGGACAAGACCGGCATGAAGAGGCTTAGGTACGCCTATGTGGGCGGCTCATTCCTCGGCCCCGACTACCTCAAGTTCTTCAGGGCCATGGGGGTCAACCTCAAGAGGATATGGGGCATGACGGAGGTGTCGGGCATAGCCACCGTGCACAGGGATGGGGACGTGAGGCCGGACACCGTGGGGCAGCCCCTGGCCAACACCGAGATAAAGATAGCCGAGGACGGGGAGATCCTGGTGAGGACCCCAGCGGTCATGGCGGGGTACTACAAGAGGCCCGAGGCCACGGAAAGGGCCCTCCGGGACGGGTGGCTCCACACCGAGGACATGGGCTACGTGACCGAGGACGGGCACCTGGTGTACCTGGGCCGCAAGGAGGACGTCCAGCGACTCGAGGACGGCACGCCCTTCAGCGCGCTGTTCATAGAGAACATGCTCAAGTTCAGCCCATATATTAGGGAGGCCATGGTGCACGGCGACGGGAGGCCGTACGTCGTGGCGCTAATCAACATAAACTTCGAGATCGTGTCCAAGTGGGCCGAGGCCAGGGGCATCACCTACACCAGCTACCAGGACCTCAGCCAGAAGCCCGAGGTCTACGGGCTGCTGAGGGACGCGGTGAGGGGGGTCAACCAGCAGCTCCCGGAAAGGTTCAGGGTCCGCAAGTTCACGAGCCTCTTCAAGGAGTTCCACCCCGACGACGGGGAAATGACGCGCACACGGAAACTGAGGAGGGGCTTCATCATGGAGAGGTATGGGGGGCTCATAGACGCGATGTACGGGGGGGCCGACACATACGAGCTCACGCTACCCGTTAAGTACGAGGACGGCACGGTGAGGGACATCACAATGACCGTGCGGATAGTGGAGGCATGATCGACGTAGTCGTGGACGGAGTCCTGAGGGGAGGCATATACGCGTTGGCCGCCCTAAGCTACGTCATAATTTACAGGGCCTCCAAGATAGTCAACTTGGCGTACGGCGCCATGGCCATGCTTGCCGCGTACCTCTACTGGTTCTTCTCGCCTATGGTCGGGCCGGTCCTGGCGGTCCTCATCTCCGTGGGGACGCTGGTCATGGTCGCGTTCCTAGTGGAGAGGGGGGTCATTAGGCCCATGATAGGCGAACCGATAATCCAGATCATAATGGCCACCATAGGCGTGGCCTTCCTTATACGCGGCGCCCTACTGGCCTTCCTCATACTGGGGCCCAGGCTGCCCGGGTTCCAGTACCAGCCCTTCGAGGTGCACCCGCTCCCCACGGGCATATATAGGCTGGGCGACCTAGCCATAAACGCAAACTTCCTCTGGGCCTTCATAGCGTCCCTCGCCTCCTTCGGGGCGTTCCTGGTCTTCTACAGGTACTCCCTACTGGGCATAGCCATGAGGGCCATGGCCAACGACAGGCAGGCGGCCCTGGCCCTGGGCGTGAAGCCGGTCGAGTCCTACATGTTCTCGTGGGCCATCGCCGGCGCGCTCATAACGCTCAGCGGGCTCTTCTACGCCTCCATATTCGGCGGCGTCGCCGCCAGAGTGGAGGAAATAGGCATAAAGGCGCTCCCAGTCATAATATTGGGGGGACTGGACAGCGTTGGGGGGGCAATCGTGGCGGGCATAATAGTGGGGCTCTCCGAGTCCTTCGGGAGGCTGTACCTCGACGACGTGTTTGGGGGAGGCTTCGGGGACGTGTTCCCCCTCATACTGATGGTGCTCATAATGCTGTTCAGGCCCTACGGCCTCTTCGGAACCGAGAGGATAGAAAGGGTCTGACATGCCCGCCGGCATATTCTTCGAAAGATATAGGCGCGACATGGCCTTCCTCAAGTGGCCGATACACTACGTGGGCCTGGCCATAGGCATGGCGGCCCTGTACCTGTGGCCCCTCGCGGCGGGCTACGACTACCTGTTGAGGCTCGCCATATGGATAGCCGCCTGGAGCATGGCGGCGGCGGGCCTCAACGTGCTCTTCGGGCTTACGGGCCAGATCTCCCTGGCCCAGGGCGCCTTCATGGCCCTCGGCGCCTTCACCTCCATATGGCTGGCCACCAACGGCGTCCCGCCGCTCCTAGCGATACCCCTGGCAGGCCTCCTCGTCACCGCGGTGGGCCTCCTCTTCGGCCTTCCCAGCCTGAGGCTCAAGGAACTGTACCTCCTCATATCCACCCTGGCAGCCCAGTTCGTCATCGACTGGCTGCTCCGGACGGAGGGCATGGCGTGGTTCACGGGCGGGGCATACGCCAAGCTGGCCCCGCCCCTTACCATTGGGCCAATAACGGTAGCCGACACATACGGCATATACGTCGTGATACTCACGATAGTGGTGCTCCACTTGGCCGCCCTCGCCAACATAGGCCGCTCCTACATCGGCAGGGCCCTCAAGGCGGTGAGGGACAGGGACATTGCGGCCGAAATAATAGGCGTCAACGTGTTCAAGTACAAGTTGCTGGCCTTCATGATAAGCGCGTATATGGCCGCTGTGGGCGGCGCTCTCTGGGCGTTCGCCGTTAGGTCCGTCACAGTAGAAAGCTTCACGTTCTTCACCTCCCTGGAGGTCCTGGCCGCAGTGCTGATCGGGGGACTTGGCAGGGTAGTGTGGGGGTCCATGCTCGGCACCGTGTTCATCATTGGGGTCCCTGAGGCCATCAAGATGGCGTTCCTCTGGCTGGGCGTGAGGGGGATAGACATAGCGCTCCGCGACGCGGTGTTCGGAGCGCTCATATTGGCCTTCCTACTCTACGAGCCCCTCGGCCTCACCGAACTACTTAGGAAGATAAAAGAGCGGATTCGTCTATTTCCATTTAGATATTACTAGTTATATAAATGTAAAGGAATAGAAGATTTAAATATTAGTTGATAATATAGAATAATGAGAGGGGTATCCAAGGCGGTCGGCATAGCCATAGTGGTCGTCATAGTGGCCGTGATAGCGGCCATACTGGCCATGCAGGGCCAGCAGGCGCAGATGGCCGCCGCGGAGCAGCCCACAGCCCCAGCAGGCGCGCCCATGGAGCTCAAGACCATCACGATAGGGTGCCTCGTAGATCTAAGCGGACCAACGTCGGGGGTGGGCGTCGACGTGTCGGTGGGCCAGAAGGCCTTCGTGAGCGCTGTAAACGACGGGAAGATCACTAGGCTGAAGGAGCTCGGGTACAGGTTGGAGTGCATTGAGCGGGACTTCGCCTACAAGGTGCCTGAGGCCCAGACGGCGTACCAGGCATTCAAGCAGCAGGGCGTGGTGATGATCTGGGGGTGGGGGACGGGCGACACCCTGGCCCTTGCAGTGGACATCAACAGGGACGGCATACCGTACACCTCGTACAGCTACACCGTCACGTTGACCAATAATCCGTACAACTTCTTCATGATGCCCACGTACCAGGACCAGGCTAGGGCTGCCGTCAGGTTCGTCAAGAAGTACTTCGAGGAAAGGGGCCTCGAGCCAAAGCTGGCGCTCACATACCCCAACGTCCCCTACGGGTTGGAGCCCCTCCCCACCATTCGGCTAGAGGCCGAGAAGGCCGGAGTGGCCATATGCGCCGAGGAGATCGTGGAGCTCACGGCGACGACGGCCAGGGAACAGTTGACGCGGATACGGGGCAAGTGCGGGGAGGACGTGGCGATATGGATCGGCGGTACGCTGTCGTCGGCCGTGGTGATAGCCAAGTCCGCCTACGAGCTGGGGATGGACAGGGCCATACTGATATCAAATATATGGGGCTTCAACGAGAAGACCGCGAAGCTCCTCGGCCCCGAGGCCACCCAGGCGCTGGGCGGCAGGCTGTACAGGGTTACGGGGGCCAAGATGTGGGACGAGGTGGCCGAGATGGACGACCCACAGGCCAGGCTGCTGGTCCAGTACATCACGGCCCAGGGGGTGAAGACGCCCACCGAGGTCATGGTCAGGGCGTGGATAAACGCCTATGTGAGCGCCAAGGCCCTTGAATACCTCATAGAGCAGGGCAAGGAGATCACGCCGGAGAACATCAAGTGGGCCTTCGAGAACATGGGCCCCGTGGAGACCCCCTTCGCGCCGCCCATACAGTTCAAGCCCGGCGACCACAGGCCCGGCTTCACGACGTTCGTCTACGTCATGAACGGGGACGGGTCCTGGAGCCAGGTGGACACGGTCGAGGTGGAGGAGCTTCCCCTGACTAACGAGGCGTACGGCCTCGACCTGCAGGGCGATGGCGTCCCGTAGGGCCGACCTCTGATGCGCGGCGACCTCCTCGTGCTCGACAACGTACAGGTCATCTACGACAAGTACATACTCGGCGTCAAGAGCGTGTCCCTGAAGGTGCCCGAGGGGTCCATCGTGACGCTTATTGGGCCCAACGGGGCCGGCAAGTCCACCACGCTCAAGGCCATAAGCGGCATTGCGGGCACCGAGAGGGGCGAGGTGACGCGGGGGAGGGTGCTGTTCGACGGGGAGGACATCACGAACATACCGCCGGAGGGCGCGCCCTATAGGGGCATAGTCCACGTGTTGGAGGGCAGACACGTCTTCGAGGAGCTCACCGTCGAGGAGAACCTCAGGGTGGCCGAACGGCTGGCCAGGCGCCTCGGGAGGAGGCCGGACTACGAGACGGTGTTCCAGTACTTCCCCCGCCTAAAGGAGCTCATGGGCAAGCGGGCCGGCTACATATCGGGCGGCGAACAGCAGATGCTCGTGATCGGGCAGGCCCTCATGGTGAGGCCAAGGCTAATGCTGCTGGACGAGCCGTCGCTGGGCCTCTCCCCCAAGTTCGTGGACACCCTGTTCATGGTGCTCAGGGAGATCAACAGGGCCGAGGGGATAACCATGCTCATAGCGGAGCAGAACGCCGCGGCGTCCCTCGCCATAGCCCACTACGGCTACGTCATGGAGACGGGCCGCGTCGTCATGGACGGGCCCGCTGACTATCTTGCCAACAACCCGGACGTGAGGGAGTTCTACATGGGGCTCAGGAAGGAGGGGTCCTACAGGGAGGTCAAGTACTGGAAGCGCAAGAGGAGGTACCTATGAGCCTCGAGTTCTGGGCCAGCGCCAGGCCGACCGCCGAGGCCGTGGTCGACGAGGAGGGGAGACTCACCTACGGGGAGCTGGCCGCCCTGGCCTCCAGGTACAGGAGGCCGGGCAGGTACATCTACGCGGCGCGTAACTCGGCCCGGTCCATAGGGGCCCTCCTGGGCATGCTGACCTCCAGGTCGACCGTGGCCCTAGTGGACCCCCTCACAGTGTCCGAGGACCTGAGGGCGCAGGTAGAGGACTTCTCGCCCCACATGGTGGTGGCCGACCGGGAGTTCCTGGAGAGGAACAGGGAAGTGGTGGGGGACGCCGGCCGCCCAGTCGAGGAGCCCATCGGGGAGGGGGAACGGGGGCTCGGCGAGGTGGTCATGTACTACGCCGGCATCGCTGGGCGGACCATGCAGGTGGTGCACAGGGGGGAGGCCGTGTGGAGGTGCGCGGAGGCGTTGGCCGCCGCCATGGGGCTCGGGAGGGACGACACGGTGCTGGTCACGCCCCCAGCCACGCACGTGCTCGGCCTCGTCACGATACTGGCAGCCATACACGTGGGGGCCCGCGTGGCCACCATGGCCCGGTTCAACCCGGCTAGGGCCGTGGCCATGGCAGAGGACGCCACGGTCATAGTGGGCGTCCCCACCATGTACGCCGAGCTGGTCAAGGCGGGCGTGGGGAGGCTCAAGGCCCGCTTCGCCGTGTCGGGCGGGGCCTACCTGCCCCCCGACGTGCAGGGCGGCTTCGAGGAGGCGACGGGCGTCAGGATAGTCCAGCTCTACGGGCTCACCGAGGCCCTCGTGGTGTCTTTCCAGCCCCCCGAGCTCGCCGACTTGAGGGGGACGGTGGGCCTACCACTGCCCTGGGTTGAGGTGAGGCTGGCCGGCGACGGGGAACTCCTCGTGAGGTCCCCATGGAACATGGCCGGCTACTCGGACCCCGAGGACACGGAGAAGGCGTTCGACGGGGAGTGGCTGCGGACCGGCGACGTCATGGCCGTGGACGATAGGGGGCTCCTCTACTTCAGGGGGGTCAAGAAACGCATGATCAAGTACAAGGGATACCCCATATTTCCCAGGGACCTCGAGGACCTGTTGAGGGGGCACCCCTCGGTGGCGGACGCCAAGGTGGTGGGGGAGCCGGACCCGGAGGTCGGCGAGGTGCCCGTGGCCTACGTCGTGCCGCGGGGCCCCGTCAGGCCCGAGGAGCTCATGGAGTACGTGAACAGCAGGGTGGCATTCTACAAGAAGCTGAGGAAGGTCCACCTGGTGGACAGGACGCCATAGGGAAACTTATAACCCGCCCCCTTTTTCCCCTCCATGCCCTTCGAGGCGCAGTACTACGTGTACTGGTCCGAGACGGACGCGGCGGGCATAGTGCACTTCGCCGAGTTCTTTAGGCTGGTCGAGAGGGCAGAGGAGGACCTGTACAGGAGGGCCGGGGTGCTCCACGTGCACGGCTCCCTGCCCCGCATAGAGGCACACATAAGGTACAGGGCGCCCCTGAGGAGGGGGGACGTGGCTAGGGTGGTCCTCACGCTGGACGAGGCGAGGAGGAGGGCCGTAAGGTACAGGTTCGAGATATACAACGACTCGACGGGCCGCCTAGCGGCCGAGGGGTACATAGCAGCCGCCTGCGTGGAGTTCTCGGGGGGCGAGCCCAGGGCCGTCGAGTGCCCAGAGGAGCTGTACAGGGCGTGGCGCGGGACAGACATATAAACCGCCGCGCCCACAGAGACGTGGAGGAGTTGCCGAGGAGCTGAGGAGGGGCTGGAACTTTTCAGGGAGATGCGTAGGCCGAGGAAGAGGATAGGCTACATGAGGGTGAAGGGGGTGATAGGGGGCTGCATGGCCGTGAGGATAGGGGTTAGGATAGTGGGGCGCTCCGCCGCCGACACGGCGGCCCTCCTCAACTCCGGCTTCGAGTCGACTCGCCGGACGTGGCGCTCCTCCCGGCGCTGGCCAGGAGGGTCGTCCAGTGGCCGCCGCACGCGGCCAGGCACGTTGCGGCCGACACGGGGGGCGGGGAGGCCGAGTTCCTGTACCTTGAATCGGCGGCCTGGCTGGAGGTGGGCGGCAGGAGGGTCCTCGTGAACCTGCTGGTAAACCCCTACATAGATGAGGCCATCATAAGCGACTACGTCATGGGGGAGCTGGGCATAGTGGTACTGGACGCCAAGAGGGGGTACTGGAGGTTCGCGGACGATCCCCCGACACCGTCAGGGCGTCGGAGGCCCCACAGCGCTGGCGCTAGCCCTTCCTGGACCGCAGAATGTTCACCCAGACGTTGTCCCTCACGTAGCGGGGCACCCCGACCTCCTCCTGCCCCTGAACGGTCGCCGGGGGCCCAGACCTCAACGCGTTCTCCAGTTCCCTGACCCTCTCCTCGAGCCTCCTCACCCTCTCCTCGAGGGCCCCCACGTCGGCCCCGGCCTGCAGGGGGAAGGAGAAGGAGAACTCGAAGGAGTAGGTCACCAGCCGCGCGTCCCCCATGTCCCCGGAACCGTCCAGGTACTTGCGGTACTTGGATATGGCCTTGTAGACCGTGTTTATAGATATGCCGAGCGCCCGGGCTATCTCCCGGGGCTTCATGCCCCTGGAATAGAGCTCGCCGACGGCCAGCTCGGTCCGCGTGAGCCGGGCCATACAATAACATTGCCAGGACTAAAAAAGGTACCCCATAGCCTCCCCGAGTTTCGGGGTTAGGTGGAAGGCCCGGGGAATGGGGGGCGGACAACTGTCCTCCGCCGGCCCAGAACGGCCCACGACGGATATATGTCGCCGTGACTGCGAAGCGCCTTGACGTCCTTCCGGCGCTTCCATGCCTGTCCCCAAGGGAAGCGTTTTTCTATACGCCCCATATAATGGTGTGAGTTGGGAGAGGTGGGTCGACTGGCTGGAGGAGGCAGAGGACGATCTGGCCGCGGCCAGGGACCTCTATGGGGCTGGTAGGTATGCCAAGGCCTGTTTCCTTGCCCAGCAGGCCGCCGAGAAGGCGTTGAAGGCGCTGCTCATGAAGAGGGTTGGGATATATGAGAGGACCCACAGCGTGGCGTCTCTCCTGGAGAGGGCCGGAACATCTGTGGGGGTCCCCCACGAGGTCCTGGCGGCGGGCGAGCTACTCGACAGGTATTACGTCCCCTCCAGATATCCCAATGCCTGGCCATCGGGCTCCCCCAGCAGGCGCCTCAAGGAGGCCGACGCCAGGGAAGCCATAAGGGCCGCCGAGCTCGTTCTCAGCTATGTCAAGGGGAATTTATAGACTCGGTGAACTGAACAAGAGCCTGGACGTGGGGGAGCTGGCCGAGTTCCTGGAGAGGGTCAAGGACGATGCGCTTACCGTTGTGGTCTTCGGATCGGCGGCCAGAGGAAGATACGTGAGGGGCCTCAGCGACGTGGACGTGCTCGTGGTGACGCGGGGCGAGCCCAGGCAGAGGGCCTTGACGCGGGGGCTGGCCCTCGGCGACGTCAACGTGATATACATGTCGAGGGAGGAGTTCTGCGACGCATTGAGGCGAGGCAACCAGGTGGCCCTCGAGGCGCTTACCCACGGCGTCACGGTACACGGCGCCGAGCCCCGCGAGCTGTGCGGCTGAGCATGATGCGCGCCCAACGTGGCGCCAGGACCCGGCCCCCTATTTCTCCGGAATGGAGGGATCTGCGACGATCAGCCTATGTACCCTGATATGTACCCTGAACGGTTATAAATATCCTCACGATGCAACATCGTGGAGGTTCTGAGGGAGAGGGCCGTCCAGTTTCTCGAGCAGGCCGTATCAGCCCTGGAAAAAGCCTTCTATGAACTCGTCCTCTTTAACGTCGAACAATTTGCGCAACTCTACGTGAAGTATCTGATCTATAGAAGGACTGGGGACTTTCCCAAGACGCATTTCCTGCGGGACCTAGTTGACAAACTACTGCTGGTCTACGGCGATGCGTGTAGGTTGAGGGATTTCGCCGATAGGTGGAGATACGTGATGGCCATACTGGAACATGCTTATATTGCTTCTAGGTATCTCCCCTATAGGGCAAGGAGGGAGGATGCCGGAGACGCCATGGAGTTCGCCAAAGCGGCACACGAGGTTTTCAAATGTCTGGAAAGGACCTAATTGCCGTGGAGTGGGAGGCGCGGAGGAGGGTGTTCACGGAGCTGGGCAGGTACCTGAGACTGGTCAAGGAAGCCGTACTGGAACTCGATCCGGATGCCAGGGTGTACCTTTTCGGCAGCGTTGCCAAGGGCACGGCTAGGCCAGACAGCGATGTGGACATACTCGTGGTGTCCGACCTGTATGGAGGCGACCTCCGCCGCGTCGCCGGGCTCCTCCTCCACATAGAGAGGAAGCTGGGCTTCCCGGGCATATTCGAGGTCCACGTGGCCACGCGGGCCCAGTACGACGAGTGGTACAGCCGACTGATAGACGTAAAGGTGGAGCTGTAGGCTTTCCGGGGCTGGCCGTGGGTGGCCCGTCTACTCCTCACGGCGAAGTAGCACGCCCTTGTTGACGGCCTCGTACTCGCCTAGGAACCCATGGCATAGAACGGGCATGGCCAAGTAGGCCGACGGCGGTGGGCCCGAGCAGATGCTTGACTGCCATGGGCACTCGGGACGGCCCACCACAATGTCCGTTCGACGTGTCGGAGCCGCATACAGCGTTGCTTAGAACGGTCAAAAGTACGAACCCTGGTAGGTCCGGCAAACATGTGCGGGCGCCTCGCCCCGCGTCACCCAGCATACATAAGGCGCATCGAATGTGTAGGGTGCCAGTCACCAAGCGGCATGTGGGCCGAAAAGCCGGTTTAGGAGTAGCACTGGGGGGCACGGCCCCTTGTGCTTCCCGTCCATCAGTCCGCCGGGCTCCTTTTGAAGAGGTCCCTATTGAGGTACGTGGGGACTAGGCCACTCGCTCAAGTCTGCTAGAACTGGGAGGGACACGCCGAGTCGGTGAAGGCGTTGGAGGCCGTCATACGTGGGGCCTGGAGACCCTCGCCGAGACCCGGTACATGTACCACGCATTGAGCGACAGGGACGTAGCCGTGTTGGCATCTGAAGGAGATTGCCGAGTGGAGGGCTTCGGCCAGGTCTTCTACGTGTCCATAGGCCGCCTAGAGGAAATACTGGGCTCCACCATGGTCGTCCTTAACGTAGCCCACGATTGCGCTGTGATCGGTGGCAGGATTTCAGGACGGCCGCGAGATACGTAGGGTCCAGGGGACTGGAAAGTGACGGCTAGCGACTTGGCGCGACCGCGCTGACAGGCCGAGGCCGCCGAAGCACGCCCCTCAAGCCTCTCCCCGCAGCGCGTCCTCGACCTCGCCTATCAGCCTCTCGACCCTCCCCACAGCGTACCTAACCTCGTCGGGCTGGTAGACCCCCTCGTAGAGGGCCTCCTCGTGGAGGGTCTTCATAAGGTCGCTGTACAGTGCCCTGAGGTCCTCCCTGCCCATCTCCCTCAGCGCCCTCCTCCTCTCGCCGTGGCTCCTGGGCACGACACCCACCCTGGCCAGGACGAGGGCGTTGACCGCCAGGACGAGGGCCAGGAAGGCCTTGTCGGCCGCGTTCCTGTAGAGGAACACGTCGCCCAGCTTGAGGGCCCTGTCCAGCTCCTCGACCGCATATGATAGGACCTCCCGCGCAGCCTCCAGCAACGCGCCTGCCCCACGCTCCACGACAAGCACCACGAGCAAAGATATATGGCTTTTGACCGAGCCATTGAGGGCCCCACGCCGAACCAAAAATATAACGGGGGATGTTATGGGCCTAACTTTTGCCGACGTTGATATCAATGGGAGGAGGTACAGGGCCCTCATAGACATGGGCTTCAACGGGGAAGTGGTTGTGAGCAGGAAAGTCGCAGAGGAACTGGGGCTCAAGCCAGCCGGAGAAAGTGGGGCTACTGGTCTAATCGGGGATCGCATATACGCCACAAACGCGGGCGGCCCCTCCGTGACCTAGGCCCTGCCACAGATGTCATCGCCGCACCTGGCCAGCAACGGTGTCGTTCCCAGGGTTCTCCGGGCCTCCCTCTGCACGTAGCTCCTCGCCGCACTGTCGACGCGTTTCCCATAATATATGACCGCGTGGAAAACGTTGATCCCCCTTTCCCTTAGGAAGCCCATACAGGCCTTCAACTGGGCCACGGCGTCCTCGGCGTCGTCCCTGCCCAGCCTACCCGACTTGAGCTCCACAGCCATAAAACCGTCGGCGTGCACCGCCACAATAAAGTCGCAGCCGCCGTCAGATACGCATCCATCGAACCTGCAGACAAGGCGGCAACACGTGCACCTTAACCCACAGCACCTTTCATGGGCGTTATTTCGGCATTTTTCGGGGCACTCCACGGCCCCTCAGAGCCCCCTCTATGAGCGCGTGGCGGTTGCCCAGCTCGATGACGGCCCTGTCCAGCTCCGTCTCGTCCATCCCCTCATCGGTCACCTCGACGCCTCTGACATGGCCATCGCTCGTAAACGCGTAGATGGCCACGTCGTCGGGTTTCAAGCCTTCCCACTCCCTGTACCCAAGCCTACCCTTCTCCTCAGCGCTCAGCCCCCTGAGCCTGACCAGGCCGTTGAACTCGTCGATGACGTGGATGCTGTGCGTGGTGACTATAACCGTGCGCCCGGCATAGGACGCCAGCGCCGCCAGCGCCCTGGCCGCCACCGACTGGGCGCGCGGGTGCAGGTGCGTCTCCGGCTCCTCGACTATGACGATGCCGGGCAAGGGGCCGTACTTCAGGGCGTACACTAGGGGGGCGAGCTCCCTGAACCCCGACGGCGCGCCGGCGAGGGCCGACCTGAAGCCCCCACGCTCCACCAACAGCCTTCCCGGGGCCGATGGGTCAACCGCGAACCTAGCGCCCACGCCCTCCTCGACGAGGCCAGCTATGTCGAGCAGCCTTGCATCGCGCTCGCCCACCCCCGGGAGGCCCTCCACATAGGCCAGGAAAGACGCGTCCACGTCGTTAATCGTAGAGGGCATGTACCTCTCGCGCAGGAGTAGGTACACGAGGGGCCCCCTCGCCCTCAGTATGCCGGCCCTGCTGTCCGGGAAAATTGCGACTGGTACATACGGCGCATAGCCGTCGAACAGGACATATATTATATAAGGCACACTTGCAGCCACATTGACGATCACATCGTTCAAACTTCCAGTATTTATCACAGTTGTATATATCTTCTCATCACCTATAACTACGCTGACCTCAGCAGACTCCCTAGTCAACTCGGCAAGCTTCACATCCAATCTGCTCAAAGCTTCTTCCAAGGAGATGCCAGTTGGGTTGGCCATCACAAGCTCGCCTTCTTTCAATGTGACCCTTATGGCGCTGCCCCCGTCGTCGCTTGTCACGAGGACCTCCGCCGAATCGGCTCCAACCCTCACAAGGCGCCTAAGGTCGTCGACCAGGTACACCTCGAGCAATTTCTGTCTCAGCCCACCGCTGAAGATTTCGGCGAACTCGCCCCTTATTATCCTTATAAGGGCGCCCCTAATTCCGTCTCGAAGCCCCTCTACGTCCCCCAGACGGCCCTCAACATGCTCCTTAATAGTCTCGGTTAACTTCCGCCAGTCGGGCTCCGCAGTGTACAGACTCCATATTAGGTATGCCATGTACGACTTGCCCACACCGTTGGGCCCCACGAACACCGTGAGCCGCCTCAACGCTATGTCGGTCTCCCTCACAGGCCCAAAGTCCCTCACCCTAAGCCTCACCACCAATCATCACACAACACTTAAAGAACTTCACCCTCAAACCCAACACGGCCAATCGCCACGCCTTAGGCAGACTATGCCGGATAACCGCCCACAGGGAAACGCCAATGTTCCACCATTCATAGTTGCTTCTGGAGCCAGCTATGCACGAACTGGCCGTGCCATGATCTACGGCCCATTCACACGGCGAGACACCCGTTTGAGCGGCAATACCCAGCGTTCCGGACAGTGATAGGTTTAGGTGTATGCATATTCCTACCATCCGAGACGCTGAGACCGGGACGTCGCCGGCTCGGTAGGCACAGACGTACGCCTAGCCCACCGTACGTCAGCCGCAAATAGCGTGTTGTATATTGGCCTAGGGATACCTCGCTGGGAATTGCACCCTTTGTGACGCTATATCCATGGCGTAACCCATTTATATTGGGCTTATCGTCGTTCCATGTATCTTCTTCTCAAGGGTAAGTTGGCCAACTTCCAGCACAGCCTTATGGACTACCTGGAGCGACGCAGCGCGCTGATAGGGCGGTTCCCGCCGGGAACACTGCTGTGGGGGGCCAGGCAGCGCTACACGTATTTTCGGGAGGGCGCCACCGTGTTCCTCTACGTGTCCAGGGAGGCAGGCTTCCCGGGCGGCGTGGTGCTTTACGGCACGCTCCAGAGGCCCGAGGAGCTCAGAGAGAGGTATTGGCTGGAGGGCGACTGGCCCCTCCTCCTCCCCATAAGGGTAGAGAAACTGGCGTCGGGCGTCGTCGAGGCTCCCAGGAACCCAGCCGCATGGAGGCCAGTGACGCTCAGCCAACTGGCCGAGCTGGGGGTAAGGCCCCTCCCATCGCCCGGACAGAAACTGCCCGAAGACAAGGCCAAGGCACTCCAAGCCCTCCTATAGGCCACACGTCCAGCGACCCCGCCGATCCGGCGTCCCGCCTATGTGGTCCTCCCCCTTATGAAACGGACCACGTCCATCACGTCCCTCTCCACGGAGGCCACGTCGACGTACCTAGAGACATCCCCCTCCCTGACCAGGCCATTGTACTGGAACTCGTGTAGGTCCAGGGCCTTCTCCACCGCGAGCTCAAGCTCCCTGTCGCCCAGCAGCTGGGCCACCTCTTTCATCCTTGAAGTGGGCATGACGGCTATGATCCAGTCAACCCTCGCCACACGCTTCCCATGGCGGGCAATCCCGGCGAATTTCCCCGCCAGGATGTCCCTCCTAGCAGCCGCCTCAGCCGCCAGATACGCCTTCACCGCCTGAAAGGCCTTCCCAGCTGCGTTCCTCAAGAGCCCATTCTTAAGGAAGTCCTCGGCCAGCTCCGCCTCGTACCTGACCTCCCTAAGCCTATCCCTACGGTACTTTTCCAGGTCCTTCCAGGACCCCTTCACGCATTTGTCTTCCTCCACTATTTTTAATTCCCGCCACTGGCACATCCATTAATGTCTGTCTAACAGCCCTGCCCGACACATGTAGCTGCATCTCACCTTCATGGTCCTTAGCCGTTTCAGTCCTTGCACGTGCTGTGCTTTATATTCAATGGTGCCATTTCCGGGAATATCTGCAGCGCGTGATGTATGGCCCCGTGGAACTGCGAATCGGAGGTGCATATGGTGGCGCCCCTAATGTCGTTTTGGGACATGTGCCTTGCTATGGCATGTATCTGGACTACATCTTCCACATCTATTCCAGCGATGCCCACGGATGCTAGGACTCTCTCCACAATTTGCCTTTCCTCCTTATAGGTTCCTATATCCACAATACTGCATTTCAACACGTACTTTACGTATGTTTCGAAGCAATGTCTGAGCGATGCGCTTAGGTTTTCCGGGCCCGCCGTTGACAGGAAGTCTAACAATATGTCTATAAGTCTCCTCAGGGTTATACGTCTCCTGTATTGCAATACGTTGTACAGGTCATGGACTAGTCTAGGCTTCTGTATATCCCGAAAAAACATGAGTAGGGCTCGGAAAAACATTGATGCGTCTTCTACAGGGGGAGATGACGCCAGGCGCGTCAACTGTTCCCTTACCGTGCGCCTACTTCTTCCTCTGAGGGCACTGTCAGTGGTTATGTCATGTTTCCTGGATTTTTCTCCGTGTTTCAATACCTGCTCCATGGACTCTCTGAGCTTCCCTTCCAACACGTCCAGAGCCACGCTGGTCATATAGCATCTTTCCGGCTGTGGGCGATCAATGTCTAGTACGGCGCTCACGTCTAGGTACCTTACCATTACCTGCTCTCCATTTGGACGAGCCTCTGAGAGATCCTTGCGCGGATCGCCCTGGCCGCTTCATGTGCCCGCTGTACGAGCGTGGGGTCGCGTAGTTTCAGCGCTACGTGTAGTAGGTACTCGCATGCCACTGCGTCGAGTAGGTATTCGCCTCTGAGTTCAGGCCACTTGACGAGGCTGAGGTAGGACATGGCTATTAGGTTGAGGGTTGACAGCTCCAATTCGTGGCGCTGGACGAGCCTTGCATCGCTGTAAAGCTCGTTGACCCACTCGTTGAACGCCTCAACATTTGCCAGGAGCGCCTGTTCAGCATCGATGGACGGCAGCACATGTCCCTCCCCTACCAGGAACTCGACGATGCCCCTCTTAACGTCCTCCAGAGTCGTGGCGCCCCTCTCGACGAGATACTGTAGTAACCTCCTCTTCACATAGCTCAGCGACGCAATGTCCCTCTCGTCGGTGAAGGATACTAGGAGCTCGGCCATACCTTTTCCCCAAGCCTCGCCTCCCTTACCTCGGGCAGCGAGTACACGTAGTCCAGCAACTCGTCTAGTCTCTTATTGCGCCACTGATCGACCACCGAGCTGACTGTCTCCTCGAGGTGCCATGGGAGGGGGGCCGGCCGTACCGTGGCCCTGTACCACGACTTGACGCGTAGATGCTCGTCGGTCTCACGGCGCACCTCCACATGGCCCCACCCCTCAAGCAAGTCGAGGAGGTCCACGGCCTCCCTGCTGAAGGGCCCGTAGAGCCAGAGCCGCCACTCGAAAAGGGGACCATGCCCCCGCCGGGCCAACTCCCTGTCCACTAGGTAAAGCAACTTGACCAGCTCGGTCTTCAGCACTGGCCTCCCCACTAGCTCCAACAGCCTCAACACGACACTACGCTTCACGCCCCTCGTCACGGTATTTTAACCACAACATTTATTAAACTTCTCCGCACACCACCCCAAGAGGGCAGATATGCACGGCCCACGGCCTGGATGGCCAATGTGCTACGCTTGAATAGATCTAGGCTTTGCGTCTACAGCATTATGGTATAGTGTTTATATAAACTATGCGGTGACAATTTTTATATCTTTCGCGTCACCGAGGTATTATGAAGAAAAATCTCCTGGCTTGGATTCTCGTGAGGTTGGGCCTAGCCGATAAACTGGACGGCTTCCCGGCTAGGCTTAGGGCTCAGAAGGCTGTGTACCTGTTGCAGGCGTTGGGTTTCCCTACACGTTACGACTTTAATATGTATATTAGGGGTCCCTACAGTCCTGGGCTGGCCGACGACTATATGGCCTTGGCCAGGGAGGGCCTGGTGGAGGAGTATGCTAGGTATGCCGATGTGGATGAGGGGAGGTGGGGGCCCATCGTAGACGTGCTAGCTGGTGAGGATGTCCTCGTGTTGGAGGCCGCGGCCACACTGCACATGTTCCTCGCCGCTGGTTGGCC
>WANN01000035.1 GCA_015521775.1 Thermoproteaceae archaeon
GTCCCAGGCTGTGACTGGGACGCGGAGGTTGACGGTGCAGCTTGCCGGTGCCTAGGGGCCGTCTGGCCCCCTGTCACGGCCTCAGCCTTGCCGCGGCCCTCCTGTATATTGGGTCTAGGAACTCGTAGTTCCTGACGATGCTCAGCCTTTCCAGCCTGCCCACTATCGCGGTCATGCTGGACTGTGGGATGGTGGCGCCGATAAGCTCCTCGGCCCTCCTCCTGGCCGAGGACCAGGTCCCGTGGCCCTCCGCTATTGCCCTTAGGACGGCCCTCTCCCTTGGGCCCAGCTTCCTCAGCTCCTCGGCGGCCAGGGCCACCGCCTCTTCGACTATGTCCCCCAGTTCACTCCCCTCGAGGTAGCGGAGGCCGAAGTGGACCAGCCACCCCGGTATCCCGTCGAACAGGTCCACGGCCGCCTCGAGCACGTCCCGCCCGGCCTCCACCCCGGCCTCCCGGAAACCGGTCCGCAGGAATTCCAGGGAGAGGTCCCGGCTGAACCTCTCCACGGGCACCTCGCCCATGTACCTGCCGTAGAGGGGTGAAGAGGGGTCGTCGATCCCCACGAATCCCCTCAACATGCCTACCTCGGACCCGCTCAGCACCACCACGGTGTTTCGGAGGTTGTCGTAGGCGTAGGCCAGGGCCCTCTTGACGCGGCCGGCCAGGTTCCTGCCTATGCCCTGCACCTCGTCGAACACGAACACGGCGCCTCCCCTACGGTCGACCTCCTCCATTAGGCCGGCCAGCGATATCGAGTCCTCTCCCCGCCACTTGAGCGACACCTCTACCCCCATCACCGACACGCCCCTAATACCCGCAAGCGCGTCGCGCAGCCTGTCGAGGCCGCTCGACAGGCCCTGGGAAAGCCTGGCATAGAGCTCGGCCAGTGTTTCGACTCCCCTGAAATCCACGTAGACTCCCCGCTTCCCCTCCAGGAAGGAGAGGAGCAGCGAGGTCTTCCCAATCCTCCTCACTCCAACCACCAGCACCAGCGGCGTCCCACCCCCAACGTGCCTCTCCAGCGCCTCCAACTCGCCCACCCTGTCGAAGAGCTCGCCCCTACTCCTCTTGGGCCTAGGGTCGAACAACTTCAACATATGAACTCAGTTCAACATATGAATAAAAACGTACCCTTACATATGGAGGGGGAGCCACCCCCAACCGCCATGGCCATGCGGCTAATCGCAGGCAGCGTCAACGCTGATGGGCGTACGACAGGACGCTGGGCTATCCACGTCGCCGGCACCGCGAACCCCGCACGCCTGTCCCCTGGAACGGTATTACGGGGCCTAGGCGCAATAGAGAGGGCCCTACCGACGCGTTTTTCTGGCCGCCAAAAGGTTTTTAGGCCATGTGCCCAGCCCCACATGGTTGAGCAGTTGGTCATCGCTGTGCTGGGGCTGGCGGCCACGTTGGTGGGCATGTTGGGCGGTGCGCTGTACTGGCTCGGAGGCAAGTTCAGGGAAATCGACATGAGGTTTAGGGAGATCGATATGAGGTTCGGTGAGGTCAATGCGAGGATTGACAGGCTTGCCCAGGCCTTTGTGAGTTACCAGGAGTTCTTCACGGAGTTCCTAACGGCGGAGGGGATCCTCAGGGCTGAGAGGGCCGTGCTTGCCAGGAACGAGCTTGCGAGGTTCATTAGGCTGGCTGCGGGTAACCCGTTCAGTGAGGAGGAGGTCAGGAGGCTCGAGGAGCTCATATCCAAGGACGAGCTGACGCTGGACGAGGCCCTCGAGCTGCGGGAACTCGCGAGGAAGGCCATAAGGGAGTACGGCGAGTATCCAGAGGCCTGGAAGCTGCACCTGTACGCCAGCATAATGGTGGGCCTGGCACTGAGGAGACGCGTGGAAGAGGAGAGGCGGGAGCCATAGGCGAACCGCGGTTCAACGTCCAGGGGGCGCGGGCATGTACGGGCCGTCCGCCTCGCCTGGAAGGCCTTGGTGGTGATGGGGTCCATGTGGCTCTGGAGGGACTTTGGGCGTCGCGTCGACATGTTTTGGCGTTTGTACAGGTCTAACATGGCGGTAAGCTATATATTGTTTTGGGGGTCCCACAGTGATGGGGAGAGGTGTGGAGGGGCTGTACCGGTACATCCAGCATTGCTCCGATGAGGGGTGCATAAGCGACGAGCTCGCGGTGTATGTTGGGGGTCGCCGGGAGGTCCAGCTGGAGGTCGGCGGGTTCAGGGTGTTGGCCGACGTGGTTGCTGGGGTGGACGTGTACGAGGTTAAGCTGGACGCTGAGCCCTACGAGGGGATCGGACAGGCCCTCCTGTACGGGGCCGCGGGCCTTAGGCCCCACCTAGTCCACGTGCTCGACGGGAGGGGCCACCTCTTCGAACGCTACGTCGGCCTCTACGAGGGGCTCGGCCTCGGCTTCTGCGTCCACGTGCTGGCCATGGACGGGAGGTACTGGGAGAAATGCCCGTGATACCCGTCATATCTGCGTCGGGGGGCGTAGGCAAGACGACCATTTCGCTTCTCCTCGCCTACATGTTGACCGTCCACGTCCATGTGGACCCCCGGAGGATACTCCTCGTCGACCTGGACCCCACGGCAGGCCTCTCCCTGAGGGTTTTCGGCGACGACAGGTACGACGAGGCCTGCAGGGATAGGAGGACGCTGTACCACATGGACCTCGACTTCAATGTCAGGAACGTGAGGATCGACGAGTACGTCAATTTCCCGGGGCGGTCCGCCGAGGCGGTCTCCAACGTCGCTGTTCTGCCCTCGGGCGAGGACGACAAGGGCGACCTGTCCACCCGCATCGAGGAGTGGTTCAGATATGGACGCAGGGAGAGGCTTTGGGACGTCCTTGAGGGGTCGGGCGCCCTTTCACGGTACGACTACATAATCGTGGACACGGCCCCCTTCTTCGACGCCAGGTACACGATAATCGCCGTGAGCGCCTCGGAGAGGGCCGTCATCCCCCTGAGGCCCACCGTGACAGACGTGAAGAGGACCAGGAGGATGGTGACCGCGCTGCGCAAGCACAGGATAGCTGTGAGCCCCATATTCGTATTTAACTTTGACAAGGGGAGGCTGGCCAAGGAGGCGGCCACCTTGGCCAGCATGGGCTACGGCCTCCCCAGGCCGGGCAGGGCGAACCCGGATCCGAAGCTGAGGACCCTAATAGGAGAGCTGGCAGTACACGGAGAGGTGGCGGCCTCTGCCCTCGTCCATTACAAGGAGCTGTCCGACGCAGAGTTTCCACGCGGCAGGCTCGGCGACAGGATCGCGATAGCCGCCTGCGCCCCCACCGTGGACCTGTTCAGGGCCTTGGGGATAAACGCGCCGCCGTGCCCCCTCGAATACGAGGAGGAATAGCGGCCGGATCGGCAAGGGGCCCGGCATTACGCGGGCCAAGGCATGGGTCACTAGACCTTCGCGGGGCCAGCCGCACCCTGCCAGCCTTTCCTCTGGCGTACCCTATACGCTGTGCCCGGCCAGAAAGGCGAGGTGTACGGCCCTGGACATCAATGTGCTTAACCCTTCCCGACGTGGGGAAACCTTACTTCCCCAGTTAGGCCCTGCGCGACGTGTCGACGGGCCGTCCACGTCGTTACCCCGTGCCCAGACTAGACCCCACAACGAGGTGGCCGGATCGCCGCATGTGGACGGGCAAGCCCCAGTACCTGCCAGGCATGGCGCACGCGAAAGGCGGCAGCACCGGGAACGCGCGGGGCGCCCCGACGGGCAGGCCGTCCAAGGGCTATAGTCGCCATGGCCAGGTCGGGGGACGTCGCCGGCGGGATCGCTGCCGATGGTCAAGGGCACTGTGGCTGGTCAAAGGAGTGGGAATGGCCGTGATGGTCCCATGGCCCTAGGGGCTGCTCATCGGGGTCCCACTGGCGGCGAGGCACCGGCAGCCTATCCTCTCAACGCGTCTTTCAGCAGTTCCCTGTATATCGGCATCTGCCAGGCGTAGTACCGGCCTATGCCCAGTTCCCTGTCCACAGGCGGCTCCACGCCCAGCCCCGCCCCCCTTAACAGCGGCATTGCGAGGTTGTAGCGTATAAGCGCGTCGCGGACCACATCCACGTGGTAGAGGTAATCCACGTCCTCGACCACCCTCACGAGCACGTCCCTGTACCCACCTAGGCGGGCCACCAGGTCCCTCACCCTCACCATCATGTCCCGCCTCACCTTGCCCATGTCCCAACCGTACCTGGCCAGGTCCATCAATGCCCTTGGGTTTCCGCCGAAGGCGCCCCACACGTCTTCGAAGGGCGGGGCAGGGCCGGGGTGGAGCCCCCTGACACAGTGGTACAGCTCCTCGAAGTCGCCCCTAGGCATGTTCCATATGTAGCCCAGCTCCACGTACGTGTGGCGCAGGAGCTCCCCGCGCGACTCGCCCTCAGAGGTCAGCGCCACGTAATTTATGACCTTGCCGCGCAGTTTTTCGCTCCTCATGGTTGGGTCCATGACCGACTGCATGTACTTGGCCTTGGCGGCCACGTGCCCCACGCCTAGGGCCTTCACCACCTCGTCCACCACCACGAAGATCCGGGCCACCCCGCCGAGGGCCGCCCAATCGGCGAAGTAGTGGTACGCCAATGCCACGGCCCCCGCTACGAGGTCCCCCACGCCCGGGATCCGGGCCATGAATTCCGCGGCCTTCCTTCCCAGGAACTCCGCCAGGCCGGGGGCAGTCGACATGAACGCGTCGTCCAGCCTATCGGCCAACATGTTGACGTAGAGGGCCTCCCCGTCCGGGAACCAGCCCTTAAAGCGACGTACGGCCTCCAGGAGAAGCCTGGTCTTGCCGCAGCCCTCCGGCCCATATACAAAGAGCGGTTTGGGCCGCTGGGCCTCGTTGAACATGCGCAGTGCCTCAAGCTCGGCGCTACGTCCCACGAAGGGCAACTCCACGACGCGGCGCGACGCCGGTCTTAAATTAATTGTGCAACAGATAGGGACATTGGGCCGATGTGCCCCGAGGTTTAATGACGCCTTTGTGAGGAGCGACTGCGACGCGTCCTAGGCTGGGACGGCGCCTCGTAGTGCGTGGTGCCTAGAGGTACTCCCAGATGCCGCGTCCCCGGCAATTGTACACTATGGTCTTGTACGCGGTGACGTACTCTATGGAGTAGCCTATCCCCTCTCTGCCGGTGCCCGAGTCCTTCCTTCCGCCGAAGGGGAAGTAGCCTATGCCGTGCCTCGGGTAGTCGTTGATGTATATTGCCCCGACCTCGAGCAGTCTCATGGCCCTCCTTATCTTGACTATGTCGTGGCCGAATATGGCGGCGTCGAGGCCATACCTCCTCCCGTTGGAGAGCCTAATGGCTTCGTCCAGGTCCCTGACCTTGGCCATGACAGCTATGGGCGCGAACACCTCTTTACCATACAGGTATAGGCTAGGCACCGCGTCGGCGGGGGCCTCGAGGAGGGTGGGCTCCACATAGTTGCGCCACCGCCTTCCCCCGGCCAGCAGTACGGCGCCCTTGCTCAGGGCATCCCTGACGGCGGCCTCCACCTCCTCGGCGGTCCTCTCCTCGATGAGGGGCCCCATGCCCACGCCGCTTTCCCTGGGGTCGCCCACCTTCACCGACCTGAGCCTCTTGGCGAGCTCCTCCTTGACCTCGTCGTACACGTGGGGCTCGGCAAATATGAACTTTATGGAGTCGCAACGCTGGCCCGAGTACGCCACGATGCCCATGGCGATCCTCTCAGCCGTGTAGGTGGGCTCAGCATCGTCGAGCACTATGGCGACGTCTCCCCCGCCCAACCCCAATATGTACTGCTTTATGCCGCCGGTCCTCATCACAGCTTCCCCAGTCTCGGCGCTGCCCGTGAATGACACAGCTGCAATCCGCCTGTCCCTCAGCAGGGCCTCGGCCTCGTGGCCCGGAATGGTGAGGACCGATAGGGCCGTCATGGGGAAACCCGCCTCCTCAAGCACCTTGGCGAAGTATATGGCGGGGAGTGGCGTGGCGGAGGCTGGTTTTACCAGCACGGCGTTTCCCGCCATGGCAGAGTACACTACCTTATTCACCACGTCGAAGAGGGGATAGTTGAAGGGGGTTATTGCGAGGACCAGTCCCACGGGCTCCCTCTTCACTATGGCCCTCAAGGCTCTCGGCCGACCAGTCCCCCGGCACGTACTCGCCGTACAGCCTCCTCACGTCGAGATCGGCGCGCCTCAACCTCTCTATGGACGCCGTGACCTCGCCGTTGGCCGCGTTGGGCAACTTGCCGTTGCCTACCACTAGGACCTCCACGAAGGTTTCCCTGTACCTTTCCAGCAGGTCGGCCGCCCTGTGAAAGACCTCGAGCCTCCTCTCGCCGGGCATGTTGCGCATGTCCCAGCGGCCCCTCTCATAGGCCGTGGCTAGGGCCCTCTCCACCTGTGCCCTTGACAGGCGGGGCACCCTTGCGATGGGCGCGCCGTCTATGGGACTACGCACGTCGGAAGAGCCCACCCCGCCGAACACCCACCTACCGCCAATGGGCACACTGAACGCCGGCACCTCGCCGAGCTCCACAATGCCGTGGAAGGGCACCTTCCCCAACCTTGGAGAATGCAGAACTTTCACCTCCATGCAACTACACGATTATAGTTAATAACTTTCGTCCCCTCTGGCAAAGTTCCCCGCCATCTTGGTAATGGGCAAAGTGGTGCAGGGGCCTCTCCGATGTCTCGTTTCGCCGTTCCGCGATGCTCATATGTGGAGACGCTTGGCGCGGCAGTTCACCCAAGTGCGTCGCTGGGCTCCAATCTTTTGATGTCCGTTGAGTCGAAGTCCCTGTCAAAACTTATTATTGGGACGTTGAGCTTCTTTGCCGCATAATAGTGGAGCCCGTCATCGAAGTCAAGCCCCACCTTGGACGCCAGTTCCGCCGCCATGCGCTCCTCGTCGAGCGGCAGGTCTACGACGGCAAGGCCACGCCAAGCATTCACCTCGGCCAGGAACTCGCTGGCCAGCTCGGCCTCGTATCTGGCTTCCCTGAGCCTCACCTCCCTATAACGTGCCAGGTCCAACCAGGGCTTGGGCAGTCCCTCCACGGCAGCCAAGCGGTCAGGACTTATATATACAGTTGCCGTCGTACAGCTGGGTCCCCCGAGGCGTCTAACAGTCCTCGGAACTACAGGCTCACCGGGGGGGAATCTGAATTTCGGCCGGGGCACCATTGATCTTCCAGATTGTGTTGTGCCGGTTTCCTGCTGGTCTAAAAAATGGGGGTTACCGTTGGCCCCTCAGACGGGCCAACTTACGCAACTCCCTCTCCGCGGCTCTCGCCTTCTTGGTGCCCAGCCAACGCCTAAGGTAGGCCTCCAACCGTTCCAGTAGGTTGGGATCATTGTTGGTGGCCCATTCTATGAGCCTCCATGTGTCTGTGTTGGGCAGATAGGCGCGGCCTCCACTACACACCCGTGGCGACAGGCCCAGACCCCTAACAGTCTCGACAGCGTCAGCCACGCGGGTCTCGGCGAATAGTCCATCGCTATGCATGTGGAGACCCCACCTGTACCCGCCCACCACTATGGCCGGTGCCTCGCGTGGGGGCTCCGCTACAACCTTGAGGCGTTCCCACTTGTCGAATTGCAGTATGTCCAACAGGTCGCGTAGCTGGAACGGGGCATTCCCGGCCATCCAACCGGCGAGGCGCCTAGCCGCCAAGCCCCCAACCACGGCGTACCTGTACCTATGGTTGACCCACACCTTTCCCCTCACTCCCAGCCCCCTCATGGCGCCCTCAAGCGCCCCGACTAACACGTCCAGCGCCTTGCCGCTGGCGGCAATAAGTAACACGCGCCTCCCCCTCCTCTTCACGTACGGCGAACCATCGCCCAGCACGTGGCCCAAGGCTGACAGTGGGGTAGAGAAGGCCTTGTTTAGCGCTGCCGTCTTATCCCTCACCCTCTCCACATAGTCCAACGCCTCGACCTGCCAGTGCACGTGTGGGCCGTCCAATGTTAGGCCAACATACTGCACACATACCCGTATCCTCCCCGACACAGCAGGTGCCCAGGCCAAGACCTGCGCGAGGTCGGCGGTGCCCATCGTGGGATGACCATTGCTGCTCCTCGTAGCGTCGCTCGCCCTCCAGCCCAGCCAGTACATGCGCCGCTCCTCCGGCGTCAGCACTCCAATACCTATGACTGTTGTAGTGGACAGGCCGCCCAGCTTGAGGCGCATAGTGGGGCTTCTCCGCCTATCGTCAGGCCAAGACAATAATAACAACCTCTCGCCCCTCCACGCCAGCCACATGGTCACCTCACCGGTCTTTACCGGCTTCAGTTCGTCGAAGTGTTGCAACGCCAGGCGTATCTGTGCCCGGCCCTTCACCTCCACCCTGCCTATCAGTTCACGTATGGGTCCGAGTTCCCATCCCCAGCCACTCTCCCTTACATACGTCTCAACCCTGTCCACTAACCGGCGTAGCTCTGCCATGTACGCGTCCCACCTCGACGCTGCTAACTCCAACCGGTGTCTCACATGGGGCAGCGCGTCGAAAAGCCTGTCCTCGATGGGCACCGTGCTGGTTGCCCGCGCCATGACCCGTACCGCGGTGCGGCTTATAACCCAGCCACCCCATTCAACTGCCTGCAATCCCCGTACCAGGTACGGTTTCCCTGTACTGGGGACGCGGGGGCGGCACCCCTATGGCCTTTACGTCCATGGGGGGGGCATGGGGCTGTCCGTGCTCGACGCGGTCGTGGAATGGGCCGGAAGTGCCGCCGGAGGGCCTATCTGGAGGTCCTGGTCGACGGTAGGCCGAGGCACGTCAACGGCCCATGCATGCCGGGCGACGCCGCGGGGGAATGGGCGTGGGGAGGCGGTGAGTTTTTCGCCGGCACCGTGGAGCGGTTCCTCGCGTGGTCGGCGGGCACGTACGTGAATGTCAAGGCCGTGGAAAACGGCCGCGTGTACGCTAGGCGTCCCGAACCGTAACAGGCGCGTGTCGCCCGTGTCCGTGCTGGCCGGCAATGTTCCGCGGCGTGGTGACACGCGAGTACATATGGGGCCCGTCCTGCCGGGCTGGTACGTTGAGCGTTACTGGGACAGGCCCTACGGGACGATACCCCGGGAATCCATAAGGGCCCTCGCCCGGTACGTGTTGAAGGTGCCAGAACAGCTACGCGACCTACTAGACACGTTGAAGATACGTGAATGGGAGGCCATAAGGGGGATAGCCGGCATCTAACCCGTTTTTCCCTTTAGAACTGTGAGAACAAAATTCCGGTTTTTATCTCGACGTGGTGAGCGGAGACCAGTCTTCCCCTGCTGGTACGTGGGTGCTGAGACGGTACATCGAGCTGTCCGGTTTCTGTAGGTTCCCGTGGTGGCCTGCCGAGCACAGCGCATATGCCATGTATGGCGAAGTGCAACATGTATGCCCCCACATCGCCCCTCTTCACCGCGTTTAGCAGCCTATACGCCTCGACCCACCTGTCCCTTTTATAGAGGACCTCGAGCACCACGTTGGCATCAATCACGTACATGTGCCCTCCTCTTCAGCGCGTCGACCAAGTCTTCCCCGCGCCACTGGTAGTCGGACTCGAGTCCAAGGCCTACTATGGGGTCGACCGTATCGCCGTCACCTACGCCGAGCTCCCTCTCGATCAGGTCCACTATCGCCCTGGAAATAGACCCCCTCCTCAGGCCGTACCTCTCGGCCACGTACCTGCGGAACCTCTCCGCCAGCTGTCTGGGCACCTCGACCTTGATGACCTCCCTGTCCTTGGTCACGGACAAAAAGTACTTTAGTACTTAAAACCCTTTCCCCAGCGCAACATGTGGGCCTAGGCGTGGTTTAGTCGGAAAACATAGGGAGAGGACCACGATCTCAACGTCCCATTACAAGTAGCTCCACGGCTAAAAAGGCAGCCATCCCGCATTTCGCGACCCGCACCGCTGTGGGAAGACGCACGGCTATGTGTTGGGTGGGTCCCCCTCGAGCGCTCGCGTGATTTCGTCACATATCCCCAGCCCGTCGTAGACGCATACGTGGCGCCTCAACATGTCCCGGACCACGCCGTCCACCGCGAAGTCGGCCCTGTCCAGGAGGACCAGGTCCATCGGCGCCCCGCGGCCCATGGCCCTGACCTCCGCCGCCGTCTCGAAGTAATCGCCGAGGCCGTCCAGCACCACTAGCACGTCGAAGTCGCTGCTCGGGCCGTGCCTCCCCGCCGCCCGGGAGCCGAACAGCACAATGGTGACCCTTCCCCCGAACCGCTGGACCAGCCTCCTTACGAACTCGCCGAAAACCCTCTCGTATTCTCCTACCCTCTCGGCAAGCCTTTCCCACACCATTTCTCCACTAGGGACACGAGCATCTGCGCCGCCGCCACACACCTGTCCGCCGTGGCGGGTGAGTAGGGCTTCACCCCCCTGGCAGGGTACCGGGCAAGCACATAATGCGGTTCAAGCCACTCGGCCTCCCCGTACGCCTCCCCGGGCACCTCATAGCCCAACTTCTCCAACACGCCGAGCAGCTCGGAGAGGCTATGGGTAAAGGGATGGGAGCCCAGCCGCCACACTATGACCCCCTTCAGACACATCTCGGCGGCCTGATGCGCCGAGAAGCACACCAAGTTGTATATGCCGGCCCTCCTAAGCTCCTCGGCGGCCCTCATGAATGAGGCGCACCTCTCCAGCCAGTCCTCCAAACCCACAGAGCGTACAGCCCCCAAGTTAAAAAGGGTTGCCCGCCCTCGGGCGGTGCTTGTGCCCCTCTCGGGGCCGCATCCCCACCCACACGTGGTTCGGGCGGTGCTTGTGCCCCTCTCGGGGCCGCATCCCCACCCACATCCGCTGTGTCTTGGCACGTTAAAATATAACCCTTTCGCCCGGCCCATGCGCCGCGTGGCCTTCATAGACGAGTCTGGACGGAAGGCCCCCTGCAACCGCGTGGTGGTCGCCGCAGTGGTGGCCGAGGTCAGGGGGAGCTACCTGTACTGGGGACACGACCTCCTCGCCAGGGTATCTAGGGCCGTAGGGGCGGATAGGGAGGTCAAGTGGCGTACGGTCAGGAGGCGGGGCGCCGTGGGCGTGGCCCTCTCCGTGCTGAGGGGACTCGAGCGTCATTGGACGGCGGTCCACTACACGGGGCAGGACGCCTTCGAGGCGGCCCTCTGGAAATTCCTGACCCGCCTAAACGCGGACCTACACGTCCTCGACGAGGGACTGGCCAACCCCTCTAAGTTCCCTCGCGCTGTGTCGAGGCAATCCCACAGGGTGCCGGGCCTACAGCTGGCGGACCTGCTGGCCGGATGCGTCGCCGACGGAGCGTGCGGTGAGTCCCCCTAGGGACGGCGCCTCGGCCTCCTCACTAGCTCGAAGAGGGGGGCGCACGTCGTGGTGCCCCTCCTCACGCCCTCGATGAACCGCCGGTACTCCTCGGCCACGTCGAAGAGCCACATGTTGATGCCCCTTATGGGGACTGGGGGCGTGGCGAGGACCTCCTCGATTTCTTCCCGGCTGAACTTGGACAGGTAGTGGCAGGGGTCCTTGAGTATTAGGACCCGCCGGTACTCCACCTCGTGGACGTGGGTTATGGGCGTGCCCCAGTCACAGTCCACGCGCTTCACGGCCCTCTCCACGTCAGCGGCGTCCATCCCATTCCTGTACCCCCGCCTCTCCCACTCGTCGACCAGCGCGTAGAAGTACTTGAGGAGGTCGGGCAGGTACGGCCTACCTCCGTTGAGGTACAACTGAACGATGGGGTGGGTGAGCCACCCCCTCTTCCCGTCGCCAATCAGTCCGAGCCCCCTCAGGATGGTCCTCGCCACTAGGACTGCCTCCACGCGCTGCCTCCCGAGCCTCCTATCGTCCAGAACGCCGGCCGACCGCGCCCAGTCAACGTAAGGCCTAAAGACCTGCACGCGTCACGGGGAACACGCAGATATAACCCTTAGGCCCGCAACACCCCGCCCCTCTCCCTCAGAAACGTCCTGAGGACGCCGGCCGTGTAGCCCCTCCATCTAGCACAACTACATCGCCGCCCTCAGCGCCCGCATGTCTACCTGATCATGTAGGAACATTTATAGGTTACCAGGATCGTGGAGGTGTGGGCTGGGTCACCGTGTCCGCTAAGGTTAGGAGGGAGGTGTGGGAGAAGGCCAGGAATTACGGGATCAACATATCGGAGGTCTTGCGGAGGGCGCTCGAGGAGGAGGTGAGGAAGCGTGAGTTAGAGGAGTTGGCGAGGGCGCTCGAGGAGGCTGGTAGGGAGCTCTCGAAGGTGTCCGTGGAGGAGGTCGTCGGCATGATCAGGGAGGCGCGGGAGTCCAGATGACCCTGGTGTTCGACGCAAGCGCGATAGTGGGCCTGGTAATGTCCGCGCCGCGCAGCGTCGTGGAGCTGGCCGCGGGTCACCACACGGCGGACCTCGCCCACTACGAGCTGGGCAACGTGCTTTGGAAGCTCGCAAGGAGGGGGCTGAGGGTCGAGCCCATACACCGAGCGTTCAGGGAGGTGCTGGGCCTGTTGAGGGTAGAGCGCGTTGGGTTGGGCCCAGACGTGCTGGAGCTGGCCGTAAAACACGGCATAACGTACTACGACGCCGCCTACATACACCTCGCGGTCCGGCTAGGCGGAAGGCTCGTCACCGAGGACGGCGAGATCCTCAGGAAGTTCCCCAACCTGGCGGTGAAGACAGAGGAAATAATCCCCAGGTAGACGCCCCCGGCCACGCGCAGGCCACCGCCACATGGGGCGCCGTGCCTGTCGCCGCCACGCCGCCGGCAACATTCCTGCCAGCGCACCCCACGCACCGCCTCCAAAGCCCACAGCGAGTACCGGCCCCAGAGACCGCTGGGCCGCGTAAGCGTTACGACACGCGCCGCATGTTGCTTGGGCCCGCACACGCGTATTGCCGCACGTGGGACAAGCCTCGGAGAGGGTGGAAGCGTCGCCACATGGAGCCGAGGCTGGGCCAGACACCACACGAGGCAGGACCAACCCTTAGGTGGGGGCAAGGCCTGTACCTGGCCGGAGTGGGGCACTTCGCGGGCGCGATCAACTGCCCGCGCCCTGCCAGGAGCCAAAGCTCCTGAAACGCTGGGCCTCGGGCTTGAACCGGCATGGGGCTGGGAGAAGCGGCGCTGGAAGGGGAACCTCCCCTGAAGGCCCCACATGAGGCCCAAAAACGCCGCCACGACCCACACGCGACCTGTGCCAGCCGCTGTGGACATCCTGCAGGCAAGGATCGCCAGGGAACCTTATGTAGAGACCCGCATATCCTCGCCGCAGCCACGCCGGCCGCCACGTCTCTTACACAGCGCAAGTCCCGCTTCACGAGTCGGCTGGCCACAATGTCGCTGCTGCCCAACCAAACCGTGTCTTGGCCCTCGCAGAGCCGCTACGAGTGAGGCGAAGTGGTGGGATACGCCATGGCGGAGGCTGAGAATAGCGGTGACAGGGAATACACAACAGCCATTACAGGATGGGGCTGAGAAGAATATTCATAGGGTCAACCCGGGGGATTGATAGCTCGGGCCGGTAATTTGAGCGGCAGGAGAAGGGCAAGCTCAGAGGGGGGGCTAGGCACAGCAAGCGCATCGCAGAGCCCACAGGGATCTAAGGAGTACTATTGCCGGGATTGGCCCCATTCCAAGTCCTCGGAACGTCGGCAGGCGACCTACTTAAATAGGCGTGGGTGTGGAGCCATGAGTAAGGTGAGGGTCCGTTTCGCTGGCCGTGAGGTCGAGTTCGTGGACCGTGAAACAGCGCTGCGCCAGCTCGACGAGTTGGCCGAGAGGGGGACGTTCCCCGTGCATGTAGTGTACGGCCCGGAGGGCTGCGGGAAGACCGTGCTGTTGATGCAGGCACGGGCAGTGTTGGAGGACCGTGGGTACCACGTCGTGTACGTGGACCCGCTGGCCAGGGAGGCCGACCACGTGCTGCAGTACACGCCGTCCATTAGGGACGTCGTGATGCGGGTCCTGGCGTCGATCCCGGAGCCCTACTCGAGGATCGTGGATGTGGCTATCGGCATAGCCAGGGAGGCCGTGAGGAGGCTCAGGAGGCCCGACGTGGCCGTCCTCATGGACGACGTTTTCCAGGCGGTTGGGGTGGACAAGGCCGAAATGTACGTGAAGGCGCTGCTCAACCTAATCGAGCACCCGCCGGGAAGCTACGGGAAAATAGTGGTGATAGTCACGTCCAGCGAGGGGGTGACTAGGGCCAGGATCGGCAGGCACGACTGGGCCACCTTTAGGATTCTGTGGAACATGCCTAGGGACGGGTTCACCCAGCTCTACGATCTGCTCCCAAGTCCAAAGCCGTCCCTCGACGAGGCCTGGAGGTGGACGGGCGGGAACCCCAGGGCATTGGAGCGCCTCTATGGGGCTGGATGGGACGTGGAGGGGGCCATAGACGACATCGCCAAGCTGAGGAACCTGAAGGTGTGGGCGGTCAGCGGTGAGGAAAGGGATGTGCTGTTGGAGGTCCTGGAGGACCCAGACACCATGTTTAGGAGGGCCCACGAGGAGGCCGTGAGGAAGATGAGGGACCAGCTAATAGAAAAGAACCTAATAATCGAGATCTGGGACCGAGACAGACGTAGCTGGATGGACGTTCCCCCACCTGAACGTGACGTGGAGTTGGGGATCGGCCGGTACTACGCCTGGCAGACTCCGCTCCACAGGGAGGCCGTCAGGAGGGCGCTGGGGACGGTACGTGGCTGATCCCATATGTGCGTGCCGGATTGCTTATGGGGCGGGCCGCAGAGTCTTTCCCGTTCCGCGCCGCTCGTTTCGATGCGCCAAGGGGTACCCACTGCCCAGCCTCCACGCTGCGCCGATGCGGCCCGTCCGGTCCTCGATCGTCGTCGTTGGGCCACGTCGCCTGGTCTGAGCCGGGGAGCGGCCCTTGCCAGGTGTGCGTTGCCCCGATGCGCCGGCGGACTCGGCGCTGATGGGCGTGCAGGGCGCCGGACAGTAGGCTGGGGGCCCGCATACGCCCATAAGTTCTTAAAGTGCGTGCGAGACGCTACATGTGGGCCTCTAGGCGAGGGTAAGGCCCCCGGAGGCCGTGGCGAGGCGTGTAAGGGAGCTGGGCGTCGGCATCGAATCCGCCCTGGTCGACCTCGTCTTGATGGAGCTCGGCCTCGACCCGCCTGAAGAGGTGGAGGCCCATCTGGACCTGGCCTCACATTTCCTGGACGAGTGCAGGAGGCCCGTCGAGGAAGACCTGGCACAGGCCTCTGAGAAGCTGTACAAGGCCGCCGAGGAGTGCGTCAGGGCACTTGCAAAGCGGCTTGGCATCCCCGAGACCGCCAAGGCGAGGGAACACGGCAGGTGGTACGCGTGGCTCCTGGACAAGGCGGCGAGGAGAATGGCCAGGGAGCTGGGCGAGCACAGCGTGAAAGGCGCGTGGGACGCAACCTACACGTGTGGGGGTTCCACGGGGGTCGAGGTGGACCTACCACAGGTAGAGTGGCTACTTAAATACGCCGAGGAGACGGCCAGAGGAGGCCCAACAGCACGTGGAGAAGGGAAGGGCGGATAGAAGTAGCGCCCACACCAGCACGGGGCTGCGGAACACCGCTTGCACATGGGACATGCCGAGGGCCCATCCCGATCCAGGTTCGCCCGCCCTTACAGGCCCATCTGACCGCACAATTACCAGAAGCCCGCGAGGCGGCCAGGCACCTGCGCAGCACCGAGATGGCCAGAGACGCTCAAAACGCCACACCGGGCACAGGCGCGCCCGCCAAGGGACACCCATCAAACGTACTTGAACCCAAAATCCCGCCAATTATCGTCCAGTATTATGTCGGTGGGATCACGAGGACTTTAACCAAATGGACGCGGCGGGGCACCCACCAGGGGCCTAGGCATGTCAGGTTATCCAAGTGCGCCGATGATGGGCGACTCGCAACCGTCGAAGCGGAAGAGGCCCCAGATGCCGATAACGGCCACTACTTGTTGGAGCCGGGTTATGCGCGACGCCGGGAGGTCCATGGCAGGGGCCTCAAGCGAGGCTCGGCGCCGCCGAACGATGCCCAGGATGTTGCCCCTCTACGAAGAGCCGGCGCGACGGGGCCCACGGGCCGCATTGACGAGAAGCACGTATAACTTCTAATCGCGGCAGCGCCACGGACGCGGTCAGGAAAGCCGTGAACCAGCCTGCCCCCAGCGCCGAACACCTACGTGGGTCTCAGGGCCTACAGGTCGCCGGCCCATTTCCGGGCCAGTCCCCAGAAACGACGGCCTGGAACAACCCGTGTCGCCTGCAGGCCCCGGCCTGGGCAACCGCCATGTACAGGCCGCGCTGGGAAGGCCCCGCGACGATACGCGAAAATGGGGAGAGGTTCCATGCCAAAGATGCGCCTCGAGGTACATTGGGATGCTTGGGCTAGGCCCTGGAAAGTGCGTGTCGAATAGGGCGACGGGGGACGAAAGGCGTTTCTGCCAGGCCACGTGGCTGAGCGGGCTAGGAAGAGAACGGCACCGGCGCACGAAACGCCGCCGGGTCCCAGCGACGTCCACAGAGGCCCAGGGACCACGCACACGACGAGGGTGGGCCCCCGAGCTTGCAGTCCCGGCAGGGAACCCCGTCCGGGCGTCCGCCGGCGCTGGGGCTCACCGGGTGGCCCCCTCGGCGAGGGCCCGGAGCAGGCACTCGAAGTGGCTGAAGGCCCTCCTCACGCGTTCAGGCGCCGCCCCGCCCAGCGCCTCGTAATCGTCCTTGACGACCAGATCGCTGGACCTTGAGGCCCTCGAAACGTCCTCCTCGGTCAGGCGGCCCTCGAGCAGCTTGAGGTACGCCACGTGGTCCTCGAGCTCGTGGATGCCGAACCTGTCGAATGGCCCCTCATACACGCCGTTGACCGCCACGAGTAGCGGCAGCTCGTCGCCTCCCCGTACGACCCTGGCCTCCCACACGCTTGGACACCTGTGTCTGGGCTCAGACACCCTGTACCCATGCGCCGCTAGGGAGTCGTAGAGGCTTCTGACCCTTTCCCCCGGTTCGGCGTCATCGGCGTCCACGACGGCGGCCACTGGCCTGGACGCGACCTTCCCCACGATGAGTCTGAGGGCGGCTGGCAGGACGTTTCTCATCAGGGTGGCGATCCCCTCGGCGTCCGTCACAGCGACGTTTCCCAGCACCTCGGCGAGTCCCAGTCTCCCCGCCACCGCCTTAAGGGCCTCGGCGTCCCGGGAACCCTCACACAGGACCAGGGCGGACACCCTCTTCATGGCGGACACCACTTTCAGGAAGCTGTCCGATGCCCTGAGCTGTATCATGCCATAAGACGTTGAGAGGAAAGAAAAGTCATTCGATGGGTATCAGAAGGCGTGGAGGAGCCTTACGTCTATCCCCAGTCCCCTTAACATTTCTATGTCCTCGGCGTTGAAGCTCCTCGCCCTCAATACGCCTCCCTCCCTCTCCAGGTAGAGGACTGCCAGTTCAACCCCCAGTTCCTGGGCCAGCCTCTGGGCTATGGACACGAGCTCGATGCTGTGGGTGGACGCAATGACCTGGAAGCCCCAGTCCCTGGCCAGCCTCACCAGGAACCTCATGTACGTGTATAGGCCGGCGGGGTGCATGTGGAGCTCCGGCTCCTCGAGGAGCAGCACGGCCGGTCTGAAGGCCAGCACTAGCATTGAGACGAGGATCGCCGCCCTCGCCCCGTCGCCCAGGTCGTCCACCCTCACGGCCGTCTCGGCCGTCTGGAGGACCAGCTGGTAGTCGCCGGCCGCCGGCACGTAGGTCAGCCCCTCGGCGTCTGGCTCGAACTCTCCCCTGACCAGCTCCAAGACGTGCCTGTCCATCCTCCTCTGCAGTAGCCTAGGCCACGCATAGTCCTCCACCCTCTTGGGTTGCCGGATCAGCGCACCATCCACCAGGAGCACCCCCTCGAGGAAACGCTTCAACTCGTCGAGCATGCCGCTGGGATAATCGGCGGCCGGGCGGAGCTCCCCCTCCCCGTCCTCCACGGCAAGGCGCACGGGGAGACGGAACACGTCCACGTCCCTCACCTGGACCGCGCACCTCCTGCCACCCACCACCATTTGGACCTCCATGGGGTCCCCAACGTTGCCCGCGAACCACAGGAAGTGCCGCGACGTGCCCCAGGAACCCCTACCACCCCTCCTACGAACCAAGTAGTCCAGCTTGCCCACTCCCCTCACCCCGTCGTCGGACGAGACGGCGGCAGAGGCCAGGTAGACGGCCTCCAACACTGTGGACTTCCCAGCCCCATTCCTGCCCACAAGGACGGTGACCTGCCCAAGCCCCTCAAC
>WANN01000036.1 GCA_015521775.1 Thermoproteaceae archaeon
GGAGAAGTCGAGAAAAGGATAGTAGCCCAACTCCTAACCCTAATGGACGGCCTACAGGAAAGAGGCCAAGTAATGGTCATAGGAGCAACAAACCGCCCAGACGCAGTAGACCCAGCACTAAGAAGACCAGGAAGATTCGACAGAGAAATATGGATCAACCCGCCGGATACTAGGGCCCGCCACGAGATACTGCTCATACACACTAGGAACATGCCCCTGGAAAAGGACGTGGACTTGAGGAGACTGGCCGAGATGACGCATGGCTATACGGGCGCCGACATAGCGGCCCTTGTCCGCGAGGCCGCCATGATAGCGCTCAGGCGGGCCATACAGAGAGGCATAATAGACTTGGACGCGCCGACGATACCCACGGACACTCTCGAAAAGATCAGGGTCAATCTACAGGACTTCCTAACCGCCATGAAGGACATAGTGCCCAGCGCCCTCAGGGAGATACACATAGAGGTGCCTCAGGTACGGTGGAGGGACGTCGGAGGCCTGGACAACGTGAAGCAGGAGCTTAGGGAGGCCATCGAGTGGCCCCTGAAGTACCCCGACCGCTTCAAGAAGCTCGGCCTTAGGCCGCCCCGCGGCATACTCCTCTTCGGGCCTCCGGGCACGGGCAAGACCCTGCTCGCCAAGGCCGTGGCCACGGAGTCCGGGGCCAACTTCATAGCGGTGAGGGGGCCCGAGATATTCAGCAAGTGGGTCGGGGAGTCCGAGAAGATGGTGAGGGACATATTCCGCAAGGCACGGATGTCCGCCCCATGCGTGGTGTTCATAGATGAGATAGATGCCATAGCGCCCGCGCGCGGCCTCGGCGCCGACTCTATGGTGTCGGAAAGGGTGGTGGCGCAGTTGCTTGCCGAGATGGATGGGATTTCGCACATGGACGGCGTAGTGGTCATTGCGGCCACCAACAGGCCGGACATACTGGACCCGGCCCTCCTGAGGCCCGGCAGACTGGACAGGATAGTCTATGTGCCGCCCCCAGACATGCAGGCACGTTACGATATACTGCTCATCCACACGCGGAACGTCCCGTTGGCCAAGGACGTGGATCTGCTGGAAATAGCGAGGAGGATAGAGGGATATACAGGCGCCGATATAGAGCTGCTGGTGCGCGAGGCCACTTTCCTCGCGTTGAGGGAGGACATAAACGCCAACGAGGTGTCCATGAGGCACTTCGAGGAGGCCATGAAGAAGGTGAGGCCATCGGTGACCCCAGACATGGTGAAATTCTACGAGGCGTGGATGGAGCAGGCAAGGCAGTTGAGGGAGCCCGTTAGGAAGGCCCCAAGCCTCTACGTATGAGGTACCCCATATACCGCCTCATCTACGATACTGTGCAGCTCAAGGGCTCCGCCAGTCTCGACGACATAGAACAGATAGTGAAGATGGCCGGCATAGAGGCGAGCAGAAACGAGATACTTAGGGCCCTAATGTACCTGGAACTGAACGGCCTGGTCCACGTGGAGAGGCGTAGGAGGGGCAACACGTACAGCTACACCATACATAAATTATAACTGGGCCATCAATACATGGGGGTCACAGAACTGGGGAAGCTCTTGCCAAGGGAGGTACGTAAGGAGCTGGAATTGGCCGGGCTTGCGGGCAGGACGATAGCAATGGACGCCTACAATGCCCTTTACCAGTTCCTGGCATCCATAAGGCAGCCGGACGGCACGCCGCTCATGGACAGGCACGGCAACGTGACGAGCCACCTCAACGGGCTCCTTTACAGGACCGTGAACCTGCTGGAAAACGGCGTAAGGCCCGTGTACGTGTTCGACGGTAAGCCGCCCGAGGCGAAAACGGCCGAGATACTTCAGAGGAAGAAACAGAAGGAAAAGGCGCTTGCGGAACTGGAGAGGGCGTTACAGGAAGGGAGAAGGGAATTGGCCAGGAAGTACGCCCAACGTGCCGTGTATCTGACCGATGAAATGGTCGAAGAGGCGAAGAAGCTGCTCACATACATGGGCGTGCCGTGGGTGCAGGCCCCCGGCGAGGGGGAGGCCCAGGCGGCGTACATGGCGATCAGGGGCGATGTGTGGGCCACCGGCAGCCAGGACTACGACTCGCTGCTCTTCGGGTCGCCTCGCCTGGTCAGGAACCTCACCATAACTGGCAGGCGGAAGCTCCCCAACCGGGACGAGTACGTGGAGGTGAAGCCCGAACTCATAGAACTGGACGCTGTCCTTAGACACCTCAAACTTAGGTCGAGGGAGCAGCTGGTGTACCTCGCGATACTTCTCGGGACCGATTATAATCCGGGGGGGATAACCGGCGTGGGTCCCCAAAGGGCCCTCCGCATAGTCCACGAGGTTCCAAGCCTAGAGGAGGCGCTCAACACGGTGCTCAAGGGGGTCAAGTGGCCCGTGGACCCGCTCAACATAAGGGACCTGTTCCTGAACCCCACCGTGACAGACCAGTACAGCGTCGAGTTCTCACAGCCGCGAGAAGAGGAGATCGTGAGGCTCCTCGTGGACCAACACGACTTCTCGCGTGAGCGTGTGGAGAGGGCCATAGAGAGGCTTAGGGCGGCCTATACTAGGATCCGAAAGGGCGCCACGCTCGACTCGTTCTTCGGGTGATGATAGTGGACTTCGGCAAGGCACGCAGGAACCTCGTGGAAAGCCTCATATCAGAGGGCATCATTAGGTCCGAAAGGGTTGCCAGGGCCATGATGGCAGTTCCACGGGAGGAATTCGCCATGCCGGAATACGTCAATTCCTCGTATATCGATGAGCCGCTGCCGCTGTTCCGCGGGGCCACAATATCGGCGCCCCACATGGTGGCCATGATGACTGAGCTCCTCGAGCTTTCCCCGGGCATGAACGTCCTTGAGGTCGGCTCTGGCAGTGGGTACCATGCCGCTGTATGTGCGGAGGCCATGGAGCGTAGAGGCGTCGTCCACACGGTGGAGTACGACTTCTATATAGCGCTGTTCGCCGCTCAGAACATAGAAAGGCTTGGATACCACGGAATAGTCAACGTGCACGTGGGGGACGGGGCCAGGGGACTGCCCCAGCATGCCCCCTTCGACCGTATACTGGTCACCGCCGCTGCTCCCCGCCTACCACAGCCGTTAGTGGAGCAGTTGAGGGACGGCGGGATAATAGTGATACCGATAGACGAGGGTTGGACACAGGCGCTTTACAGGATACGCAAGGAGGACGGCAGAATTACAAGGGAGAAGATAACCTACGTGTCCTTCGTAAAGCTGCGTGGGGAAGCGTAGCGGTAAATATAAATGGTCCGGATATGCCGACAGCGTGGACCTCAACATTAAGAGGCTGATACATGTTAGGCAGGCACATAGCCCCGAGCCCATGCCCAACGGCGACGTCCTATACGTATCCGACGTCACCGGTGTGCCCCAGATATGGTTTGCGAGGAGGGGCAGGCACGATATGCTGATCCCCTTCGAGGAGCGCATGGCGTCCCCCTTGGCGAGCCCCAGCGGCGTGGTGGCCTTTGCGTCGGATACGGGCGGCGACGAGAGGTGGCACATATATCTGTTCAATGGCAGGGAGCTGGAGCGCATCGCAGATGAGGGCATGAACCTGCTCGGCGCATGGTCCCCCGACGGGCGGTTCCTAGCCTATACAAGTAACAGGAGGAACGACGTGGATTTCGACCTATACGTGTACGATGTATATACTGGGAAGACTACGAAGGTGGCCGAGCTGGATGGGCACAACGCGCCGCATGCGTGGATGGGCAACGGCGTCCTGGTGACGCACATGAACAGCAACCTGGACACTGACATATACCTAGTGACGCTCGACGGCACGCAGCGCAACGTGACTAAACACGAGGGGGAGGCCATAAATATGAGCCCCATCCCCATAGACGGGGAGCACATATTCTTTCTCTCCAACGTGGACTCGGAGTATGTGGGCCTTGCAAGGCTCAACGTAGCGACAGGCGAGTCCAAGTACCACTTGTCCCTGGACATGGACGTGGAGTCATTCGCGTTGTCGCATGACGGAAGGCATATATTGTATTCGGTCAACAACGAGGGGTTCTCGGAGCTCTACCTCACCAACGTGAACGCGACGCTCCACCACAAGGTCGCCTCTGAGCCGGGCGTCGTGAGGGAACTCAAGTGGAAGTTCGGCATTGCGGTCCTCACACATAGCGGCCCGCGGACGGGCACGGAGGTGTGGGCCTATGATGTCAGTAGGGGCATGTATAGGCTGACGGACTCCCCCAAGATGGGCATATCTATGGACGACATGGTGGTGCCCGAAGTGTATAGGTACGAGTCCCATGACGGTCTACTAGTACCGGTACTCATGTACAAGCCGAGGTCCCCGCCCCCGTATAGGGCCGTCATCTACCTGCACGGGGGACCGGAGGCCCAGGAGAGGCCCGAGTTCAAGCCGCTTGTACAGCTACTGGTGGCCTCTGGCTACCTTGTGGCAGCCCCAAACTACCGTGGCAGCACAGGATATGGCAAGACGTATGTGCACCTGGACGACGTGGAGCGGAGGTGGGGCGCCATAATGGACGTAGTACACCTTGCCAAGTGGCTTAGGGCCACAGGCATGGCGCTCGACATGTGTCTGATGGGCGGCTCCTATGGGGGATACCTAACCCTCATGGCCATGGCAACAGAGCCCTCGGAGTGGAGGTGCGGCGTCGAGATGGTGGGCATAGTCAACCTAGTCACGTTCCTGGAAAACACCAGCAAGTGGAGGCGGAGGTACAGGGAGGCCGAGTACGGCTCTCTGGAAGCTCACAGAAGCGTGCTGGAGGACCTAAGCCCGATAAACCACGCGGATAGGATCGCGGCCCCCCTCATGGTGATACACGGCGAACGCGATCCAAGGGTCCCCATCAACGAGGCAGAGCAATTGGTCGAACGGTTGAGGGGCATGGGCAGGCACGTCGTGTACATAAGGTTACAGGACGAGGGCCATGGGATATCCAAGATACATAACAGGGCCAGGGTATACACGGAAATACTCAAGTTCCTGGCGGAAAATCTCGGCTGATGGGGGGCAAGCTCTTCTTCCTGGGCGAATATGCGTTAGGGGACGGCGAGGTGGCCGTGTTCTCACGCGTCGTCAACGGCGACCTGCTACGTTCAGAGCTGAGATCAGCGGGATTACACGAGCTGGCCGCCTTCATTGGGGGCGGCCACTACGTAGAGTTCTCCTTTGTGTCGGGAGACGTGGCTATTGGGATAATTTCCAACCTAAAGGACGTAACCATTGTCTACAGGAGGAACGGCGAGGAAATGAGGTACCTTGTCTCGCGTGGGGCCGACGCCTCCCTCCTATTGCTTTCGGCCCTTGCAACGATAACCCTCCGCCTTAAGGACGGGCATGGACTTCCAGACCTGGACGAAATAAGGTTTAGACGTACCGACAGCTTTCCGGGACAACACTAGGGGCTCCTTTGGCCATGCACTGAGCGGATCCGCTGAGGGTAGGCGCCGCCACGCGGTTTGGCCCATTGCCGGGCCTTTGAATACATTTAAATGCGGCCCGCCACATGTAGCGGTGGCCACCTGTAAGGGGGACATGGCCGCCCCACATACACGTCTACACGCACCGCTGGACAAGGCCCACATGTCGCCCCGCTGCTGGCCGCACCAATCCGAGGTATGGGGGCCCCCTGCAAGGAGAGAGATGGATTTCGGGGGCAACAGGCGTTGACTATGGGCATGGAAGGGGCGTACGTGCTTGCCGCCGGCTCGGGCGTACTCTTCGGCCTGCACGACGTGGTGGCGAGGGGTACAGGCCTTCGGGAAAGCCCGCACATGATTACATTCGCGTCGATTGTTTCCGGGTACCCAGCGGTGCTGGTCGCTGCCGTTCTATGGGGGCCGCGCCCCATGCCCCTGGAAGCGCTGGCGTACTATGCTTCTGCTGGCCTAGTGAACTTCAACCTGGGAAGAATGGCCCTCTACGTGGCCATACGCGAGCTTGGGGCCAGCGGCGCCAGCGTCATGACGAGCCTAACCCTTGCCATCGGCATGGCGCTGGGCGCGGCGCTGGGCGAGCGTATACTGCCCTTGCAAGTTCTCGGCGCCTCGCTCATATTCGCCGCCTCCCTCATGGTGCTTGGCATTGGTGTGGCCGGGAGACCCGTAGGCGTGGTTGCGGGGGTGACCACGGCCACCTGCATGGCGCTCGCCATAGTTCTTGCGAGGCTGGGCAACCTGGCCGGGGGCGACCCCATACACGGCGTGCTCGTGGCATATACCGTGGCAATGCTGGGCGAGCTGGCGACGGTTAGGAGGGGCCCCGTCTTTAACAGGGGAATCGCGTTTGCGGGCCTATTGGCGTCGATAGGCCAAATTGCGCGTTATGAGGCCCTATCGGTTCTCGGGGCAAGCGTAGTGGCGCCCCTCCATAACGTCAGGCCCATAATAGCCACCCTAACGACGCGGTCGTTGGCACGGTACACGCTTGAGAGGCCCACATATAGGGAATACATAGGGGCAGTCACCGCGTTCCTTGGAGCGACAGTGATGTACCTAGGGGGCTAAACCGCCGCCATATGTTAAATATTCCCATTGCCGGTAATGCATGGCCATAGCCGAGTTTATGCAATTGGAGAGGCCGCGGCCGCGCGACATAGAAGAACTATTTCAGGCGGACCTCTGGGAGCTCGGCATGGCTGCCGACGCCCTGAAAAGAAAACTGCATGGGGACACGGCAACGTTCATATCGAACATGGTCTTCAACTACACCAACATATGCGTCGTAGAATGTACCTTCTGCGCTTTTTACCGGCGCAGGGACGACCCGGACGCGTATGTGTATGAGCCGATGGCCGCAGTCAAGAAGGTGCTCGAAGTGGACGCCATATACGGCATACGGCAGGTGCTCGTACAGGGAGGCATATTTCCGGAAATAGGGATCGAGTACTTCGAGGAGCTGTTCGCCGAGATCAAACGCCGTGCCCCCCACATAGCCATACATGCGTTGAGCCCTCTGGAGGTGGACTATCTGTCTAGGAGGGAAAGGATGAGCTACAGGGAGGTGCTGGACAGGCTTAGGTCGGCCGGCATGGACAGCATGCCAGGAGGCGGAGGTGAAATACTTGTGGACAGGGTGAGGCGTGAAATAGCGCCCAAGAAGATACGCACGGACGTATGGCTAAGGGTTATGGAGGAGGCGCATAGGCTGGGCATACCCACGTCGGCCACCATGATGTATGGGCACGTGGAGACCGTGTCTGAGAGGGCTGAACACATCTACCGGGTACTTGAACTCCAGGAAAGGACCGGCGGCTTCATGGCGTTCATAGCATGGAACTTCGAGCCCGGGCGAAGCGAACTTAGCGGGCGGGTGCCCTACCCCCATACGTCAGTCAGCCTGCTCAGGGCCGTCGCAGTGGCGAGGCTCGTGTTCAGGGACAAAATACCGAACATACAAGCGGGCTGGCTCACGAACGGCGTCGAGACGGCGCAGCTGGCCCTGCACTTCGGCGCCAACGACTTCGGGGGGACCCTCTACGACGAGCGGGTGATACCCGCCACAGGGATGAAGATGCCTATCCTTCGGCGTAAGGACATAGCCAACATGTTGGCCAGTCTAGGTTTCCGTCCAGCCGAGAGGGACAACTGGTACAGAATCGTTAGGCTCTACTAGTATAAGATTTAAATCGGTGACAATTCCATTATTATGGATATAAGCGATTATTTGAGGGGGACTATCCGCATATCGGTGGAGCCGCAGGCCTTGAGCCGGCTGAAGCCAAGGCACATCGAGGAGCTACAACGTATGTTCAACGTAAGCATGAAGGTTGATCGGAGGGGGGGCACGGTCGAGATAAATCCCACTGAGAGGGCCACATTGGACCAGGTCCTCAAGATTAGGGACGTCGTCAACGCAATACTCCTCGGGTTTAGGTATGAGGATGCACTGCTGTTGGAGAGGGAGGACTACGCGCTCCACGTGATAGACCTCAAAGAGTACACGGACAAGGAGAACCATTTGACGAGGATAAAGGGCAGGTTGATCGGCGAGGACGGCAGGGCGAGGCGGGCCATGGAACACCTGAGCGAGACCAGAATAGTGGTTGGGGACCGTTACGTGGCCGTGCTGGGTCCCATCGACAACGTGTTCGCTGCGAGGGACGCAATAGAGATGCTGATCCACGGGAAGAAGCACGGCACGGTGTACAAGAAGCTGAACAGATGGAGGCAGGACAGACTGCGCAGGGAGACCTTAGGCTTCTAGCCCTGCACCGTCGATGGGGCGACCTCCTTGACGACCTCGGCCTTCTCCTCGTGCGGAGGCGCCTTTAGGACCTTGATCTTCATTATTTCTGTTCTCCTAAGTGGATACACCCTCTTGGCCGCTGTATAGAGCTCAGCGGCAAGCTTCCCAAATGCGGCGTCCCTTATCAACGTCGCCACGTCCGCGTCCCTCACATAATTCTTAACGGCCTCCGCAATGGCCCTCCTTATGGCCTTCTTCTGGCTTGTCTTGGCCCTATGCGCAGTCACTGTGAGCACAGTCATCCTAAGCCTCCAACCGTCCCTGGTCTCTACATCCATTATCGTGGTCACCTTGCTCGTGCCTCGCCTTATAAGGGACCTTACATAGTCGCGTGAGAGCTCGAGCTGCTTGAACCTTACATATGCCCTATTGGACTCGACCCTATTTATCTGGAACTTCAACTTTATGGGCAGGTGCGAAAGGTCGCGGGTTATGTCGAACAGCGTCACCTCAAGCGTCCTATTGACGAGCTTCTCGGGCTCCGAGGCCGGCACCTCGCCTATGGGCACACCGTCGAGGTACTGGGGAGCGTACACGACGTACCACTTCTTGAACGACCATTTGTCCCTCCTAGTCGCCACAGTCCTCTGCTCACGTGACATGGATAACCCGGTGCACAGCCTATTTTTAAATTTGGATGTGGTTCTCCTGCGCCCGGCACATGGCCGACCGACCCCGACTAGGCCTTCTCAGCTCCCCATGCTAGGACAAGGTTTATATGGGGGGCCCTCGGCGGGACCATGCCCATACCAAAACCATTCGTAATACTGCAACCTGTAAGCGAGGAGACCGCGCTGATAATGAAGGTCAGGTCCATACTCGTCCAGGAAACCAGCCAGTACCAGGAAATTGCTATAGCGGAGTTCACCGAGTATGGGCGGGGCCTCGTGCTGGACGGCCTCGTCCAGTCCACTGAGGCGGATGAACACATATACCATGAGTGCCTTGTACATCCCCCCATGGTGGCCCACCCTGATCCGCGCAAGGTCCTTATAGTCGGCGGGGGCGAGGGAGCAACGCTGAGGGAGGTGCTCAAACATGGCCCCGTTAAAAGGGCCGTAATGGTCGACATCGACGAGAAGGTGGTGGACCTGGCCAGGAGACACCTAGGCACGATGCACATGGGCGCCATGTCCGATCCAAGGGCCTCAGTGTTGATAATGGACGGGCTGAAGTACATAGCGGAGACCGAGGAGAAGTTCGACGTGGTGATTCTGGACCTCACGGATCCCTATGGGCCGGAGATCTCTAAGATGCTGTACGGCGAGGAATTCTACAGGCGGGTGTCGTCGATAATGGAGGAGGGGGGTATCATGGTGACCCAGGCCGGGAGCAGCTTCTATTACCCCGAAACGTACGACATGGTGCTCAGCAACGTGAGGTCCGTGTTCCCCATAGTGGTCGAGTACAATGTGTGGGTCCCCTCATTCGGCTACGCGGTCAACTTCATTACTGGATCCAGTAACGTGGACCCGGCCAACATAGCCGCAGAAGATGTCGAGTCCAGGCTCAGGGCAAGGGGAGTAACCACGAAATTCTACAATGGGAGGACCCATATAGCCCTCATGAACATGCCCATTTTTAGGCGGTTAAGCCACTAGGCCCCACTTTATCAGGAGTTCCGCCGTAAGGATTGAGTTGCCGGCCGCTCCCCTCACAGTGTTATGGCCCAGGACTAGGAAACGTATTGTCCTGTCCCCGTACCTCCTGATTCTGCCCACCACGACGCTCATGCCCCTGCCCTCCCAACGGTCCAGGCGCGGCTGAGGCCTATCGACCTCCTGCCTCACCACTATGGGGTCACGTGGGGCTGTTGGGAGGCCCAGCTCCTGGGGGACGCCGCGGAACGACGAGAGGACCTTCACCAGTTCCTCCACTTCCGCCTCATGCGCCGTCTCGACGTACGCCACCTCCATATGGCCGTCCAGGACCGGCACCCGCGTAGTGGTGGCCCTCACATCGACGTGCCCAAGTATCTTGGGCAACTCCCCCTCGATCTTCTCTTCCTCTCCAGCTATATAGGGGACCACGTTGTCTATTATGGCCACCGACGGCACGCCTGAGAAGCCCGCCCCGGTCACGGCCTGCAGCGTGACCACGGACACTTGGGACACGCCGTACCTGTCCATTATCGGTTTCAGGGGCAGCGCAAGTATGGTAGTGGAACAGTTGGGCTTCTTCACTATGAACCCGTCCCACCCCCTGGCCTCCCTCTGCGCCTTGACAAGGTCCAAGGAGCGCGGGTTCACCTCGGGCACTATTAGGGGCACGTCGCCGTCCATCCTCATATTGCTCGCATTGGACACAACCACGAATCCCCTCTTGGCGAGCTCCGGCTCCACCTGTGCGGCTACCTGAGAAGGTAGGGCCGAAAACACTATGGAGACCTCCTCGGGAATGGCAGAGGGGTCCACAGGGTCCACGTTGAGGTCGGCGACCTCGTCAGGTATGGGGGACTCCAGCACCCACCTCACGGAGTCCCTATATTTCCTGCCTGCAGACCTATGGGATGCCGCGACCCCGGCTATCCTCATCCATGGGTGGCCCGACAACAACTGCACGAACCTCTGTCCCACAAGCCCCGTGGCCCCCAGGACGTAGACCTCAAGCATTGAAGAGAGGGAGCACGTACCTTTTATGTAATTCGCAGGGATCCATGTCGCTGAACGCGGTGAATTTGCCCACAAGCCTGTAGCTTGGCAGATCGTCGAAATTGTATCCAATCACGTAGGACCCATGTCTATTCGGCACCACAACCTTCATGTGTGGGGGCGCCATGGACCCGGCTATAGTGGTCCCGCCGCCTTCCAGGCTGGTTATGTGGACCACTATGTCGGTGCCCATGACCGGCTCGAAGGTGCGGGGATGGAAGCCCTTCCCCCTGAGACTGGAGAACTCTATTGCCTCCCACACGCTCATGCGCGGGACAGTCACCGCGCCGCTACATGTGCCGGGGTCCACGCTGTGGATCCCATTGACGTCTGTCATCAGGACGACGTTACGGATCCCAAGCCTGCTCGCTATGAAAGTTGCCGTCAGGTCGCTGCCCCCCCTCCCCAGGGTCGTCCACCTGCCCTCGGAATCAATCCCCACGAAGCCTGGCACCACAGAGAGGCCCCTCTCCGGTCTGAACACCACCTCAAGCGGTGAGGCATTTCCAAAGTTGCTGTCCGTGAGGAGGGGCTTCTCTATGCACCGCGCCTCGACGCCATGCCGGGACAGTTCCTCAGCCAGCAACATGCAGGAGAGCCTCTCACCGATGGAGACTATGGCGTCCTTGCTCATAGGATCGCCGCGGCCCCCTATGCCCTCGACGTCCCTAAGGTGGTCCCTGACACGTGACTCCTCGACGCTGAAGACTCCCGCGTACTTCGCGGCAACCTCGTCCAGATATGCCCCCTTGCCCGTCTCAGCAAAGGCCAACAGCAGGTCCGTGACGCCCTTAACCGCGGAGACCACCACAATGGGGTACGTGCCGAGCGACAGCGCCTCCACGATCCTCCTAAGGTTATCTCGTTTCCTGAGAAGGGAGCCGCCGATCTTCAATACGCTGTCCCCGAACTGTCCATGAGGAGGGGAATTATGTAGTTTTTATTCATTTCGCTAATAGTCATATAGCTACGAGAACCATCCTTATATATTCCGCATGTCATGAGCCTCGATGGACCTGGTGCTGTACGGCTTCGGCAACGTGGGGAGGACGCTCGTGTCCATGATACTGGAAAGGCTCATACCCTTGAAGGTGAGCGCGGTGTTTGACAGGAGCGGGGGCGTATACGCGCACGGCGGATTCTCCAGGGAGGAGCTCGAACGGCTCTTGAACGTGCCCAGGGGCGGCATAGCCAGGTCGGGCATCGGAAGGCCGATAGACGTGTCGGAGCTGGGCCGGGCAATACTAGTGGACGTCACGCCCCCAGACTACAACAACCCGCATACTTGGCTGTACAGGCAAGTCGCGGAAAGTGGGGGATACATAGTCACTGCCAACAAGTCGGTGCTGGCCAAGGACTTCGACAAGTTGGACATGCGGAGGGTCTTCTTCAAGGCTACGGTCATGGCGGGGACGCCGCTAATAGACCTGCTCATGGGGCTGCCGCCTCAGAGGCCCATTAGGGTTTCCGGAATCCTCAACGCGAGCAGCAACTACGTGCTCACCGAGGTCTGCAAGAAGGGGAAGGCGTTGGAGGAGGCCGTGGCGGAGGCCCAGAGGGCCGGGATACTCGAGCCGGACCCAACACTGGACCTGGAGGGCGTAGACGCCGCCGCCAAAATCACGATCATAGCCAACGTGATCGGCCTTAGGGCCCGGCTTGAGGACGTGGCCGTCAGCGGCGTCCTCTCAGGCCGCTTGGAGTGCCCCGCCAAGCTGATGGCCTTGGCCGATGCAGAGAGGAAGGTCCTTAAGGTGGGTCTCGAGAGGGTGGGCCCCGAGAGCCCGTTTCACGGCGTTGACCACGTCATGAACGCGGTGGAAATTGTGACGGACCTCAACAGGGTGTTCCTCATGGGCAAGGGGGCCGGGCCGCACGAAACTGCAAGCGTACTGATAAACGACATACTCAAGGCGCTTGGGCGCCCCACGATAGTGTAAACACTTAAATTGGTACAGTGCATGGACTACATGCGGGATTACGTAGAGGAACTCTCGCGCCTTGTGCCCAATCTAAGGGGGCAAAAGGACGTCAGGGCGGCAGAACAAAGCGTCCGCATGTACGTGTACACCGTGCTTAGATCGCTTGAGGGGGCGTTGAGGGGGGCCGCCATGAATGGCGGCGCCATAGACGTCAACATGGCGGAGAAGATAGAGAGGGTCGTGAGGGGGATCAGCGTCGCGCGGCTCAAATTGAAAGAGCAGAAGATGCGCGACTGCAGGAACACAGAGGAGCTCATGCGGGTAGACGTCGAGCTGGTCCTCAAGGTCCGGCAACTGGAGGAGCTTGTCAGGAGCGACGGGCTGGCCGCACACGTGGACGAGGTGCTTGGGACTCTCCGCGAGATAGACCGCATAATTGCCAGGAGGGGGAGGCTGGTATAATGGGGGAGGACCCCATAAAGGTGCAACTGGACCGAGTCGCCGCGCTGGAGGAGTTCGTGTTCGGCCAGGCCGAGCACCACCCCTACTGGCACATAGCCTACAGCGCGTTGCAGATACTGCGCACAGTGATATCCAAGTGGCGCGAGGACCTGACTGCAGAAGAGCTAGAGGAACTCAAGTGGCACGTCGACACCATCAGCAGCCAGCTGGAGAGGCTGCGGAGCCGCTAGGCCTTGCCTCGGGCCGCCATGTAGCCGAACACGGCGCCGTAGAGGAGGCCGGCCAGCACGTTGGCAAGCAGAGTCACGAGCCTCACGTGGTCCACAAGCTCGCTTGGGGCCAACGCGGGGCCCGGCTGGCCCAACGCGGAGAGGGCCAGGGAAATGACTATAACTATTAGGCCTATGGCCAGCGACCTGAGGGGCCATGTCCCGGGCAACCTGTCCCAGAGGAATGCCCCCAGCAGCCCCACCAATACGCCGGGATATAGCAGAGAAAAGACAACGGTTGCCAGGGGAACGAAGATGGCCGTGCCCCTCATGACCTCCTCTATCTGCTCCGCGCTGACGCCGGCCTCCGCCGGTATCGCCGACGCGGCCGCCTCAGCCACGTAGGGAAGCATGAGCATGTACGTGTAGTACGTCACGGGCGCGGTGACTACGCCGTAGAGGAGGCCGGCCAAGAGGCCGTACTTGGCGCCTGCGCCCAACCTCATGCATGGCCCTACGCACGGGGATTAAAATGTTGGGCCGCCTAATAGGTAGGCCTCCTATACTTGTCATTGGGGGACCAGGCCCGGGCCAGCTCGGCGAGACGACGCAGGTGGCCCAGTATCCCGCTGTCCCCGGCCCTCACGGCCACGTCCATGAGCCTGCCCAGCACCCCGATTAGCTCGTCGTATGTGGACCTGTCCACTGGGTAGGGCACGCCGTCCTTTCCCCCCACGGCGAACGCGTACTTGAAGGGGTCCACGTTGGCGGGGTCCCTCCAGTCGGCGGGCGAGCCGTACACGAGCTCCGCGACCAGCGCAAGCGCCCGGATGGTCCTCGGCCCCACCCCCCTGGCCAGGACCAGGTCCCGGAAGTCGGCGGCGTCGCGTGGGACCAGCGCGGCTATGCGCCTCGCCTCCTCGACGCTTATGCGGGGCCTATGGGTCCAGGGATGGTACCGGGGGACGTCGAGGAGCGTCGACTGGCCTGCCAGGGCCATGAGGTCGCGTCCAAGCGACCCGTCCCTCACGACGTCCATTATGGTCTTCCGGGCCCCCGCGCTGGCCGACGAGGCCATGTTGAGGGCGCCGCGCCCCCTCACCCCCACAATGGCGCGGTGCGGATCGTTGAAGTAATCGTGGGCCATGTACCAGTGGTACCTCCGGGCCATGCGTCTCGCCGGGTCCATGCCCTGCTGCACCACGGCCCACACGCCCCGAGACGTCACGAATAGGGCGTGATGGTACACGTCGTAGCCGTCCTGCACCAGCGCGCTGTCCACCTTGGCCACAAGCCTAGAGGCCTCTGCCAGCGCCCCCACGTCTATGTCCCAGCGCCTGCCCAGCTCGCGGAGCTGCTGGGGCACCGACAGGGCGGCCCTACCCTTGCCCCCCACCACCCGCAGCTCGAGGTCGGACCTTTCGAGGGCCTCGCGCAGCACGGCGGTGGTCACCGTTGTGGAGCCGGACGAGTCCCAGTCCATGCCGATGAGGTTGTTCAGGGCCTGGAACCAGAGGGGGCTGCTGAGCCTCTCCACAATGCCCTCGGGGCCGTGCTCCTCGTACATCACGCGCAGGACCAGGCCCGCCAACCTGACCATGCGGGCGTAGAGCCACCTGGGCACCCGGCCTCCGTGTAGGGGCAGATCGGCATACCCCGAGAACACGCGTAGACCTGTGGGGAAAAATAAAAGGGTGGCGGTTTCAGGTCACCTCCTGAAGAGGCCCAGGGTGACCCACTCGAAGATATACGTGTCGGAGAGCGGCAGCGCAGCACCACCGAACAGCTGATAGGACCTGTACATGGGGTCTGTCGGCACCGCGAAGAGCAGAGCGTCTAGGAACGGCCTCGTCGGGAACACAAGGACGTCTATTGGCACGGGGCCCGCAGGGACGGTGCCCAGCGCCTCATAGTCGTCGGGCACGAAGAGGCCGCCCAGCGGGATCACCCTGCTCTCCGCACTTGCGTCAAAGGGCAGGAAGAAGTTGTACGTCAGTTGACGCACGAGGAACGGGTTGGTCACGAAGAGCCTCGTGGGCATGGCGCCGCCCCTAACACTCGACACTACCACGTCTATGGGCTCCTCCACGTCGTCGCCGCCGTAGACCGCTTGACGCACCACCAGCGTGTACACGTGCCTCGGCCCGGCCAGGTAGGGCAGGAAAGCCCTCTCGGGGTTAGGCCCAATCAATAGGCCTGTTGTCGACGTGAAGGCCGGCAGCCAGAGCGGCGGAATGGCATGGGCGATCGGCGCAAACACCACGTGCCTACCCGGCATCCCGGTATACGATATGGTGAAGGTGCCGCTGCCCAGATATATATGGGGGCTTACTCCCTGGCCCACGAACCTGCCCGCAAAGGCGCCCACGTCGTTCAGCACGTACACCACTAGGGAGCTGTTGGTGAAGGCCCACATGGCCGTGACGTTAAGGGCCTCCACGTTCCTCATCCTTGGCAGGGCCAGGTAGTAGAAGCGCCAGTCGCCGGACTCATAGCGCCAAGCCCAGTCAGTGGCGCCGCGGAGCACCGAGGCGTTGTACCACGGGTCCGACACACCGTCGTTCATGTCCACGCCCCTCTGGAGGGCCAGCGGGGTAACGTACTTGACCACCGTGAACGTCAGCGGGATGAGGCTGACGTACGACGCGCCGCCCACAGTGGCGTTCACCAAGAGGAGCCGCTCGTAGACTGTGGGAGCGTAGTCCCTGCCAGCGCGCACACTCACTATGACCGTCCTATCGTCGTTGGGCCTCACCAGGAAGGAGCGGGGAGCCACGGACACGTCCGATGCGGGCACGCGCTTGAACACGACTACCTCGACGGTCACGGGCACCGTGGCGCCACTCCCAAAGAGGAAGTCCACGCGCAGCAATGGCTCGGCGCCTGGCCTAATCCTCTGGCCAACCCTGGCCACGGGCAGCTCCAACACGTTGGAGGGTCTCACATCGTAGTTGTAAAACACGATCTCGTTGAGGTCAACGTCGTTCTGCCCATCGTCGTCTATCCAGTCGAAGAAGCGGAGCCCAAACCACAGCTCCTCGAAGTAATTGTTGTTCACATCGAGGTAGGTGTAGGGGAACGAGGCCCTGAACACCACGAGGTCCCCGCCTAGTATGGCCGCCTTGTCGAAGCCCAGTTGGCCCATTGTGAAGTAGTATCTGCCGGGCGTCGCTAGGCTCAGCGTGGTCCTGGCACGGTACACAGGCCTAAGCGTGTACGGCTCTATGCTTACTGTCGCGGGCATGGAATACGGGTTTCTCACAATTAGGCGCATGGCCCTACCGGTGCCCTGCCTTAGGCCAGGCACATATAGATCGGTGTAGAACGGCGGGGCCCTCATGTACGGCCTCTCAAGGGCCAAAGTGTTGCTGTACCACGTCATGAACAGCGTGGGTATGCCCAGTCCCCAGTTCCTTATCCAGGAGTCTGACATGACGCTTGCAATGCCCGCCCTGGCCGCGTCGACCGAATAATACATAAGCGGGCCCTTCACGTTGGTCCAACCGGCCAATCCGAGGGTCAGATTGACGGCCCTATACGCGTTGACGAGGCCGTGCCCGGCGGTGAAGGGCGTATAGCCATTGTCCACCGCCGAACTGGTCAGTATGGCCTTCACGGTCCACGGGTTGACAGTGGCAGGGTCAATGCCGTTACGCCTAAACGCGTCGAGGACCAGCGCGACGACTCCCGAAGTCAGGGGAGTTGCATACGAAGTGCCGCCGAATATAGTCACATACTCGCCTACCGGGGCCGCTGTGAGGCCAAACGCGCCTATGTTGGCCACATCCGGCTTGTTGTAACCGGGAGCCGTGGGTCCTCTGAGGGACCAGGGTATCATGTCACCGTATCTAAATATTGGGGCGTACGCGCCTAAAGCATACCACCAGAAGTGGCCCGAGGTAGCCGCGCCAGTCGTGATGGCGCCGAAGGCCGCGCCAGGCGACGTGATCGTGCCGAAGCCGTACCCTCCGTTGCCGCCCGCATGGACCACCACTATGCCGGGATAGGCCGGGTCAAGGAAGCCCGGCTGGACAAGCCCGTTCACGAACATGGACATCACATCGTATGCGATGCCGTAGGGAAAGAGTTGGAAGTATGATATGCCCCAACTGTTGCTTATTACGTGCGTCCTCTTCTTGCCGGTGTAGCGCACATCGCCGTCCTCGTCCACGTCGAACCCGGCCGCCCACAACATGCCTATCTCCGTGTTGCCCACCCAGAGCGCCTTGACGCCCACCACCTTGGCGCCAACCGCCACTCCGGGAAGGCCGGTCAAGGTGCCGCGTCCGGCTATCGCCGAGGCCACCGCGGTGCCGTGACCGTTGAAGTCGTAGAATATGGAGAGGTACCGGCCGTTTAGGTCCCAGCCCCTGTATATGCGCGGCACGCCGAACCAACCAGCTATGTCGTAGAAGAACCCGCCTACAACGCTTAGGCTGTAGTCGGGTACGCCGTCGGCAGGCGGTATGTCGTACGTGGCTATCCTGTTGCCGTAGTACGAGATCTCGGCGTCATCGGTGAAGTCGCAGTTCTGGTTGAAGTCTATGCGCAGCCTGTCATACACGCCGGGCGTAGTGGGATCATACATGAGGATGCCCAGATCGCTTCCGATCACCGAGAAAGGAACGCCGAGGAGGAATGTGACGCCGAACCTGTAGACGCCCGACGCCGAGGGTATCCCGGCCACGTTATAGGTGATGCAGCCAGTGAAGAAGCTTGAGGGCACAGTGACTGTGAAAGGTATTAGTATGGTTACCAGCTGTTCGTCTATTTGGCCTCCCACCGGCGTGACCGGCACCATGAGGACAACGTGCGATTCGTCCGCGTCCAGGACTAGCGGCTCCACGTACGCCACGTCGGTCTTGGGCACTGCGCCTGGGTTGCCGAATAGGTCTGTGTACAATACATGCGTGGCGTTTTCGGATACCATGTCGACCACCAACTCGTTTCCGTTGTTTAGGCCTATGACGTAGGCAAGGGTGGGGGCTATGTCAGGATGGCCGTAGTCTACTCCCGTGTCCACGTCGGCTACCAGTATGCCTGTGCCGTTCACGCCCATAGTCTCCACAGGAGGAACATTTAGCACGACGTCGCGTATAAAGAAGTTGCTCGGCTCCTTTATGGAGGTTATGTTGATTTCACGGGGATACACCAGCGCAGGGGTGGGTATCGACTTGACGGCTACTATGTCCGCGGGGCCCAGCGAGAGTACCTCTTCCAGCCCGCTCCTATTTACCTTGACGAGTATAAGTCCCTCCCTCAACTCGCCGACGAGCGGAGTACCACGAGTTGGCTCGGCCACGCCCTTGAGCATGTCTATAACGGTCTCCGCGCTTATGCCGGGCTTGGGCTTTAACAGCACCACGAAGCTCTCCTCCTCCGTTTCCAATGCCTTGGTCGGCGACGCATATGTGGAGAGACCTAATGCAAGTAGTATTATCAGCAGTGGTAGAACTATGGGCCTAATCATAGGCCTTTCACCAGTCGTCATTATAAATTTTACCCTAATGTTAGTTCACAGTTACAGTGGTCCTAAACGTGGACGTGTGCTGTACGAGGACCGTTATGGTGTTGGGCAGGTACGCCTCGAGGTAGAAGGGCATGTAGGGCACGTCGAAGTAGTTCACCGTGGCGTCCAGGGGCGAGACGTCCACGACGGAAATGTCGTCGATCCTGCTCCCAGTCACGTTGAACAGCGCCTTGGCCGCGCCGTAGACCGACACGTAGGGGACCCCGCCTATCCCCTCATTACTAATGTAGAAGTCGGCCTGCATGTCGCTCTCCACGCTCACCACGCCCGTGCCCCTCCCCACCACCGCAAGCATGATGTACGTATCGCTGTACGGGGCCGCCTCCAGCCGCGCCTTCCCGGTCACGTAGGGCACCACGTATATGTAGGAAAAGTTGAGCGACCAGCCGTCCAACTCGAAGCTCGTGGAGGGGCCATACGTGAGGATCTCGGCGCCCATGTCCACGAACAGTAGGGAGCGTACCTCCACGCCTATCCTTATGGTCCCTATATGGGTCACGTTGTGTGGGCCGTCCGAGGGGGCGTCCACGCGGACTTCTTCGAGCCCTGTGACTGTTACCCCTACGCGCGCTGTGGGGAATATGAAGAGGGGGGCCGTGCCCACCCTCGCCGCCTCGACGAGTATGTCGGTCCGGTTCACCACAACGCTGTCGGCGAGGAGCGGCGTCCCGTTGACCAGCGCTACGTAGCCCTCGGCGGGGCGTACCGCCACCACGTCCCCGGGCAGGTAGAAGGGCTTTGCGGGCTCCACGCTTACCAGGTCGGGGCTGGCCACGGTGATGTAGATCTTCCTGGCGAAGGCCAGGCGCAGTGTTACGTTGCTTTCAATTGTGATGGTCCCGTTGAGGGGAAGGTAGCGGGGGGTCTCCAGGGGCACCAACACGGCGGTGGAGTTAAGCATAAGCCTAACAGTGGAGTTGCCCCTGCCCGGAACTATCTTCACGGTTCCCCCCTCTACTGTGGCCGTGAAGTTGACGTTTGACGATACGTGTACCACTATGCCCACGACCCTCATGAACGTCACCTCGAGGGTGGTGTCGCCGCCGATACACAGCTCGTTGGGCGGCTCCACCTCGGTGCCGTTCAGCCTCACCTGCGCGAGGCGCCAGCCGGCCTGCGGCTTATAGCCTAGGCCGAAGCATCGGCCTTGAAGTACCCCGCCCGAAAGGTCGCTGCCGTTCACAGTCACGTTGCCCATGCCCCTGACAAGGACCTCGAGCCTGGGCGGCCTAACAAACACCGCCCTTATGGTCGTGTTGCCCACCAGCACCAACGTGTCGGGCGGCTCCACCTCGGTGCCGTTGATGTACACGTTGCGGAGGCGCCACCCGGGCGCGGCCTCGTAGGACAACGCGAAGAGTGCGCCCGCAACCTCGGCGCCGTTGGGCACGGCGGTTCCGTTTACCCTCACGGTACCGTTGCCAACCACTAAAACGGTTAGGCTTGGGTAAACCCTGCTCACCAGTATGGTCACGTTACGCGTCAGCGTGATGTTGAGGGATCTGGTGCCGTTGATGCGTGTGTACGCGTCGAGGGCCCTCACGCGCACCGCGCTGTTAGGTATGTAGTAGTCGCGGCGCGGCTCGATCGAGTAGTTGCCGTCGCCCACGACGCTTATCCTTACTATGGGGAGCCTCACCAGTATAGTGTTGCCCCTGTACGTGTATGTGCCGTTGACAATTATCTTGGGGGTGGAGCCAAGCGTCACCACGTGGCGCGTTGACCCCTCGTAGTCCGGCGTGACGACGACCGTGTCCCCCTCTACCGTTATCATGGTGGGGATGTTCGTTATTATCGTGTAGGCGGCCTCCCTGGGCCTTTCGGGGCTTGTCCGCGGCGTAGTTTCGGCGGGCCTGGACGGGGCCGGGCTTGTCTCGGTGGGAGTTACAGGGGTGTCCGTGTCGTTTACATATACTATTACCGTCGTGGTGGTCCGCTCGGCCTCGGTCCGGGGCGATGCGGGTAATGTCACCGCCAACACCGCTATAAGCACCAAAACGGCCGCTAGGGCCGCCAGAAGGGCCTTGCCCAGAAGGGACACATGGACCATCCCGGGGAAGTATATGTCCTTTACTGTGCCCGGGCTATGTCCGAGTGTATACGGCGCAGCGCACGTTCGGTCAGGGCCCTGAGGGCCCTCCTCCTGTACTCGGACGTGGCCCTGAGGTCCGTTGGGGGGTCCACGGACCTGGAGACCGCTTCGGCGATCCTCTCGGCCAGCTCGGGGCCCAGCCTCTCGCCGAACGCCCCCTCCTCGACGTCCCGCGGCCTGTGCGGGGTGGGGCCCACGCCGGTCAGGCCTATCCCTATGTCGGCCACCTGGCCACGCTCGTCAACCGACACATGGACGGCCACGCCCACTATGGCGAAGTCCGTGGCTATCTTGGCCACCTTGCCGTACGCGGCGCTGTACCTGCCCCTGAGCTTGGGCACGCGCACGGCCACCACCAGCTCCCCCGGCCTCAGCGAGGTGGTGTACGCGTCCACGAAGAATTCTCCGGCGGGCACGGTCCTCGTCCCCGACCTGCCCGCCACGACGATCTCGGCGCCTAGAGCCGCCATGGCGGCGGGGTAGTCGGCGGACGGGTCGGCGTGGGCCAGGGACCCGCCGATGGTGCCCATGTTCCTGACCTGGACGTCGCCTATGTGGGCCGCCGTCTCGGAGACCAAGGGGTTCCACCGCCTCAGGAGGGGCGATTCCGCCACCTCGCTGTGGGTGGTGAGGGCGCCTATCTCCACGTGGTTGTCGCCGTCCCTGACATATGAGAGCTCGCCCTTGAGTGGGCCGAGGTAGACGATGGCGCTCGGCGCCGCGATCCTCAGCTTCATCATGGGTATTAGGCTCTGGCCGCCGGCAAGCGGCTTGGCGTCCTCGCCCAGCGCCTCGAGGACCTCTATGGCCTCGCGCAGGGATGTGGGTACGTGCAGCTGGAAGTTGCGGGGGTAGAGGCTCATCCGTACATTTGGCGGGCCGCCTTTAGCGCCGCCCTCACTATGCCCACGTAGCCCGTGCACCTGCACAGGTTGCCCTCTATGGCCCTCCTAACCTCGTCCTCGCTGGGGACGCGCCGGGCCTTGTTAAGATAGTAGTAGAGCGTCATCACCATGCCGGACGTGCAGTACCCGCACTGGAGGCCGTGCTCCTCGGCGAAGGCCATCTGCAGCGGATGTAGTCCGCCCTCGGATATGCCCTCCAGGGTGACCACCTCGGCGTTGTTGGCCATGAAGGCGAAGACCGTGCAGGACTTGACGGCCTTCCCGTCGAGGAGGACCGTGCAGGCCCCGCAGTTCGTCGTATCGCACCCTATCCTGACGCTCCTGAGGCCTATGTAGTCGCGGAGGTAGTGGGCCAGGAGCAGGCGGGGCTCCACGTCGTGCTCGTACTGCACGCCGTTTACCCTAACCCTAATGGCCACCATGGCCGGGCAGGGCGCGGCCCATTTAAGCTTTGTCCAACATGTCGCGGAGGTTGCCTATCACGTCGTTGACTATGCGCTCCACCGCCCCCTGCACCAGCGACTGGCCGAGCGAGCCTAACAGCCCCCTTATGTCCGCCTCGAAGCGCCAGCGCACGGTTGACCCGCCGTCGGCCCCAAGTACCTTGAAGGCTATAGTGAACGTTGCCGTGCTCTGTACGCCGGTCATGGTGCCGGTGACCTCCGCCGCCTTTTCCTCCGGCCGGCTGGCCACGGAGAACCTTATCGTTACTGTGCCCTTCAGGTGGCCCACGCCTACGCGCGCCTTGGCCGTGTAACGGTCGTCCTCGCGCACTATGTCGGAGACGTCCGGGAACGCCCGGCCGACCCTCAACGGGTCCACCAGCACCTCGTACACCGTGTCGGGGCCCGCCCCCACTGAGAACTCCCCTTCAAACGACAGCCTCATGCCTGCCGCACCCCGCGTCCAGCTCGCCTTTGAGCGCGCTTTCGAGGAGGGGGTAGGGGTCCTTGACCCTCATAAGCGGCGCGCCGGTGCCCCCGCGAAGGAACATGACCACCTCGGCCATTATGCTCAGCGCGACCTCCTCTGGGGTCCGGGAACCGATGTCGAGGCCCACCGGCGTGTGGAGTCTCTCCTTTATAAGCTCGAGGGGTAGGCCCCTCCTGACAAGCTCCGCTATTATAACGGCCGCCCTCTGCCTACTCGCCATCAGCCCAACGAAGGGGGCGCCGCCCCTTAGGGCCCTGTACACGACCTCCACGTCGGTCTCCGCCCCCCCTTCGTTGGCCACTATGAAGACCTTGTCGCCGGCCAACTCGCTGATCCTCTCCAGCTCCATTATGGCGACAACCCCATCCACCTGTTCGCCTATCACAGCGACGTTGTAGCCCAACAGCCCCGCCAGGCCTATGAGGGCCCTCAACAGGGGGCCCCTGCTGGATACGACCATGTACGGGGCGGGGCGGATGGGCTCGGCGCGTATACGCATGTCTGCCAGCGCTACCTCCACGGCCCTCCCAGTTGAGAGGGCGGCCGCGGCGGCCTCTATGGCCTCCCTGGGGAGGTCGCTGGGTACTGGGGACCCCCCGACAACGAGCCCATAGGCCTTTGAGTTCCCCCTATCCACGGTGATGAGCGCCAGGGGGCGGTCCCTGTTTTCCCCTATGAGCCTAAGCACCTCGCACCCCACGCCATTGGGCCGTCCCCAATTTAAAAGTGTGGGCCTGCCCACATGGCCCAAACAGATATAACTCGCGTTGCCAAGTGGTGCCATGGCCGGGATCTTCAAGGCGTACGACATAAGGGGCGTGTACGGCCGTGACCTCACGCCGCAGGTGGTGAGGAGGCTGGGCTATTCGTTCGCCGGGTTCTACGGACGCGACTTCCTGGTTGGAATAGATACGCGGATGCACTCGTTGGACCTGTACCGTCACCTAGCCGACGGGGCGCTGCGGGCGGTTTCAGTCCACTTCCTGGGCAACGTGACGACCCCCATGGCCCACTACGCGGCCAAGGCGCTGGACATGCCCACCCTAATGGTGACGGCGAGCCATAATCCCCCCGAGTACAATGGCGTTAAGCCGATGCATGCGGGCGGCATGGACTTGGAGAGCCACGAGCTCGAGGAGGTGGAGCGCATGTTCAACTCCGTTGCTGATGTGCCCGAGCGCTACGTGGGCTTCGCCTACGCCGTGGACATACTGGGAAGATACGCGGACTACCTGTCGTCGAAGTTCGGCGACCTCAGGGGCATGCGTGTGGGGTTCGACCCCGCAAATGGCGCTGGGACAGTGCTGTACAGGCCGTTACGGGAGATTCTCGGCATGGACGTGCTGGGGATAAACGTGGAGCCGGACGGCCGTTTCCCCTCCCATCCCCCAGACCCGGAGAAGCCGGAGAACCTGGCCCAGCTGAGGGAGCACGTCGTGGCCAACGGGCTAAGGGCAGGCCTTGCCCTAGATGGGGACGGGGACCGCATTGGGATAGTGACGGCCGCGGGCAGGGTGTTTAGGCCGGAACACATGGTGCTTGTTCTCCTCGAGGAGTACGCTGGGCCCGGCGACGTCATTGTGCTGGACATCACACAGCCCCTGTACCTAGAGCGGATCGCCGAGGAGAGGGGGGTCAAGGTGGTCAGGCAGAGGGTGGGGCACAGCTTCCAGAAGCCCACAGCGGTGAGGCACAACGCCGTCTTCTGGGCCGAGTACAGCGGCCACATAGGGTTCAGGGACAACAGCTACTTCGACGACGGGATATTTGCGGGGCTCCGCATACTCCAACTCACCGAGGCCAGGGGCACCAGCCTCGACGAGTACCTGGCCAAGGCCCCACAGGTGTTTCAGGAGAGGATCGACGTGAGGGTGGACGACCAGGCCGCGGTGATGGAGAGGGTGTCGAGGGACGCCGAGAGGCTGGGCGAGGAAAGGCTTACCATAGATGGGGTGGACGTAAGGTTCCGCCACGGCCGCGTGCTTATACGGCCGAGCAACACGGAGCCCCTCATAAGGATCAAGGTGGAGTCCGAAACCAAGGAGGGGTTCGAGGAGTTGAGGTCGCTGGCGCTTAGGCTGGTGAAGGACGGCTAGTCCGCCTCCTCGACGACTGGGCCGCCGCCGTACAGGACCTTGCTCGGCTTCTGTTGCACTGCGAAGCCGAGCAACATGGACATGGGGTAGAGACACGTCTCCTCCACGCACCTCCCGTCCCGCCACCCGAGGTGCCTCGCCATGTCCTCGGCCCCGGGCAGCGTCACGCTGCGGAGCCTGTCAGCGTCGTCGTGGGTGACCCTAAGCTCGAGGATCGCGTCTGGGTCCCTCAGCCCGAGCCTGGACCTCATGTAGTCCACGAGCCCCTTCAGCGTACTGCCATCGCACGGGCACGCCACCTGCTCCTTCGCCTCCCTGAATGTGAGGGAGGCCCAGAACGGCACGTCGGCCACGTTCGGCTCCACGTATATCCCGCTTCCCTGCAGCCCCACGTCCATGCGCACGGATAGGTTGTGCTGCGCGGGCGCGTCCACTACCAGGCGTGCCTTGAACTCGCCGAGCGCCTTCTCGTACCTGGCCGAATCCACGAGCCCCTCCCTAAGCGCCACGTGTAGCGCGGCCAGCCGGGCCTGTTCTATTGTCAGGTGCTCGTATAGGGCCCCATACACCTCGCCGACCACGTACACGTCGCCGCGCTCCGTGAGCCCCTGCCAGTGCCGCCTCACGGTGAGGCCGCCCGCCTCCGGGGCATATGTAAGCCTCAGCCCCATCCTCCTCAACGTATAGGCGCGAGGAACCCTAACAGAGCTCACAACCATGTCGGCCCTCACCACACGCCTCTCCACGCCCTGCTTCCCCCTGTTTATGGCCACCTGGAGGCCCGGCCCCTCGATCCTAACGCCGTACATGACCTCCACGCCCAGCTTCTCCAACAGGTGGCCGTGCCTAGAGTAGTACTTGTGGTCCCTCAGATACATGGAGTTGTCCATGACCACCACCTCGGCTCCCCTCCGCGCCAAAGCAATAGCGGTCCTCAACCCCCAGTGCGTGGTGCCCCACACGACAATCCTCCTGCCACTAACGTCGCCGCTCCTCAGGGCCTCCTCGGCGCCCAACTGCCTAACCTTACCGTTACCGATAAAGACCAGGTGGGCGTCAAAGGCGCCCCCACCGTAAATAACATACTTGAAATTGACGTCCATGGGCCCCCCATCGGTCATGATGGAGCGACCGTCGAAGTGCCCCCTCACGTAGCTGTCCACGCTGTACCTGGACAAAAGGGACTTTGGGTCCGACCCGTCGTAGAGAGGCCCCTCATCCACCAGATGCCCGCCAAGCGGCCCATCGGACACCAGCAGTGCGTCGAGGCCCAGCGACCTCAGCTCCGCGTACGCCGCCAGGCCGCCGATGCCCCCTCCAACGACCAGCACGTCCATGGGAGCGCCGCCATGAGAATATTTAGGTGTTCCCCCGGGACCCACACGGGGCCCTAGGGCGGAAACGCGTGTTTCCCCGCGTTTATTA
>WANN01000037.1 GCA_015521775.1 Thermoproteaceae archaeon
GATCTAGGCTTTGCGTCTACAGCATTATGGTATAGTGTTTATATAAACCATGCGGTGACAATTTTTATATCTTTCGTGTCACCGAGATATTATGAAGAAAAATCTCCTGGCTTGGATTCTCGTGAGGTTGGGCCTAGCCGAGAAACTGGACGGCTTTCCGGCTAGGCTTAGGGCTCAGAAGGCTGTGTACCTGTTGCAGGCGTTGGGTTTCCCTACACGTTACGACTTTAATATGTATATTAGGGGTCCCTACAGTCCTGGGCTGGCCGACGACTATATGGCCCTGGCCAGGGAGGGCCTGGTGGAGGAGCATGCTAGGTATGCCGATGTGGATGAGGGGAGGTGGGGGCCCATAGTTGACCTTCTCGCTGGTGAGGATGTCCTCGTGCTGGAGGCCGCAGCCACACTGCACATGTTCCTCGCCGCTGGTTGGCCCATCGAAGAGGCTGTGGACCGCATCGTAGAACTGAAGCCCTACATGTCCAGGCGCCTCGTCGAGGCGGGCCTGACGCTGCTGGGCAGACTGGGCCTCTCTTAATGTCGTGCTGGCATCTCGACACTTCGGTGCTTTTGGAGGGGCGGTTATGGAGATGCCTGATTACTAAGACAATGTTTTACAAGGTAAGCGTGGTTGCGCTGGGCGAGTTCTTCGTAGTGTCGCGGGAAAAAATCGGAGGGAGACCTGCTGTATGGGGTTTGGTCATCTAGCTGGAATATTTGGCAGTATGTGCCTGAGCGGGGTACATTTTTGACAATACTGGGGAAGGTACTCGACGAGGACAATCGTATAAGTTTCAGTGATGCCCTCATTGTAGCGGGTGCATTGACCGACTGTGAGTGTAGTGGGTTGGTGACCTTGGACCGTGCCATTTTGACGTCGAGGGGGCTTAAAGGCTTGGCCGGTAGGTACGGTAAAAAGATTGTGGGTCCTGACCATCTGGGCTGTGAGGCTGAGGTGTAGAGGCGTTTGGGGTCCCGTCAGGGTTCTTGGTGTCTGCACTTGATGCGTGGGAGGGCTCTCCTCAGGGCTGGGTCTGCCAGTGTGTAGACGTCGCCTTTCTTCTCTGCGAAGCCGTAGTCCACTAGGTTTCTTACAAGCTTGGTTACTTCCCCGTCCGTGATGGGTCTCCCTTCCAGGGCCGTGAGGTAGCGCTTCACGTCGGACCACCGGGCCCCCGCTGCCATGAGCCTTGCCACGTGAATGTACCTGTGGGTGCCCATGGCCTCCACGAAGTGGCAGAACTCCGAGGCGGCCAGCCTCTCGGCGTGGTGGAGGGTCTCCTCCAGCGCCGTGTCGGGCCTCGACAGGGCGCGGAGCCCGAAGTGGGCGAGCCAGCCCACCACGCCGTCCAGGGCGTCCACGGCGTCCTCGATGAGCCTCCTGTCGGGGCGCGTGCCGGCCGCCGCGAAGCCCTCTTCCAGGTACCTCACGGCGAGTTCCCGGGGGAAGGGAGCCACGTCTATCCTCTCCATGTACCTGCCGAAGAGGGGGGACTCTGGGTCGTCGAGCCTCAGGAACCTGTGTAGTAGGCCTGCCTTGGACCCCGAGTACACTATGGTCAAGTGCCGCAGGTTGTCGTAGGCGTAGGCCAGGGCTGGGAGTATGTCCCTCCCCCTAAGCTTGACGAGTTCCTGGGCCTCGTCGAGCACTAGCACGGCCCTCTCCCCCCGCTCCTCGCCCCACCTGTCGAGCGCCTCGAGTAGGTCGACTAGCCTCGGGGCGCCCCTCCCCTGCTGAAACCTCACCTCAACCCCAGCCACCTGCACGCCACGCACCGTGGCCAGGAGCTCGCCCAGCCTCCTGTGGAGGGGGAGCACCTCCCTGAGGGCTCCCCGCAGGGCCTCGAGGAGGTCGGCGTAGGACACGTGGCGCCTCTCCTCCAGGGCCCTCGCGTCCACGTAGGCCCTGGACATGCCGTGGGTGGCCGCCCTCAGGAGGGACGTCTTGCCCACGCGCCTCATCCCCACGACCAGGACGGCGGCCCTGTCCCTGAGGGCCCGGAGCAGCGCGCCTAGTTCCCCCTCCCTGTCGAACAGCTCCCCGGGCCTCTCCGCGGGCCTGTCCATGAACAACATGGGTATGTAGTTGCTACACGGGTATATATCCGTGGGCGCCACGGTTATAAGCCCGCCCCCTCCCAGGCCCATGTTTGCGGTGGATACGCGCCTATTCGACGGACCAGACTTCAGGGCGAGGCTAGACGAGTTGTATGGTCTGGGCGTGGACAGCGTCCAGCTGTCCACCCGCCACGTGGAGGACTGGGGGTTCATAGGCGCTGTGAGGGAGGCGGGACTCCGCGTGGTGCAGGTCCACACGCCCCACGAGGTGTACGAGGGCCCCCTAGCGGCGGGGGACAGGGAGGTACTGGGCAGGTTCGAGGAGTGGTTCGACACGTGCAGGAAGCTGGACTGCGACATAGCCGTCGTACACCTGCCCTACAGGCCCCCCACACGGGGAGAGGGGACACCGCGGTACGTGGAGGCTCTGAGGAGGGCCTCCATGGAGGCTGTGGGGATGCTGGTCAGGCTGGGCGAGGAGCACGGGGTGAGGGTGGCCGTCGAGAATAGGCTTGAGAGGGCGTACGGGTATGTCCCCGCGGACCTCCTGGAGGTCGTCAGGGAGACCGGCGCCTACATGTGCCTCGACGTGGGGCACGCAAACGTGAATGGGGTGGATATTCTGGAGGCAGCCGCGGCCATGCCGGGGCGGGTGGCCACCGTCCACGTGCATGACAACGATGGGAGGACCGACCAGCACCTGCCCCCGCTACTCGGCACGGTGGACTGGGAGCGACTGCTCACGGTGATGGGGGAGCTGGGGTATGGGGGGCCCTACGTGATGGAGGTCGCGCCTATCGGGCAGTGGCGCAACCTAGCGAGGCTGGTCGCCCTCGTGGGCAGGGAGCTCTTCGGCTAGTCGGCTGGAAAGGACAGCTCCTCGATGAAGCGCCTCCTGAAGCCGTCCAGGACCGCCGTCTCGACTACCCTGACACGCCGCGCTATTTCCCTGGCCCTCTCCCAGAGGGCCCTGTTCCTCAGCACGAGCTTCGCCCCCACCACGGCCGCGTTGCCCAGGAACGTCACCTCGCCGCCCCTCGGCACCAGCCCTATGCGCCGGGCCGACCCCACGTCTAGGGACGCGCCGAAGGAGCCCGCCACGTACACCCCGCGGAGGTCCCACTCGGAGATGCCGGCGAGGTCGAGGAGGGTCCGCCAGGTGGCGGACACCGCGGCCTTGGCCTCCTGGAGCAGCCTCACATCGCGCTGCGTGATGTACACCCCGTCGGCCAGGGCGAAGGCCCGCGTCCCGCCGACCTCGGCATTGGCGCCGGTCAGCCGGCCGTTGGGCTGGAGGGCCCCCCTGTCAAGCAGGGCGGCGAGCAGGTCCACTAGGGCGGTGCCGGTCAAGCCGACTGGGGGAGCACCCCCAATGGTCGTGTAGGTGAGGTCGCCCCTTACGTGGTCTATGGCCCCCACGACCGGCCCCACGCCCCTGCTTATGCCTACCCCCTCGATGGCCGAGCCGGCCGGCGCGGACGCGGCCAACATGGAGTCGCCCAGCATGAGGACCACCTCTGTGTTGGTGCCCAGGTCTATGAGGAGGCTGGGCTCCCTGTACCCCGCCACGTACACCGTGAGGAGGTCCGCCACCGCGTCCCCGCCCACGAACCCCGTCACGCCCGGGAACACGTAGACAGGGGCGCAGGGCCTCGCCGCCAGGCCCAGCTCGCCCGCCCTGTAGACGCCCCCCAGTGAGGCCGGGGGGACGTAGGGCGAGTATGCCAGGGGGGTCGGGTCCACGCCGAGGAATATGTGCGTCATGGCCGTGTTCCCCACCACGCTGACAGCCGTTGCGCCGGCTCCCCCAAGCTCCTCCACCGCGCGGTTGACCGCGTCGAGGAGGGCGTCCCTCATGGCCCAAAGCGCATCCGGGTCCTCCACCACGTGCCTCAGCCTAGACACGAGGTCCACCCCGTAGGCCCTCTGCGGGTTGGGCACGGCGGTGGAGGCCACAGTGGTGCCCGTGGACATGTCCACAAGCTGTACCGCCACCTTCGTGGTGCCCACGTCTATGGCCAGGCCCAGGGCAGGCATCTCGGAACATGACAGGGCCACGGCCGAGCCCTCCCACAGCGCGGCGTAGAGGTCCCCGCACCCGGCCGAGGAGGCCAGGTCCCTGAGCGCGGGCAGGCAGTCCAGGGACACGCCCATGTCAAGGAGCCGCCTGTCGGGCGGGGTCTGGTCCTCGAGGCTCGGCCTACCGACGTGTAGCCGGGCCACGCGTACAGGCGGGTCGAGCCTGGTGGGCGGCTCGAGGCCCACAGCGGCGAAGCCTGCCCCCGCGGCGCTGGGCACCTCTACCACCGCCTCCCCGTCCGCCGCACCGAAGGCCATGCAGCTCAGCCTGTACCCTTCGCCGAGTGTAGGGCCCAGCGACTCGACCTCGCGGCGCGTTGGCGGGGTGAGATTGCCCCCCAACACGCGTACCCTGCACTTCCCGCAGGTCCCCATGCCCCCGCACGGAGCCTCGACGGGGGCCCCAGCCCTCCAGAGCGCAGACAATAGGCGTTCCCCCCTCCTCAGCGCCAGCCTGACCTCCACGTGGGTTGAGTCGATTCGGGAATTAAAGGTGGAGCTCTATGACCTCGAGGGTCCTCCCATCGCTGCCCGGCAGTATGAAGGTGAGCTTGTATGCGTCGCCGAAGTATATGCCGGAGAGCTTGTCGCCAAGGTGGACCTCCCCGTCCACGCCGTGTAGGGAGCACTCGCTGCAGGTGTCCAGCGTGGTCCTCACTACGTCCCTGAGCGCAGACACCAGGTCGTGGGGGCTGCCCCTGACCGGCACGAGGATGGACCCGTGGTCCCCGTGGAGGTGCTGGTGCACCCTAACCCCATACCTGTCCTCTATGCGTTTTATGAGTCCGAGCGTCTCCTCCACGAATGGGGTCCTCTCAGGCTCGTCGTGGTGGTGTTCGTGGCCGCCGTGGTGTGGGTGGCCTAGGCTGAGGTTTATGAGGAGCTCCAGGTCCTGGCCCCCGCTGATCCTCTCGAGCTCCCTTTCAAGCCTTCTCCACTCCTCGAGTCCAAGCCTAATCTTGGCCACGGCGACTGGGGGGCGCCGGGTTATAACTGTTTCTTCCCCCTGTACCTATCCAGGAGGCCCGCCTCGTCGAGGACCGATACAAGCGCTATTGCCAGCGACGGTATCACGTAGTCGGTCGATATGGTGACCTGGGGGATCAGGTCCACGACGAGGTCGGCGAACCTGAATACGCCCGTGGGTATCCCCTCCCTGGCGCCTACAAGCACGTTGAGTCGGCCCCTCCTGTATAGGTCGGCCAGCCTTTCCCCGACCCTCGACACGTACGCGCCCTTTGGGTCCGTCACCACGATGGGTTCCCCGCGCCTCAGCCTCACGAACTGGTAGAGGTCGTACACGTATACGCGCACCCTGTGGACGGGCCTCCCGTAGCTCCTCCTCTGCACCTCGTACCTCGACTGTATCCCCTCCTCGAGCCCCTCGAGGAACGTCCTCACGGTGTCCCCGTCCAGCGGCCTGTAGTGGACGGCGTACAGTTCCCCCACCTCGAAGGTCTGAGCGGCCCTCCCTATCCTGACCGCCAGGTTCCGCACTGCGTCCCTGGGCCCCTCGTATATCATCTGGGCTATGGTCACGCGCCTGAGCGCGGCGAGGGGCATGGGCTTGCCCACGTCCATCTTCCTGTACTCGGGGGTCGCCGGGACACATATGGCTGCGGACCCCCCGAAGATCTCCACGTATATTGGCTTGGAGGGCCTCTCAAGGTCCACCTCGGCGCCCGTGGCCTCCCTTATGGCTGCCCCGACACCCACGTTCACGTCGACGGACGTGAAGTCGTGCTCTCCGCGCCTCGTGGTCCTCACCGCGAACGTGTCGCCGGGCCCAACGTAGCCACGCGCGACCTCCACTGAGGCCCTCACAATGTCGTCGAGTCGCGCGGGGACCCAGGCCTCGACCACCAGCACCCTGGACGCCTCGGGGACCTCATCGGCGACCTTGCCGGCAAGCGCCCACTTGTCCCCATCGACCTCCACCGTGACTAGGCCGAGGTACCCCATGGGCCTAACCCTCACAGTTGCCCGGACCCCAATCGAGGCGGCCACATCGGCTATGTGGGAGGCGGCCACGTCCTCGAGGCCCCTCTGGGTCTTCACTATGAGGTGTGCCCCCTCCACCGGGCTCATGTACCGGGTATGATGGTGGAGAGGAGGCGGAGGAACTTGTCCGCGCTGTCCACGTAGTGGGTCCTGATGTCCACTATGTCGGGGTCCTTGAGGGCATGGCCCGTCACGACCGCCACTGTGGTCCCCCCAAGCCTCACCTTGCGGAGAGCCGCGTAGGCCGCTGCGCCGGCGGGCTCGGCGCCTATGCCCTCCCTCTGGGCCATCTCGGCCTGCGCCTTGAGTATCTCGCCGTCGCTCACCGTGACGAAGGCGCCCCCGCTTTCCCTGACGGCCCTAAGGGTCTTGGGCCAGTTGACTGGGCGCCCTATCCTGATGGCAGTCGCAACGGTGTTGGGGTCGTCCACCCATAGGGGTTCCTCTACGCCGAGCTCCCAGGCCCTGGCCAGGGGGGCGGCCCCCTCTGCCTGCACGCCGATCATGCGCGGGGTTCCCCGGCACAGGCCCAGCTGGGCGAGCTCCTTGAACCCCTTCCATATGGCCGCTATGTTCCCCCCGTTGCCCACGGGCACCACCACGTTGTCGGGGCAGCCAACCTCTTCGTATATCTCGAAGGCGATGGTCTTCTGTCCCTCGAGGCGCCACGGGTTGAAGCTGTTGAGGGGGTAGGCGGCCTCGACGCCGTGCTCCATGACGAGCCTCAGGGCCTCGTCGAAGTAGCCGTCTATCTCTATGACGTGGGCCCCGTGGAGGAACGACTGGAAGAGCTTTCCCCTCGCTATCTTGCCCTTCGGCACTACTATTATGGGGGCCATCCTGCCCCGGGACGCATATGCGGACATGGACGAGGCCGTGTTGCCCGTCGACGCCACTATGACTGCCCTGGCCCCCGCCTTCAACGCGACGGACACGCCTACCGTCATGCCCCTGTCCTTGAAACTGCCCGTGGGGTTGGCCCCCTCGAACTTTATGTATGCGTTGGGGTATTTGGTGGACTCCACTAGGGGGGTCCCCCCCTCCATTATAGTCACCGCTTCCCTCCGCTTGAGGGGCAGCATGCCCTCGTACCTCCAGACCCCTCTCCCCCGCGGGGACCACTCCAGCTCGTCGTACACCACGTCTAGCAGGCCCCCGCACCGGGGACACTTGAACATCTTGAAGTCTGGGGGATATGCAGAGCCGCAGCGCACGCACCCCAACCTCACCGTCCCACACCTCCGGGACACGTCATGTGTTTGCCGCGGCCAGGTCCAACTACTTCAGGCGGCGGAGGCGCCGACAATTGCATGGCAGTATCACTGCCGCCATATTTAACTTTACCCGTATTGACATGGCCAATATCGATGATATGCTTTTTAAGTACCGCCACAACATTGTACATGTCGTTGAGGATAGTATCGTGGGTGGGCCTTCTTCTAAACGTCGCCGGGTTCCTAATACTGGCCTCTACTGGGGACCCGGTGACCTCCACAGCCATATACCTTGCCGGCACCCTGGCAATAATACTCGGCAATCTGAGGAGGGACGTAGAGGTGGTCCACGTCCCGGTGCACGTGGTGAAGGAGGAGAGACGTGAGCTGCCGAGGCCGGAGGAGCTTAGGGCCAGGAAGACCAGGGCGCCCGGCAGATGAGGGTCCTCGCAGTGACCTCGGGGTCAAAGGGGGGGACCGGGAAAAGCACTGTGCTCCTCAACGTCGCGGTGACCCATGCCTACTGGTTCAAGGACAGCCACACGTACCCGGCAGTCTTCGTAGACCTCAACATGGACGTGGGTTCCGCCACCATGCTGCTCCTCGGCTCGCCGACGGCTTGGCGGGACGCGAGGAGCATTGTGGACTTCCTCCAGGGCAGGCTGGGCGACCCGATCTCGGCCTTCTACGTCAAGAAGTGGTCCACCGAGGACGGCGACATTAGGCTTGTGTTCTCCCCCTCCAAGCCGACCGGCGGCACCATGTACCTTTCCCTGGGCGCCCTTAGGCAGGTCCTCAACGCGCTTGAGAGGTCCCTAAACCCCCTGGCCGTATACGTGGACCTCCCCCCTCTGTCCCCGGGCCACCCCCTAGAGGCGGTCTTCGGGCATGTCGACTACGTGGTCCCCGTATCCACGCCCGACTACCCTTCCCTCGAGGCCGTGCACCACTTCGTGTCCTATGTGAGGGACAGGTACGGCGCTTCGGTCGCCAAGCCTGTCCTCAACATGTTCAGCATTGACCGGGACATTGAGCCCGTCACAGGGGAGAAGTGGGCGGCCCTCGCAAGCAGGATCCTCGGCGAGGACCCCCACGTGGTGCCCTACGACGAGCTGTTCCTGGTGGCGAGGGCCGCCCTGGAAATCGAGGTGCTCAAGCTGTCCCCCCATGAATCGCCGGGGGTCAGGGCGCTTATAGGATACGCAGACTACCTCAAGATACTATTCTAGCCCGCCGCACCCGCTGACCAGGTCCACGACGCCCACGACGTACTTCAGCCTAGACACCGTGTAGGCCTTGCACCTGATCTGTTCCTTTATGCCCTCGGTGCCCTCGCTGTTTATGAGGACGCCCACCATCCTCGAGAGCATCGCCCCTATCATGTCCTCGCCGAACCTGTCGCCCACGTGTATGGCCACGTCCGGCGCCATCCCATTGGTCAGCAGGCCCACGGCGAAGTGGAATATGCGTGGGTTGGGTTTTGCGTAGCCCATGACGTCGGCGTAGACCTCTGCGTCGAAGTAGTTGAGGAGGCCCGTCCTCTTGAGTATGGCCCTTGTGGCAGAGCTCGGCCAGAAGAACACGTTGGACACTATCCCCAGCCTAAAGCCGTCAGCCCTGAGGGACTCGAGGACCCCGACTGCGTCGGGGTCGGGCTCCACGTCCGCGTCTGCCACCCGGAGCGCCACGCTTTCCATCAAAGCGTACGGGTTGGCCTGCTCCACTACCATGCCCCTGTTGCGCATCCTCTTGAGGACCTCCACCAGCAGCACCATGGGGGTAGAAAACGAGAACGAGTCGGCCCTCGCTATCCTCTCGACCCTCTCCACCTCGTCGAGTATCTCCATTATGGCCGGGGAGGCAACGCGCTGCCCTGCCCTGCCCAGGGCCTCCCTGATGCCCTCGGCAAGTGCCTCGCGCACGCGCCTCCCCATGGGCAGAAGCGTGCCCCACACGTCGAAGGTGGCCACCCTTATCATTGTCCCTAACACGCAAGGGGAATAAAAATATGCCCCAAAGAACATTAAAAAACGTCCCAGCGAGACACACCAATGTTGCCCCGCTCCTTCATAACGTCCGTGGTCGGCAGCTACATAAGGCCCAAGTGGCTCATCGACGCCTTCAAGGCCTACGAGGAGGGCAAGATGGACCAGGCAACCTTCAACGAGTACGTCGAGGAGGCCGTTAGGGTGGCCGTCAAGGACCAGGAGCTGGCAGGCATAGACGTCGTGACGGACGGCGAACAGTGGAGGAAGAGCTTCGTGGCCTTCGTGGGCCAGAGGCTCCGCGGGTTCAAGGTGGTGCACGCCACGGAGCTGCACCCGAACGCCATAGAGATCATGAAGCGGCACAAGGCGCCCCTGACGTATTGGCGTCCAGTGATAGCCGGGAAGATAGAGGACGGCGAGATAGTGGTGGACGAGGTGAGGCTCCTGAAAAGGATCACCGGGAGGCCCATAAAGGTCACGCTGCCCAGCCCCTACCTCATAATGTGGGAGTCCTGGCACTCCTCAATATCATCGCCCCACTACCCCACCCCGGAGGACGCCGCCTTCGACTACGCTAAGGTCCTCCGGAGGGAGGTCCAGAGGCTGGCGGACATGGGGGTGGCGTTCGTCCAGCTAGACGAGCCCATGCTCGGCGACCTCATAGAGGCCGGCCCCGACGAGCCGGACAGGTACAAGAGGGTGTCCTCAGAGATATACGGGCAGAGGTACAGGGGATTCAAGGACGAGGTGAGGCTGGCCATAGACCTCATAAACGAGGTTGTCTCCGGCATAGGCGGCGTGAGGATAGGCGTCCACCTGGATCGGTGGCCCACCGATGAGTCGCCCGTCGTGGGCTACGAGAGGCTCGCCCCAGACATATTCGAGTTGAAGGTTAGGCAATACGTGGTCGAGTACGCTGCTCCCCGCATGGGGGACCCAGAGGAATTCGCCAGGCTGCTGCCCAGCGACAAGGAGCTGGGGCTCGGCGTGGTGGACGTGAGGAGCGCCAGGGTGGAGACGCCCGAGGAGGTCGTTTCAAGGGTCGAGAAGGTCTTGAGACACGTGGACCCCACCAGGGTATGGCTTAACCCTGACTGCGGGTTTGCGCCGGGCATGTACCGGAGGCCCTTCCCCAGGCAGGTGGCGATAGAGAAGATGCGGAGCATGGTCGAGGCGGCCAGGAGGCTCAGGGAGAGGTACTGGTGGTACTAGCCGATACGCAGAGCCCTGCGGAGCTGCCTAGCCAGCTCCTCGTACCTCCTTATCTCCTCGGTGCTCAGCGAGGGCTGGACCCTCTTGAGGGCCTCCTCGAAGTGCTTCATGGCGACGTCCTTGGCCTTGGGGAGCCCCTCCTTGATGGTCTCCCTGAGGGCCAACATGGCGGCCTCGCGGACAAGCGCGGCTATGTCGGCGCCCGTATAGTTCTCCGTGCGCTTGGCCACCTCCTCCAGCCCGACGTCGGGCGCAAGCCTAATACGCTTTGTGTGCACCCTGAGTATCTCCATGCGCGCCTTTAGGTCCGGGGGAGGAACGTAGAGCACGCGGTCGAACCTGCCCGCCCTGAGGAGGGCCGGGTCCAGTATGTCCGGCCTGTTGGTGGCCGCAATGACCACCACGTTCTTAAGCGGCGCAATGCCGTCCATCTCGGCCAGCAGCTGGTTCACTATCCTGTCCGTGACGCCGCTGTCCCCCAGCCTCGAGCCGCGCATGGGGGCTATCGAGTCTATCTCGTCGAAGAATATGACGCATGGGGCCGCCATCCTCGCGCGCTTGAATATCTCCCTGATCGCCTTCTCGGACTCGCCCACCCACTTGCTCAACACCTCGGGCCCCCTCACCGCTATGAAGTTGGCCCCGGACTCCGTGGCCACGGCCTTGGCGAACATCGTCTTGCCGACTCCCGGAGGCCCGAAGAGGAGTATGCCCTTGGGCGGGTCCACGCCCAACTCCTCGAAGTAGTGGCGGTACTTTATGGGCCACTCCACGGTCTCCCTCAGCTCCTGCTTGATGTCGTCGTACCCACCAATGTCGTCCCACCGCACCTCGGGCACCTCCACTATGACCTCCCTCATCACGGTGGGATGCACGTACTTCATGGCCTCCAAGAAGTCGCCCATGCTCACCTTGAGCCGCTGCAACACGTCTGGGGGCACAGTGTCCTGGTCCACGTTTATTATGCCTCTCTGTATGGCCTTCCTAAGGGCGGTCATGGCGGCCTCCTTGGCTAGGGCCGCTATGTCGGCGCCCGTATAGCCATGCGTCATCTCGGCTATCTTGTCGAGGTCCACCTCGTCTCCGTGTCCGCAGAGGCCGCCACTGACGTCCTCCTTGGTGCACAGGGGCATGTTCCTCGTGTGTACGGCCAGTATCTCGCGGCGGGCCCTCTTGTCGGGCATGCCTATGTATATTTCTCTGTCGAATCTTCCTGGTCTTCTTAGTGCTGGGTCTACTGCGTCTGGGCGGTTTGTTGCTCCTATGACCATTACTTGGCCTCTTTCCTGTAGGCCGTCCATTAGGGTTAGGAGTTGGGCTACTATCCTTTTCTCGACTTCTCC
>WANN01000038.1 GCA_015521775.1 Thermoproteaceae archaeon
AGGTTTAAATCTAGAGATAGTTGAAAGTGCCCGAACACGTCCGGGAACGTCTCTATGTACAGCTCGGGTTTAAATCTAGAGATAGTTGAAAGATAATTCTCATGCTATCAACGATAGCACTAGTTTTTAAGCATTTGTTTAAATATAGAGATAGTTGAAAGAGAAGATTTATTCTCCGTACATGGACGACGAAACGTTCTACGTTTAAATCTAGAGATAGTTGAAAGGGAAACACATGGGGAGCTATAATACGGTGAAACACGAAGAACGTTTAAATCTAGAGATAGTTGAAAGGGAAAGGTTCGTCGCGGCCAGGGTCCTGGCGCCAAGGGCCAGGAAGTTAAAATCTAGAGATAGTTGAAAGTTCACTGTGAGCGTGAACGAGGTCATGACACTGTCATTCATAGATAACATTGTATTGTTGTGGTGTTGTAGTGTTTGGCGGTCTATTTTTGTGGTATTTCGCATATGTTTCTGTATTCGCAGTACCTGCATTTTGGTGTTCTCTGGGCTGGTGGGGGTGGTCCTTCTACCACTGTCCTTGCCTTTATGAGCATTTTTTCGGCTATTTTCATTTCGCTTGTGGTGATGGGTTTTTCTTCTAGGGTGTCCGTGTCTGCGTAGTAGAGGTATGCCCTGTGTACGGCCGTTCCTAGTCCTCTGGCCATTATGTAGGCCTCTGCGTATAGTTGCCACCTGTATATGTCGCGTTTTGGGCCCATCTTCACCTCTATGGGGGCTGCGGCGTGTTTTCGGAGGACGGCGTCTATGGCTCCCCTGGCCCAGCCTATGTCTATGTACAGTGTGTTGACCTCGGCCCTGAGCCTCGCCGCTAGTCTCCTCTTGGCCGCCTCCTCAACGTGTTTCCCCGCCTTCATCCTCTCCGTGGGTGGGACGGGGACGTGCCTAGTGTACCAGAGGTAGCGGGGGCACCAGGCGAGTTCCAGGACGTCCCTGGGGGTGGGCCTGTAGCTCATATGGAGAGCACTTGGGGCCTCGGCCTCACCTCGAACTGTGGGGTTCCCGCCTCTGCCCTCAGGTCCCATTGGACTGGCACGGCCAGCACGTGGTGCCTGCCCTTCAGCATCCTCTTCGTCCTCTCCAGGGCGTCCAGTACCCTCCCCCTTGGACCCCTGCCCACGAACACTGAGCGCTGTACGCGGGAGAAGCCCATGGCCTGTAGGAGCGCTGCCACCTTCTCCCTCTCCGCGTCGTCCGATATGTCGTACGCCACCAGCCACATCATAGCCTCCAGGGCACGTACTCTGCCTCCCCTTCAAGGAACCTTACCAGGGCCCGCGCCTGCCTAGCTATGTCCCGTTCCAGCCCCGCGGCGAGCCAAGCCTCCACGAGCCTCTTCCTGGCATCGTACGTGAGCCTGCCGGCCTCGGCCCAGTCCCCGCCCGGCCTCAGCCTGTACACCATTAGGTCCACCGCGGGCCTGAACTCCTCCATTAGGTCCAGTACCAGGGAGGGGCGGCCGGACCTGTCGGCGTGCAGGTACCCGGCGTAGGGGTCCAGCCCGTGGAGCACGGCCTGCCGCCAGACCTCTGCCCTCAGGAGCCCGTACCCGTAGTTGAGAGCCATGTTCACGGGGTCTCCCCCATCCGGGTCCCTCCCGGGGAAGCGGAGGAGGGGCTTGAGGGCCTCCCAGTAGGCCTGTGCCGCCTCGCCCTCGTACGCCATCACGCACTGGGCGTCGCCGCACTGGAGGACCCTCGCCGCAAGGGGGGCTATGTGGGCCGCCATGGACCTCAGCCCCTCGGCGTGGTCCACCCGGCTCTTGGCGATCCTCCTGAGGGCGCTGGCCTGGTTGGCTATCTTGCCCGACGTGGCCCTCCTCGCGAACTCCATGCCGCGCCCCGTATAGTAGGCCCGGTACTGGGCCCTCTTGTGGGCCACCGTGCCGTTGGGCTCGGGTGGGAACACGCGGGCCACTGGGGTCCCCCTGTGGTCGAGGTACACGATGTCCACTAGGCTCCTCGCGGCTGCCCTCACGAGTCTCGACGACACGGAGACCCCGGACGTCAGTATCCATATCCTCCTCACCTCGGCCATGGGCACCTTCTCGACGGTGTTGCCCCTCCTCACCACGATTAGGCCCCTCCTGTAGCCGAGGAAGGCGCCGTGCGACTTAATTACCAGCTCCATGGCAGTGGGGGTAGAAGGGGCATGTCCTCTCGCAGTTGCCCGCCGTGCCGGGGTCCCTCCCGGACGCCACGAGTTCCATGAGCTCGTCCCTGGCCTCTAGGAACCACCTCCTGAGCGATGCGCCTATGGCCACCGGCACGGCCCTTATGGAGACCCTGCTGTTCACGGATATGTAGACCAGGAGGCCGTGGTCCACAGGTATCTCGTACTCGGCCTCGAGGGCCATGGCGTAGGCCGCTAGGGCGAGCCGGTGCTCGTCTATGGGCCTCCCAGTCTTGACCTCGAGCACTATGTCGAGGAGGAGCGCGTCTATCTTCAGCTGGGTCAGGCCTATGTACCCCCCATCCACGGCGTACTCGGCGACCAGCGGCACGGCGTGGGCCGCCAGCGACCTGGGGTCGGCAATGCCCAGCCTCGACGCGGCGCCCTCCAGCTCGGCCGCGACCCTCACCGCTATGGACCTGGCCAGCTTGGCCCCCTGTTCGTCGGCCGTGGTCCCGACTTCGACGGCGGCCCTACCCGCCACATCCTCGGGACTGAACCTCTGGAGGAGCTCCCACCCCTCCTGTACGCCGCCCTCAATGATCGAGGCTGCAGCGTTCAACGAGTGTTTGAACACTGCGTGTAGGTAGCGGCCGCGGAGCATAGCTGGGCTCGGCTCTGCCCTCACCCTCCTCTTGAGGTAGAGGTCGCGGCCCGTGGGGCAGTACCTGTTGGCGATGTCGGAGGCCGATATCCTGACGCCGAGGGGCGGTGGAGCCACTGGCGGCGAGTCCCACCTCCATCCCCTCAGGTCCTCGGGGACGTCCACCTTGAGCGCCCTCAGTCTCCGGACCTCGTTCCAGAACACGTAGCATGCATTTTTCCACCTATATAACGCTGTTTAAATGTACTGCACATCCTTTACAAATATAAAATTACATATTTGGAAAGGAGAGAACATTTAAATTTATGCCGCTACATGGGCGCTGTGAGACAAATATCCATACTGGGCTTCGACTGGAGCCACGTGGTGGCCGTGGGGAACAGGCACCCCGTGGACGAGGTCGTTCTGGTGACGGCGGAGCGGGACGACCCGAGGGTCCTGAACGCCATCGAGGAGGTGTCCAGGTACGTTGCTAGGATCGGGGCCTCCCTGAGGGTCGTGAAGGCCCCTACGGTGGACGTGTGGAAGTGCGTGGAGGTGCTGGCGCCCGAGTTCTTCGGGCGGCCCGTGGTCCTCGACCTGGGCGGCGGCGTGAGGTCCCTGGGCCTCTGCGCGTTCATAGCCGCGTCGCTGGCGATAGAGCTGGGCGGTGCCGAGGTGGAGGCCGTGTACACGCAGGCGGAGGACGTGGGCAGGGTCATACCGGTGGACCTGCGCCCCCTCAGGTTCGCCGCGACGTTGAGGGGCCTCAGGCCGCGGACCAGGCGCGAGGCCCTCAGGGGCAGGCTCCCCGAGGGACAGTACGGCAGGAAGCTTGCCAGGGAGCTCGAGAGGTTCGGCCTAGTCAAGGACGGCGAGCTGGCCCAGCCGGCCGCGGCGTTGGCGAGGATGCTAGAGCTCGCCTAGGTACCTGAGGAAGGCCCGGGCGGCCGGGGTGGGGACGCCGCCTGCGGTGAGGCCCAACGTCTCGAGGCGCCGCGCCACGGCGCGCTCGTACTTCCCCTCGGGGTTTTCGCCCCTGGCATACGCCTTCAACATCTCGATGGGTTTGCCGAGGAGGGGTCTTAACAATGCCAGGAGGGGCCTGAGGTCCACCTCAACGACCTCGGCCAAGTCCTCCGCCTGGCTGTACACCTTCCTGAGCCTCACCCCCATGTAGAGGCTCGCCAGGAGGGCCGAGAGGAGGCCGCAGAGCACGCCTGTCCTGACGCCCCCACCCACGTCGAGTATGACCTCCGAGGCGCCGCTGTACGCCACAGCCGCCTCCACGGCGCAGACCCACACGTCGCCGCTCTCCACCTCGACAACCCTGAGCGGGACCTTCATCTTTCTGGCCAGCTCCGATAATTCCCTCACAGCCCTATCTCTATGCTCGTTTGGGGTCCTTGCAGTCAGGAGATACACGGCGTCAACCCTTTCCCTGGCCATGACAAGGGCCACATGTTTCCACTCCCAACCGAAGGTTGCTATAAGTCTCGTCTGCTGTCCCATTTCTCTTTACATACCCGAAAAATATATCTTTTTCGTCGGCGTGTTTAATCGGTTTAGCTAAGTAGAATCAATTAAAAACATGAATCAATCTACAGGCAATAATGTTTTAAAATATTTGGACTAGGCCATATATGACTAATAGTGTTGGGAAAGAGGTGAAACAAACCGCGAGAGAGGATAAAAACGCGCAGGAAAAAGAGACTAAGGGTAAGGGTGACGTAGTGGAGAAGGCGGCTAGGACTGCTAGGTTTGTGGTCCATGTGGAATTGGCCTACGACGTTCTTGACGAAATGGCCAGCAACCCGGAGCGTTACATAGATTCTCTCTACAAACTGTCGCGACTTGCGACAAAAGTTCTGAATGATCTTGACAAAGTAAAAGTTATGGAGAAAGGAGAGGACGATGGGGAGGACAAGAAAAGGGATCGGAAAATAGTTGAATATGCGCGTAAGGTCTTAAGAGGATGGGCGAAGGCGGAGAAGGAACTAGTAGAATACTTGAATGGTCTGAGGGATAACCCTCGCGAGTTAAAAAGGGAGGTGAAGAGGTTTGCTGCACTCTCAATAGCCCCTGATTATAGTACCCTGCGCCTAAAGGAGATCATGGAGAGGGGATGGATATGAGTTACCTGAGGTTTTCGGGTAGGTTGACGCTCCAGGTAGGCGGTTTATCGGGGCTTGGCGCAGTCGGCAATTACAACCAGGTAGCTGTAGCTAGGGTCCTACACTATGGTAGGGCCTACGATGTGCCCGTTCTAACAGGCAACGCATTTAAGCACTGGCACGCGGTTTACCTGGCCGAGACCTACCAGAGTTTGGGCGGCAAGCTGCTCAACGAACTGTGTAGGGCCGGCGTGGGCTATAGGGGGTTCAAGGTCGAGTCGACACTGTCCAAGCTAGAAGAGGACGGTGACAAGTACGTGGCAGGCAACGAGTGTGAGGCTATAAGGGACCTGTGTAATGATGTGCACGGCTTTCTAATTGCGCGGGGTCAGCGCAGCGATAAGAGGGACTCCCTCGTGAAATTCTCGTTTGTGGTGCCGGTCCTGGAGAGGGAGAACTTGGAAGAGGTGGCCAAATTCGCGGTTCAGCATAACAGGGTGGTGCCCGCCCCCGTAAGGGAGGCCATGGAGGAGAGGGAGGCCATGATGGTGTACAAGCAGGAGTACGCCAGTGGGGTCTTCGGTTTTAGCATACGTATGGACCTGGCCAACGTGTTGAGGCCTACATTCACAAACTGCAACGTCGAGTTAGACGGTGATCTTGAGGCGGAGGCGGCGATGAGGAGGAAGGCAGCGGTGCTGGCCCTGCAACACCTCCTGTTGGGCTCCGGCTCCAGGCAGAGTAGGGCATTGCCTGTGGCCCGTCTGGAGGAGTTGGCCGTGGCGGTCTCCAGCAGGCCCATCCCGAACCTGGTGCATGGGGCCTATCCTAACTGGCTGGAGGACTCGCTGGACGTGCTCTCGGCGTATGCCGCGGGCTTGAGCAACGCCAAGGTACACGTCCTTTACTACGGTGGGAGGAACGTGAAGGGCGCGGAGGGGGTCGAGTACAGGCGGTTTGATAGGCTCAGCGACCTCTTCAAGGAGCTCCTGGGGCTGGTGGAAAAGGCGTGAGCACGGACGTGCTACTGGTGAGGGTTAGGCCCCCCCTCTACTCGGTAAGGCATGTGGAGACCTACCAGACCGCGTCTTCGTACCCGCTGTTGCCCCCCTCCACCATAATGGGGGCCGTGGGGCTCGCCCTGGCATCCATGAATAACTGTAGGGGGAGCGTCTGTGAGGGTAGGCCGTATTTGGAGCTGGCCAGGGAGTACGTGGGCAAGGCGAGGGACGTGGCGGTGGGCCCCCTGGTCAAGTCCACAGTTGTGCTTAGGCGGAGCAGGGGAGTCCTAGAGGAGCGGAGGCTCCCAAGGTCTTTGGAGGAGATCAGGGGGTTCAGCGACGCGATGGTCAGGGAGTACGTGTTCCTGGGCGAGAAGGTCCTGCTGGTAGTGCCCAGGAGGCATAGCCGCAAGCTCGAGAAGGCCCTTTGGCTACTTGAGAGGCTGGGGGACACCGAGTCCCTTGTATCTGTGAGGGATGTCGCGATGGTTGAGGCTGAGGAGTGCGAGGCGCCCGTAAACGTGGTGGTTAGGGCCAGCGTGGTTCGGGGCGGCCGATTCGTCGCAGTAAGGATGCACGACGAGGAGGGTAAGGAGGACCTCTTCGCGTTGCCCCTCAGGGCAGTTAGGGGCGGCGTTTACGAGCAGGGCGATGCATATGTGGACCGGCCTACCCTATGCGCCGGGCCAGCGGCGTTCCCAAGCGGAAATGAGTGGTAGCATATTTGCGGACTTAATCAGGAAACTGGCCAGGAGGTGGTCCACGTGGAAGGGCGAGCAGTATAGGGAAGACACGGCGCTCTTGGACGTACAGGCCAAAGTCGCTGAAGGGATTCACAGGGAGCTCGCCGGTCCGGGTGGCGGAAAGCTGGTTATATTGATGGGGCCCACGGGGTCCGGGAAGACTGAGGTCTTCGCCTCGGTGTTCCTATCGCAGTGGCACTTCCGCGACTGGTTCGCCGGTAGGATGTTCATGGTGGAGCCCACCCACGCGCTGCTGAGGCAAATGGCGCTTAGATTTGAGGTTTATGGGGGGCTGTACGGGATACCGGTCGGCGAGGATCACGGCGAGGCGCTCACGCCCACGTACCTGTACACGGCGCCCATCACGATAACCACGGTGGACTCCTACGCCTATGGGTACCTGGCAAAGCGGGTGGACAAGTGGGTTGAGAGGGGCGCCCTTACCGGGAGGTTCACGATGCCGGTCGGCGTCATGATGCACTCGTTGACGGTGTTCGACGAGGCACACTTGATACAGGACGAGGCCTTCCTGGGGCCCAGGACCCTGTCCGAGATCGTCTGTTCCCTTGTCAACGCGGGGGCCCATGTAATGCTGGCTACGGCCACATTACCAACAGCGCTGCTCGAAGAATTTGAGAAGAGGTGCCATGGACACGTCAGGGAGTTCCACCTGCCCGCTAAACAGAGGAACCTGGAGGTGCATTACGCCGAGGAAACGCTTGGCCCGGGGGCAGTGTCGTGTGACGGCGGTAACGTCCTAGTGGTGGTGAACACTGTGGCTAAGGCTAGGCGAATGTACATGGAGTTGAAGGAGAGGTTTAGGGACAGGTGCAATGTGTATGTGTTGCATTCCCTCATGACGAGGAAGGACAGAGAGGCTGTGTTAAGTAAAGTGCAGGACGACATGAGGAGCGACAGGAGGGTCGTACTGGTCGGCACTCAGACTGTGGAAGTTGGGGTGGACTTGAACTTCGACGTACTGTACACGGAGGTTTCGCCGCTCGACAGCCTAGTACAACGTGTGGGGAGGATTGGGAGGAAAGGCGACAGGGCACATGCGTACATATATAGGGTGGAGGACCCAGCGCCCTATGTGGGGAAATTGGTAGTGGAGACCGAAAAATTGGTTAAGGAGGGCATAGATAGGCTGGCCTTTAGCGATGCGGAGAGGGCAAGGCAGATGCTCGATCGGATGTACGGTAGGGATGTCGTCAGCGAGCTCTCGAAGAGGGGGGTAGCCCTCTTGGCCGACTTCATGGACTACTTTAGGCGCCTCCACCTCTTCGCGGTGCCGCCCGAAGGCGAGGTCCACATCAGGCCGTCGATCTACATAGACATATACTTCGTGGATTGGCGAGGTGTGAAGGGGGATTGCGATGCAATACCCCTCGACTGCAACGAGCTGTATAAATATAGAATCAGGATTTCGACCACTCCAGCCAGATACGATAGGCTGTCGAAGATTGTGGATCAGATAAGAGAGCACTGCAGGCTTTGCGTTATGAAATTTGAGGAGGATAGGTGTAGGGTCAAAGAGCCGAAAGGGGTATCAGAGGACAGATTGTGGTACATCGTAAGGGAGGGGTACTTGATCGCGTTATGTAGGGATATTTCACGGGTATATGACGAGGCTGGCCTTAAGATAGAGGAGATGGAGCGGGCGGCGACCGGGAGGGACAGAAGGGCAGGGAAAGGTAGGAGGAGATGACGTGTACCGCGTATGAGGGGGGAACGTGCCAGGAGACATTTGTGAGACATGTGAAGAGGGTATTGGCCGTGTGGGAAGAACTCAAACCTTATTACTTGAAGGGCGTTCAGAGGATACTAGGCGTCGAATTAGACCCCGTGGAGTACGCCATAGTTGCCCACGATTTGGGTAAATTGGCCGTGCAGTACCAGAAGGGGGAAAGGCGCAGGTATAGGCACGAGGTGGTGAGCTCGTACCTCGCCTATGTGGGGCTCAGCGAGGACGAGGTCGACGAGGGCGCCAGGATCGCCATCTCCGCCGCTGTACTGCTTCACCACGAGCCCATCATCACATCGGCCTATATAACGGGCATAGGCGAGCGCTATCTGCCCGTCTACAAACTGAGGAAGGAGCTCGAAAATTCCGATGTAGGGTTCGCGTGTAGTGGGGACGCCGAGCTGTTTGCGCTATTGGATAAGTGGGGGGGACTAAGGGACGCCGTAGGTAAATGGAAGAGGGACGGGCTAGATGTCAGGGACGTATTGGCCACGGTGAAGAGGATAATCGTAATGACGTCCATGGGCTCCCCAGAGTGGAACCATCAGGCCAGGGCAAAGGTCGGCGCCGTACTGTACCCGTTGGTTGTCGCGGACGGCATCGCGGCCGACATAGGCAGGAACAGGTGCGAGAAATGCGGCGAGGGTGGGGGCACCAGGGTTGTCCGCGCGGCCTATGAGGCAGAGTTGATAAATGTCGGGAGACTGGTCAAGAAGCTATGCGTATGAGGGTCCTCACGCCCGGCCACGATCTTGTGACCGATACCCTTATCATGCACGGCATCGTGAGAGTCCTGGCATACATGGGGATATACGACGCAGTGGTGGAGAGACGGGGCGAGCGCTATATAGTGGAGTTTGACGGCTGGGCGGGAAAGTTGGACAAGACCGACCTGGCCAGGCAGATATTGCTGGACGCAGAGGTGTACAGGGAGACAAGACGCCCCGTTGGGCTCCTGCACAAGATTAACGAGGCGAACATCAATTTGGCGGTGTTCGATAACTGGGTGTCCGACTTATCCCAGGCATTGCTTGACGCCGACCTGGGAGAGCTCTCCGAAGGCCACAGGGAAAAGTTTGAGGAGGGGAGGTCCCGATCCAAGAAGCTGGTCACCCTCCACATAACGCTGTCCCCACTTTACGGCAGGTACCGCCAGAGGGAATACTCTATCGAGGAGGGGATACAGTATAAGGTCTGCAATACCTGCTTCTCGCTGGCCAATATAGGTTTCATGTACGGGGCGGCCGCCCTTATCGTCAGGAGGGGGGCCGACAAGGACGTGATACTCATGTCACCTGCACCCGCGGACAAGATCGACGCTATGGACATATTACTGTTGCAGAGGCTCACAGAGACGTACAAAACCATAGAACGCGTTGGGGGTATGCCGTTGTTGGCGGCTCCCCTATACTGGCTCTCGACCGGCGAGACGCTATACGTAACTGACGCAGATCTGGAGCTGGTGGTGTGGAGGGTTGCCAAGAGCGGGAACTTCCAGCGGGCGCTGGACGCCGCGACGTTGAACCTGCGCCGCTTGATGGAATTCGTAGCAGACGTGAAGTACGTGTTGGACGGCTGGCCGCATGCCGCGGGAAGGCTCGTTACAGAGGCGCCCGAGGTCCTTGCACTACTTACCGAGTACGTGCTATACGGTGGGGACTTGTATGCCGTGGCTAGAAGCCTCGCCGCCAGCTGCGGCGGCAAACCGTGCGTGGATGAGGCATCGTTATTAGTTAAGATATTGGCGAAACTATGGTGAAGGTCGAGGTGGATCTCCCAGGCCGCTTCAGCGGTGAACTGGAATTAGAGCCCATCACAGTCGTGATGGGGCGGCCCAGGAGCGGGAAGACCACGTTGCTGAGGTTGATATACAGTGCCCTCTATATGTCTCTGGCTGGGAAGGTTCCAAGGGACTTAAAGCAGTTGCTTAGAACTGTGGAGTTCCGCGGCGTTCTAAGGCCCATCTCGCTTTCCAAAGGTGAAGGGGAAATGGTGGTCGAGTGCTCAAAGGAGGACGACATTGCATGTACCTCCATCGGGGGCATCGCGAATGGCAGAGCCCTGTTCGTACCCACGGAGGTGGAACTAATAATAAAGTTCGGCTACACACCGCCATTTGAGCCCTACATGGAGTTTGGGAATCTGATCAACAAGCTCAGGGCCGGCATGGTAGAGGCGGAGCGCACGTGTTACAACGAGTATGGGGATGTGATTAGAAGTGACGAGGTGAGGTTGGTCGCGCGCGGTGGGGAGCTCTACGAAGTGGTGGGCGACCGCGAAGTGGAAGTGATGTATTCCTCGACGGCTGTGGCTAAATTAAACGTATTGGAAAGGGCGCTCTACTGGGGTTTGCTCGACGAATACGACTATATCCTCATGGACAACCCGGAGGCTGGGCTGCACCCCCACTCAATGGCGAAGCTTGCATTACTCATACATGCTCTTGGTTCATGCGGTAAGAGGATAATCGTGGCCACGCATGACCTAATATTCATAGATATGCTGAGACATGTAGACCAACTGAATAGGATGCTGAAAGCCAACGTGAGGCCCGTAGACATCGCGTTGTACGTGATAGAAGGTACCACGATAAGAAGATACGATACGACCGCATCATACATCCGGGACTACACCGAGTACATTTACATTGTTTATGGATATGAGCCCCTGTACCAGGACGAAGAGACGGCAATATTTAGAAAATTATGAATCGCTGTCCATGCATTGTGCGCCTAAGAGACCGCGATAAGACCGTCTTTTATGTCCTTGACGCATTGGAACTGCACGACGCGAATGAGTACGACCATTATAGGTATGTGGTGAAAGAGCCTTGTAGGGATGCAGATTGCGGATGTAGAGGGAACAACCTAGTGGACTGTATATACCACTGCAACGATGGCAGAATTGTCGGCATAGAATTCACTCAGAGTTTTGAGAGGCGCACGGGCAAGACAACGGGATGTGGTATCGGAGCTGCAGATATAATTACGGTTGTTGTTACTGTGAGCGTGCCCATGCCACTGCTCACAAAACACACCCCGGGACAGTACTTGGTCCCGATATCTGACCTTAGCAAGTTCTGCGACAAACAGTGGTTGGAACGACTATGTACAGTCGTCCGAACAGGTCGAAGCACGCCGACTTGAAATACATAGGAACTACACGTGTGGGATATTAACAGAGATAGGTTACTGTGATCTATCAGACAGATCACAGCCTAGGAGCCCGCCCTTTAAACAACCTCGTCCTCCACTCTGCCATGAGGCCCTCGTTAAGCAACTTATGGAGTCAACCTCGACGTCGGTGGGCCGTTAAATCATGTAAAGTCCAAAAGGTACTTAACGGCGTGGACCCCGCACCATGGTGAGACGCGTCAGTACACGTTTCACCGGCCGTGAGGTGGAGTTCGTTGACCGCGAAACAGCGCTGCGCCAGCTCGACGAGCTGGCGGATAGGGGCACGCGCTTCCCCCTCGTGATATATGGGCCTGAGGGCTGCGGGAAGACTGCCCTCCTCAGACAAGCGAGAGCGTTGCTAGAGGACCACGGCTACCACGTCGTGTATGTAAATCCCCTTGCAGAGCGTATGGAGGAGATACTCGAATACACGCCGTCGGTTAGGGGCGTTGTAGAGGAGGTCCTTCGCCTCGTCCCCGAGCCCTACTCGAGGATAGTCGACGTGGCGATCAACATCGCGGGGAAAGCCATGAGGAGCCTCCCGAGGCCAAAAATCGCCGTCCTCATGGACGACATCTTCCAGGCCGTAGGCACAGACAAGGCCGAAATATATGTCAAGGCCCTCCTAAACCTAATAGAGTGGCCACCAGCGGACTACGAGAAGGCCGTCGTACTCGTGACGAGCAGCGAAGGCGTGACGAGGGAAAGGGTGGGCAGGCACAACTGGGCTGTGATGTACGTCATGTGGAACATGCCTAGGGACGGATTCCAACAACTGTACGACCTGTTGCCGGGCCCTAGACCCCCCATTGGAGATGTGTGGGGGTGGACGGGTGGTAATCCGCGGGTGTTGGAGAGGCTTCATGAGGCTGGGTGGAATGGAGGGGTTGTGGTTAGGGTTTTGGCCGGGGAGAAGGGGGTTGTGGAGCTTGTGGGTGGTTTGAGTGGGGTGGAAAGGGAGGTTCTTCTACAGGCGCTTGAGGATCCGGATGTGCTGCTTGGGAGGTATGGGGAAGCTGCGCGGCTGGTGGGCCTCCTCACGGAGAAGAACCTCATAGTTAGGGTCTGGGACAGGGACCTCAACTGGGTCGATACACCCCCACCGGAACGCGACCCTGCCCTCGGGATAGGCCGGCACTACGCTTGGCAGACCCCCATGCACAGGGAGGCCGTCAGGAGGGCGCTCATGGCTTGGAGCAACAAGTGGGATGCGTCGACGTGGCGGTGAGGCGCTTATTAAATGGGCGACGCGACGTTTCTACTCGCCCGGGCGCCTCCAGGGTGCTTGGATGGGCGTGTAGGCATACCCAGTGCGGTGGCGCTCGCGGGGGTGCTGGCATGTGGCGCCGGTCCTTCCGCGCCTAGCCGCGTCGAACCCACTCGCGCGGTGTGAACGGCAACTATGGGCGGCCTCCCCACGTGTGGTTAGGGGGCCGCTCTGCATCTGTCACTGCGTCGCCTGCGAGGTGCCTGATGGGGTCGGCGGTGGCCAATGGTTTTTAACATGTGCCCGTTGCCTGTCGTGATGATTGGTGACCTCTCCGAGAGGTGAGGATTTTGCCGAGTGCTGACGCTGCCCCGGTTACCTCTCATCGTGTTTGCCCGTCGTGGCTGTTGCGTGGGGCCACAGCTCCACGGCCTCGCTCCTCAGCTCCTTGGCCCACACACCGTCGCTGTTCCACTCCTCCACGTCGTACACCCTCAGCTCGACCCCGGGCTCCAGCAGGTCCATGAACATGCGGAGCCTATCCAACGGGTTCACGTCCCTGACGCCCCTCACTACGAGGACCAGGTCCACGTCGCTGTGGGCCGCGTAGTCCCCCCTGGCCCTACTGCCGACGATGTACGCGGCGGCCAGCCCCACGCCCAGCTCCCTGCACCTTGCCTCGGCCCTCCCCACGAGCCTCCTGGCCCTGGCCAGGGCCTCCTCCTGGGACCTCAACGCAGATAGCGCCTTGACCATTCCAGGACCTTCCTGGCCCTTTCCACGAGGTCCCTGGCCCTGCGCTCGTCGTAGAGCTCGTACGGCACGGCGTTGGCCGCGTTGGGGTACCTGGATATGGTGTAGTGGACCGTGAGCTCCCTGAGGTCGTCGACTATCTCGGACACGTCGACGCCGAGCTCGGCCCGTATGGTCTCGGCGATCCCCAGCAGTTCGTGCCCCCTATGGGCAACCCCAGCGTTCAGTAGGACCGCCTTGAGGGCCTTCTCAGCGGCCTGCTGCGACCAGAACGCCGCGGAGTCCCAGTCCCCAGTGGCCAGGTCGTTGACCGCCTTCGCCAGGTCCCTCTCGGCCTGCCTAAACCACATCTCGGCCTCCCTCCTAGCCACGGAGGGACACGTTTCAGGCATTTAAATGGATCGCCGCGGGCGGGCCCCATACGGCCAATCGACATGGCCGCCGCAGCGGTGGGCCTCTGTCGCGGGGGCAAAATATAATGCGTTCCGTCGCCGCGGTGCCTATTACTAGAAGGACACGGCTCATCCGACCGTACCACCCGGCCGTGTACGCCTACATGTACGGCATGACGGCGGCGATCCCCATATACGGCGTTCAGTGATAGGACTTAAGGCTACCCATGGACAAAATTCCAACCATAGAAACGGCCCTTCCTGCACCCGGTGTTGTCGGGCCCACAGTGGCTGTGCCCGGAACGCGGGCGCGTGATGTTGTTCTACACTGCCCGGGGCGCCTACTGGGCCCCAATCCCAATGACGAAGTTGTCCTCTCGGCACCTGAGCAGTATGCCCGTGTCGGTCCTGTACATCAGCGTCCTGGCATGTATGCCCCGCACCGAGTAGAGGCCTATCTTGAGGTCGGACGTGACTATGCCGAATATCCTGCCCACCTCCCCCCACGCCACGGTCTCCGCATAGCACCCCGAGAGGTCTATGGTCACCTCGTATGGCAATATCAAGGGAAAGTCGGGCGGCATCTTTATGCGCAGCTTGCCGTCCTCGACCCAGTACCCATACGGCTGGAAGGCGACCGCTGCCACGAGGTGGAACATGGGAAATACTAGGAAGACGAATATTACTCCGTACACTACGTATACAGTGGTCCTACTGTACGCCTTCACGCGCCTAGCCCTCTCCACCACTGCGATCGTCAGTATTAGGGACGCCACCAATAGGGCCATTATCGGCACGTTGATCCACAACAGCACGTCGCCTCTGAGCGTAGCGCTCGTGATGTTAACCGCAGCAGGCATAGACCGTCACCCTACCCCGCAGCTTCATCCAGCGGCCACACCCACATGTACGGACCAACAGCACCTCCTCTCCCCTATACCTGCAGTGGGCGTACTTCGAGACGAACCGCCACCCGGAAAGGCAAAGCACGCCGCGGGGCTCCTCCCCCTCGCCCACCGCCTCTGCCTCAACGGACTCCACACGTAGCGGGAACCTCACGTACAGCCTCCCACCCTCATACCTACAGCCCACAGGAACGAACAGCAGTGGGATCACAAGTATGGGAGACAACACAAGGCCCATCCACACGCCCACAAACGCTGTCACAAACAGCAACGAAACTGCAGATGCGCCGTATGCTACGGCCCATTCCGCCACACATACAGCCATAAAAGTACAAAAACTCAGAACAAATCATTTATTAAGAACTGCATCAAACAAATTAGGCTTATCCTCAGACCTTGTGTCGTTCGGAACCAACATGCACCCGGAAGGCGCCCCCATGGAGTACTACACGAGGGAGGACGCGGAAAGGGCTATTAAGTATGCCGAGGAAATTATAGGCTATGTCAGGAACAAGATTTTTTCGGGCTCAGCTTTGAGGAAGTGCTGAGAAGGCTGACTGAGTACGCTTCGAATGTGGAGCGTAGGGGGGCCAAGGCCGTAGTGCTGATAGGCTCCCTGGCCAGGGGAGACTACACGGCGTTCTCCGACGCGGACGTCGTGATAATCGTAGAGCACGACCATAGAAGGCCCATCGACAGGATCGCGGAGTACATAGACCCAACCCTCCCAGTGGACCTGGAGCCCAGGGTATATACGGTGGACGAATTGAGGGCCATGGCTAAGCGAGGTGCACGTATTGTGAACGAAATAATAGGAGGGGTCCTACTGGTAGGCGACGGGCAGGTCCTCGAAGAGTTGAAGGGCCTATACGCCGCGGCGACCCGAGAACGCCCCTAACAAGACGGCGCCCCAAGAGCCACGCTTATGGATCAGACTGCACATTGACGGAGAACCAGGATGGCGATGTATATGCGCTAAATTATTGCGGTGGGTAATCCGGGTCAGGTATATATGTGTATGTACGGATATGTGCGTGGCCGAGGAGGTGGTTAGGGAAATTGAGAGGAGGCCCGACCTCGCGATGCGCCTGGCAGCGGCCATAGCCAAGCACATAGCTGTGCCCCTCAACGTGGCCACGGCCGACGAGTTAAAGGGCCTCAAGGACAATGTGGCGGAGCTCCAGGGCGAGGTCAGGGGGATTGGCGGCAGGGTGGACTTGCTGGAGGGGACGGTTAAGGATCTAGGGGAGAGGATAGGGGCAATGGGAGGCAAAGTGGACGCGCTGGGCGATAGAGTGGGCTCGCTTGAAAGGGCGGTTAAGGATCTAGGGGAGAGGATAGGGGCAATGGGAGGCAAAGTGGACGCGCTTGAAAGGGCGGTTAGGGAGATTGGGAGGAGGCTGGACGCCTTGGGGGCTCGGTGGGGCCTCGCCAGCGAGGAGGCGTTTAGGGCCGGTGTAAGGGAGCTGCTCGCAGGGGCTGGGTTCAAGGTGGAGCGGTGGACTTACTACGATGGCGAGGGGAAGGTGTATGGGTTTCCCAGCCAGGTGGACGTGGACGTGCTGGTCCGGGACGGGAAGGTGATCATTGTGGAGATCAAGTCGTCCCTGGGAAGGGGGGACCTGGCCGTCGTCCAGCGTAAGGCCTCGCTCTACGCTTCTGTGACCGGGAGAGGCGCCGACGCCGTGTACGTGGTGACGTACTACGTAAGCGATAGGAACCCCGAGGAGCTGGTCAGGTTGGCCAGGGCCCTCGGGATAGTTGTTGTGGGGCCCGAGGAGGCCGCGGGCCAGAAATGCGCGTGATTGTGGGCGTGGGTGCCCCGTCACACACGTACGAGGCCGCCGTATCCACGACGCTACGCGCTTGGGAGGTGCTCGGGGAAAAGCCCACGGCCATATACAGCCCCTTTGCCCGGGGCGCGGCGGAGAGACTCAAGAACGAGCTGGGGATAGAGATAGTCGAGGCGCCCCAGGACTTCGGCGAACTACTCCGACTGCTGAGGGACATGGTGGACGGGGAAACCGCGGTCTTCCCCACCTCGGCGTCCCTCGCAGTGGCCATAGCCATGACGCGCGTGGCGTCGGAGAAGGACGCGTACATAGGCCACGTCTACTTCCCCTTCGGCCCCTGGACCGGCCTCCACTACCCCTACGTACCTAGGTTCGTCCAGAGGATCCTCTTCGTGGAGAGGCAACCGTCGGGCCTCCGGAAGGAAGTAGACCCTGAGGCCGTGAGGAGCCTTCCCGAGAAGCCCAGCGGCCTGCCCGAGCTGCGGGCCGAGGTCGCCGCTGTGTCGTACAAGTTCAACGTCGAGGTGGGCGGGCCGTACCTTTACAATGATCGCGGGCCCCGGGTATGCCTCAAGTGCGAGCCGGGGCGGGGCCTGTCCCTATACGTGGACGGCGTGAAGGTGGACGGCGTTGGCGCTCCGCGGCCCGGGGGCGGCCCCGACAGGACCCTCAAACAATACGAGCACTGCGTAGGGGATGGTCCAGGCAGTAACCTCTACGATCTCCTGGCATGCGCCTTTTCCTGCCGTAATGACCAGCTGGCCTCCATGCTCGGCTACACGGTGCCCCGCCTCGAACAGGGGAGGAAGTACGTCGTGGACACGTCGGCCCTGTACCGGGGCATCCACAACGTGGCGGGGGAACACGACCTGCTGGTGCCCTACTGCGTGCACGTGGAGGTCCTCCACGCTCTGGCCGAGGGGGTAAGGGACAAGCCCGAGTGGTGCGGCGCAGTGTTGGCGAGGCTCCTGTGGCTGGCATACGAGGTCGTGAGGGCACACTCAGGCCACGTGCCCACGCACCCATATAAGTGCGACGTAGTGCTCCCCACAGCAGACCCGGAGCTGCTCAGGGACACAATTCTGTTGACCGACGACAGGAGGGCCGCAGAGGCGTGGAAGAAGACGGCCCTGCGACGCTATGCCGACATCGAGACGATAGGAGACAAAATGCAGGCCGCGGGAGGGCCGACCCACATATACGCGGTCTTCCAGACCCTTGCAGCCGCCAAGCTCATAGGCGGGCAGGCAGTCCACCCATAGGCCACGCTTCCCACGGCCCCCCACACGTGCAGATCGCCATAACAATCCCTGACCTTCAACCCCGTGGGCCCTGGGAAAGGCGTATCCTATCTCTCCAGGCATATACATGGCATGGACCGGGCAACGCATAGAAGAGCGCGCGTCACGGCGCTACTGAACATTGCCGTGACCAAAAAGGGTCCCCAGGGAGCGGCCGTTTCCCAACCGGGCGACTTGAGGCAGGGCTAGGCGCCGCATATCCCGCGTATCAATCCCGTAACATACACATCGACGAACATCAAGCAGGCCGACACGTCGGGAGGAGTACGTGCATCCCCCATGCACATGTCGGCGGTCCATACGTCGAGTCCGTGCGGCGCTCAAAGCCCTGTTTATCTATTCGTCTCATTGAAGCGCCCACAATCCCCAAGCCGGCGGGGGCCATGGGGACGTCACAGTCACATTCAATTACATTGCGTTCCTGTATAAGGGACAGGGGCGCCGTCCCCGGTACAGGCACACAATGCAATTGAAATGAAAAAGGGGACGTTTGAAATGCTACCTGAGGCGCCGCCTCTTCCGCGGGGTGACGAAGGCGTCCCGTAGGATGTACCGCCACCAGTCGGGGTGCGACGCCAGGCGCAGCACCTCGACCAGGTCCTCCCGGCGCACGGAGTACCGCCACCCGGGGATGGGCCCCGCGAACCTGGTGAC
>WANN01000039.1 GCA_015521775.1 Thermoproteaceae archaeon
CTCTGCCCCGCTGTACGCTGTACGCGCACCGTGACGCAGAGACGTTCGACAGCCATAACTCGGTGGTGTTCTGGCCGAGGAGGTACACGTCGCCGGAGCCCTCGGTAATGGTTGGGGCGCTGGAGGTGGACCCGTAATGAGGCTTCCTGCGGCGTTCCTGGCGTTGGCCGTACTGGCGTTCCTGGCCCAGGGATACGTCGTGGTTTCCGAGAGCGGCGACGTGGCGGTTCGCGTGGGGCCGGACAGCGTCACTGTGTACTCGGACGGCGGTGATGCCATGTGGTCCGCGGCCGCCGCGGCGGCGTCGGTCGACGTGTATGGTAGGTGCGTCGCCGTCATAGACGACGAGGAGCTCTCCGTGTTCGATGCGTGGGGTCGGACGCTGTGGTCTGTGCCCCACGACGTCGAGCAGGCCTACCTAGTGGCCTCGGACTGCAATGTGGCCGCCGTGTCCAACTCCAGGCTCGTGAGGGTTTTCGTGGCTGGTCTCGGCAAGGACACGTACGTTTTCAACAGTACCGTAACGTCGGTCGGGGTAGTTGAGGGCCGCGTGTATGTGGGCACCGCGGACGGCTCGGTTTACGTGGACGGGGGCCTACTGTACAGGGGCGAGGGACCGGTGGCGACGTTCCTTGTGAGGGGCCCCTGCGTGGTCCCAGTACACGTGGTGAGGTCTACAGGCCCCCTGCTGGCCGTGTATAGCAGCTATGGGGGGGTCACCGTGAGGGCTCCCCACGGCCTGGCATCGATTCCCCTGGCCCTGGACGAGGACTGTAGGCCTCTTTACCCCACTGGAAGGGTCCTCAAAGGCGTGGCTTTCCCCGCCTCGATAACGGCACTGTACACGTCCGGCGGCCTCACGTTCGTGGGGCTGGTCAACGGCGAGCTCTACATATTGGAGGGCGAGAGGGCCGTGGGCCGCATGTACATAGGCGCGCCAATAACCTCGGTCCACTCGTCGCTGGACGGGAGGATAGTGGCTGTGGAGACCACGGGGGGCGTGAGGCTGCTCCGCCTCGGCCGGGTCAAGGTGTCCGTGTCTTCGCCGTGTCCGGTCGAGGTGAGGATAGGCGGCGTCCAGCTGCCGCGCGGCGAGGGGAACGCCTACCTGGAGTGGGGGATGCACGAGGTTGAGGCCCCGCCCATAGTGGACGTGGGCAACGGCACGCGCTGCGTGCTCGCCGCTCCGCCGGCCAGCGTCAGGGTGCTCGGCGACGTGGACGCGGAGGTGAGCGTGGTCTATAGGCGTGAGTACCTCGTCAGCGCGGAGCCAAGCGAACTTGTGGGGGGCGACAGGTGGGTGCCAGAGGGCGCAAGGGTGAGGCTATATGCGCCCCCCAGGTACACGTTCGGCAACGTCACGGGCACGTTCTACGCCTGGGATGTCGGCGGCGTAACCATAAGGGAGAACCCCCTTGAGCTGAGCGTGGAGGCGCCCATAACAGTGGCCGCCGTGTACAACGTGTCCGCGCTCCCAATAACGCTCGGCAACGGCACCATGCTGGTCCCGAGAAGCGGATGGACGCTCACACGTGCCTTTCCGCCGCCCCTGGAGCCCCGGTACATGCGCTACTACCTTGTCCGGGTCGCCGAGCCCGGGTACATAGTTGGGGTGGGGAGAGAGGGATGGTTCCCCGAGGGGACCCGCATAAGGATATCAATAGACGCGGCGCTCGTGGACGGGACGTACGCGGTCTCAGCCACAGATCAGAGGCGCGTCGTGTTTGCGGGCTGGTCCACAGGGCAGAAAGAACCCACAGCGGAGATAACCGTAACGGGGCCAGCCGTTATCCGCCCAACGCTGGTAAGGCAATACAAGGTAGTCCTAATCACCCCCTACGGTTCCCTCAAAGAATCCACGTTATGGGTCAACGAGGGCACGGTCATATCCCCGGCCCCGGAGCCGATCGCCGTGTGGAGCCCCATACCCCCAATAAGGCTCGTCTTCACCGGCTGGAGGACGCCGGACGACCTGGTGGTCCGGGACATAGCCGTGGGCGGCCCCCTTACCCTTAGAGCCGTGTGGACGCTCGATCCCATGCCCATAGCGGCCGTCCTGGCATCTGCCATGCTTGTGGTGGCCATATACAAGTATAGGCACAGAATACGCCTGAGGAGGCGAGCCGCCGAGGAACTGGTCTGATAAACCTTTCGGATTTACAGGCCAGCAAATAACCGATGGGGTTATATTGTCACTCCCAAACGGACACATGCGCAAGATGAAGGGCCTCGAACCAATAGTCGCAGCGATACTCCTCATAGTGGTTGCAGTCATAGGAGCTATATTGATCTACCTATGGTTCAGCGGCTTCGTCACACGCGGGGCAAGCCAGGCAGAGCAGCTCGCCGCGGGCACTGAGAAGCTCAAGATAGAAGCAGCCAGCTTATTCACAAACAACACGGCATTTCTATACGTACGCAATCTTGGAGGTACAGATATAACTTTATCTACTGCCTATCTCTTGGCTCCTGGCTCTCTATCGGTGTTGTGTCTCAATGGTACTGCAATCACAACTAATGTAGGCAATGATGATATAATAGATGCTAACAGTCTGGAGAGGGTTAAAATTAATTATGCAAGCACTTGTAATATTGTGAGCGGTCAAGACTATGTGGTTAAGATTGTGACTTTACGTGGTACGGAGTTTGTGGTGACAGTTACTGCATCGTAAGCCTAATAAGGTTACCAATTCGGTGCAGTTAAATACCACTTTTTATTTCCCGAGCAGAATTTTATATGTGACTGTTCAGGGGTTTGGGCTATGTGCTCTGTTGGAGGCGTCCTCATCTTTGGCAACGGTTGGGAGAATGCGAGGGAACACTTCCTGCGTATTGTTGGGAGGTCTATTTCCCGTGGGCGTGACAGTTGGGGCGTAGTGTTCCTAAGGGACGATGGGTCGTTTGTCTCCTGCAGGGGCCTTGGCCCTCCTAGCGGGGCTGGGAAGTGCGTGTTCTCGGTGGATGGTGTGAGGGCCGCCATATTTAACCTTAGGGCGGAGCCCACGACGGAGCACGTGTCCGCCAAGACTGAGGACGACATTCAGCCCATGGTGGGCGAGTACGTAGCGGTGTCCCATAATGGGACTATAGCCAACGACAGGGAGTTGGAGGCTAGGTTTGGCCTGGGGCGCAGGAGTAGGATAGACGCCGCCGTCCTGCCCCCCCTCCTTGAGAGGGTTTGGGACGGCTCGCTTGAGGGGCTGCGCCACGTCCTCGTGGACCTGGTGGTGGGGAGCTACGCTCTGGCGGTGCTGGACAGGCGCAGGCCGGGGAGGCTTTGGCTGGCCACGAACTTCAAGCCCCTGTACCTGATGTGGGACGGGGAGCTGGGGGCCCTCTTCTTCGCTAGCTACGATGCGTTCCTTGAGGAGGGGGGCCCCATATGGCGGAGGAGGCCCCTCATGAGGCTCGAGCCCTACACGGCCTTGGAGGTTGGGGTGGACGGGACGTGGAGGGAGACGAGCCTGTGGAGGAGGGACGAGGTGAGGAGGGTCCTCGTGGTGGCGAGCGGGGGCCTCGACTCGACTACGGCCGCCGCCAAGCTCAAGAGGGACGGGTACGAGGTGGCGCTGCTCCACTTCAACTATAGGCATGTGGCCGAGGACAGGGAGAGGGAGGCCGTGAGGAGGATCGCGGACGCGCTTGGGGTCCCCCTCATAGAGGTGGACACGGACTTCTTCGCTAGGGTGGGCTCGTCGCCGTTGTTGGGCGAGGGGGAGATATCGGACAGGAACGGCGGTATGGGCGGGGCAGAGTACGCCCATGAGTGGGTGCCGGCCCGCAACTTCGTCTTCGTGGCGCTTGCCGTTGCACTGGCAGAGGCGTGGGGTTTCGACGCCGTGGCCCTGGGCGTGAACCTGGAGGAGGCCGGCGCCTACCCTGACAACGAGCCTGAGTTCTATAGGTTGCTCAACGGCGTGCTGCCATACGCTACAGGCCCCCAGAGACGGGTGCGCCTCATGATGCCGGTGGGCGAGCTGGTTAAACACGAGATAGTGAGGCTTGGCCTCGAGGTGGGTGCTCCCCTTCACCATACCTGGAGCTGCTACAGGGACGGCCCCACCCACTGCGGCAGGTGTGGGCCCTGCTACATGAGGAGGGTGGCCTTCAGGATAAACGGGGTGAGGGACCCGGTGCCCTACGATCTGCCCCCGGAAGTGGAGGAGGAGTTCTGGCGCGGCGCGGCCGACTACTGGTCCCTGGAGCCTCGCCGCTCGGCGCCGCGGGAACCATAAAAGGTTTAAATTGGTCTGTTGTTGCCCCCACTGTGACGCCTCGCCGCTCAGCCCCACGTAGGCTTGGCCGGCACGTCCATGCACGCGCCGTGTTGGGCGTGCCGTGACGCGCGAATTGGAGAGAGGTAACAGGGTACTGTTCAGGACCTCGTCGCTCAGGGTCGCCCTGACATCGTCGGCGGCCTTGGCGCCCATGGCCGTAATGCTTGACCCGGCCCCTTACCTGGCGCTTATGGTTGCCGTGTTCCTGCTGTTTGCGGTGCTAAGGGACCCCGTGTTGACGTGGGCCAGGGCGCTGGCGGTTTCCTCCGTGGGCACACTCATGACCGCTATTGCTGACCTGGCCGCCTTGCTGGTCTCGGGGAGCTACGCGCCTTTGACCGGCCACGTGGCCGCCGCGTCCGTGGCGTCGGCGCCCATGATACACACGAGGCCCAGAGGAAAATCCCTCGCAGTTGTGCCGTTCCTGGTGACGACCCCCATCGCCCTCCTGTACGTGGGCGACGCGGGCCGTGTCCTGCTGTCCCTGGGCCTTGTCGGTCCCCCAATACTGCTGTACAACGCGTTCCTATCACGTGGGGGGTCGGTGAGTCCTCACTACGCGTTTTCGGCCTTCATGAGGCACGTGTTGGCGGGCGACGGATCGGCACTCGCTAGGCTCTTCGAGGGGAGCGCGGTGAGGCGCGAGGTGACCATTCACGTGTTTAGGCTGCGCGGGTTGGACGGCGCGGAGCTACCACCAGTAGTTGTCTCGGAGGC
>WANN01000040.1 GCA_015521775.1 Thermoproteaceae archaeon
GGTATATAGGGCCTAGTCCACGCTATCGCCTCTTCTCGACCCTCTCGCTGAGCAGTATAGAGCCGCAGCGTGGGCAACAATACTTGACTATGATGTACTGGCTGGAAAGGTCCTCGTTGCCGCATTGCCTTGCCTTGACGGGCCTACCGCAGTTGGGGCATATAGCGGTCCTTTGCATTTCTCAAAATAGATAAACTATATATAACGTTTACTGAGCGCAAGCGGCCATCTTTAGCTCCTCGGCTAGCTGGGGCCTCAACATGAGTGCTGTGCCTACGAGCACCCCGTGCACCCCCATGGAAGCCGCATCGGCTACGTCTTCCCTGCCCTTGATGCCGCTCTCCAGCACCGTGAGGAGCCCCCTCTTCACAGCCTCCCTGGCTATTTCCTTGCCCCTTGCCGGGGACACCTCTAACGTGTGTAGGTCCCTAGTGTTGGCCCCTATGACCGCGTCTATGCCGAGCTCCACCACTTCGGCCACCTGGTGCGGCGCGCTGACCTCCACCAGCGGCGTCATGCCGAGCCTAGATACATGGTCGGCTAGGTCCGCCAGCGCCTCGCCGCTCAGAAGGTCGTATATTAAAAGCACCGCGTCGGCGCCGTATCCAAACGCCTGCCAGACCTGCCTATGGGACGTCACAAAGTCCTTGAAGAGCACGGGTCTCCCGAACCGCTTGGCAATGCCGACGTACCTGTAGTCCCCTAGGAACCACAGAGGCTCAGTAAGCACTGAAAAGGCGTCCACATGGTTGACGATGGTCTCGAAGTATTCCCACGGCGCCATGTCCGTCCTTATGATGCCTCGGGGGGACGCCCTCTTGTACTCGCCTATTATGGCGATACAAGTGCCCTGCAACGCGCCCCTAAGATCGAGTATTGGGAATTCCCTAGGGGGCGGGTCTGGCTCGTACATAGACCTCAAAAGCGATGCGGCCCTCGCCCTTTCAAGGAAACTCATACCCTGTCCAGGAAGTTCCTCAGCATTTTGTAGCCGTCCTCAGTCCCAACGGACTCCGGGTGGAATTGTACACCGTACACTGGGTATTCCACGTGCCTAATGCCCATTATCTCGCCGTCGTCAAGCGAAACGGCCTCAACGACTAGGTGGCTTGGCACGTCGTCCAGGACGAGGCTGTGGTACCTCATGGCGGTGAACGGGTTGCCAATACCCATGTACAGCGGTCCGCCGCTGTGCCTGACCTTGCTCGTCTTGCCGTGCTTAATTGTCCTGGCCCTCCTGACCTTGGCGCCGTACACGACGCCTATTATCTGGTGGCCGAAGCAGACCCCAAGTATCGGTATGCGGGGGCCAAACACCCTCACTATATGGGGGGATACCCCGACGTCCCTCTCCCTCAGGGGGGTCCCCGGCCCCGGAGATATGATTATTCTGTCGGGCCTAATCCTCTCGACCATTTTGACGGTGAGCTCGTCGTTGCGTATCACTAGAGGCCTACTCCCCAGCTCGCCCACGATCTGGGCCAGGTTGTAGACGAAGCTGTCGTAGTTGTCCACTATTAGGGTTAGGTCCGACATAGCGCGTCCCTCAACGCGGCCAATTTATTGTCGGTTTCCGCCAGTTCCCTCTGCGGCGTCGAGTCATGGACAACTCCGGCGCCTGCCTGTATTCTAGCACGCCCATTCCTGATCACTATGGTCCTTATGACTATGGCGTACTCGCCCCCATTGGGGTACATGAGCCCAACGGCGCCTGCATAGGCCCTACGCGGCTCTCCCTCCAAGGCGCCTATTATCTCCATGGCCCTGGGCTTTGGGGCGCCGGTCACGGTGCCGGCTGGGAACGTGGCCCATAGGGCGTCCACTACGTCCATTCCCCTGTCGAGCATGCCCACAACGCGCGAGACTATGTGCTGCACGTGGCTGTACTTCTCGACGGCCATGTACTCGGCCACCCTAACAGTGCCGAACTTGCATACCTTGCCCAGATCGTTGCGCGCTAGGTCCACCAACATCACGTGTTCTGCCCTCTCCTTCTCGTCCGACAACATGTCGTCCTCGAGCTCGAGGTCCTCCACGTCGTTGGACCCGCGTCTCCTCGTGCCTGCTATGGGATGGGTCTCGGCTCTATCGCTGTCCACCTTGACTAGGAGCTCTGGGGAGGTCCCTATTAACGTCTCGGTGGGGGCATGGACGAAGTACATGTATGGGGACTGGTTCCGTCTCGCCAGCTCCTCGTACACCGCGAAGAGGTCGCCGCTAACCGTGTAGTCCTCCCAACGGGAGACCACTATCTGGAACGCGTCCCCATCCATTATCCTATCAAGGGCGTGTTCGACCCAGCCCATGAAGAGGGACCTATCCGTCATGGATATAGGCCCCTCGACGTGGAAACGTCCAGCCGCCTGGGGCTCCACGCGGGGCACCTCGCCCAACGCGTAGCCCCTCTTCAGGAGGTTGTCGTATATGACCACGTTACGGGGAACAATCACGGTCGCTAGGGGCGCAGAGTGGTCCATTGGCAGCACGTCGCGGAGATACGGCTCCATGTACACGGTCGCCTCGTAGTGGAATATGCCCACGGCCACCTCGCCTCCAAAGGGGCCGCCATTACGGTCAAGTTTCCTGTACATCGCCTTGACTGCTCCATACAGGTCGCCGGTCCCCTCGTAGTGCTCGTGCAAGTCCTTGATTCCCCAGGCGACGATGGTGAACCTTGCCCTGTCGGGGAACCCCTCCCCTGACTCGAACAGGGCCACGAAGTCGCCCCTCGAATACATCTCGCGGGCCAAGTCATGGGGCGCCGGCAACCTGGATAGGGGTATCTTCCTCATCTCAGCGCCCTGACCAGCATTGCGATCTTCTCGGGGTCCTTGACTCCCGGCTCGGCCTCGACTCCGCTGGCCACGTCGATCATATACGGCTCAAGGGCCCTCACGGCATGGACGTTGTCAGGCCCTATTCCCCCGGCCAGGGCCACCCTGCCTAGGCGGGCCACGGCCCTGTACACGCGCAGAGGCACCTTTAGGCCATGTTCGTACCGCGCTTCGTTCCCCTTGGCCGCGTCCACCAGCACATATTCGTGCTCCTTGGCGAGCAGAGACTTAACCTCCCCGACGTAGTCCTCTATACTCTGGCCCATGTAGGTGGCCACGGGGGCCACCTTGATGCCCATCCCACTGGCGAACTCGTACACGTCGTCGGGGAACCGTCCGTGGTGTTGGACCACCGGGAAACCGTAGCGGGCTGCGTCTTCCACCGCGTTGTATGCATCGCGGCTCAGATACACGAGCACCGGTATCGCCCTGGACAGGGTAGACGCCAGGTCCCTGGCGTATGCAAGGTCTATCCTCCTCCTACTGTGCACGGCCGGGTCCACTATGAAGCCCACGTAGTCGGCCACGGCATCGGCGAGCTCCAGATCCTCATACCTAGCTATGCCGCAGATCTTAACCTTCATGGCTCGACTCAACGACGGCCTTGACATGTCCGTACGCCTTTCCCTCCTGGATCGTCTGCATGGCCAGCTCGTATCCGTCTCTGAGGCTCGACGTGACGCCGGCAACATAAAGGGCGGCAGCCGCGTTGACCGATATCGCGATTGCAGCGCCTTTGTGTTCCCCCCGCAACCCCCTCAACGTGAGCTCCACCGCCTCCTCCCTGCTGGCCGCCCGAGGCACCTCGACCCTAGGCGCTGAGAGGTCCTCGGGCATCACCACGTACCCCTCCATGTTGCGGCCCCTCACCTCGAGCACCCTTGTGGCGCCCTGAGGAGAAACCTCGTCTATTCCCGGCTCCCCATGGACTACGAGGAGGTGGTCGTAGCCTATCATGAGCGCTGCGTTTCCGACCACGTCCATGTACCGTAGCGACGACACGCCTAGGACCTGTCTCCTCACCATTGCCGGGTTGGAGAGGGGACCTACCAAGTTGAAGGCGGTGCTGAAGGGGAGCTTACGCCTCACAGGCATCACGTGGCGCATGGCCGGGTGGTAGTTGGGGGCGTACAGGAACGCGAAGCGGACCCTGCGGAGCGCCCGCGAGGCGGCCTCGGGTCCTATATCAAGCCTGTAGCCGAGCGCCTCCATGAGGTCCGCGCTGCCGCATACCCCGGTCACGGACCTGTTGCCATGCTTGGCCACGTATGCGCCGGCCGCAGACGCAACTATGGCGGCCGCCGTGGACAGATTGATGGTGCCGCTCCCATCGCCCCCGGTCCCCGCCGTGTCGATGGCCTCTACGTCTATGGGGACCTTGACCGCGTTGTCCCTAAGCGACATGGCCAGGCCGGCGACCTCCCCGCTGGCCTCGCCCCTGACCCTCATGGCGGTGAGCACGGCGGCCACCTCGACGGGGTCCGCCTCCCCCCTGAGCAGGACATTGCCCACCATGCGCGCCTCATCCACGGTCATGTTGCCCCCATCCGCGAGTTTCCTCAACACGTGGCGCACTGCGTCAACGGGCATAGGCGTCCGTGTCAAGGAGCCCATGGCCGGACAGGTTGAACGCTATGACGGCGCCTTCCGGCGCCTCTCCGGCTATGTCGATGACGGCCTTCACGGCGTGGGCACTCTCAGGGGCGGGGACTATGCCCTCGGCTCTTGCGAACAGCCTGGCCGCAGACAGGACCTCGTCCTGGCCATAGCTTCTGGCCTCAACAACGCCGATTTTCCTCAGCAACGAGAGACTTGGCGCTGCCCCATGATACCTTAGACCTGCGGCATGTATTGGCGGGGTCACGTGGCCCCTCCCAAGCGTGTACATCTTTATCATTGGGAGTATCCCCGCGGTGTCGGGAAAATCATAGTCGTATCGCCCCCCGCTTAGCTTCGGCGCGGCGGCAGATTCCGCGGCTACGAACCTCACCTTCAGGTAGTCCTCCCCTCTCAACATGGCGCCTATGAACGGGTATGTGAACCCGCCGAAGTTGGAGCCGCCACCGACACATGCCACCAATATGTCCGGCCCCTCGGGAAGCTGCCCCATCGCCTCCAGGCCTATCACGGTCTGATGCATCAACACGAATTCCATGACGCTTCCCGGCAGGTAGCGCCTGCCTTCATGCGATAACGCGTATTCCACGGCTTCTGATATAGCTATTCCGAGACTCCCCGGATGATCCCCCCCATATGCCTTCCCCGCCTCCGTGACGCCGCTCGGGCTCGGATGGACTGTAGCCCCATACACCTCCATCAATACCCGTCTCTGCACCTTGGACAGATAACTGCTGCGCGTCATGAAAACCGTGGCCTTCAGCCCAAAGAGGGCCGAGGCCAGGGACACGGCTAGGCCCCACTGGCCCGCCCCTGTCTCGGTGACAACCTCTACGGCCCCCTCGATCGACGCGTAGTATGCCTGTGCCAACGCCGTGTTCAGCTTGTGGCTGCCTACCGGAAGGACCCCCTCGTACTTGTAATAGATGTGGGCCTTGGTTCCAAGGAGCCTCTCAAGCGCCTCGGCCCTCATAAGAGGCGTCGGCCTGCCCATCTTCGCGTATGCCCCGCGGACCGGCTCGGGGATCGTTACCCATCTCTCGGCGGTGAATTCCTGGTCCAGGAGTGCCTGGGGGAATATCCTGGATAACAGCGCTATCCTGCTTTCCCCCTCATCCGGATCTCTTGGAGGCGGCAATGGATAGGGCAGGTCTGCCGCGATGTTGTACCACCTATTTACCACCCCGACCGACTCATTGAAACCCCCGCGGTACCACTATTTTTAAGTTTTTCCCTGAACCCAAGGACGACGTCCTTAATAAACGCCAAAGCCTCGCCCGTTCCCTTGGCCAGCCTCCTCAAAAACGCCGTTCCAATCACAACGCCGTCAGCGCCGGACTCCACCAGCCTAACCGCCTTTTCAGACGAGTCCACGGCGAACCCAGCCACTATGAATGTGTTGGGGGCCAGCTCCCGTGCAAGTCTCAGGTTCCTCTCCACGTATATGGGGAGGCTTATCCCCGTGGACGCGTAGAGGCCAACATAAACGAAAATTGGGTCGTACTCGGCTATCCTTTGAAGCAGCCCGTGAGGGAACTTGCCCGGAAGGAAGAACGAGGGCCTCATGCCGTACCTGTCACAGAGCTTCACGTACTCGCCCAAGATATCGGGGTAATCCACGAGTAGATCTGGCAGTAATAGTGAGAGGGCCCCCATCGAGGAGACGGCCGAGACCGCCTCCTCGAGGGACCTAACGTAGTCCTCGGCGTACGCCATGACGACCAGCCTGCCCCTTTTGGGTATGTGCCTCAACGCCTCCAGGCCCCTGGGGCCCTCGGCCTCCCTGTGCGTCCTCCTGATGAACGGCCCGTCGTACTTGGGGTTGTGAGTCGGCAAGCCGACCTCGAGGAAGTCCGTCGGCGCCTCTTCTACAAGAGTCCTCACGGCGCCTATCGACGGCCAGCCAGCGGTTAGGTATATCCCTATACTGGGCCTAGGCAGCTCCATATGGATGGACCAGCGCCCACTTTAAAAGTGTGGAGACCTGGGCCTAAGCATAAAAACACCTGCTACATTCGTCCCGTGAAAGTGCTGCTAACCAACGACGACGGTCCCCACAGCCCTGGCCTGGCCGCGTTGAGGAGGGTCTTGGAACGGCGCCATGATGTTGTGGTTGTCGTGCCAGAGAGACAGCGAAGCGCGAGCGGGTTCGCGCGGACCTACCACAAGCCGCTGCGCCTGTACAAGATGTGCGGCGTATACGTGGTCAACGCGTTTCCGGCTGACGCCGTGTTCATGGGGCTCAAGGTAGTGGCGCCCGACGTAGACCTAGTAGTGTCTGGGATAAACATGGGGGAAAACATAGGGTTCGAGGCCTTCTACGGCGGCGGCACGGTGGGCGCTGCATACCAGGCGGCCGCGCTGGGCAAGGGAGCCCTTGCAGTATCCTGGGAGGTGCCTAAGGGCACCAGCCCAGACGAGGGCGCCCTAGAGTCGGTTGCACGCATTGTGGAGGCCCTCGTCGAGCGGGCCATTCCCTGGAATAGAGACGTGTACCTGGTGAGCGTGAACGTACCCAACAAGTGGAGCGGCAGGGTAAGCGTAACAACCAGGGTGAGCTTCAACGTGTACTTGGAGAGGCCCTTCGAGGGGGTGGACCCCCGAGGGCACAAGTACTACTGGCGGTGGGGCGACCGAAACACGGTGTTCGAGGAGGGGACCGACGGCTACGAGTTTTTTGTAAAGCGGAATGTCGTGATGGTACCATTGATAAGGAGGTGCGGGAGCAGCGACGCGGCGCAGTGGCTGAGGGACGTCGCCGCGGCCGTGGGGCCGATAGACTCCGTCTATCTGACGTGAGGGGAGGCTTAGGGGATTGTGCGGGTAATCGTTATTTATTCGAACTCCGTTGGTGCCAATGTTGAAGTCTATATTGCTGTTCATATTGGTGTTAGTCCTGTCGATACCGGCGGTCCTAATCGGCATGTTCGTGTTGACCAACTTGTTGAGTGACGCGGCGCAGGGAAGCGAACCGGCGGGGCCAACCGCAAGCCCCGATGTGGGCCCCGGGGTTATCTGCGTGGTGGACGGGCCTAGGTACGGCGGCTACTACAGGGCGGTTTTCAGGGGCGCCAATGGGAGGGACGTCATGGTTGGGGGCACCGTGCTGCCCGTGTTCGACGGGCGCCGGGCCTACGGAATAGACACGTGGTACATAGATCCATACACGTGCGAGACGGGCTTCGTGGTGGATCCCACCGATGCTAGGGGTGGGGGAAGGTACAGTCTTGAGTGGGTGGACGACAAGTACATCTACATGTCTGGCCCGGGCTTCCTGATACTGGACAAGGAGGGCAGGACGGTTGCAGAGCACACAAGACCCGCGGATCAATTCCAACCTGGCTGGTACACTGCCTACTGGTCGAGGACCGACAACCTGATGTTCTACTACGCTTATGACCGAGGCGGCCTAGTGACGTTCAAGGCCATCGACCTCCTCAACATGCAGGTGGCCTGGTCCAGGGAGTATCCCGAGCCCCTGGCGTACGTCGAGGGCAACATCCTGAGCCTTACCCCCGGCCAAGTCGTGATTTCTGGGGACTACGTATACGCAGCTGCGCTTGTCCGCAATAACAATGAGAAGCGGCTTGGAGTGGTGGCCTACAAGGTGGCCAAGTCAAGCGGCGAGCTTCTGGCCAGGGCCGAGTCCATGGCCACTGTGCCGGGCCTGCCGGGAAGCGGCGCCGAGATGATGGGCGGCGGCCACAATCTGCCGCTTGTGGTGGCCGGCGATCTCCTTCTGGCCGGCGTCTACGTGGCGCAGATATTCGAGGGGGAGGGACTGCTCGCGTTGTTCGCGTTCGACATGTCCAAGGGGGAGCCCCTCTGGATAAACCACTTCTATGTCAAGGGAGGAATAAGCGGCTACAAGCTCCTCACGACAGACTCCGGCTTCGTCGCAGTGGTGGAGCCCCACTACACGCCGGTACGCGAGCCGGAGAGGGGACTCATACAGCTGATGCGCGAATACACCATTATCCTTCTGGACAAGGCAACTGGGGACACACTGGCCATGCGCAGGATAAACGCGACGATCCTCGTGGCCGACTCGACCGGCGATGTGGTCTATATAGCCTACCAGGTGAGGCTCGGCGATGTCATAGTAGAGGCCCTGGACGCTGGGAAAGGGCTAAGGAGCATGTGGGTCGCCAAGATGGAGGGCGGAAACCGCGTATTTAGGCTGCCGTTCAGCATATTGGCGGCAGGTGACAGGGCCGTGTTGTCGTATACCGAGGTGCCGTGGGGCTCGGCAAGGGCGCGCTTCAAGGTGGCCGTGTTGGGGGAACAGTAGCCTTACACGTCACACCACTGTGGGCCCCATGGACACGTTGCCCGAGAGCAGCTCCACGTACACGCGTGCGATTTCGGCCGCGGAGTCGCGTAGCCTCCCTTCGTCTATGCCGGGAACGCCGGCGCTAATGATCAGTATGTCTCTGGTGGCCTCCGTTACCGCCGTCTCAACGGAATCCCTATAGGGGAACACGTGGAGTATCTTGGAATTGGACGCTGCCAGCACTATCTGGCCCTCGTCGAGCCGCCTAGGCTCGCCCCCGATGGGCCTGAACATCTCTCCCCTGCGCGCCCTACGCAGAGTCAACTGTTCGCTTCCTATGCGCTGCACATCGTAAAGCCCGATGGGGACCATGTACATGACGCTGACCGCATTACCCACGTCCACCGCCGGATTTATGCTCGGCAGCTCCTCTCCCCTGAGCACCCTACGCAAGAGCGCCTCCTGGGCAGGCCTCTGCTTGGTCGGGTCTATCCCCAGCACGCGCCAATAAAAGTCCCTGTATGCCCTTATAATAGGGTGGTCCTTAAGCGCGTCCAGCCCCATAGACGAACGGACAGAATCGACGGCCCTGCGTACGTACATGCGTACCTCGTCGTGGCGCACACTATTGTTTATGCCCGTTACTAGGCACACTCCAAGTTTTATCCCTAGGCCGTTCAGCTCTGGGCCTATCTCGACGCGCATGGTGATTAGCCGTGTTGACGGTATATATTTACCTACGCGCGTTTCCTCGCCGTTGTTCCTTGCGAGTGGAAATATTTATTATAGTGTAGTGTCTTCATTCTATGGGCAGAGGAGCCCTCGTTGGCATCATAATAATAGTAGTAATTGTATTAGCAGCGTTGGCATGGTTCGCATCGCAGCAGGCCCAGCCCCAGCAACCAGCGGCCCCAACGCCCGCGGAGACCCCATCTCCCGCCCCAACACAGGGGGGGCCCGTAGTGATATATGGGCAGTGGGCGGGCGTTGAAGGGGAGAACTTCGAGAGGGCCATCTCCCTATACAGGGAGAGCCCAGTGGAATACGTGATACAGGAAAAGATCTGGGACGTGGTCACTCAGCAGTTATTCGCTGGGAACGTCCAGTTCGACGTGGCCCTATTGCCGTGGCCCCAGAGAATTGTGGAATTGGGCGAACGCGGACTCCTTGAGCCGCTCGACGACGTGGCCAGTAGGCTGGAGGCGGACCTGGTCAACAGGTACTTCCTTGAGGCCGTGAGGGGTAGGGACGGCAGTTATTATGCCGTCCCGATAAAGATGTGGGCTAAGCCGGGCATATGGGTCAACGTTAAGGCCCTTGAGAGGGCCGGTCTGACGCCTGACGACGTGAGGACCTTTGAGGGCCTACTGGCCGCGTGCGAAAAGCTGAGCGCGGCCGGTATACAGCCTCTGGCCAGCGGCGCGGCGGATAAGTGGCCGTTGTCCGACATATGGGAGCACATGCTCATAATGCTTGGGGGCGCGGAGCTACATGACGCGCTGACATACGACCCCGCAGCGTGGGACAGGCCCGAGGTTAGGGAGTCCTTCAGATTGCTTGCCGAGATGTTGAAACGCGGGTGCTTCGGTGATAGGGACCTGCGCATATCGGAGAAGTGGGAGGCCCAGGTGCCGAGGCTGGTCAAGGGCGAGGTGGCCATGTACCCAATGGGCAACTGGATAACCCTGTTCATAGCCAAGAGCGCCGAGGAGCTTGGCGTCACGTTTGAGCCCGGTAAGGACTACGTGTTGGTGCCGTGGCCGTCGTACAGGGAGGGGATAACCCAGCCCATCATAGCCGGCGGGGACTGGGCCATAGTGCCTAAGAACGCGCCGAACAAGGCCGCGGCCATCAGGTTCGCTGAGTGGCTGGGCGGCCCAGAGTACCAGGGGGCCATGGTGGAGGCCGGCGGCTACCTGCCCACCAACAAGAGGGTGCCCAGCGACGTCATGTCGCCGGTCGACCAGACTATACTGAGCCTGGCGTCCGAGCGCGGCGTGGTGGTGGACCTGGACGACAACATACGTCCCTCGGAGCTGCAGCAGGAGATCTGGAACGCCCTGTTCGAGCTCTGGGCCAACCCGGACAACTGGAGCCAGATATTCGACGGCCTAAAGTCCACCGTCCAGTCGCGAATGGGCGGTGGCTAGAACAATATCTTTTTTGCTTATACCGGGCCTTGCCCTGGTAGGCTTCTTCGTTATCTACCCCATATTCTTCAACTTCGTCCTGGCATTCATGGTATGGCCGCTTGGCGGGGCCCCACAGTTCTGCGGCCTCTGCCACTTCCAGAAGTTCGTAGATGACGCGAGGTTCCAGAAGGCCTTCCTGAACACCGTGATGTTGCTGCTGGTCATACCCCTCTCGATTGCCGTGGGCCTGGCATTTGCGGTGCTTGTCCATGCCAGGCCGTTGGGGTACTTCGTCATGGCGCCACTAATTGCCGCTGGGATGGTGATTCCCCCCTCTGTGGTGGGCATAGCGTGGATCCTCTCCCTGGACCCGAGGATCGGGGCATACAACGTGCTGCTCTCCGCGTTTGGGGTGCCCCCAAAGGCCTACCTCTTCGACCCACAACTACAGATATATGCCCTGGTGCTGCTCGCCACGTGGTCATGGGTGGGCTTCACCTTCATAACATTCCTGGCGAACCTGGAGAGCATACCCAGGACGTTGTACGAGTCCGCAAGTATAGACGGCGCATCACGATTGCAGACGTTTGTGCACGTCACCTTGCCCCAGCTGAGGCCCGCGTTCATCATAAACTCCATAATGTCCATACTGTACGTGCTGAGACTGTTCGACATAATATACGTTCTGGGCGCCGAGAGCCCGCCGCTGAACCTCATGAACCTGGCGTACTACGTGTACTACCTACTCCAGTACAGCTTCGAGTTGGGAGGCCCCTCCGCGGTGGCCGCCGTGCTAACGTCGCTCAGCCTGGCCATAACCTATATCGCCATTAGGCGCGCGCTATGAGGAGGCTCATACTTACCGTGGTGGGTTGGGCCGTAGTAATAGTGTGGGCGATCCCCCTCATCGGAATCGTGTTCGCATCGCTGCAGTCGACCGCAGTGGTGTCCTCCGAGGGCTGGTGGGCGCTCAGGGACGTATCGCTGGACAACTACGTAGAGGTTCTGTCGAGGGGCTTTGCCAACAGCATGGTCAACGGGTTCATAATTGTTGCAGGCGCGATCGCCATACCGATCGCTGCGTCGGCCCTACTCGCCTATGGGGTGGCCCGGTTCACCTTCAGGTTGAGGTCCGCCCTATTCACGTTACTGGTGTTGCTCCAGACAATACCACAGATAAGCGTGGTTATTCCCCTACTCATAGCGAAGAGGGTTGTGCCGCCCGACCCAGTACTGTCGTTCCTCTGGATAATACTGGTCCACTCGGCCTATGGGACGCCATGGATAACAATATACCTGTACAACTTCCTGAAGGCGATGCCGCGCGACTATGAGGAGGCCGCGTACATAGACGGGCTCGGGGTCTGGGGCACCCTGACCAGGGTCGTGCTGCCCATAATGAGGCCCGCCCTCTTCAGCATAGCAATGATACAGTTCATATGGGTGTGGCACGACCTGCTATACGCAGTAGTGTTCCTGCCCCCAGAACTGTGGCCGCCCACAGCCGCAGTGACCAAGTTCGTCTCGCGTTACAACCCCAATTGGGGCCACCTCACCGCGGCCTCCACGCTCGCCATAGTGGTCCCCATAGTACTGTACGCAGTGGCGCATCGCCAGTACATGAAGGCGGTGGCGGGCGGCCTCAAGGCATAGCGCCATAGTACCCACACATGTGGCAGTACCCCCTCGACAACTTGTACCCGCACGCTGGGCACTCCCCGTACCTCTCATAGGTTTTTCCCAGCTCCCTGAAAAGACTATACAGATATTTCTGGGCGCCGCTCAACCCCATCCCGACATCGATGTCGCGGCCCATGTCCTCCAGCACACTGTACAGGTAGCGGAAACCGCTGCCAACCTCTATCGGGTCCTTACGCCTCCAAACCACCTGTTCGGGAAGAAGGCCGTCCATAGCCTTCCTCAGCGCGTACTTGCCCATGCCCTCGCGCACCTTTTCACGGGGATCCACCTCAAGTGCGTACCTCACCATCCTGCTATCGGTGAACGGCGCCACCACCTCTATCCCCAGTCTCCGCCCCATGTCGAAGGCGCAGAAGCGCCACCGCGTGACCAGGTCCCTTATATATCTGTCGAGCTCGTCGGGCCCCATCTTCGCCATGTAGCTGTACCCGGCGAAGAGCTCGTCCCCGCCGTCCCCCGTGCATACCCGGCGCAGGCCCAGCGACGCGGCCTCCTCCAGCGCCAGGTACTGGGCCGCGCAGTTCACCACCTCCATGGGGTTAAAAACTCCCAATATGTCCACCACCTCCCTTACGGCCCTCATGGCGTCAGCCATCGTGGCCCACACCACGTGGAGCGGCATCGCGAGGTGTCTGGACGCGACAAGGGCATATTCCAGGTCGGGCCCCATCGAATCGATCAGCTGCACGTGGACGAGGCGAGGCCTCACACCCAGCGCTCTGTGTGCCCAGGCAACTGAAGTGGAGTCTAGGCCGCCGGAGAACAGGATGCTGTCGCAGGGCCCCTCACCCACTATTTCCCTTAGCAGTCCGCCTATCATGGTGCCCCGGCTATGCGGCGCCCAGTTACGTCCCGTCGACGCATGTCAGGAGTCTCAATCCCATTGCTGACGCCAGGCAACGACGCTTCGCCCATGGGGTCCCCAAATCGACTACATGGGGGCAACGGGGTGGCGTAGCACAAAGAGACCGTTTCGGGAGGCATGTGAGCAAGCCGCCAGAGAATGGAAGCTCAGAATCAGGGTTAAGCTCCGTCCATGTACTCGGCAACAAGGCCCCTAATGACCTGCTCGTCCACCTTGACCCCGTTTTCAGCAAGCTCCTTAATCCTGTCGAGGAGGTGTGTGACAAGTGCATCGCTGGGAGTATAGCCGAGCACCTTTAAAGCCCACTCGACGGAGTGGCGCCCCGAGTGCTTGCCCAGAACTATCCTCCTCGTTGCCCCTACATCCTCCGGGCTGATGGGCTCGTAGGTGAACGGGTTGTTTATAACGCCGTGCACGTGTATACCGGCTTCGTGGGAAAAGGCGTTATCGCCCACAATGGCCTTGTTGGGCTGAAGCCTCACGCCGAACATTTTGGACACCAACATGGACACATCGTACAGCCGCTTCAGGTTTATAGTGGTCCTGTACCCCATGAGGAAGTGTAGGGCCGCCACAGTCTCTTCCAGGGATGCGTTCCCGGCCCTCTCGCCGAACCCATTCACAGTGACCTGTATCACGTCGGCTCCAGCCTCTACGCCGGCAATCGTGTTGGCGGTGGCCATGCCGAAATCGTTGTGGCAGTGTACATGTATGGGCACTCCCGGCACCCGTTCCCTAATGAACGACACGAGGTACCTCATCCTGCTCGGCGTCATGACCCCCACAGTGTCAGGGATGTTTATTTCATCGGCGCCTGCATCAACAGCAGCGCTGTATACGCTGGCCAAATAGTCTAGGTCGCTTCTAGTAGCGTCCTCGGCGCTGAACAGCACCTTGACGCCGTGGGCCTTCGCGTATTCCACCGAGTCAACGGTGCGCGCTACTACCCCTTCCCTATCTATGCCTAGCTTATACTTTATATGTATATCGGAAGTCGCTATGAATATATGCACCATGTCTACGTCGGAGTCGATTGCTGCATCTATATCGGCCCTACTGGCACGAGCTAGGGCCACTATATCAGACCTGTATGTTTCGGCCGCTATGGTCTTGACCGCATTATACTCGGATCGAGAGACGGCGGGAAATCCGGCCTCTATCATGTTGACGCCGAGCTCCTCCAGAGCCTTGGCGATGGACACCTTTTGATCTATGCGGAGCGCCACCCCGGGCATCTGTTCTCCATCCCTTAAAGTGGTGTCAAATACCCGGATTAGGCGAGCCCCGTTTCCGTGCTCATGGCCGGAAAATAAACTATGTATTTTAAACTTTTCCATCTATAGCGGCCTTGTCGAAAGCTAAAGTTTAAATAGGGCGTTGATCTCTGTACTTATGACAGAGTCGGGGGTAGGCTCGGAAATTTCGGGGCTCGAATAGCCCGTCCTAACAGGGCCGTTGATAGGCTCGTCGATGTAATGGTCAAGAGGGGGATTAGGCACCTCATGGGCATACCGGGCGGATCCATTATGCCCCTCTTCGATGCCCTCTACTTTACCAATGACATAGAGGTTGTTCTGTTCAAGCATGAGCAGGGGGCTGTACACGCGGCCGAGGCCTACGGGCGGATCTCCCGCAGGCCCGCCGTGGCCGCCGTCACCAGCGGGCCGGGCGCCACCAACGTAGTGACGGGCGTTGCCAACGCATTCATGGACTCTGCCCCTCTCGTTGTTCTGACGGGGCAGGTCCCCACGTCGATGTTCGGTAGGGACGCGTTCCAGGAAACGGACATAGTTGGCGTGGTTTCCCCCATAACCAAGTTCGCCTACCTGGTCAAGGACCCAAGCGAGCTTGTTCCCGCGTTCAACACCGCATACGAGATCTCCATGATGGGCCGTCCCGGCCCCACCCTCCTGGACCTGCCCAGGGACGTGCAGCTTGCCTCCTCAACGGGCGGCGACGGCTACATGAGGGTCAACTACGAGAAGTTCATGCCGCCCATGCCAAACAAGGAGGACATACTGAAGGCGGTCAAACTGTTGCTGGAGGCTGAAAGGCCCGTGATTCTCGTGGGGGGAGGCGCCTATTGGTCCGGCGCAACAAACGAGGTGTTGGTGCTCGCGGAGATGTTGGGGGCCCCCATAGTGAGCACATTTCCCGGTAAGAACGCGATACCCCATAACCATCCCCTGTATATGGGTCCCTCGGGGATGCACGGACGGTTGGAGGCCGACGCGGCCCTGGCCAACGCCGATGTGATCCTCGCCGTCGGCACAAGGTTCTCCGATAGGACTGTAGGTAGGTTCAAGGAGCTGGCCGACAAGAAAATAATACATGTGGATGTGGATAGAAGCGAGGTCGGCAAGAACGTGAAGCCTTCCGTCTCGATAATTGCAGATGCGGCCATAGCGCTAAGGGAAATAATATCGTATCTGCCCAACGGAATGAGGCGTAACGAGGAGTTCCTTGCCTGGCTTCGGTGGATTAGGGCTAGGTTCGAGGAGGCGTTGGAGAAATGGGAGAGGGAGTTCACGTCGTTTGCCCCGTGGAAGGTGATGAAGATGCTTAGGCACGTCATGCCGCTGGACTCAATAACTGTGACTGGGGTCGGATCGCACCAGATGTGGGCCGAGCTCCATTGGGACGTGTACGTGCCGGGCACGTTCCTCACCTCCGCGGGCCTGGGCACAATGGGCTTCTGCGTTCCTGCGGCCCTCGGCGCAAAGCTCGCCGCCCCGGACAGGCCGGTACTCTGCATAGATGGGGACGGGTCCTTCCAGATGACCATGAACAACCTTTCCCTGGTCAGGGACTACAATCTGCCGATAATAGTGGTCATATTCGACAATAGGGCCCTGATGCTGGTCAAGCAGTGGCAGATATACATGTACTCGAGGAGGATCATAGCCACCGAATTCAGCCACAGGCCGGACTTCCTCAAGATAGCCGACGCCTACGAGATAGAGGGCGTGAGGCCCTCAACCTACGAGGAGATCGGCAAGGCCGTGGAGTGGGCGCTCCGCAACAACGAGCCCGTAATAATAGACGTGACGATCGATAACGACAAGGACATAGTCCTGCCATGGGTCAAACCCGGCGACTGGCTGACCGACGCGGTTAAGCCGCCCGGAATGGAGGACGTGGAGCTAATATGGCGGAGATAGTCCTAAAATTCGTCAATGGGGCGGACGCGCTGGCCAGGATTATGGACGTGGTGCGCCGGGCCAAGGTCGTTGTCATGTCCGCAAACGTTATGAAGAGCAGCGATGCCTATGACATGACGATGAGCCTATCGGGCAACATCGAGGAGCTTAGATGGCTTGCGGCTAAACTGGAGAGGTTGCCCGAGGTAATGGAGATATCCGTGGTGGAGCGTGGCTAGGATATTCAGGGACGAGGAGGTTACCCTGGAGCCCCTTAAAGACAAGACGATAGCCGTATTGGGGTTCGGCATACAGGGCAGGGCCCAGTCTCTTAACTTGAGGGACAGCGGCCTGAGGGTAATACTCGGGCTTAGGAAGGGAGGGAAGTCCTGGGAAGAGGCTTCCAGGGAGGGGTTCGAGGTCTTCGAGATAGGGGAGGCCGTGAGGAGGGCCGACGTAGTCATGGTGCTGCTCCCCGACATGGCGCAGCCGGAGGTCTGGGAGAGGGACATAGCGCCGCACCTCAGGGCCGGCGCAGTGGTGGACTTCGCCCACGGCTTCAACGTGCACTTTGGCCTCATCAGGCCCCCACCTACAGTGGACGTGGTCATGGTGGCTCCAAAGGGGCCTGGCCGCGCGGTCCGGGACATGTACGTCTCGGGGCGTGGCGTGCCTGCGCTGGTCGCAGTTCACCAGGACGCAAGCGGTAGGGCGCTTGAACATGCCCTTGCAATAGCGAAGGGCATAGGCGCCACTAGGGCTGGGGCCATACTGACCACGTTCGCCGAGGAGACCGAGACGGACCTAATCGGGGAGCAGACGGTGCTCGTGGGGGGCCTCATGGAGCTGATAAAGAAGGGTTTCGAGACGCTGGTGGAGCTGGGGTATCAGCCCGAGGTGGCGTACTTCGAGGTCCTCCACGAGGCGAAGCTCATAATGGACCTGATATGGGAGAGGGGGATAGTGGGCATGCTTGAGGGGGTCTCGGACACCGCCAAGTACGGGGGCCTTACAGTGGGTCCAAAGGTGATCGGGGAAGACGTAAGGAGACGCATGGTGGAGGCCGCCCTGCGCGTGCGCAGCGGCGAGTTCGCGAAGGAGTGGGTCGAGGAGTACAGGCGTGGGGCGCCCACGCTTAAGCGTCTGATGGACGAAATGCGCTCGCATAGAATAGAGTCCGTGGGCGCCGAGATGAGGCGCCTAGTCTTCGGGCGCCATGGGGGACGCTAAGCGTAGCAGCGCTTGGTACAGCGGCGTAGACAACCTTCCCCACAGGGTGTACCTCAGGGCTGTGGGCTTTACTGATGCCGACTTCGGGAAGCCCCTGACCGCCGTAGTGGCGGCATGGTCGGAGGCCGGGCCCTGCAACTACCACGTGCTCAGACTAGCGGACTACGTGAAGGATGGGGTCAGGGAGGGGGGCGGCGCTCCCCTTACAGTGCCCACCATAGTTGTTAACGACGGCATAAACATGGGCACCGAGGGCATGCGTTACAGCCTCATAAGCAGGGAGCTCATAGCGGACACCATAGAGGCCCAGGTAAATAGCCACGGCTTCGACGGGTGGATCGGCGTGGGCGGCTGCGACAAGACCCAGCCGGGGATAATCATGGCCATGGTAAGGCTTAACATGCCCTCTGTGTACCTCTATGGCGGCACGGGGGAGGGCGGCTACCTCGGCGAGAGGCAGTTGACTGTGGAGGACGCCTTCGAGGCCGTGGGGGCATATATAGCCGGCAAGATAGGCGAGGAGGAGCTTAGGCTAATCGAGGAGCTCTCCTTCCCTACGTATGGCACCTGTCAGGGCTTGTTCACGGCCAACACGATGGCAATAATAGCCGAGGCGCTGGGGGTCTCCCTCTTGGGTTCTGCCTCGCCGCCTGCCACATCGTCGCGCAGGGCCAGGTACGCGGTGGAGAGCGGCAGGGCCCTCATGAGGGCCATGGAGCTGGGCATCAGGCCCCGTGACGTGGTGACATACGACGCGCTTTACAATGCAATGGTGACGCTCATGGCCACGGCCGGCTCCACGAACGCCATACTGCACCTGCTCGCCATAGCCCACGAGGCGGGCGTGGAGCTGACCCTGGAGGACTTCGACAGGGTGAGCCGCAAGGTGCCCGTAATAGCAGCCCTCAGACCTGCAGGGCCCTTCACCATGGTGGACCTTGACAGGGCTGGGGGGGCCCCCGCCATACTGAGAAAGCTGAAGTCGGCCGGCCTTCTCAGGGAGGACGCGTTGACGGTCACCGGCGAGCCCATAGGCAAGGAGTTGGACAGGTACTCGGTACCCGCCGTCTCTGGGGGCCCCATTTACGACGTCTCCTCCCCGTACAAGCCCCATGCGGGTATCAGGATACTTTGGGGCAACCTTGCCCCGGAGGGCGCGGTCCTGAAGGTAGGCGCCGCAGACGTGTGCAGGTTCCGGGGAGAGGCGTTGGCGTTTGACAGCGAGGCCGAGGCATTCGAGGCGGTCAAACGCGGCGCGGTGAGGCCGGGCAACGTGGTGGTCATCAGGTATGTGGGTCCAAAGGGGGCTCCAGGCATGCCCGAAATGCTCAAGATCACGGCGGCCATAGTGGGGGCCGGCCTCGGCTCTGAGGTTGCCCTGGTCACTGACGGCAGGTTCAGCGGGGCCACGCGCGGCCTCATGGTCGGCCACGTGTCCCCTGAAGCGGCGGTTGGGGGACCCATAGCGCTTGTGGAGGACGGCGACACGATACTCATAGACTGTGAGGGGGGCACCATCACCATAGATGTGGACCGGTCAGTGCTCGAGGAAAGGAGGTCAAGGTGGAGCCCGAAGCCCGTGGAGCACAGGGGCCTCCTGGGCAAGTACGCCCGCCTAGTATCCCAGGCGTCCCGCGGCGCGGTTACGAGCGGCCCTTACTGAGGTTGAGGAACCTCACTATCGCGTCCTCGTTGTACACCTCCGGGTGGAACATGACGCCGTACGCCTCGCTACCCGCTCTGAACGCCGCTACGCTTTCCCCGACGTATGCCAACGGCTCCACGTTCCCGCCGGGGACCACCAGCTTCGTGGCCAGGAAATACGCCCTAGCCCTTCCCAGGGGCAGCAGCGGATTGACGCGCGTGACCTCCACGTAGAACGTCCCTATCAGTTCGCCGTCGATCAATGTCCCTCCGCTGAGCAGCGCGAGGACCTGTGCCCCAGCACATATGCCGAGCACAGGCCCCAGGCCTGTGAGCGGCTTAAACACGTCCAGCCTGTCGAGGTACGCGTAATCCATTATCCCGGTACCGCTCAGTATTATGGGCGGCTCGACGTCCTCGAGGCCCTCAGCGTAGTGGACGATCCTGGGGGCCAGCCCCAGCCCCGCAACTATGTCCACGAGCGGCCTCACGAACTCGTCCATATGCAGCCTCTGGACAGGCATGGCTACTATGGTGACGCGTTCCCCGGTCATGTTGGCTCCTCGAGTACCACACGCCTAATCACGTATTCGCCCGTGTAGGTTTCCCTGTTGTACCTTCGGTCGGCCTCGACCACCTTGAGTCTGCGCTTGAAGAGGGGCGCATATAAAACAAAGGTCTCGTACTCCCCGCCCTCCCCCGCAGGGTTTATGTATTCGCCGAGCCCCATCAATGTCTTGGCGACCCCCCAGTCCACGGGCCTGCCCAGTAGGTCCTCGCCAAGGGGGTACGCAGCCACCGCCGTGATTATGTATTGGAAGCCCCTTTCCAGCGTCTCGCGCAGGACAGCCCTTTGGTCCATGAGCCACAGCGGGTTGAAGCACCACAGGCCCAGCCTCCGCGCAGCCTTCTGGAAGCGTGTGGCTTGAAACGTGGACCTTACTGCACCGGTGACTATCCCTTCCACCCCATACGTGCGCGCGGCCTCGCGGAGCGCCCCAAGTAACGCGGCCTCCTCGTCGCTCCCAGCGCCCAACCGTATTATTGGGAGCCCCATTGCCTCGGCCTGTAGGGCGGTCCACTGGGTGTTGGGCACGTGGTAGAGCATTGAGTCGGCCCTTTCCGGGGCTATATTCACCAGGACTTCCACGTCGTAGCCCAGCTCGACCGCCCTGTGCAGCGCCAACGTCGAGTCCTTCCCCCCGGAGAAGAGGGCAGCAAGCCTCATGGAGCCCGCTCCCTGCATTTGGCCCTTGCGCCCCTCACCATCTCCACGAGGTCCCCAAGGTAGCTCTCGAACGACTCCACCTCTCCGAGCAACGCCTTATATGCGTCGCCTATGCCCTGTGCTCCCCCTTCCGGCGCCATGTCCGCATCTATGTCTACCTCCTCCAATAATTTGGCCAGGTTCCCCTTGAGCAGTCCGTCAAGGGTCTCCATGAGCCTCCTCATGCGCATCCTGAACAGGTGGAGGTTCTGGAGGAGCTCGATGGCCCTGTCCAGGTCAATGCACACGCTGCACTTATGTACATGTATGAGCGTCCTCACGGCCTCGTCAACGGTGCTTCCAACTGCACGCTTAAACGTGGGGTTCCCAGCCCTGGCCTCAAGCACCCTCACGGCCTCGTCCACGTCCATGGTGCTGGTAGGCTACACCGTTATAAACTGTAGATCCGCATATGCACGTCCAGCACGCTGTCCGAACAAAGTGTTAATAGTGCGATTTGGTATGTTGGGCATGCTTGAGGCGGCGCTGACGCTAGCCGTTCTGGCCACGTTGGCCCTCTTCGTTTACAGGGTCGTGAAACGCCTGTCATTGTACGGGGTCCCCCTATCGCGTTCCCTCGCCAATGCGGCGAGGTACGAGGTGGCCTCCGCGTTCAGATCACCAATAAACTTCATGCACTTCTCGATCATAGTTGGGATAGCCCTGTCCGCGATCTACTCGATATATGTGGACCCCATTATCTGGGCCCTGTCCCTTCCCTTTATCGTGGGCCTCGCCATGGCCGCTGTGTGGCGTCTTGTGGTGCTTCAGCGTAGCGTGAGGCTCAACGCGGCGTTGGCCCCCGAGGGGCGCATCGCCGCAGAGTCCGCCAAGATGCAGTCGGTGCTCCTGGTAATAATAATCCTCACCCTGCTCGACGTTGCGCTCGCCTTGGCGAGCCCATTGCTCAGCAAGTCGGTGGCTGTGTTTAGGAACCTCATGCTCCTGGCCTACTACGTCAAGCCGGCATCCAACCTCATTGCGAACAGCGGCCGCGGCCTGGCCCACTTTAGGATGCCCTTTGACCTTCGCTCGGTCTTGGAGGGGAAGGTGGCCGCAGAGGATGTGAAGCCGGGCTACGCCACCGTGGGAGACGTGGACCGCGACGTGTTGCTGTCCTGCGACTCGTGTGGGGAGATCGGCGCATGCGACTCCGTGTGTCCGGCCGTGTCGGCGGGTAGGGCCCTGTCGCCGCGGCTCTTCGTGAGGACCATAGCGCTCAACGCGGGCAAGCCGGATTACCCGGTGGCCCAGGTGCTCGAAGAGGCCGCGTGGGCATGCACGACATGCGGTGCATGCGTGTCAGCCTGCCCGGTGAGGGTCAGACACCTGGACGCGATTTACGGCGTCAGGAGGGCCCTCGTGGCCGAGGGCAAGCTGGACAAGAAGAAGGGGGACCTTCTCCTCTCGCTTTCCCAATACGGCAACAGTCTCACGAGGAGCAACATGGATAGGCACGGCTGGCTCAGGGAGCTTGGCCTCAAGACGGTCGAGGAGAATCCAGGCTTCGAGTACCTGTTGTGGGTTGGCTGTATGGGCAGCTTCGACAGTAGGGCTAGGCAGATAATTGAGGCGTTCGTGGGCCTGCTCAGGGAGGCGGGAGTATTGGACAAGTTCGCCGTGTTGGGGGACGCGGAGACGTGTTGCGGCGATCCAGCCCGTAGGCTGGGAGAGGAGTCCAGGTTCCAGGAGATAGCGCTTAGCAACGGGGAGCTCTTCGCCAAGTACGGCGTGCGGCGCATAGTCACTATATGCCCCCACGGATACAACGCGTTCAAGAACGAGTACCCACAGCTTGGCGTGAAGATCGAGGAGGTGGTGCACCACTCAGAGTTTTTGGCGCGGCTTATTGATGAGGGCCTCATAAGGCCCGGCGCGAGCGGCGAAACATATACTATACACGACCCGTGCTACCTGGCCAGGTACAACGACGTGGTGAAGCCCCAGAGGAAGGTCGTTGTCAGGGTGGGTCGCATAGCCGAGGCCGACAGGAATGGGAGGAACACTATGTGCTGCGGCGCAGGCGGGGCCAACTACTGGTACGACGTGGCCACCGAAAGGGAAAGGATAAGCCACGTCAGGGCCAAGGAGCTTGGGAAAACCGGCGCCAACGTGGTGGTCACCATGTGTCCCTTCTGTAACGCAATGATCGGCGACGCGGTAAGGACACGCAACATGGATGTGAAGGTCATGGACATAGCGGAGGTCCTACGCCATGCGCTCGGCCGCTGACAATCGCGGTGTGGGCATACCCCCAGGACGGCTATGCTTGGCACGCCCCCTTGGGCGCCTCTATGGGCACAGCGCTAGGGAAGGCCTCTCAGCAATACATGTAAGCGCTCTTACAGGGGCAAACACTAGGAGTTCCTGTCCCTAATTGCCCTAACAATGCCGTCCACCATATCGCTTGTGGCCACCGCGTCAAGCAGCACCGTGGCCGCCGTCACCATTTCCTCGTTGTTTGGGTCCGTATAGTACTTGACGCCCAGTATCGCGGCCACCTTGTCCTCCAGGGAGGCCAAGTGGAGGAGGAAAGGTACTACCGGCATGTTGTTCTCGCGCGCCATTTCTAGGCCTATGCGGGTCGTGTCGCTTTCCAGCTTCAGCGGGTCTACATTCAACTCCTCAAGGTATTTCCTCGGCAAGTCCAAAACCACTATGTACTGTGGGTCCACGGCCCTGAACATGACCATGTCGCTATTGTCCTTGTATACGGCCATGAGGAGCGGGTTGCGGCCGCTCCTGGACAACACGAAGTTCATGTGGGAGTCCTGGGGCAGCGATCTGATCCTCGCTGCTGCCTCCTCCTCAGTAAGCTCTTCAAAGCCGTTCTGACGCGCCAACTGTACTATTTGTCTTGAAACGTCTTCCATCATAGTGTTGGAAAACGGGGTAATAAATGTAGCTACAGGTAGCCCAACGCCTTGAGCCTCCTCTTTATCTCCTCGATTTCCTCGGGGCTCAACGTGGGCTCCCTCCCCTCCTTCATGGCGACTATTTCCCTCAACAGGTAGGTCACGTACTCGGAGACCGACCTGAACCCCGTTCCCTGTATCATGGACTCTAGCCTCCTATATAGCGTGACGGGTATGGACACCGTAGTGTACTTCCTTTCCTCCACGTAGGTGCCGTTGCATGTGATTAAATCCTTTTCCTCAGGAGCCCGGCGAGCGCGCTCGCCACGTCAACCGCGTACATGTCCCTCTTACCGGGCTCGTACGGGCTCAATATGTAGATGCCGTCGAAACTGTGGAGGGAGTCGTCGGGGCCCCTATCGTTTTCCGATAGCCAGTACGTCTCATAGCCCACCGTCTGCACGGGCCTCACGCGCACGTTGTCGAAGTAGACTATGAGGTCGGGGTAGTCCCCCTTCACGGCCCTGTAGAGCTCCTGGGGCCGGTAGACCTGAGACTCCACGTATCCCCAGGGACACTTGAGGGCCTTTACCTTGCGCCTAAAGTCACGAATAACGTCCCAGTACTCCTCCTCCGAGACTATGCCCTGGGGCTCCCTCCCCGCCTTGTTAACGAACACCCTAGCGTAGTACCCGCCCCACGCCCAGAGCTGCGTCCTCTTCCAGTCCACCTCGCTCCTCTCTATGTCCTCGCCTCTGGCAGGCTCCGACCTGAAGTGGAGGTACCCCTGTTCTGCAAGCCACATATTAACAGCGAAGACGCCCCTCTGCGCCTGGTTTCCATGGTCGGACAGTACCGCTACGGCCATATGATCGCCCCACCTCTTCTTCGCTGCTCTGACCAGGTCCCCGATCAGCCCGTCTATAAGCTTGTAGTATTCGCTGAAGTAAGCCTCGTAGGCTGTGCCAGGCACATACTGCGGGTGCTGCGGGTCGAAGTACTTTTGGTAGAGGTGGTGCAGCCTGTCCGTGCCGATTTCATGCAGCACGAAGACGTCCCAGGGGTACTTCTCCATGAGCATCTTGGCGGCTCTCCACCTCTTGACCGTCATGTCCACCAGGCCCTTATACGCTTCGTCCTTCTTGTCGGTCCTGTAGGGTATGTCGAACACGTAGCCGCCCACAGACCCAACTATCTCGTCGGCTATGCCTGCCGGGTACGTCCACTGCCTATTGGTGTCGGGGGTGTAGAAGTCGCTTACCCATATGCCGTACTTCCTGGGCGGATACCCCGGGGGCAAGCCGACTACTATGGAGCGCAGTCCCTCTACCTCCCAGAAAAACCTCTCCCTAAGGCTCTGCGACGTCACGATGTATCCCTCGTACGTTCCCCTCTTCAGGTGCCTAAAACCGTATATCCCCAGCTCCCCGGGATCCCTTCCGGTGAACATGGAAGCCCATGCGGGGACCGTTATAGGCGGATCGACGGCGCGCAACGTCCCCCATTTTCCCCCATCCCTCAGCTCGGACATGTTGCTGAGTTCGTCGGACAGCTTCGAGAATGCGTCAAAGGGCATGCCGTCCAATGCAAAAACCAGTAGCCTCATGTTCGTGCGGCCCCCGCCAATTTTTATGTATGTGCGTTTACGCAATGCCCAATTTATAGGGTTGAGTCGACTTCAAGCTTCATGATGGTAAATGTAATAAATTGTGTATACCCACTTGAAATTTTATGGGATTGGTTAAATTTGAGGACATACGGAACGCGGCGGTTATTGGGGCCGGCACTATGGGGCACGGCATAGCCGAGCAGCTCGCCATATTGGGCATAAACGTCAGGGTTAGGGACGTATCGCCCGGCATACTGAAAAGCGCCCGGGAACGGATCGAGTGGTCCCTCAACAAGCTCTACAAGCGTGGCGCCATAAGGGAAGAGCCCGCCAAGGTGCTGGACCGCATATATTTCACTACTAGCCTAGAGGAGGCGCTCGCCGACGTGGAACTGATGGTTGAGGCTGTGCCCGAGCGACTGGAATTGAAGCATGAGGTTTTCAGGGCAGCGGCAGCCCACGCACGTCCCAACGCGTTGCTGGCCACCAATACGGGCTCGATACCTATAACCGAGATCGCCGAGGTCCTGCCGGAGGATAGGAGGCAGAACACGGTCGGTCTCCACTTCTTCAATCCCGTGGTCCTCATGCCCATAGTTGAAGTGGTTAGGGGCCGCTACACAAGCGACGGTGCCCTTGGCTTGGGCGTCAAGCTGGTTGAGTATATGGGCAAGACTCCTGTTATAGTACGTAAAGATGTTCCTGGATTTATATCTAACCGCATGTCGGTGCGATATATAGGCGCAGCGGCACGCCTAGTGGAATGGGGGGCAGCCACTCCGGCCGAGGTGGACGCGGCGCTAAGGTACCGGCTCGGGCTGCCCATGGGGGTCTTCGAAATGGTGGATTTTTCCGGCCTGGACGTCTTCTACTATTATTTCGAGGAAACGATTAGGCGCGGCCTAAAGGAGGAGATACCGGCCATAGTGAAGAGGATGTTCGAGGAGGGGGTCCTCGGCATGAAGTCGGGGAGGGGCTTCTATACGTATCCTGCCCCCGGCGTCTACGTGAGGGTCTCCCTGCCCCGCTCGGCCGCGCACAAAGTGGACGTGCTCAAGGTGTTGGCGCCCATGATAAACGAGGGTGCGTTCCTTATAAGGGAGGGGGTGGCCACCGCCGCCGACATAGACACGATCATGAAGTTGGGTTTCGGCTTTCCCCTCGGCGTGATGGAGTACGGCGACATTTTCGGCCTGGACGCCGTCAAGTCGTCCCTGGAGACCCTGGCGAGGCACAAGGACTTCTATGCGCCGGACCCCATGATAAGCGGCATGGTGGCCGAGGGCAGGCTGGGCGTGAGGTCGGGGAGGGGCTTCTACGAGTACGGCGATGTGAAAGAGGAGAGGATGAGGGGCGTCGTCGTGAGGAGGGAGGGCCAAATAGGCTGGATAGTACTGAATAGGCCGGAGGTCCTCAACGCCATGGACATGGAGATGATGGACGAGGTGGAGGGCGCGGTGGGCGCCCTGGAGAGGGACCCAGACGTGCGCGTGATCGTCATAATAGGCGCCGGGAGGGCCTTCAGCGCGGGCGCCGACGTGTCCATGCTCTCCAAGTTCGGCCCCGGGGACGCATACGCCTTTTCGAAGCGCGAGCATAGGCTGGCCGAAAGGGTCGAGAGGTGCGGCAAGCCCACCATATGCGCCATAGGCGGGTACGCTTTGGGGGGAGGTCTGGAGCTCGCCATGGGGTGCGACATTAGGATTGCGGCCGAGGACGCGAGGCTGGGCCTACCGGAGATAAACCTGGGCATAATGCCCGGCGGTGGGGGGACACAGAGGCTCGTGAAGTTGGTCGGCCTGGGAAGGGCGTTGTGGATGATGATGATGGGGGAGCAGTTGGGCGCGCTGGACGCGCAGCAGTACGGCCTTGTGAACCTCGTAGTCCAACCAGCCACACTGGAGGGCGAGACAAGGCTACTGGCCCGCAGACTGGCCTCCATGCCCCCCATGGCCCTTAGGTCCATAAAGGCTGCAGCACGTGCGGCTGCTGATTCCCCCCTGGAGAGGGGGCTCGAGGTCGAGGCCGCGCACTTTTCCTCGCTCTTCGCCACCCGTGACGCCAAGGAGGGAATCTCGGCGTTCCTGGAAAAGAGGCGTCCCACTTTCCGGGGCGAATGAGCGTGTTGACCGAGGAACATGACCTGGTGAGGAAAACGGTCGTGGAGTTCGTTGAGCGCTACGTGAGGCCCAACTCGCGGCGCATAGACTCGGGGTGGTATCCGCTGGAACTATTACGGGAGATGGGGAGGCTGGGCCTCCTGGCGCCCACGGCGCCCCCAGAGTACGGGGGTCCCGGCGCCGATTATAGGGCCCAGGCCATAGTTGTGGAGGAGCTGGGAAGGGCGAGCCCCTCGCTGGCCACCATAGCCGAGATACAGGGCTCCATGAACTTCGGCCTCATATATAGGCATGGCACCGAGGAGCTGAAGGAGAGGTGGCTGGAGAGGCTGGCCACGGGCGAGGCTGTCAGCGCGTTCGCGCTGTCCGAGCCGTGCTGCGGCTCGGACGCCGCGGCCATAGAGACCGTGGCGTATAGGGAAGGGGGGGAGTGGCGTATAAGCGGGACGAAGCTGTGGATCACCTCCGGCCTATACGCCGACCTATACCTGGTCTTTGCTAGGACTGGCCGGCCCGAGGAGAGGCATAGGGCCATCACGGCCTTCGCGGTGGAGCGTGGGGACTGTGTGGCGGCGTCCCCCATAGCCCTGATGGGCCTACGTGGATCGGGCACGGCCGAGGTCAAGCTGTCCGAGTGCGCGGTCGGCGACGATCAGGTGCTGGGGCAGGTCAACAGGGGCTTCTACCTGGCCATGGAGGCCATAAATTACGGCAGGCTCTCTGTGGGGGCCCTGGGTCTCGGCATAGCGAGGGAGGCCATGGCGGAGGCCAGGGAGTACGTGGCCCGGCGCAGGGCGTTCGGCAGACAGCTGTCCGAGTTCCAGTCGGTCAGGCACGCCATAGCCGGGGTGCTCTCCCGCGCGGTCTCGGTGAGGCTCGTGGTGTACGAGACGGCGCGCATGGCCGACGCCGGGGACGCCGCGTTTGCCGCGTACGCCCAGGTGGCCAAGCTGGAGGGCAGCAGGCTGGCCGTGGACGCTACTAGGACGGCGATGCAGTTGATGGGGGGCTACGGCTATTCCACTGACTCGCACGTGGAGATGCTGTACCGCGACGCCAAGATAACCGAAATATACGAGGGCGCCAACGAGCTCGTCCTGGACAGGATATACACGCTAGCTGAAAGGGATAGGTTTATATAGTGGGCGGACAAGCCTTCCATGCCCACGGTCAACATAAGGGACGACCTGTACAGTAGGCTTGAGGAGTATGTGAGGCGTGTAGGGGCCTTCAACAGTGTGGAGGAGTTCGTCAACTTCGTGTTGGAGGAGCTCATAAGTGAGGAGAAGGAGAGCGCCCTGTCCCCAGAAGAGGAGGAGAAGGTAAAGGAACGCCTTCGCGCCCTCGGCTACATATAGATAGCCCTCAGTATAAGGCGGAACAACGTTTCGGCGTTGTGCTCTGGGCTGTTGTTTGCAGTGTCTAGGACCAGGTCGGGGTGTTCGGGCTCCTCGTAGGGGTCGCTTACCCCGGTGAAGTGCGGGATCTCGCCCTTCAGCGCCCTCGCATATAGGCCCTTTGGGTCCCTCCTCACGAGTATGTCTAGTGGGGCCTTGGCGTAGACCTCGAGGAACTCCACGCCGTACCCCCTAACTATCTCCTTGACCTTGCTCCGCACGTCCCTGTATGGGGAGACGAAGGCGGCGAGCACAACAGTGCCGCTGGACGCCAACATGCCGGCCACATGCGCCGCCCTGACCAGGTGCCTCTCCCTGTCGGTCCTAGTGAAGCCTAGATCTGTAGAGAGCCAGCTCCTCACCTCGTCGCCGTCGAGCACCTGGGCCCTGATCCCCGCCCTGCCGAGCATGTCTGCGGTGAGTCTTGCTATCGTGGTCTTGCCGCTGGCCGGCATCCCGGTGAGCCACGCGACGAGTCCCCTATCGAGGCATACACGGGCCATACGGCTTAATTATATCCCATTAATAAATGTGTCTCATCATTAAAATTAATTACAGGGCCCCCGAAACGGTTTTATTCGAGGCCCCCCTTTCCCTGTACGTGAACCTGGTACGGGCAGTTGCCGCAAGTGGCGTTGCGGGCGCCGTGCTGTACGCGTTATGGCCCCAAACGCCCGAGGCGTATATGGCGGGCAAGGTCCAGCCGCTCCCCGGCATGGCACTGTTGGGCGTCCTGGCCCTTGTTGGCGGTCCCTCCACCCTGCTGGCCGCACTGTACCCCCCAGTGGCCTGGGCATTGCTCGGGTGGGACCCCCGCAACCTGCTTGCCGCTGCCCTAACCGCTCTGGCCCTCAACATGCGTGAGAGGTACGCCCTGGCGGCGGGAGCGCCCCTCGTTCTCGCGCCGGAATGGGGCATAGCGTTCTATTCTATGCACGCGATAATGTTCAAGGATTGGCGGGCCGCGGCGGGCGCATCTGCGTCCCTGGCAGCCGCAGCCATTCTCGGCATCCCCGCGACGCTTATAGACGTCCCGTCGGCCATATGGGTGGCCCTCTGCATCGGCGCCGTATCGTACAGCGCCAAGCACGATAGGGCCCACATATGGGCGGCGCCGTACTTGGCCGGCTCCCTGGCCAACCCGATTCTGGCCGTCATCCCAATCGCGTACTATATACCCCTATTCCTACGTGTCAGGGCATGGGAAAGGGTCGGCGACGACGTGTACGCGGTCGACGTGGCCAAGGCCGCGATCAAGCTGGCGCCCGCGGTCTTGGCGCTGGCCACGGCCATTTCGTTGGTCTCGTTCGTGGCGGAGCCTAAGCCCAGCCCCGAGGCGCTGTCCATACTGGCCTTAGTCAACGCGTCCCTCACCACGGACAACCCCACGTACGTCGCGTGGGCCCGACAGGTGGGGCTGCCCCTCCAAGTAGCCACGGGTACTGTGACCTGGTCGGACGGCGCCTGGGCATGGGACACGATGCTCCCCCACCCATGGTACCTGGCCAGGCTGCTCTACTGGGACGGGAATGGGTGGGCAACCGCGCTCAAGGTCTGGCCCAGGGAGGTTAGGGCCGTCCGGGGAAAGGAATCCGCCGTCTGTAGGCTGGATACTCCGAGCCTTAAATGGGTGGGGTCAAAGGGCACCTACGTGGCGTCCACACCCTGCGGCCCAATAGCCGTGGAGCTGGGCCCCGGAACCCTTGCGGTGCACGCCAATGGCACCATAACAGTCGCACTTGATGTGGGGGACGCAGCGGTGGTGTTCATGCGTAACGGCACGGGCAAGGTGGTGACGCTTAGGGACGTGGTGGCCTGGCGTACAAACGCAGAGTACGAGCTGGGGGACGGGGCCGTGCTGCTGAGGGCCAACGGCACGCTGCGCTTCTCAGTTGCACTTAAGAACGCCACAACGACAACGTGGAGGCCAGGCACGCCGCCGCTTCTCGCGGAGAACCCGGACAACGTGGCGTCGGTTGTGAGGGCCGAGCAGTACGTCGACGTGATAAGGCTCAACGGCACTGGGTCCCTGAGGCTCAGCGCCAAGCTGCTCCTGGGGCTGAGGACGCCTCCTAGGGACCCCTACTTCGCCCCTTTGATACGCATAGACTACAACAAGACCTATTGGACGGGCGTCTGGATAAGGTACCGCGGCGGGTCTTGGGACCTCATATACGCCCCGGACTCGGCCGTGAACGCGACGACCGGCAAGCCCATCCCCCCCGGCAGGGCCAGGCTTGGGGGCCCCTCCATATCCGTGTCGCTGGAGGAGGGCGTCCACATAGTTGAGGTCGAGCGGACGGTCACGTATGGCGGCACGGTGGTCGACAGGCTCTGCGTCGACGGCTCGTGCAAGGAGGAGACCTCCACCAGCGGCGTGCTGACAATATTCGACTTGGCGCCGGTCAACGCCACGATGAGCACAACAGTGACCGACTACGTCAGGGTGGTTCCCCTGGCCCTCAACGTGGAGGGCTGAGGTTCAGCCAGGGCAGCGGCAGCCCGGGGTCCGGCACAGCGTAGACGACCTTGAAGGCTGTCTCAGCGGCGGCGTATACAAGGAACGCCGAAGCGACCAGGGGGCCGCACCGAGAGAGGGCGTACGCGGCTGGCACTTCCAGGGGCAGGTTGAGGAAGAGCCTTATGAAGGTGCCCGGGGAACCCAGCATGGCCAGATAGGGCGCCAGGGACGCCACGATCAGCGGATGGAGTGGGGCAACGCCGCCGATGCCCGCCAGAACGGTGGACATGAAGGCCCAGTCGTTGTGGGCCCCCCAGATGAAGTACGCGTAGCCCGTCACGAGGCCCAGGGGCGCGTTGGGCACGTCCTCAAGGGCGCCCGACACGGTGCCCATGGCGCCCAGCACGCCCATGCCGACTGCCTCCCTTAGCGCGGCCACCGCCCCCATGGCCGAGAGGAAGACGATGCCTGCGCGCCGCATTTCCCTCCTCAACAGTGCGAGGGCCCCCATGCCCGCCACGTATTGGGCCCACGTCCATGGGTGCACCCATATGGCTGCCCCGGCCAACAGTATGGCCGTCCTGACACGCGACGTGTATAGGGCTGCGAAGGCCAGCATGAGCATGGAGAGCGCCGCGAGGTTTGCCTGGAAGCCCCCATAGATGAAGCCGAGCCCCATGGGGGACAGAGGTGCCAGAACTGCGGCTAGGCCGGCCACCCTACCGTCGCCCGTTACGGCCAAGGCCAGCCTGTACACGGCAAACGTGTAGAGGACGTACAGAGGGATTATCTGTAGTTTGGCTATGGCGTCTGGGGACGCGCCGGCCAGGTAGGCCATGTAGAGGACCGCAAGGTAGAGGGGCCTGGACCCATTGGCCGAGTCGAATATGCTCATGGGGTTTTCAGCGGCCTCGAGCACCCAGCTGTAGTAGAACACCGAGTCCACCTGCACCGGCAGGCCCAGCGGGTTCAAGAACGGCGAATAGGGGAGGGAGGACACGAGGAGGGCAGCCGCAATGCCTCCCGCCAAGAGGGCGCGCTGCGGGACCGAGCCGCCCCATCCGCCCTCCGGCGCCCTTAACTTCACGCCGAGGAGGGACAGGTAACGTTTGGCGGGGCGCGCCAGCACCGGCGCCAGGAATATTCCGAAGGCGAGAACCACGGAGAGGAAGTCGAGGTTGTGGTACAGATGGGAAAGGGGCAGCGCCTGCCACGGCGACGAGAGGAGGCTAACGGCTAGCCGCGCCAACGAGGCGCCTGCAACGGAAAGTAAGAGGAAAGGCAACATCGAGGCCCCCCACAGCCTTACCAGGTAACCGACGCCGAAGGCCACGAGGGCCAGGTGGACCACGGGCGGCGCGGCCAGCGCGGCTAGGGAAAGCGCAGCTGGCAGCAAGAGCGGGGCCATGCCCCTGGACATGTCCAGCGAGTATGCCAGCGCGGCCAACGCGAGGCCCAGGCTCACGGCAACACCTGTCGTGCCTGTCACAGGCTCTACGGTGACCTTATATGTTACCCGATCCACGGACACGTAGTAGGCCGTGCCTAACATGGACGTGAAGGCGTGGACAAGTAGTAGGAGCCCTGTCCCGGCCAGCGCCAAGCCCAGCCGCCTGCGCCAATCCATATGCGTCAACATGCGGGCCTTTTTGAGAATATGATTAGAGTTATGCTTATAAATATCCCTTGTCCCAACCATCCATGAAAAATTTGGCTAGGAACGCAGTACTACTACTTCCGTTACTATTACTCCTAGCGACAATCGTATATACGTCCATGCTGTATACCGAAAGCGTCGTGTTCTCGTTGGGCCCCTACTACTATTATTACTACGCTGTGGGGCCAACCACCGCTCCTCCGGCGGCCCCAACCGAGGTGAGCCCTGCGCCTCCGCCCATCGAACTTGCGCCGGTAGAGGTAACGGACATCTCGTCCACGTTCAATCTGACCCAGTTCATCAGGGGGGGCGTGACCACCGCTGACCTGGCCCTTAGGTTCAAGTGTGCCGAGCTCAAGGTGGAGGAGGGGACCCTGATAGAGGCCGACGACGAGCCGGTGGATGCGCTGACCATAGTTATGCGGCTTGGCGAGGACCCGGGCGTTCCGAACGTGACCCTTGCGAGCCCGGTATGCACAATATTTAGTCCTGGGGTCGAGAGAGTGGAGTTCACGGGGCCCGCCATCCTTTACATGTGGTATGACGAGGTGCCGCCCGGGTTCACTGCTGCGGACCTAGTCATTGCGTACTTCGACGAGGAGATGGGCACCTGGGTGCCGCTTCCCACCGTGGTCGAGACGGCCTATAAGCGGGCGTGGGCCCGTGTCCCGCACTTCACGGACTTCGCCGTGGTCGCGTTCGAGGTGGTCCCGGTGGACCCGTACCTGTCCCTCGAGGTAGCGCCGCGGCTTGTCGCGGGGGCCGAGTCCACCGTGGTGGTAACGGTGCGGTCGCCCGAGGGGGCTCCGCTGGGCGGCACCGCGGTAAGGCTGTACGTCAACGGTGAGTATTGGGCCACGTCGGCCACGGACATCCGTGGTAGGGCGGTCTTCACCGTGGTGTTCAGGGAGCCCGGCACGTACAGCTTGTACGCCGAGGCGCATGGGTACAGGTCCAACGTGGCTGTTGTGGAGGTTGTGAGGCCCCCCACGTTGTCCGCCTTGAGGCTGGAGGTTGCAAGTAACGTGGTGAGGGTAGGCGACGCCGTTCCGCTACTCATAGGCGCGTACACGGCCGATGGGACCCCCCTGGGCGGTGTGAGGCTGGAGGTCATGATCAACGGCGATGTGGCTGGCGTGGTCACGACGGGCGAAAACGGCATGGCCGCCTTCTCATTTACTCCCAGGTCGCCGGGAAGGTACGTAGTGCGCGTCGTCTCCGGCTCTGTGTGGGCCGAGACAGTCATAGAGGCGGTGGAGGCCTCAACGCGGGAACCAGCACGGGAAACCCCACCGGGGCCTGGCATGGGGCAGGAGGAGGCTTCTGAGGCTGGGCCTGCCGAGGAGGCGCGGCCTACCGAGACTCCAATTGTTGTTGCTGGTGGGGATGCGGGCAGAGGTGGGGACGAGGGCGCTGACGAGGACATGCCAATACAGGTGAAGAAGGGAGCCCCAGAGGCTTCCATGGAGAAGGAGCAGCCCTCCCCATTGGCTGTGGGCCTTGTGGCGGCCATCGTGCTAGTGGCGCTTGCCGTGGGCCTGGTCGTGGCTGGGAAGAGGGGGCTTCTGAACCTGCGCATACCGCTACGTAGATGAATATTGATCTGGGCAATATAACGGTCAGGTTTTTGCCCCTTGCGAACTTCTACACGTTGTTCGGGGACGAGTCGCTGCTGCTGTTCCTGCGCGCCCTGTCCCAGAACGGTTCCCTGTCGAGGGCCGCCTCGTATCTGGGCATATCGAAGAGCACGGCCCTTCACAAGGCGCGTAAACTGCGGAGGCTGGGCTTCATAGGGGAGGACCTCTCACCCTCGGCACACCTCTTCCTACCGTTCGTGAACACAGGCGACGCCATACAGCTGCTTAGAAGGCCCCTCCTCCTGCTAGTTGAAGGAGAGGTATATGCTGTCCGCCAGCAGTGCGTGGGCCCCCACACATGCGCCGACTGTTCCTTTAGGAACAGCGCAAGTTACATGGTGCTAGAGTACGCGAAGTCGCTGAACCTTTCCGTGAGGGGGATATACCCCTCCGAGCTCGTGGACGCTATAGTGGACAAGGTGATGGAAAGGCTCAGGAGCGGGTTCACCGTTGCGCTGTTTCCTTAGCCGCAAGTATTTTCAGGGCCCTGACAACGCGCCTGTAAGGGCTTCCGTGGCGGGCCAGACATTCCTCAAGCTGGTCTATCCAGCTCAACACGTTCGTGGCCACGAAGTCGCGTAGCTCGTCCTGCTCCATGTCGGCTGTGCCGAGGAACTCGGCCATTGCCGGCAGGAAGTCCGGCATTTCCCTCCTCGTGTCCATGTCCAGGCCATGCTTCCTGTAGGTGCTCAGTAGGCGCAGCAGATACGTCCCAATCTCCCCTTCCTTGCCCCGGTAAAGGTAGTGGCTCGCGTACATGGGGCACCGGGGGGCCAGCTCGAACATGTCTATGTAATGGCTTTCGACGTCCAGTCCGCTCAGTTCCCTGAAAAAGGCGTCGAGTTCCCTCCCAACATCCTCGTCCACAGAATATGCAAGCGATACGAGTTCGCGGGGGTCGTTATATATCTGGGCCAGCCCCTTCGAGGGATACGAAAGGAGCTTAGAAATGGCCAGGTAAAGCATGGGGTGCGCCCCACGGCAAAATAAAAAGTTGTGCCCTCGAACGTTCCTCCTTCACTGTTCGGGGGGACGTTCGAGGTTTAAAGGACATACACGGGGTAGTTCCATTGTATCATGGTGCAAGCCGTCTCGCGCCGCCGCCTCCTAATGGCGGCCGGCGCCATAGGTCTCTCGGTGGGGCTCGCATCGGTGCTCACCCGGGCCGAGTACATGAGGCCCCTGGCCCAGTTCGCCGACACGAGGCTCAGATATGGGCCGCGCGCCTGGGAGAGGATGTACCGCGACATGTGGAAGTTCGACAAGGTGGCGAGGTCCACGCATGGCGTCAACTGTACTGGGAGCTGTTCGTGGATGGTCTATGTGAGGGACGGCATAATAGTCGGCGAGATGCAGGCCGTGGATTACCCCGACATTTCCCCGGACCTACCCAACTACGAGCCCCGCGGCTGTCCCCGCGGAGCGTCCGCCTCGTGGTACGAGTACGCCCCTATAAGGGTCAAGTACCCCTACGTGAGGGGGGTCCTCATAGACATGTACAGGGAGGCCAAGGAGAGGTATGGGGACCCAGTGGAGGCCTGGAGGAGCATCGTGGAGGACCCGGAGAGGAGGGCCAGGTACCAGAGGGCAAGGGGGAAGGCCGGGTGGAAGCGCGTGTCGTGGGACGAGGCGCTGGAGTTGATATCGGCGGCGTTGATATACACGATCAAGAGGTGGGGCCCCGACAGGATATACGGTTTCACAGTAATACCGGCCATGTCGCCTGTGAGCTACGCCTCTGGGGCCCGCTTCATAGAGCTGATAGGCGGCGCCATGGGCTCCTTCTACGACTGGTACTGCGATCTCCCCCCCATGAGCCCGCAGGTATGGGGCGACCAAACCGACGTGCCCGAGTCTGCAGACTGGTACAACTCCCAGTACATGATCGTCTGGGGCACCAACCTCCCCATGACCAGGACACCCGACGCCCAGATGTACGTGCAGGCCAGGTACAGGGGGGCAAAGGTGGTGGTCGTGAGCCCCGACTACAGCGAACACGTCAAGTTCGCCGACGTTTGGATCCCCGTCAAGCCCGGTACAGATGGGGCCCTAGGCATGGCGATGGCACACGTGGCGCTCAGGGAGTTCTACGTGGAGGGCCAGTACAGGTGCCTACGTGAGTACGCCAAGAGGTACACGGACCTGCCCTTCCTAGTGATGTTGGAGCCGGCTGGGGACGGGAGGTACCTGCCCGGCAGGTTCCTGAGGGCCTCCGACGTGCCCCAGCTCAGGGACGCCGTGGGCGACAACCCGGAGTGGAAGCCGCTCGTAATGAACCGCGACGGGTCCCTCGTGGCGCCGTACGGCAGCATAGGCTACAGGTGGGAGGGGGGTGGGGGCCGCTGGAACCTCAGGCCCCGGGGCATCTCTGCGGCGGGCGAGGTCGAGGTGGATCCCCTGCTAAGCGCGATGGAGAGGGAATACGTTAAGGTGCCCGTGGTCTTTGCCTCGTTTGAGGCCAGCCCGCGCGAGTTCGTCAGGGAGGTCCCGGCCATGGAGGTGAACGGCGTGTTGGTTGCCACAGTCTTCGACCTGTACGCGGCCTACCTGGGCGTGAGGCGCGGCGACCTCGGCGGCGACTACCCGGCCGACTACGACGACCCGAAGCCGTTCACCCCGGCGTGGCAGGAGGCCATAACCGGAGCGTCGCGCGACCTGGCCATAAAGGTGGCCCGCGAGTTCATGGAAACGGCAATATACTCGGTGCCGGTCTATGGGAGGAAGGAGGAGGCGCCCTTCTTCGGCGACGAGGAGACGCCCTGCGGCGGCCGCTCCCTGATCTTCGTGGGGCCCGGCATAAACCACTGGTACCACAACGACCTCGTGTACAGGGCCGTCCTCCAGCTGGTCCTCCTCGGGGGTACACAGGGCAAGAACGGCGGGGGATGGGCCCACTACGTGGGACAGGAGAAGATCAGGACCCTGATAGGCTGGGCCCAGGTGGCCTTCGCCCTGGACTGGGTCAGGCCGCCCAGGCACCAGAACTCGCCCAGCTACTGGTACATACACACGGACCAGTGGCGCTATGACCCCATAACCACGAGGGTCTACGCCCCGCCCTGGGCCAGGAAGTGGGGCGACATGCATGAGATGGACGCCAACGTGATAGCCGTGAGGCTGGGCTGGCTCCCATTCCACCCCCACCTCAACGTAAACCCCATCGACCTCGCCTCCAGACTCGTGGAGGAAGCCAGGGGACTTGGGAGGGACCCGGCCAAACACGTGGCGCGGCGGGTAGCCGAGATGCTGAGGAACGGCGAGGTAAGGCTATCGGTGGAGGACCCCGACGCTCCCGAGAACTGGCCCCGCGTCCTCTTCGTGTGGAGGGCCAACATACTGGGCTCGTCGTCCAAGGGACACGAGTACTTCCTCAAGCACCTCCTGGGCACTGACAACGCCGTCATGGCCGAGGAGGCCGCGCGCGGCTCCGTCAAGGAGGCCGAGTGGAGGGACCCGGCGCCCCAGGGCAAGCTGGACCTCCTCGTCACGCTGGACTTCCGCATGGCCACAACAGCCATATACTCGGACGTGGTCCTCCCCGCGGCTACGTGGTACGAGAAGTACGACCTTTCCATGACGGACCTACACACGTTCATACATCCGTTTACCCCGGCAATAGACCCGCCGTGGGAGGCCAAGAGCGACTGGGACATATTCAGGGAACTGGCCCGCAAGTTCTCGGAGCTGGCGCGGAAGCACCTGCCCGAGGAGACGTACGACGTGGTGCTCAAGCCTCTCTGGCACGACAACGTGGAGGAGATCGCGCAGCCGTTCGGCGAAGTGAAGGACTGGAAGAAGGGCGAGGTCGACCCCATTCCGGGCAGGACCATGGCCAGGGTGGCCCTTGTCAAGCGTAGGTTCTGGGACGTATACGACATGTTCGTGTCGCTTGGTCCCCTCGCCTATAAGAGGGTGGCCGCCAAGGGCGTCGGGTACAGCCCCAAGGAGGCGTATGTCTGGCTGAGGGACTACTACGGCTCCTCCGATCCCGCGTCGCGGTACGTGGCCGACCAATGCGCGGCCGTTGGGGGCTGCCCAACCCTGTACCGTGACTACGAGGCGGCGGACGCCATATTGGCGTTGAGCCCCGAGGCAAACGGCGAGATGGCCGTCAAGGCCTTCAAGGCGCTTGAGGGCAGGACCGGGGTTCCCCTTGCTGACCTCGGGGAAAAGCATGCCAATGAGAGGATCAGGTTCAGGGACATTGTGGAACAGCCCAAGAGGTCGCTCACGTCGCCGGTGTGGAGCGGCATAGAGGAGGACGGCAGGACGTACTCGCCCTTCACGATAAACACTGAGCGCCTTGTGCCCTGGAGGACCCTGACAGGTAGGCAACACTTCTACATTGACCACGAGTGGTTCAGGGAGCTGGGTGAGGCGCTTCCCACCTATAAGCCGCCGCTGGACTGGGCGTCGCTGGGCCTCCTAGCGGACGTGGACCTGGCGAACTTCGATTACGACCCGGCCAGGTACCGCGTGACTGCCAGGACCGGGGAAAAGGCGCTCGTACTCAGGTTCCTCACGCCGCACGGCAAGTGGAACATACACAGCGAGTACTGGGACAACCTCATAATGCTGACCCTGTTCAGGGGAGGCCAAGTGGTTTGGGTGAACGACGAGGACGCCCGGTGGCTGGGCATAAGGGACAACGAGTGGGTGGAGCTGTACAACGTCAACGGCGTTATCGTGGCCCGCGCGGCCATAAGCCCTAGGATACCCAGGGGCACAGCCATAATGTACCACGCCCAGGAGAGACACGTGTACGTGCCCATATCGCCGAAGTCGGGCAAGAGGGCCGGCATACACAACAGCGTCACAGCCACGCACCTTAAGCCTACCCAGATGGTGGGCGGCTACGCCCAGCTCAGCTACTTCATCAACTACTACGGCCCGACGGGCGTCAACAGGGACACCGTGATCCTAATGAGGCGCGCCCCGACGGTGAGGCTATGAGGGTCAGGGCACAGATAGTGATGGTTATGAACCTCGACAAGTGCATAGGGTGCCACACCTGCAGCATAACGTGCAAGAACACGTGGCTGAAGAGGGAGGGCATGGAGTACGTGTGGTGGAACAACGTTGAGACGAGGCCCGGCCCCGGGTACCCGAGGCGCTGGGAGGACCAGGACAGGTACAACGGGGGGTGGACCCTCGAGGGACGCAAGTTGAGGCTTAGGATAGAGGTGCGGGGGGACTACAGACCGCCGGCGCTCGAGGACTACTACCACCCGTGGACCTACGACTACGAGAGGCTCTTCTCGGCCCAGCAGTTCGACGTGCAGCCGTCGGCGCGCCCCATATCGCTCGTCACAGGGGAGCCCATGGACGTCGAGTGGGGTCCCAACTGGAACGACGACCTGGCCGGGGCGGACCTGATCGACGAGGACTCCAACTGGGCTGGGCTGCAGAAGGAGATCTACAAGCAGTACAGGGACGTGTTCATGATGTACCTGCCCCGCATATGCAACCACTGCCTCTTCCCCTCGTGCCTCTACGCGTGTCCCCGCAAGGCCATATACAAGAGGGAGGAGGACGGGATAGTGCTTGTGGACCAGGAGAGGTGCCGCGGGTACAGGTACTGCGTGTCCGCCTGCCCCTACAAGAAGGTGTACTACAACTGGAAGAGCGGCAAGTCAGAGAAATGCATCTTCTGCTACCCGAGGATAGAGGTGGGCCAGCCCACCGTGTGTTCCGAGACCTGCGTGGGCAAGATACGCTACCTCGGGGTCCTACTATACGATGACGATGCCGTGGAGGACGTGGCCAAGGAGCCGGAGCCCAGGAACATAGTGCCCCGCTTCCTCGACGAGGTCATACTCGACCCAGCCGATCCAAAGGTCGTGGAGAGCGCCAAGAAGGCAGGGATAGCCGACGCGTGGATCGAGGCGGCCCGCAGCTCCCCGGTGTACAAGATCGTGAAGAGGTGGCGCGTGGCATTTCCACTGCACCCCGAGTTCCGCACGATGCCCATGCTGTTCTACGTCCCGCCGCTAAGCCCAGTGATCACCGAGGGGGAAAGGGCGCTGGGCGCAAAGGTGGTCGACCTCTTCCCGATGGTAGAGGAGATGCGCATACCCGTGAGGTACCTCGCCAACATGTTCACGGCGGGCAACGAGGAGCTCGTGGTGGGGGCACTAAAGAAGCTTATAGCACTACGCGCGTACGAGCGCTCGCTCAACGTGCGGAGGCCCGGCGAGGCCGAGGCGGCCCGCAAGCTCCTGTCGGAGGCAGGCCTAACCGAGAGAGACGCAGAGGAGATGTACAGGCTTTTCGCCCTGGCACGCTACCACGAGCGCTTCGTGATACCGACCGCCAGGAAAAAAGTAACAGTAAAGGGGATAGGGATAGTGAGGCCATGAGGCGCGCGGCGTCCCTGCTAGCCGCACTGCTCGCGGTGCTGGTAGGCCTTGCGGTGTCCATAAGCGCCGTAGTCGTGACCGCCCAAGTGCCTGAGGTGGCTGTGAAGTACGTGGAGGGGGCCATACCCCTGGACCCCAACTCGCCGGTCTGGGCGGACGTACAGGGAGTCGAGGTGCAGCTCGCCTCCCAGGTGTTGGTATACCCCATTTCACCCACCGCGGAGAGCAGGACTTTGCTGGTCAAGGCGCTTCACAATGGCACCCACGTGGCGTTCCACCTGGAGTGGAGCGACGGCACGCAGGACGTGGCGACGCCCGGCGGCCTGGACGTGTTCCCCGACGCTGTGGCCATACAGTTCCCCACTAGGCTGGGGCAACTGCCCTACATATGCATGGGCATGGTTGACAACCCGGTCAACATAATCTACTGGAAGGCCGGCGCCGGGGCCGAGAACCTCGTGGCGGGTGCTGGGTACGGCCTGTCGCCGGAGCAGAGGGACGCGCTTGGCCTCGCAAGGAGCCCGGTCTCTCCGGTGGAGCTCCTACCGCCAAACGCGCAGGTGGTTGCCGCGAGGGCCGCCTATGCCGAGGGCACATGGAGGGTAGTGCTTGTGAGGCCCACGGCCTCAGTCCACCCGCTCATGGCCCAGTTGGCTCCAGGCCAGCCCGTTTCAACGGCATTTGCGGTGTGGGACGGCTCGAGGGGGGAGCGGGGCGGCCTAAAGGCTACCAGCGGCTGGATATCCTTCGTTCTGGAGGCCGCTGCTGAGGCCGTCACTGAGGTGCGTACAGTCACCGAAACGGTGCCGGGGCCCGCCAAAGTCGTGGAGGTGACGCCTACATGGGCCTGGGCTGCCATCGGCGTCCTCATAGCGGTCATAGCGCTGCTCCTGGGGCTACTCCTCAGACACAGGCAAACCTAAATAGTTTCCAATTACCCCCTTTATGGTCAGGCCCGAATCAATGTTGGGCATGCTCACCAGCGGTAGGGCCCTCCTCGCCCTGTTGCTCGTGGAGCTCCTCCTCAACAGGACCCTCAACAGGCTCTGGGTCTTCGCGCCACCTACGCCGGCCACCTACGCTGCCTTCCTAGCCATACAGTACGTGGGGTACGTGGCGTTGCTGTCCATGCTTGCCCTGTCCTTCGTGGTATTGGGGCGCTATGGGGACAGGGCCCTAGCCCTGTTGGCGCTGGTCACATTTGCGCTGGACATGGCGAGCCTAGCGGTCCCCATGCCCGTGAGGCCCCTGCCCTTCCTACTGCTCTACGTAGCGGCCCGACACAGGTCCCGGGACGTGACGGCCCCCCTGATGGTCCTCTACGCCGCGTACATGGTGGACGAGATATATATATCCCAGGCATCGCTGCCAACAGTGATATACGAGGCCGCATGGGCCCTCATCCCCCTTGCCTTCATCGCAAACCCGCTGCGGCTCTGGGGCGTGCTGACAGCCTTGCCCCTCTTGGCCCTGGTACTCTACCAGCCCTACTACACGTCCATGGTGCTCGTGTTCGGCATGGGCCTTCACAGCCCCATCCTCCTCCCCCTAGCCGTGTACACTTACTGGGCGGCGCGCGGGGACTGGCGGCGCTTCGTCCCCCTCCTGGTAGGCCCCTACCCGCAACTGTCGGTACACGTCCTCTACCTGGTCGCGGCCCATGTTCATGGCCGTAGATAGCAGGGGCTGGATATACCTAGTCTTCGGCGACCAGGCCGTTTACAGGGACGGCACGGTAAGGGTCCCGCCATCGCGGCAAGGGATAAACTACGGTCCCGTCACTGTGGACGGGGGCTCTGTGTACGTTGGGGGCGCCCTGATCGGCACCTACAACTTGGCGTTGGTCCCCTACGGCCTCCTGGAGGGATCATGGCTCGACCCGCGCTACGGGATATTCGTCGATGGGGACCGTTGCCACGTGATCGATCTGGCCACCACGAGACGGGAAGCGTCGCTCCTCTGCAGAGGCAGGTGGGACCACATGCCCGTGTATCCCTTCTCCGACGTGAAGTCTGTTTACTGTACAGACGGCTTCATCGTGTGGGTGGATCTATACGGCTACGGCGTCGTGTCTGCGCCCAGTGGGGTGGCCTACTTCACCGATGCGGGGAGGCCCAACATGGCGTTCGTCGAGCGTCCCGTGGAGGAGGTGGCGCTGGATGAGTGGGGCGGTGCTGCCACGTCCGAGTACATGCACGTGTCCCTCTCCGGTCTCTACGCGGGGAGATACGAGTATCCCCTCGACGAGAGGCGCACGGCAATGCCCCTCACCGTGAGAGACGGCCTTGCCATGTACGTGGAGTACGGGGACAGGAACGTGGTGGTCTTCGGGGGCCGTACATACGCCGTGGAGTCCGTGCCATTCGTGACACCGGTAGGGCTAGTGTCGGGCCGCCGGCTATATAGGTGGAACGGCGATGTCGAGGAGCTGGCCTGTGAGGCCGCGGCCGCGGCAAGCACGGGCTACGTGTGCCTAGAAGGGGGGCCCAGGTTCAACCCCCTTCCCCCTTAGCACCCGTGACTACTTTACCGAGGGCCATGTACATGAGTAGGTGGCCCACAAAGGAGAGGAAGCCGCCTATACCGGCCAACGATACGGTGACCCAGTCCCCGCCCATCCTGACAGACGGGAAGGCCATGTCGACAATGTAGAGTACCCCTGCAACGACGAACAGCATGTCGTTGTACTTGCCGTACAGGTGGAACGCCAGTACCACGAAGGCTAACACGAACCCTACGAGCTCTATAAGCGATCCTACCAGCATTATGGCCGCGAATCCGGCCAGCCTGGATAGCGCCGCGGGGAAATCGCCGGGGCCAGCCAATAGGAACACGACGATCAGCGCCAGCGCTGCGAAGCTCACTATGATGCCAACTGCCATAAGCGTGGTGCCCATGTACGGCAACCTGAACCTGCTGTCTGTGTGTGACAGGGCCCGTAGCCCTCCCCTCATGTACGCAAAGAGGCCGGCAAGCGATATGGCTGCCCCGATCAGAAATGCCCCGATCGCCAGCGCCATGGCGCGTGTAGCTGCCTGCGGGGAAACAGGCGACGCGGAGCCTAGGCCCAATAGGGCCCCTGTAAAGACGACAATGCTTCCCACAATCATGAAGAGCAGGCCGGTTCTGACGTCCCTGAGGCCTTTGTCTCCCTCGCTACCCGTCATTTTATCCATACCAACCGCGTCTAATTAAGTTTGCGATGTGGACGGGTTAGCCGCAACGCTTAAGAATTCAAACCATTCAACAATAGATCATGGGAAGCGTGAAGGTGGTGGCCAAGGAGAACGGCCCCTACCTGGTATTTGTGGAGGGTAACGTGAAATATGCGTTGTGTAGGTGTGGGGGCTCCGCGAACAAGCCTTTCTGCGATGGTACTCATGCCAAGATGGGCTTCGCGGCTCCGGGCACCGAGCTGGACATCGCGTAAAATATTTTTTTGGTTAGTGTGCTTTTTGAGCGTGCTGAGGAGGCATTTGTGGGTCTATATGCCCTCCGCCTGGAACTGCTGAGTTATCTCCGTGCATCCCTCTGCCCTAGCGGCCTCTTCGACGGTCACATCCTCGTAGAGTCTCACGGGCGTGTCCATGTTTATCTCGCCGAGCTTGGACATGTCGAGGAGGTGTTTCCCGTCGCATGTCCTGGCCACCACGATGAGACGGGCCTTGCTCCGCCTTGCCTCAATCAGCGCGCTCTTTAGCAGGTCAATGTACGTGTCGGCTGCGCAGTAGTCCAGCGCCACGGCCATGCACCTCATGTAGTAGGGACTCTGCAAGCGATTTAAACACTGCGCTTCTTGGGGGCTCCCTACTGTTTATGACGACCCAGGCGTTTATGAGTGCCCGGTACTCGAACTTTCCGAGCAGTTCCTCCATGCCCAGCTTGCCTAGCATAGGGAAGCCTGTCTTCCTGAGGAATCGTTCGAGGAGCTCCATGTCGCTGTCTGTGGCCTCCTTCTTGCCGAACCTTATTGGGCGCCCCGTCACATGCCTCTCGCCGCCGCCCGGCAGCAGCACCTTGCCGTACGCGGCCTTGAGGCGCCACGTGGCGCTGTCGGTGCTGTCCACGCCAAGCGCTTCCAGGATGCCCGTCACAGTGGGACTGCCCATTCCCAGCAGGTGAAGCCTTCCCGGAAACCTCTCCCTGATCTCCGCTATGAGGCGTAGCGCGTACCTCCTGCCGTCCTTTACTCCCCTGCCGGTCAAAACGTAGGGTACTGCCCCACCTATCGCTAGGTCCTCTGAGTCCTCGTATTCCTCGAGGTACCGCATCACGAGTTCCCGTTCCCTGTAAACGTGGAGCACCGGGACCACCCTATTCCCGAGGGCCTTCCTCAGCGATCTGTAGTTCCTCAGCGATGCCCTGAACTTCCTCTCGGCCAACTCGCGTGGGTCGTTCGGCGAGGGAGGCACGTCAAACGACATGAGGCGGGAGGCGTCCCACAGCCTTCTATAGATCTTCTTGACGTCGTCGAGGCCCAGGCCGATCCCCCTCTTCAGCACCTGGTAGCCCCCCGAATCCACCCAGAGCTCCCCGTCAAACATCAGCGTCTCCCTGTGCCGGGACCCCGAACGCATTACGTCCACTACGTTGACCATGACCGTGTCGACGTGGAAGTAAAGCCACGGTCTGGGGACCCCTCTGACAGGACTCACTAGGATTACTTTCACAGCGTGTGGTCATGGTCAGGCTTAAAGTATTGTGGTGTCCTAACGTTGGAGGATTACTTTCAGTCCCCTCTCCTGGGCACAATTACTGGGGCCGCGCCGCCATGTTGGGTGTGCCTGTCGCCGACCCTCACCACCATGGGCATGCCTACTGCCACGCCGGTAACAAGGGCCTCTTCCTCGCTGAGACCTCTCAGCTCGTCCAGCTCCTCAGCCCCAACGTGCTCGGCCACGGACTCGACGTACTTGAGGTCACGCGGGTTTATCATGCGTTTAAATATCTGGGTCATGCACTGGCTCAACGCGTCTGGGTGGACCTTGGATGGCCTCTGGCTTATCATGCAGAGCCCCACGCCGAACTTCCTGCCCTCCCTGGCTATCCTAAGTATGGGCTGTAACGATATTGATCCCCCCTCTGACGGGGCGAATATGTGCGCCTCTTCGACTATCACGAGCAGCGGGCCTATCTCCCGCCTAGACGCGAGGAGGAAAACCTCGTCGAGCAGTATGGAGACCACGAGCCTTTGGTCCACCAGGTCCAGGCCGCTTAGATCCATGACGTGTATGCCGGGCCTCCCCGCTATGGCCCTTGCCCTCAGCAGCCTTATCGGCTCGCCGTTGTAGGAGTCGCCGTACCTCGAGATGAACACGGGGCGCGTGGAGAAGAAGGCCGCAAGCCTGTTCCTGAGCCCGTGTAGTGCCGCCTCGCCTGCGTAGCCCATGGGAGCCACATGTTTGCCCCTTTCCAGCACCTCCTCTATTAGTTCGTCCAGCGATGTCAGGGGCGCGTCCTCGAGGGGGCCCCTCAACGTGGGCCAGCCCTCCTCTAGGATCCTCCTCTGCGCATCCGTCATGCCGTAGAGCGCGGAGAGCAGTCTCTCCACCGTCCTTAAGCCGAGCGAGCGGGGATTGACGCCGACCCTGGTATAACGCCTACTTGCGCCGTACCTACGGGCAAAGGAGCTGTCCATGGCGCTCGTATCGACCTTGCCCAGCACATATGTGTGGACGTTGGCCGATATTTCCTCTCCTTCGGGGTCCCGGGGAACCTGCATCGACGAGTATTCCCCATGCGGGTCGATGATTATTATGGGGATGCCCGAAACTAGGAAGAGCTCCTCGGCGAGGAGCCCCGCCAGCCACGACTTCCCGCCCCCAGTAGCGGCCAGTATGGCGCAGTGCTGTGTGACAAGCCTATTGGCGTCCAGCATGGCCGGTATATTGGGGTAGCCCCTCACGTGGCCAACGGACACGTGAGGCCCTGCGCCCCTTGGGGCCAGCAGTCTGGCCACTTCGGCCTCCGGCAGGGGGTGGACCAGGGCGAAGTGCCTTGGGGGTCTCGTCACCGGCCTCAACGTGGCGCCCTCCGACCTGCCGAGGATCAAGGCCCTAGCAGTGGTGTACTGGGCCAGCTCCGAGAACGCGAAGCCCCCCTCGAGCAACTCCCTCATCACGGTGTAGTCGTCGAGCTGGCTTATCAGTCGCTCATCCTTTATGAGGTTATGCCTGTTTATTGCGGAGACCCTTGCAACCACGTCGTCCACGCGCACGAAGTCGCCTACGGATATCCTGTCCTCGTACTCCACGAAGACGCGGAACGTGAGCGACCGCCTGCTCGGGAACCCCACCACCACACCTATAGGCTCCACGCCGAAGTGTGGAAACGCCCGAAAAAAGCGTTGTGTTTACTTTATTGCCTGTCGTCGGAGGAGCTCCGCGGCCTCCCTCACCACGCGTAGCTTTTCCAGGGCCACCCAATAGGCCTCCTCTGGGTCGCCCCTCTCTGCCCTCAGCGCTGCGAAGCCGCAGTCTGGCTTCACAGCAAACACGGCGTCCATGCCCGCGCGCTCGGCGACCCTCAGCGCCGTGTCGGCTGCCTCGCGTGGCGACTCCACGCGTGCCCTCCTGCTGGACACAACCCCAACGGCGAAACGCTTGCCCTCGACACGCGCCACGTACTGCACGTTTTCCGGGTTGTCCGCGAACTCGTGGTCGAGGATCTCCACGTCGAGACGCGAGAGCAGCCCGAACAGATATGGGTTTAGCCTCCCACATACATGTATGCCCCTCATAGCGTTGAGCCCGGACAGAACGCCGTTCAACACGTCCACTATTTGGTTGTGATCGTAGCCGAACAACACGCGTCTCCCAACGATCACGCCCAGCACGGGCTCGTCGATGTTTATGTAATCGGCGCCCAGATCTATGAAGAGCCTTGCCACGTCGCGCGTGTATCTGGCCAGGCCCCGCACTACGTCGGGGAGGACTAACGCAGAGTTGCGTAGGTCGACGTTGGAGGGGGACAGATATATGTGGCTGGCCAACGTGAAGGGGCCCGTGACGCATGCCCTTATCCCCCGTACCGCCGAACGGTCCAGACACCTCAGCATTACCTCCATCGGCTCGCCTATGGCAGGATCGACCCGGCCAACGCCTATGTGCCTACTCGTCAACACGTATCTGCCGTCCACGTATTCTATCCCTTCCCCAAGTAGAGGCGTAAGGAACATGTCTATGAAGCTCCTCAGCTGGGGATAGTTTGGGTAGTCTATGCCCAGCCTCAGCACGTCCTTGGCCACCCTGCACAGGTTCTCCGCACTGTGAGGCAACGGGAACGAGCCTACGTACGTGGTGAATGGTGCGCCCCCCATTTCTACTTGGTCCTCACACGCCAATAAAGATCTCTCCCGGGAAGACAACCTTTTTTAATGCATGCGGAACGTTGACCGTGTCTAAGGCTCGTTCACGCCAGAAGAAAAGGAAGGGCAGTAGGCGCCTCTTCATAGTGGCCATATTGGCGGTGGTGTTTGCTGAGACGGGGTACATACTGGCCGTAACAAACATAAATTTGGCGCCGACGCCTGAGCCCACTTCGCTGCCCATAACTGTCAGCAATGTGACTGGGGCGGACCTCCTCGGGCTCACAGTTATGTACGGCAAAGTTGGTGACGAGTGGCGTGTCCTCGGCCAACCGCGGATCGTCGACGATTACGTGGTCGTGGTGGCCAACGACGCGGCTTGTCCCCCCTCACAGCCCGAACTATGTTTCAGGGCGTTAGAGGACCTCTACAACGCTACTGTCGGACATTACAGGTACTTCCTGTACTGGACGAGCGCGGTCGACGGGAGGGCGTTGAGGGGTGCCAGGGATATAGGCGTGCTCTTGTCGGACCTCAACGTGACCCTGCTACTGCCCAGGGAGGACAGTTTCGAGGATCTGTCCACGTCCATTGGGCTCCTCCTCGCGTCCCAGGGCCTGGACGCGAGCAGTGCCGTGCTGCCCATAGTGATAGTGTTCGAGGATGGGAAAGCCGTTTTCGCAGGTTACGGAACAGCGTCGCTTAGGAACGCGAAAAAGGTTGTGGCCTAGGAGTCCCTGGGCTTCAGGTGCGACTGGCCTAGCTGCACGTCCCTGAAGGCCGGGTGTATCTCCACCGACAAGTCCCTCTTGCCTGGCGGGGCTGCGATGACCCACGCGTACTTGATGCCGCTGAGGGACGTGCCCACGTTGGGATGGTACCCCCTCGGTATGAGTACCACGTCGTAGTCGTGCACAACGTAGGCCCTCTCATCGTTGTCGTCCATGACCATCTGCACAGCGAAGCCCGGATCCACGTCGAAGAATATGTACGCCTCGGGCTTTTCGTCGTGTCTGTGAGGGGGATAGCTCGTCCACTCGCCGGGCCTCCCCTCAACGAAGCCGGCAATGAATCTGTCCGCTGGGTCCTCCTCGCCTATGGACACAACGACGGTCCTCCTATAGGTCTCCATCCCTATCGGGAATCTGCGCGCATCCGCATACCTCTTTACGTACATGGGGTGTACCTTGTCGGCAGGTGCAGAGGCCGCAAAGAGCACCGTCCCGTCCTCTACCAGCAGCCGTGCGTCAAAGTCCCGTGGCACATACGCCATGTCCATGGTATTTACCCACACATCGCCGATCTTGGCGCGCCCTTTAAGCGGGAAGACGAGCCTCTCCTTGCCCTTGGGGTCGGGCAACGCCACTTCCCCGCCCCCCATGGCCTTGTAGTTGTAGAGCGAAAAGCCGTAATAGTCGAATACCAGTAGCCAACGGTTGTACTCCTTTCTGTCCCTGAACAGCATAAATTGCATTGGCCCGGGCCAATAAAACTGTTCCGTCTATGCGCCCCGTTAAGGGAGCCTCAGAACCCGCCGTGCTGCTCAATGAAGGCGATCACCTCGTCGTACCGCGGCATACCGTCGGAACAGGAGTGCCGCGTAACTACTATTGACCCCACGGCGTTGCCGAGCCTAGCCGCCTTGTAATAGTCCCACCCCCTGAGGACGCCGTACATGAAGCCGGCGATGAAGCCGTCCCCAGCGCCCAGCGACTTAAGCATCTCCACCTTGAAGGGGGGCGCATGCACCTCCTCCCCCCTGTGATACACTGTGGAGCCCCTCGCGCCCCTGGTCACTACGAGCACCTTCTCGTCCCTGCCCGGAATGGACTTGAGTGCGTCGTCCACATCGTCCCTGCCTGTGGCCGCCATGTACTCGGCCTCATTGCCTATGATTATGTCCGCCATGTCCACGGCCTCCATGTAGTACCTTACCCTCTCCTCCTTGGGGGCACTCCACAGGGTGGGCCTCCAGTCCAGGTTCAAGACCGTTAGTGCGCCCCTCCTCCCGGCCACCTCCAACGCGTGTAGGTTGGCGCTGCGGGACGGCTCGGCGGAGAGGCCAGTCCCAGTAATAACGACGCTCCGCGTTTGCGAGGCGGCCACCTCAACGTCCCCCCTAGTCACGTACAGGTCCGCGGCGTTTTCCCTGTAGAAGATGAATCTTGATTCCTTTCCGGGAAAAATCTCGGCGAAGACTATCCCAGTCTTGTGCACGGGGTCCCTCACCACGTGTCGCACGTCGACCCCCTCCCTTTCCAGAAACGCTATTATGAAGTCGCCCAGGTCGTCCGCGCTGACCCTGGTCACAAGGGCCGCCCTGAGCCCGAGACGCGCCGCGCCCACCACTATGTTGGCCGCGCTTCCCCCAACGTACTTGGCGAACTTGGTCACGTCGCGCAGGGGAACGTTGAGGTCCAGCGAGTACAGATCTATACCGGCCCTCCCTATGGCGACGATGTCGTAGCTAGACATAGGGCGACGGTATGTCCCAGTGCCCATAGGCCTTAGTCCCGCTGTGTGGGAACCTCCTCTCGACTACCGCCTCGACTACTGTCGGAACCTCCATTTTCAGGGCCTTGGATAGCGCTTCTTTGTACTCCTCGGGGGTTTCGGCCCTGAAGTACTCGGCGCCGAAGGACCTGGTCAGCTTCTCGAAGTCGATGACGTATGGTGATCCGTCCCTCCTCCTGAACTCCGTCGCTATAATCCTCTCGGCGAACCTCCTTATCTGTAGGTCCCTGATGCTCACCCATCCATAGTTGTTGAGCACCACAACGATTATCGGTATGTCCAGTTGCACGGCCGTGGACAGCTCCACGTTGTTCATCAGGAAGGACCCGTCCCCCTCGACGGCCACCGCCGTCCTTCCCTTGCCCAGGGCCAGCTTAGCGCCGATGGCTGCGGGCAACGCGAAGCCCATTGTGGAGAAGCCCCCCGAGCTGATGTACGTGTTGGGGTGGTACGACACCCACAGCTGCGAGAATATCTCCTGGGGGAGGCCCGCGCTCAGGGCGACCACTGCGTCCCGGGGCAACACGTCGCGGGTAAGCTTGACTATGTTTGGTATCCCCATGGGGGCCGCTTTCCTGACCTCCTCCATTTCGCTTAGCCACCTCTCCTTAAGCTCCCTCATGCGCCTGTACCAGGGCGAGTTCCTGTAGTCCCTCTTGGCGGCCCTCCTCGCTAACTCCACATATATCACCTCGAGGGCGGCCTTGGCGTCGGCCACAATGCCGACCTCAACAGGGTAGTTCTTCCCGACCTCATGGGGATCTAGGTCCACGTGTATGAGCTTGGTGGGGGGTATGTTGAAAGTGATGCCGGGGACGTAGGAGCTGGTGGTTTCGTCGCTGAACGTGGTGCCCACGGCAAGTATTACGTCGGCCTCCTTGGCGAGCTCGTTGGCGACAAGGCTGCCGATGTTGCCAGGGTGGAACACGTATAGCTCGTGGTCCTCGGGGAACCCCCCCTTGGCGTCGCCGCGGAACGTGGCCGCTACCGGCGCCCCGAGGAACTCCGCGACCTTGACGAGCTCCTCGGTGGCCCCCGACATCACCACACCGCCGCCGATCAATATCAGCGGCCTCTCTGCGGAAAGCAGCAGGTCCACCGCCCTGCGGACTGCCTCTGGGTCCGGATAGATGCGTCCCATGGGCATGTGCCTATAGGGGTCCGGCACCTCCAGTTCTGCCTTCTCCACCTGTATGTCCATGGGCAGGTCTATCAGTACTGGGCCGGGCCTGCCCGTGACGGCCTCGCGTAGCGCGCCCGTCAACACCCTGGGCAGCTGCCTAAGGTCAGTCACCAGCCAAGCCCTCTTTGCGAAGTGTTTCATGGCGTTGACGTAGTCCACCCAGTGGTGTCTCTCTATCTCCTGAAATATGCCCATGCCGAAGAGGTAGGTCTGTATTTGGCCTGTGATCGCGATGAAGGCAGAGGAGTCCACGAAGGCCGTCGCCATGGCTGTGGCCAGGTTGGTGGCCCCTGGACCGACCGACGTGGTGACTACGGCGGGGACGCGCCTATTTGCCCTGAAATATCCGTCGGCCATGTGGCCGCCCCACTGCTCGTGTTTGACCGGTATGAATTCTACATCGGGGTACGCGTCTCTCAGGGCGTCAACAAATGCCGCGTTGCCGTGCCCCGGAATACCGAACACATACCTTATGCCCGCCTTCTTTAGAAAGCCAGAGACTATTTGGGCTCCAGTATACTCATTCATAGTAATATGACTAGTCTAAGCTTTTTAAATTTTGCCTAGATTACGAGAATTTTACAATCCTTCCCTCAAGGGCCGACCTCCTGGCATGTTCGGCGAATTCCCCAGCGATCTTTCCGTCCACCTCGTTGGGCATCGTAGGCTTGTCGTCGACTATGCTCTGGGCGAAGGCCTTTACCTCTTCTATAAACGCCTCACGCCATCTTTCCAGCCACGGCCTAGGACCCACCTCCACCGTGTTTCCACGGTAGGTCTCGGCGTGGTGTTCGAAGACGTCGCTGAGGCGTATCATTGCGTCGGTCCCTAGAACCTCTACGCGCAGGTCATAGCCGTAGCTGGAGCAGCGGCTCGCTTCTATGGTCACTATGGGGCCCTCCCTGTACTTCATGGTTACAACAACGTTGTCGAAGTCGCCGGCGTGGCGATACTCGTCGAAGTAGAGCGCCGCGGCATTGACATAGAGCAACTCAGGCGGGTAACCCACAAGCCAGTTCACCGTGTCGAAGTCGTGGATCAGCATGTCGTCGAAGACGGCGCCTGGATAGAGTTTCCCTATGCCGAGGCCGGGCGGGGGCTTTGGGTCCCTGACTATGATATTAAGCGTCAATGGCCTCCCAAGGGTCCCCCCCTCTAAGCTGTCCTTTATCCTCCTGAGACTCCTATCATACCTCCTCTGAAAACCCACCTGTAGCTTTATTCCGCTCCTCCTCACGACACTGACTATCTCCTCGTCCTCCCTCACATCCGTCCCCATGGGCTTCTCCACGAACACGTCGATTCCGTGTTCCGCCGCAAGGCGTATCTGTTCCAGGTGCGCCGTGGTGACAGTGGCAATTATCATCCCATCAACCTCGCCCTTGTGGGCGTTGAGGGCCCGCTCAGCATCGGTGTAGTAAGGCACGTGTAGCTCCTCGCTCACAGCCCTTGCCCTATTGGGATCGACGTCCACGACCGCCACAAGCCTTGCCCGGTCCACATGGCGCTTAATGTTACGGGCATGCATGGTGCCCATACGCCCCATCCCCAAAACTATAAGGCCGGCCTTACGCGACATACATCAATATTTAAACTCATGCGATAAAAAGCATTCTACTTAAACAGTTATTATGTCAATTATCGAGTTTTATCGACTACAATCATTGAACCAGCCTACTTTATGCCCCCATGGCGGTAGCGTCACCCATGCGGTGGAGGCCCTGTTTGGTCGGCTGCCACGGGCATCCGGTGCCCCATCGCCGGTGGGCGCCGGATCTGGGCCCACATACATATAAAGGGCGGGCGTCCAGCCCATCGTGGAGAGGCCGTTGCTCGTTGCCCATAAGGCGAATCGGCCCAGCATAGCCCGTAGCCTCGCGGCCATGGGTATTAGGCATGTCGAGATAGACGTAAGGCTGAGGGGGGGCAGGCTGGTGGTGGAGCACGGCGTCGAGATGCCGCGTACAGGTCCCGCGAAAAGGGCCCTTATAGGGCTCCTTTACAGGATGTTTGACAGGGACCCCATAATGAGGCCGTTGACCCTTGAGGACTACCTTTCGCTCTTTGCGCGTAGCTTCCACTTCTGGATTGACTTGAAGGGGAGGCACATAGAGGGCGAGGTGCTCAGGCTGCTGGACAAGTACGACGTGGCTCCCCCCACGTTCTTCTCATCGGGCTTCTACGACTCGTTAAAACGCATAAAGATGGCAAGGGGCGAGGCCCTAGTCTTCCTGGGCAACATGTCGTTTTACCCACTCGACGTCAAGTGCCTAGTGGGGTCCGTGGGCGCTGACGGGCTCTCGGTGCAGCACACGTACGTGGATAAGGACCTCGTCGAGAAGGCACATGCAGTGGGCGCGCGGGTCGCCGCTTGGACGGTCAACGACGTGGAGGAGGCCATACGTTTGATGGGTCTCGGGGTTGACATAATAATTACCGACGTGCCTGAGAGGATTGGAAACGCCTTGAGCGCAGTGGGGGGACCGAGTGAGAGGCAGGTCCAGGCAGGGCGCCCATAGGCAGGGCGCCTTTTAGACGAATACGTAGGTCGGCCCGTCACAGCCCCGCACATCCCAACGTTGTTCATAGATGTCCCAACGCATGCGGTGTCCGGCCATTGCGTCCCATAGTGGACGCGAGACGAGGCCCCACTGTGGGCCCATAGGTTTACAGAAAGAGGCCTATCATTTCGCCGCCTGCATATGCTGCCAATGAGGCTGCGTGGCCTGTCAGAAGCACCACTGCGGAAGCCTTGTACTTGTTTAGCCCTAGGCCCCATATAATTGCCGCGGCCGGTATTACGCCCAGCAGCAGTGTGGCCGGCGCCAGAGATAAGTATCCCACGAGGTTCACCCTCTTTCTGCCCCTTATGCGTAACAGCAGCGATACGACTACCCTATACCTTTCCGAGGCAGAGAGCGCTGCAAGCGACAACGCGAAGAGGCCTGTGAGGGCCGCATAAAACGACACGAGCAATGTGGCTGGGGACATGTCCAACGTGACTGCAAGTACGGCGGGGGCAACATAGTCGAGTAGTAGCGTGGTGCCTAGGAGGAGCACGCAGCTCTGTATGTTCCAGCTAGGCACGCATGACAATATAAGTAATGTGCCTCCCAGCACGAACCCCAGCACGTCGGATGGACGCGGGCTAGCTATATTTGGGTTTCGCCTAGAGGAGCTGCCCAGTATCCTTGTCGTAGATGAAGAGCTTCTCGGGGGGGAGTCTGAGTCCTATGGTGTCGCCAGGGGAAACCCTGACCTCGGGTTTCGTGATGACCTTGACTATGTGTTCATCTATCTGAGCCGTTATCACGGCGTCCTTGCCCAGCGGTTCGAAGACCACGACCCTGGCCTTCACGTCGCCATCGCCGGCAACCTCTATATGTTCGGGCCTTATGCCGAGGTACACTTCGTCACCTTTCACGTTGCTAACTATGCCGCTGGGGACCCGGTACTTGAAGCCGGGGCACAGTAGGACGCCGCCATCGGCTTCCCAGGTCAATGTGCAGGGTATCAGGTTCATGGGAAGCGTGCCGATGAATGTAGCCACAAAGGTGTTGGCCGGTCTCCCATAGATTTCGTCGGGGCCCCCAACCTGCTGTATACGCCCCTCGTTTATCACGACTATCTTGTCCGCCATGGACATGGCCTCCACCTGGTCGTGGGTCACGTATATGGTGGTGACCTTTAACTCCCTCTGGAGCCTCTTAAGCTCCGCCCTCATGTTTATGCGGAGTAGCGCGTCGAGATTGGAAAGCGGCTCGTCCAACAGTAGGACGCTGGGCTCCTTGGCCAGGGCCCTGGCCAGCGCAACCCTCTGCTGCTGTCCCCCGGAAAGCTGGCTCGGCCTCCTGTCCAGGAGATGGTCTATGCGCATGAGTTTGGCAACGTCCCTCACCTTACGGTCTATCTCACTGCGGGGCATCTTCTTCAGCTTTAGGGGAAAAGCTATGTTGTCGTACACGGTCATGTGTGGGTAAAGTGCGTAGCTCTGAAACACCATGCCCACATTGCGGTCCTTAGGGGGGAGATCCGTGACGTCCTCAGAGTCGAAGTAGACGTGTCCAGTCGTGGGCTTATATATGCCGGCCACTATTAGTAGAAGCGTGGATTTCCCTCCGCCCGAGGGGCCTAGGAACACTACGAACTCCCCATCCGCAATGTCCAGATTTACTCCGTCAAGCGCCCTTACCTGGCCAAAAATCTTAGATACATTTTCGAGCTTTATCGATACCATACCATATGGATATAGGGGCGAATTATTAAACCTTGCGCGGGTGAAATATCTATAAATATTATAATTGAGTTTTAATAATTGGACCGTGTATAGCGATAACTTTTAATAGGACCGTTGTTCTGCACACCATGGCCGCCCAGAAAACGGGAATAATAATAGCGGTCATATTGCTCATAATAGGCCTCGTCGTGGGCTACTTCGCGGGACAAGCAGCGGCGCCGGCAGCCACTGAAACGGTTACTGTGACCGCCCCTGGCGCCGGAGCACAAGTCGTTACAGAGACAGTCACGCAGACAGTAACCACAACGCAGACTGTGACCGCCCCAGCCGCAGGTCCCAAGGAGATAGTGATCAGGGTTTGGGCTTCCGGCTCGCCTGTGGACGTGACTAGGGTGGACAACGTTGAGCGCGCCGCCGAGATCCTAAACAGGATGCTCGCCGCGGCCGGCGTCGGGGTCACTATTAGGGTTGAGAAGCAGTTCTTCCGCGGCGACTACATGGACAAGCTCACAGCGGCCTTCGCCGCGGGCGAGGCGCCCGACATAATAGCCATGAAGAACCTGCCGGAGCTGGTGGACGGTGGCTACGTGATAGCGCTCGACGGCTATATAGACAAGTACTCGAGGCTCCTTGAGGACGTGTACGACGTGCTGTGGAGGGCCGTGACGTATAAGGGCCAGATATGGGCTCTGCCGCAGGACACCGAGGTGAGGCCCCTCTACTTTAGGAAGGATGTTTTGAGGAAGCTTGGGTGGAGCGAGGAGCAGATAGAGGCGTTGCCCGAGAGGATCAGGAACGGCGAGGTGACGCTTCAGGACCTAATCCAGGTGGCAAAGGAGGCCATGGACAAGGGCCTGGTCAGGTGGGGCTTCTACCACAGGCCCAACTTCGGTGGGACGCCCTTCGTGATACTGTACTACCAGTATGGCGGCGTGCTCCAGGACGAGGCCACCGGCAAGCTGGTCCTCGATAGGCAGGCAATGCTCAAGATGCTCCAGCTACTCTACAGGATGGCCCAGGTGGACAAGGTGCTCCCAGCGGACATGATAGGCACCGAGTGGAGGAAGATACACAGCGACTTCGTGAACGGTAGGGTGCTCTTCTGGTTTGGCGGTAGCTGGCACTGGAGCGAGTGGCAGAGGGTGGCATACCACGAGCAGCTTGGCAAACTCCCCGAGGACTACCTGTGGGAGAACGTTGGCTTCGCCCTGGTCCCGGCGCCCGAGCCCGGCCTGAGGCCAGCCACCCTGTCCAGCCCCTACCTGTACTACGTGACTGCCCAGTCGGAGAACCCCGAGCTGGCGTTCCTGCTGATAGCCCTCGCCACCTCGGCGCCGCTGGACGCGATCCATGCCGTCGACAGCGCGCACCTGCCAGTCAGGAGGACGACGGTGGAGCAGCCGTACTTCGCCCAGTCGGAGTTCCACAGGAAGATAGCGTACATGGTCGAGTACACGACGTTCGAGCCCTTGCACCCTGGCTGGTCCAAGTACAAGACCGCCTGGATAACCGCCATAACCAAGGTGGAGAAGGGCCAGGCCACGCCAGAGGAGGCGCTTGAGGAGATGGTGAACACGCTTAGGGCCGAGCTCGGGGACCAGTTAATAGTTAGGTAAATGCCTGTCTCTCCAAGTAAACGAACACCCTTTTTATGATCCGGAAAAGGCTATCCAAGGTCTACGAGAGGATAGCCCCCTGGCTATTCCTCTCCCCAATGCTTGGCCTGACCGTATTTGCCTGGATACTCCCCGTGATATTGACAGTATATCTCAGCTTCACAGACCTAAGCCTCAAGAACTTCCTGGCCTTTATCAGGGACTTCTTCACGGACCAGGTGCGTTTCACGCTGGAGAACTTCCAGAGGATGTTCGCAGGCGGGGACCCCTACCTCGCCACCGTGCTTCAGGTGACCGTGTTGTACGTGGGCAGCGTCCTCGTGTTCAACGCGTTCTTCTCGCTGATAATGTCCATATCGATAGCCTACTTCATACGTAACGAGGCGATCTCGACGGCGCTGAGGATACTTTGGCTCCTCCCAAGGATAATGCCGCCCGTGGTGTACGCATTACTTTGGCACTGGTTCATAGACCCTGACTATGGGCTCCTCAACAAGCTGCTCGCCAGCGTGGGGATACCGCAGTCGTTGTTGCCCAGCAGCTGGCTGCTCGACCCGCCCTACTCCCAGCTCCTCATGATAATGATAAACGGGTACGTGGGGGCGAGCTTCGGCATGATAATATATACCGCCGCGATAAAGTCCATACCTAGCGACATACTTAACGCGGCCTACGTGGACGGGGCCTCCGAGTTCCAGGTGGCCAGGCGGATAATAATCCCCATGCTCAAGTGGCCCATGCTCTTCGTGGTGTCCTGGCAGACCCTCAGCCTGTTGGCCTCCTACGAGTACATACTGGCCGTATGGGGCGCGGGAGGGGGATCGGAGGGCGTGGGCATAGCCAGGGCGGCGAACGTCATGGTGTGGTCCCTCTACTCGTACACGAAGGCCTTCAACGACTACCAGTACGGCTATGCCTCGGCCATCTCGCTGATGCTTGTCTTCATCGGGGTCGCGCTGATATACCTTTACTTCAAGATATTCGGCTTCAAGAGGCTCATGGAGCCCAGCAAGGTGCTTGAGAGATGAGGCGCAGGGCCTTCGACGTAGCTGCCAAGTACGTGGTGGTCCTCATCACGGCTGTCATACCCCTGATACCGGTGGTGGCCATGTTCCTCTGGCTGTTCATGCAGAGCGTGAGCGGCCGCGTCATACTCAGCCTAATACCGGCCGAGCTGACACTGGACAACTGGAGGTTCCTCTGGTCACCGGTACAGGCAGGCCTCAAGGAGTACCCGAACATTTGGCCCGTAGCGTTCAACTCGCTTCTATTAGCCCTCACCGTGTCCGGCATAGTGGTATTCGTGAGCACTATGGGCGGCTACTCGCTTTCCAGGATGGACTTCAGGGGCCGGTCCGCCCTCATGCAGTTCATCATAGCCCTACACGCGTTCCCCAGCATAATACTCCTCATAGCCCTCTTCATACTCCTCAACGCCGTGGGGCTCTACGGCAAGGGCTACATGACGCTCCTCGGCATAGCCCTCATCAAGGCCGGCCTCGAGATACCCATGGCCACCTGGATAATAAAGGGCTTCTTCGACTCGATCCCCTGGGACGTGGAGAGGGCGGCATTCGTGGACGGGGCGGGCAGGTGGAGGACCTGGAGGAGCGTCATACTGCCCCAAATACTCCCAGGCATAGGCGCCGTCTCCATATTCTCCTTCCTGGCGGGCTGGTCCGAGTTCGTCATGGTGTACACCTTCATAAAGGACGAGGCCTACTACACCCTGTCCATACTGATATACTACCTAATAGGCGAGTTCAAGTACATCGACTGGGGCCTCCTCGCCGCCATGGGCCTATTCTACACTATACCCACCATAATATTCTTCGGCACGTCCCAGCGCCTCCTCCTCAAGATATACGTGGGCGGAGTAAAGAGGTGACCTGGGCCCTAACCAATCCCCTGTAAACGTTTTGGTAGCTGCGCGGTGGGACTTGCTACGCGGCCTCATAGCTCCATACCGTAGCTGATGGCCTCAGCCACTATGCCCACCTCGCGCCTCTTCCTCTCGAACTCCTCGGGCGTGTAGCATAGGGCCTCTACGTCGACCCCTGGCCTGACGCCGCTGTCCCTGATGGCCTTCAGGACGCGTGAAGTCCTGTCGGTGAAGTGCATGCCGTGGAAGCGGGCCGAAACCACTATTAGGTCCACGTCGGAGTCCCTGAGCGCGGTGCCCCTGGCCCTCGAGCCGAACAGTATTATCCTTGCGTCTGGGAACTCCCTCCTAATTGCCTCGGCCACCCTCGCCGCGAGGGGGTCAACCATGGAGACGGCCCTCGCAGAACCTCAATATGAGGCGGGCCTTCTCGAGGTGCGCCACGGCCATGTTGCGGTTGTAGAGGGTTGCCGGGACGCCGTTGGCAGCGTCGGGATAGCGCGTCACGACGTACTCTGGGGTCAGGTCCATGGCAGCGTCGAGGAGCTCCTCGTCGTCGACGCCAAGCGACTCGAGGAGCTCCAATAGGTTGTGGGTCCTTGGGGGAAGCTCAGCCTTCACGTGCATGTACACCGCCTTTAGGGCCTTCTCGGCGGCCTGCTGGGAGAAGAACACCGAAGCGTAGTAACGCCCAGCCTCTAACAATGCCTCGGCTGTCCTCGCATCCTCAAGGGCCTGTAGCCACATCCTCCTGACCTCCTCCCTCACACTGACGACCCGCACATACAGATATAAACAAACCGCAGCGCCAGCGGCCTCGGGCCCGGGACGGGACGCACATTTTTAAGTTGTAGGGACACATAGCCAATGGTAGTCATCGACATGCACGTGCACATACCCGTGGACGAGTTTCTAGGCTTCCTTGGGGACTTTGCGGAACCTGCGTTACGGTACTTCAATGCGGACGTGGGGCGTAGGGAAGTCAAGGAGGTTTTGGACTGGTTTGCATCGCTGGGCATAGACTACGTGGTGGTGCTCCCCATAGACTCCACCTCCTTCCTCGGCCGCCGGGTGGGCAACGACGTTGTGGCTTCCCTTGCGAGGGATGACAGGGTCGTGGGGTTCTGTAGCGTGGATCCCCACAGTAGGTACGCCGTGGCGGAGCTGAGGAGGTGCGTCAGGGAGCTGGGTCTGAGGGGCCTGAAGCTGCATCCCCAGCTGCAGGGCTTCGACCCATCGGACCCAGCTGTGTGGCCCATATACGAGGAGGCCCAGGAGCTGGGGATACCCGTGATCTTCCACACGGGCACGTCAGGCATAGGCGCGGGGCTGCCGGGGGGAGGCGGGCTGCGGTTGGAGTTGGGGAGGCCTATGAGGATAGACCCAGTAGCGGCAAGCTTCCCCGACCTGCCCATAGTGCTGGCCCACGGGGGGTGGCCGTGGACCGACGAGGCCATAGCCATGGCCCTCCACAAGGCCAACGTGTACGTGGACCTCAGCGGGTGGTCCCCCAGGTACATGCCGGAGTCCATATGGAGATACTCGAGGCACCCGGCGCTGGCAAGGAAGCTGCTCTACGGCAGCGACTACCCATTCATAAGCCCGGAGAGGTGGCTAGAGGAGTTCAGGTCGGCCCCCGTAAAGGACGAGGCGCGCCCACTGGTGCTTGGGGACAACGCGAGGAGGGTCCTAGACATATAGCGGCCCCACATAGCGGGCCAGCACAAATGTTATACGCCTAGCCGCGGGCAAAAGCGTGGTCCTCGGCCGTGTCAGGTTGGGTGGGGAGGCTGGGCACGCTGGAGGTGAGGTTCGTGGACAGGGAGGCGGAGCTGGCCTCGCTGTTGAGGGACCTCACGACGCCCACGGTGGACGTGGCCGTGATTTACGGGCCTAAGGGCTGCGGCAAGACGGAGCTGCTCAGAGCCACCTCCTCCCGGCCCCCCGTGGAGGACCTGTACGTGGCATACGCCGACCTACAGGGCGGAGCCATGGACGCGCTGGTGCCGGGGGCCGCACATGGGAGCCCGTCGCGGACGTGGTGAGGGAGGCCCTGGGGGCCCTGCATCCCCTGGCCAGCCTAACGGTTGGGCTCGTGGAAAGGCTGCGCGGCCTGTTGAGGGTCGCGGGCGCTGTGCTCCTCGCGGCGGGCAAGAACGTGGTGCTGGTCCTCGACGAGCTTGACAGGGGGCTAGTGGAGGCGGCGCGCCTGGGAAGGCCGCGGGCGCTTGTTGAGGGACTTGCCAAGTGGGTCGACGAGGTCACGTCGCGGGAACGCTGGCCGGAGCTCCTGGGCCTCCCAGTGCGGTCCCTAGTTGTGACGAGCAGCGACCAGGCCGTGGCGGGGGACATAGCCTCGGTGGGGGGCCTCACGGGTAAGGGCGGGCTACACGTGTCGCTCCTGTGGAACCTGCCCCGGGAAGCCTTCCTGGAACTGCTCGGCGATGCTGGGGCGCCGCGGGTGGACGGGGAGCTCCTCTGGAGGCTCCTTGGGGGGAACGCGAGGGCCCTCAGGGAGCTGGCCCTGGACCACGGGTGGGACGTCGAGGCCTGGCTCTCGGAGGAGGTCGTGCCCAAGGTGCAGGCGGCCATAGTGGAGGAGAAGTCCGCCATGGGCCTGGACAGCACGGCCGACGTGCAGCGCCGCATAGGCTCCCCCAGCCCCGACGAGCTCGTCTCGGAGACCCCGCTGAGGCTCGGCCCCCTACTCGACGGCAACGTGCTGGTCCCCGTGGCCGGCGCCCGCAAGCTGACGGCCCTCCCAAGGGAGCCCTGGATAGGCGCCGTGTACGCATACCAGTTGCCCGCCTACTACTGGGCCCTCGGCGCCATGGCGGAGCGTCAAACCATACGCATAGGCCCAAGCGACGTGGTTGCAGCGGCCCAACGAGGCGTGCTCTGAATTCTACTGGCCACCCCCAAGAGGTTTGGCCTACCAGCCCTGACGGGAACGGCGTTCGGCCCTCCAGGTGCACGTCACTGCTCGGTCGTCCCGACAGCCCTCCACACCGTGCTGTGTATTTAACGGTCCTTTATATGCATAGCCCAACACGGTGGGGTAGCTGTGCGTGGGGGAGACTCAGCTGGTTGGAGCCGCAGCTGAGGCCCTGCCTAGGGCCATGTACATGAGTAGGTGGCCCACAAAGGAGAGGAGGCCGCCGATTCCGAAGAGCCATAGGACTAGGTCGACGATGTAGAGTATCGCGGCGGCCAGAAACGTCCCGTCCCTGTACTTGTCGTGTAGGCGAAAGGCCAGCACGACGAATGCGAGTATGTACCCTATAAACGCAAGGATGCCTCCAATGAAGAACAGCGCCATGACGCCCATGAACGGCGACATCATGCCGGGGGACGGGAGCCCGCCCATCCATGCCATCATGGCGGTTGCCAGGAAGACCAGCCCTATTATTATCAGCACGATGCCGACGCCCATCAACGTGGTGCCCGTATAGGGCGCGCCGAACCTGCCGTCGACCTGTGAGAGCACGTGTAGCCCCCTCCTCATCTTTACGAAGAGCCCGAGCAGGGCCACTATGGCGGACGCCAGGAAAAGCACCGCCATCCCCATCAGGATGCCGGGGGCGAAGGCCGCCATCATGGGCGGGGCCATAAAGCCCATGGCCATCATGGTTCCCATGCCGAGAAGCGGCGCGGCGAAGGCCATTAACGCACTCACCATGAGAAAGAGAATGCCGGCGCGCACATCCCTGAGTCCCTCCTGTTCCATGGGATATATCCGAGCAGGGTTAATTATGTGTTTGGCTACCTGTCAGCCTCGGGGGGGAAGTAGCCGAACGAGCCGTATATGGCGGGGAGGTCCATGAGCCTCGAGCCGAGACACGCCCTCATGAAGGCCCTGAGGTTCTGCCAGCTGGGCGTGCTTATCCTCACCCTGTACGGCTTTAGGCTGTCGTCCGACACCACGTGGAAGAAGTAGCGGCCGCGTCCCCCCTCCGTCATGCCGTGCGCCTCGCCAGGGGGGACCCTCATGGTGAGGTACTGGGTGAACCTCACCTGGTCGTCCGTCGCCCTGGGCCTCAAGTTCGGCGGTATCCTCTCAAGCATCCTGTGGCCGGCCAAGGCCCCCTCGGGAATGTCCTTTATGGCCTGCCTAATTATGCGCGCGCTCTCCCTCATCTCCCCGATACGCACCATGGTCCTGGCAAGCGAGTCGCCCCCATCCTCCACCACCACGTTCCACTCCACCTGATCGTACACGCCGTAGCGGAGGTCCCTCCGCGTGTCGTAGTCTATACCCGACCCGCGGGCCCCTGGCCCCGTGGCGCCCAGCTTAGCTGCCTCGTCCCTGCTCACGTATCCCACATCCTTAAGCCTGCTGTAGCCCACTGGGTTCTTTATCACCAGCCTCACCAGCTCGTCCAGCTTCCTCTCCAGGAACTCCAGGTAGCCGAGGACTTTCTCGTAGAAGGCCTTGGGAGGGGCGAACCTGAACCCCCCCGGCACTATGGTCGAGGGGGTGGTGCGGGAGCCGGTGGAGACCGCCCATAGGTCCACGAGGAGTTCCCTCAGGCCGTAGGCCCACATGAAGCCCGTGGAGCTGCCGATCATGATGGCGTGGAGGCCTAGGTCGTACAGGTGCGTGCTGATGCGCGAGAGCTCGGCAAATATGGTCCTCAAGTATTCGGCCCTCGGCGACACGTCCAGATCCAGCAACCTCTCCACGGCCATCACGTAGGCCCAGGTCACGTTGATGGCGTCCGGCAGGGACATCCTTTCGAAGAGCGGTATATTGTGGACATATATGCGGGTCTCGCCCAGCTTCTCCATGGTCCTGTGGACATAGCCGGGGTCCGGCTGTATGCCGACGATTATATCGCCGTCCACCTCCAGTATTATCCTCATGTGGCCGCTCGACGGGTGTTGGGGACCGTAAAATATCTCGAGGGTCCGTCTCCCCCCGCGGGCGGGCTCCTCCTTTAGGACCAGCCCGTAATCCTCCATCCTCATGGCCATGCCACGTGGGACTACGCCTATAAATCCGTTGCTATATGTATTCCTGCTCGGGCTTCCGTGTGGGCCCCGGGAGGAAGAGTGCCGCAAGGGCCTGCTTGAACACCACGACCCTAATACCGCCAGCCTCTATGACCAGTTTGGACCCGTCCTCTTCAACGACCCTTCCCCTGACCTCGCGCCCATTGCATAGGGAGGCTATTACCTCTACGCCGACGTACTCCATGGAGGTTCCCCGGCCCTCCTTTTTATATATACCTAGACTCTCGAACGGCACATCCTGGAAGTCAAACCAGATGTACTGTATCCCAGGCAAGGGTATGCCGCCAATAGGGCACAAGCTTTTCGTCCACGGCATTAACGTACACTGGAGGGTCGATCAGCGGATGTTGCGAGAATGCGTCAAGCTTACCCGCCACGCTACATGCTGCTAGTCGAAAGGGGCCGGATAAAGGGGATTAGGCTTTGCATCAATCCTTAATTAGAAAATATTTATATAACAATATAACCAAAAATATGGTATCTTTTTATTGAATAAATTTTAAATGAGAGAAACACATGTGATGTTTGTATGAAGGTGCACCGCAACATCATCGAACGGAAATGGGTTAGGCATGTGGGGGAACGGCCCTTCGCCGATCATTACCGTGAGCCTCCTCCTGGGAGGAGGCACGCAGTTTGTCCATGGGGCTCCGACGAGTGCAAAGTCCATTTTGACAAGGTCAACCCCCTTAAGGACCCTATAGGACACCTGGTCTATGATGCCTGGCATATACTCACCTCATTTATTATCAGCGCCGTAACTGCTCCAATAGCCTACTCGAGAACTAGAAATGTTTTCTCGGCAATTGTTCTGAGCGGCGCCAGCTTTACTTTTACGTATCTCATTTTAAAGTATATTAAAGAAAATGTTAATCCATCGTCAGATTAGAGGTCGGGAGCAAAGCGTTGAGGTCTGCACAGCTGATCGGCGAAGTGGCCGGCCACAATGTCGGCGAGCTGGATGCCCGGTACCTTATGCGACGGTCGTTCCACTACCCCGCTGAACAGCCTTGTGTCGATGAGACCCTTGTCCACTACGTAGAGGTCGGCCTTGACCCTCCTCAGCAATGCCAGGAACGCCCTTTCCACGTCGCCCTCGCCCACGTGTATCTTGACATATTCCACAGGGAACCTGGACGATACTTCCCGGAAAACGGCCTCGCCCAGGCCGCGCCGCTTCAACAATCGCCACTTCACCTCCCCTTTGACATCAAAACGCTTTTTAATGCTCTGAAGCAGTTCGACACCGCCGTACACATAGCTACCACTTACCTCGATGAGGACGCCGCCGATCACAAGGCAGTTACAGGGCCCTTTACCCGTGCCGCTTTCATCAGCGTAGAAGACCCTACGCACGGCCAATTTCCAGCAAAAATTTTAATCCCGACCGCAAAGAGACACGGCGGTGAGGTTGGGGATGCGCCCCCGTGTAGGGGCGTAAGCCCGCCGAGCTGGATGGGGGTGGGGATGCGCCCCCGTGTAGGGGCGTAAGCCCGCCCCACTTGTCTTAGATTGGACGGTTAAACGGCTAACAGGAGTCTACCATTATCAAGCTTGTGGGTCGGCGTGTAGGGGGGCCGCATCCTTCAACCCAGGTGGAGGCCTGGCCGCAGATGTTGCGCGGCCGATCAGCGTACAAACAGCGTGTTGGGTCTGCGGTTAGGCCGCTGTATGTCCTACGGCTTCACGTGTGGGGCGTTTTTCCGGTGGTAACTTCTCTGGGGCCAAGATTTTTGTACCCAAAGTATTATACTTGTGAAACCTGAATTTGTGGACAGGGAGATAGAGCTGGAGTACTTGGACAGGAGGTATGAGGAGGGCAGGCCTCACCTGCTCGTGTTGTACGGTAGGAGGCGCGTGGGCAAGACAGAGCTGCTGCGGCGCTTCATCGCTGGGAAGCCCTGCGTGTACTTTCTCGCTGCCAGGACCTCCATTAGGGACAACCTGGCGGTCCTGAGGAAGAGGATCGCTGAGGCGACTGGGCGAAGGTACTTCGAGAGGCTTGAGGTCTCCACGTTGCGCGAGCTCCTACAGTTTGTGGCCGAGGAGCTGGACAGGCCGTGCCTCGTCGTGGACGAGTTCGGGTACCTAGTGGAGCTGGACCGCGGCGTGGTGTCCGAGCTGCAGTACGCCTGGGACGAGTGGCTCTCCAGGAAGGGTTCCTTCATCGTGCTGTGCGGCTCCACCGTCTCGGTAATCGAGACGGAGGTCCTCGGGGTCAAGTCGCCACTGTACGGCCGGAGGACCGGGAGCTGGAGGGTGGAACCCCTAGACTTCAGGGGCGTCAGGGAACTGCTGCCGAGGTACGGCTTCGAGGACGCCGTCAAGGCGTGGGCAGTGGCGGGCGGCGTGCCCCTATACGTGAAGGAGCTGGACGACGGCAGGACCCCCGAGGAGAACGTTAGGGATGTGGTCTTCGCCAAGGGGTCGCTGCTGTTCGACGAGGGGTACTTCCTGCTGAGGGAGGAGTTGAGGGAGCCTTCCACATACCTGACGATCCTCAAGTACCTGTCCCTAGGCTATAACTCGCTTGGAAAGCTGGCTGGGGCCACGGGGTACGACAAGTCCAACCTAGCCAAGTACCTGTCCGTGTTGGAGGGCTTGGGCCTCGTGAGGCACGTGGTGCCCTACGGCCAGAAGAGGAAGGGAGTCTACCAGGTGGCGGACAACTACATGTGGTTCTGGCTAAAGTTCGTGCTCCCCAACAGGGCGGAGCTGGAGCTGGGCCTCGCCGAGGAGGTCCTCCACAGGGAGGAGGAGAGGCTGCGCCAGCACTTCGGCCTCGTCCTCGAGGAGCTGGTAAGGCAGCTGATTGCCAGGGGAACGCTAAAGCTGCCGTTTAGGCCCAGGTACGTGGGACAGTGGTGGCACAGGGACGCCCAGATAGACGTGTTGGCCGTGGGCGACGACGACGCGCTGTTCGCCGAGGTCAAATGGGGGAAGGCGTCGAGGCGGGACCTGGACAGGCTGGTAACGGCATCGCAAAGGGTGGACGTTGGGCACAGGAAAAGGCACTACATGGTGGTGGCCAGGGAAGGCGATGTGGAGGGCCTTGTCGACTTCGAGGAACTCGACAGAGCCACGAAGCCCCGGTAAGCCGCCAATAGAGGCGAAGTGCTGAGGGAGAAGCCTATGTAGGTTCCTACAAAAAGATAACGCACGGGCAACCGCGTCATCGAGGAGGCAACCAGATAAGCTGCAAAGACGTCGTCGCTCCATAGCGCCGCCGTCCCTTGCCCGTTACCCTCGCCGCTTCTTCGCAAGTATGGCTGCGGCGGCCGCAGCGGCTATCGCGACCGCCATGTAGTGCCAGGGAAGGGGAGCCTCCCCGCGGAGGAACACGGCGCCCGTCTTCGGCCAGAACTCGGCCACCACGGGGGACCTGCAGAAACCGGACAGCTCGATGTACCTCCTCACAACCTTCTCGGCCGTGGCCCTGTCGGGCGGGGTGCCGTTGGGGTAGGGGAAGATGAGGTAGAGGGGCCCCACGTCCCCTAGAAATATGTCTATGACCCCCTCAACGGCCCTAGTCCTGTTGAACCTGTCCTTGTACACCTTAACCGTGCCCATCTCCCTTTCAAGCCGGATAGCGGCATTCCTAAGCGCCTCGGCAAGCGTCTCATTGAGAGATCCGAGGAGGTAAGGCCCATACCACAGCTGCACCCACATGTCATCGTAAGGGGAGCCCAGCCCCCTCCTCACGTCACCAAGCAGTGCAAGCGCCTTCGACAGGTTGGAGGTCATTACATGCATCGCGGTGCTGCCCGCCATGGTCTGGCTAAACCTCACCCATAGGTCCCTCCCCCTCCAGTTAATTATGGATATCATGGCGGCCCCCTCGCCTGCCCTATCGCCCGCCAGCGCCTTTAGGAAGCTCTTCTCGTCTAGGTACGTCTTCATCCCCACCGCCTTCCCGACCTCCCTGAGGAGCTCCCCGACGTCCCCTGCCCTCACATTTACACGTTTGAACCGTTGCAGGACCGGTATACCCGTGGCGTTCGCACCTGCGTCGTTTGCGCCCGCCCTCCACGCCATATTCACCACGACCTCAACCTCTGGCCCCAACATGCCCAGCAACATGTCCACGAGCCTCTCCGTTTCGTTGGGGCTCAGTAGGCCAGAAGAAGAGCTGAACCGTGCGGCCTTCCAGTAGGCGTACGACGTGAGGGGCGAATTCCTTAGGGTGAAGTTGGCCACGTACACGTAGACCTCGCAGCCCTCCACGTCCAGCACGTAGGTGGGCGGGAACCGTTCCAGCGCCACCGTGAGGTTAAAGAACTCGTCCACCAGGCTCGACATGTTGACCGAGGCGAGGGACATGGCCGCGAACAGCGCCACGGACAGGATTATCGCGATCCTCATGGGTCTGGATAGGGATATTACATATAGGCATACACATCGTAATAGTTAAGCGCGTAGTCTGCCGACTGGAACAGCGTATATATTTTCGGGAAATATGGGATTGACCCTAACAGTGAGGTCCGGTACATCTGTCAGAACAAGCACGACAATCATGGACACCACGACAAAAATCATCAATGTGTTGACCATAAAAACCTCTTTTTGGGGCTTTTTTCTTTAGGCTAATGCAGAAGTCGTTTACTGCAATAAACGTAAGGAGGCGCAAGTTGGCGGGCTCAGGGAGGCTGTCCACGGGCCATCAGCGCTGTATGACCTGCCGACAACCTTTATCCGTCTAGGCCTTGCCCAGGCGCGTGATCTGCCGGTATTTAGGCAATGTAGGAGTACTGCTGCGCGGTGGCCCGGCGAAACGTTGTAGCGCGCCTTGCTGGGATGTCCCGTCATTGCGGTGGTTGTTCGCCATAGGTGAAGGGCGGAATGCGTAAATGTTACGTGTGCCTCTTACCTGTGTAGCACCGGATAGTCCACCCTTGGCGGGATTTGAGGGGCTACATCGATGTGAGGATTAGGGAGGCGCTGTACGAGTTCGAGCTGGCGGAAAGCTTTCTGGGGCAGGGGATCCACGGGAACGCCGCGGGGAGGCCTTCCAGGCGTGGAAGGCAGCGTTGGCTGCTGCAGCGGCTGCGCGGAGGGGCCTGTTGGCCGGCGAGTTCAGGGGCGTTGTGAGGACAAAGGAGCGGAGAAGGGTGGAGGGGGTGGACCTCGTAATTGTTGAAGGAGCGCGCGGCGTAGCCTACGTCGCGGCGGCCGATTACGGCGAGGCCGAGTCACGCCTCCAAGCACGGTCTTGGCTGTCCCTGGCCGTAGCTCATGCCCAAAGGGCGATTCATGTAGTCGGTACTGTGTAGGCGGTTCCTATGCACGTCGCGTTGGCCCGCAGTAGTGGGCTCCGCGCCACTCGACGCAGCGGGCGAAGGCTGACAGAATCACTGTGAGGGGCACAACCACAAGCCCCACTAGCCACGTGGCCAGCACAGTTCTAGGGTGGACCTCTATGTTGGCCCTCCTGCGGATGCCGCTTGCCCTGACCGCGTCCTTGGCCAGGGCCAGGAGGGGTATGGCGAGGCCCACCGACATGGGGAGGCGCCCCAGGGCGAGGCCGGCAATGGGCACGGCAAGGCCGAAGAGGAAGGAAGCAGTATATATGGCCAGCCCTATGGCCCAGCCCCTCGGCGCGTGCCACTTGACCATGGCCACCTGCCTAACGCCCCATCTGACCGCGTCCCAGACGCCGCCCACGTCCTCAGTGGGGGCTATGGCCTCCCTCACGAAGCATATCTGCCCGCCCACCATCCTCACAGCCCTCAGCGTCGCGTAGTCGTCGCTTAGATAGTTGCCCAGCCACTCCCATAGCCTCGTGGCGTCCACCACCTCGCGCCTCAACGCGGTGGATCCTCCCCAGAGGAAGGCCGAGTGCCTGTTCTGCATTGCGGCGAACCCCATGTTGCTTATGGCTGCCCTAACCACCCCGTGGATGCCCCTCCCCACGTACCACCGGTACGTGGTGGATGCGGCGCACTGGGACAGGCGCGACACGAGCTGGCGGAGCCAGTCCGGCCGTGGCCGTATGTCGTCATCCGCAAACACTATACAGTCCGCCTTCACCTCCCTGAGCGCGGCGGCCAGGGCCCTGCTTTTCCCCGGCCCGTCCCCCCTGCCCGCAACGATCACCCTGCCGTACCTCTGCACCAATGGGTATGCGGGATCGTCGACGTCATCGACCACGAAGACGTAGTCGGCGGGAATGTCCTGCCGAGTCACGGCCTCCAGATTGCGCTCGACCTGATGCACCAGGCCCTTGACGGGCACTATGACCGCTATCCGGCGGCACGGCGGGTCACCGCCCGCTCCGTCTCCCCTCCAGAACGCCCACTCGCGCATCACGGAAATGCCCGCGAGGAGGACCAACAGTACGGTTACCGCTTCAATCACCATTGTCCGCCCTTTGCGTGCCCATGTCAGTACCCGCCAAGGTGCACATCACCGCATCTGTGCAGCCATCGGATCATCACGGCGGTCACATGGCACCTAAATAAATAGTTGTCGCCCAAATCCTTATTTGCCTCGGCAACAACGCATAGCCATGATAGTGTGCCCGTACTGCAACATGCCGGACTGGCGATCGGTCGGCCTGAGGCACAGGGGCAGGGAAAACAGCGTCTATGCCGCCGCATGCAACAACTGCGGTAGGATATTCTACATATTCAGGACCAGGCTCGGGGCATACAGCGTCCTCATGGAGCAGGCCGAGAGGTCCCACGGAGACATACCACACTTGTTAGAGTGACGGCCCAAGTGGATTGGGCGACGCCACCCACGGAAAGGTCCCTACGAAACAACTACGCAATGCCGATGTACCGCGCCGCTCGCCATCTATGAGAGTTTCCGCACCCCAGAGGCGCCCGTCCACGGCCCATACCCACTAATAACCGGGCAATCCCGAAGAAGCGAGGAGCCCCATGAAGGTGGCCCAGCATGGGAGCCCTGTGGAGCACTCATTGCGACAATGCAATGCCGTGTCTGCCTGCAACTCAAGAAATATAAAATTGCGGGGTTAAGGGTGTTGTGCCGGAGATACCGCTGGCCCCTCTGGACAGGATCATGCACAGGGCAGGCGCCGAACGCGTCAGCGAGGACGCAGTGGAGCTACTCCGCGATATAGTCGAGTCCGTGGCCTATGAGATCGCCCAGAAAAGCGTGGACGCCGCAAAGCACGCCGGCAGGAAGACGGTCACCGCCGACGACGTGAAACTGGTCGTGCGCCTCATCAAGTGTCTCCCGTTGCAGGTCGGCTGACCCAGTTGCCGTGTGCGGCGGTCCTACTAGGGTAGGCGCACACATTTTTTCACGGCCATCCTGACACATGGCCGACCCAAGGCCTCCCTTTGTCCCGACCCCGGAGACCGTTGTAGATGTGATGTTGCGCCTGGCGGATGTGGGTGAGGGGGACGTTGTCGTGGATCCTGGGGCGGGAGACTGCCGTGTCCCCATCATGGCTGCGGAGAAGTACGGCGCTGTGGGCATAGGTATAGAGATCGACGACGTGCTGGTCGCACGCTGCGTCAAGGAGGTTAGGCGCAGGGGGCTTTCAAAGGTCTACGTGGTGTATGGGGACATGTACCGCTTCGACTATAGGCTGGCCACGGTGATAACGCTTTACCTGCTGCCCGACTCCAACAAGAGGCTCCTCGAGCTTTGGCGCAAGCTGGGAGTGTCCAACGTGAGGGTGGTGAGCCACGACTTCGAGGTGCCCGGACTGAGCCCCCTGGCGACCATCGAGGTGGGCGGCCCCCTGCGGGGGCACTGGCTATACCTCTACAGGCTGTGACCACCACGTTTTTAATGTGGGGCGCCATGGGCGCCATGAGGGTCCTGTACGTCCACTCGTACACCTTCGAGTACAGGGTCAGGCAGCCCGCCACGAGGGTCAGGGACGAGGACTACGTCCCCGAGATGGCGCTGGAAAACGTGCTGGTAGTATTCGTTGCGGTCGAGGAAGGCGACGACGACGAGAAGCTGGCCCGGGCGGTAGAGGACATGGCGGACGTGGCCAGCCGCGTCTCGGCCAAGGCGGTGCTCCTCTACCCATACGCCCACCTCTCTAATAGGCTTGCCCCGCTCACAGTTGCGCGCGAACTGTTCAACAGGCTGTACGCATTGGCCAGGGAAAGGATCGAGCTTGACGTGAGGAAGGCGCCGTTCGGGTACTACAAGGAGTTCAAGCTGCACTGTATTGGGCACCCCCTTGCGGAGCTCTCCAGGACGTTCTGAACCGCCTGCGGAGGGCCAACGCGGCCGCCATCGCCAGGGCAGCCCCCATGCCGTACTTGTACAACTCTGCGTCGCGGCCGACCTGCTCCGCGAGCTCCCTCAATCTGGCGTTCTCCCCCTGCAGTTCCTCCACATCGCGTCTCAGCCTCGCGCTCTCCCCCCTCAGCGACTCCAGCTCCCTTACATAGTCGTTGTACTTCCTGAGGAGCGGCTCAAGGCTTATCGCCGTGGCCAGGAGACGCCTTGACTCCACGTACGCCGCATACGCGTAGTCGAACGCCGAGGCGAATTGGGCGCCGAGGCCCCTGAATTTAAGCCTGTCAAAGTACACCTGTTGTTTAAACAATGTTATAGCGGACTCATAGTAGAACTCTATGTCGCTGAGCTCGTCCCCGAAATAGTCGGCCAGGCCCATGTCGTACAGCTGCCTAATGTTCCGCTGGGCCTTGAGGAGCAGGTCGACTATGACCCCCCTATCTATCGAGTCCAGGTCGAAGATCGAGAAGTAGGTGCGGGTGGCGTACATGCCGTAGAATATCTCCCTGAGGGAGAACGCAGGTCCCCACGCATTGCCGTAGGACATGGGCGTCTCAAGGGCATTAAACGCTATTGCCTTGGAAAACTTATTGTCTGCGTGGCTTGTTATGAAGGGGTGGTGCAGGCCCAGCACGTGCCCCACCTCGTGTATGGCGACATACGTCAGCCCCACCCTCTTAAGCCCGTTCCATTCAGTGGCTATGAGTACCCCCCACGGCTCTCCCTCCTCGCTGGGATACATCTCCGGTAGGGCGACGCCGGTCGCTATTCCTCCCAGCGAGGAAGGCTTCTCGGTCACCAGCACGAAGACTGGGACCACGAACACGTTGGGCGGCCGCTCCACTATGCCCGACTTGCGTATGGTCAGGTAGGCCCTGACCATGTCTATTGTGACGCGGTCACCGGCGTCAGACACGACGTTCCTAAGCTCGCGCCTCAGATTTTCCCAGTCGGGCCTGCCCTCGAGAAGGTAGAAGTGGACCGCGAAGTAAGCGTATGGGTACAGGGTCTTGAGCGCCGATATAAACGCCTCGCCGTCGAATAGGCTTTGGAGCTGCCTGTACGTGAGGCCGCTGTCAGATAGGTCGACTATCCATATCTCTACGAGGATGTTATCAGCGAACTTCGGCCTATATATGTTGCCCCTAATGAAGGCGAACCTCAGGGCCAGGTCCACATAGGTGCCCAACATCCTGCTCCTATCGTCTACGTCCTTCCAGGTCCCCGTAATGGGCACGTCGTTCAACAACGCCCTATACGCTTGGAGGGGATGGGGCAACGTGCACACGTCCACCATCAGGGTCCTCCCCCACCAGCCGCCCCCATAGAACACCAGGCCCACGTCATATGCGGTGTTCCCAGTGTCTATGGAGGAGGCCTTGACGTAGTACGAGACCGGTCTGCCCACCAACGCCTCGCCGCACAACACGAAGAGCACGTTTTTATAGGCCAGCTCCGGGTACCGGCCGTACACATACGCGGTAAGGCCCTGGAGGAACTCGGCGGCGTCCACTGCCAGGACCTTGGTGGGGTCGATGTTCCGTTCCTCGAGGGCCCGCCTGTACTGCGCCGGGCTGAAGGACAAGGGCGCCATCTTGTTCTGGGCCTCCGGACTGGCAAGCAGGTCGGCCAGGCTCGTTGAATGCCTTTTAATGAGTTCCCCAGCATACGACTCGAGGCCCCCATCGGCCCTGTGGTCCTCAAGCGAAATCCTGAAAGTGTAGGGCAAGGGGGCGGTTATGTGGGTCGGCGTGAGCTCCCTGCTAACGTACTGCTCGTAGCCGTTGGCCTCACTGGGGTCGACGCCTATGAAGACCACGTGAAGCGTGTAGTTGGCCTCTATCTCAAGGGGCTCTAACATCGACGCGTTTGCCAGTAGGGGCAACGCCAGCAGCAATAGGAGGCACGTACATGGGCCTCCCTCGCCTGGGCGGAAGATGCCCGGCGCGGCGCTACGGGGCATCACTCCCTGGGCGCCATGCCCCTTGTATATCCCCACGCCACCTCGTCTTTGAGGGCCTCTATGAGGAGTCTCCTCGATATGGCGATTAGGTAGAGGGAGAGCGATCCGCGCACAGCCATGTCAATGATCCCACCCATGTTGGCCGCCACGTACGCTATGTACAGCACAACGACTGTCACGAGGAACGCAGGCACGGCGTCCCTCCCATTTATCTCTCCGTCAAGTGTCCTCTCGTATCCCAGCCAAAAACCTGCAAGACCCCCGACCATTATGAAGATCACGGACCAGAACACGGAGGACACCACTAGCCCGCTTGCCGGCAGGTCCAGCAGGGCTATATTTGCAAGGGGGTCGATCTGGGCGTCGAGGAAGCTCACCACAGCATATATAAGGGATAGCCCCGCCCCAAGCGAAGCGCCGTATACGAACCCGTCCACGTGGTCGTTCACCTCGTTGCCGTACTTCGACGTGGCGAAGATCGTTAGGCTGCCCACTATGAGGGACCCCAGTATTAGGGGGGCCAACAACGGCCAGTACGTAGAGCCCTTGCCGTATATCACCATGGGGGCCGCCGCCAAGCCCACAACGGCGCCCATAGCGTAGACCAACAACACTATCCTCTTGGGCTCCGGCTCGTACTTGTCGGTGCGGAGTATCCACGCCAACAGGAGGAGGGGTGGCACCACAGCTGCTAGAAATGCAAGCGCGAAATGGGTCCTATCCCCGCTTATCACGAACTGCACGAGGTCCATGGGGCTCGAGAAGGATGGGGAAACCAATACGGCGGCGGTCACAGCGGCAGCCAGCACCATGACGACGCCTATGACCACCAACGCGGTCGAGAGGCCGCGCCCCATGTGGACCTCCCTGTACACGGCTTCTGAGGGCCTCGGCACCTCGGGCTTCGCCCCAACCAGCATCTTCAACGCCTTTGCCACTGACATGACGGGGAAACAGGCCCGGGCCATTAAAAGGGTGGGTTTGACCCCGCAGGTCAGTACGGCCTAGCGCAGCCTATACCCGCAGTTGGGGCAAACTGCCTCGGTGCCGGCAAGTGGGTACCCACACGATGGGCACCTATGAGCGGCCGCAGGCTGCGTCCAGTGGGCGGCGTAGGGCGGAACGGCGCGTCTCCCCCTCCTAGATATGGCTATCCCCATCACGGCGATGGCCGCTACGAGCCCGCCTATCAGGAGCCTCGTGTCGTCGTCGGCGCCTCCTCCGTCTCCCGGCGATCCCCCCGTTCCTACCGTGCGCGTGACGGTTCGTGTTACGGTCTCCGTGATGATGGTGGGAGTCGCCCTCACGGTCACAGTCCTCGTACGCGTCAGTATGACCGTGGTCGTCACCGGTGGAGGCGCCACCTTCTTATCCTCGCGCCGCGGCTGCTCGGCCCGCGTCTCCGTGGGGGTTGCGGTCTCCATGTCCCTCCCGGCGCCGCCTTCCCCGCCCTTTTCCTCCCCGCCTTCCTCGCCACATGGAACGATGGGCTCGTCGGGGAGCTCCGGGATGCGGTTGCCCGCGTCGCCGCCTATGAAGCGTTCGGCGAGGAAGCGCGGCACGCCGCCCCTGGAATACCACCCCCCTTCAATATTGTTCCAGACCTGTGCCGACGCTAGGAGCCTGTTGGGGCTTACGATCACATGTGCGAGGTACTCCTCGTTGGGGCCGAAAATTGCCAGGAACGTCACGTCGTCGGCCCTCTCGATGTATAGGTAGAAGGTCGCGTTGATGCCCTCGAACCTGACGGGCCTGGCCTTGTCCTTGTAGGGCGTTGGGAGGAAAACGAAGGGATATACGCGCCCCTCACCAACTGTACCGTCGCCGTTGATGACCACCCTCAGTTTTCTAGGCTCCTTGATCCCGCCGTCGCGGACCTCCGCATACACCACGTCAAGCACTATCGCGTCTCCCTCGACCTCGCTCACAGTGAGGGTAGCGCCATAGTAGACATCGCCGTCCACGCCGTTCTCGGAGAGGCATACGCCCGCCTTGACCCAGCCCGGCGCGGCCAACAGTAGCGGCACCAGTGACAGCAATGCGAGCAGCGCCCACATGTCCCAAGCCCACAGCGGAAGTTACATAGCAGTTGGGTTTGCCCAGTCAGGTCAAACCAGTTGCCTCAAGCGTATATCGGTCCTCCCCCGCCCTTCTGCCTCTGCTCGGGAACCGGCATTGGGGGCGGGAGGCCCAGCTCCCTTGTCAGTAGGGCCGCCTCGAAGAGGCCCATCTGGAAGATGACCGCCGAGATCTCTGGGGGCACCATGCCCTTCCTGAACGACTCCTCGACTCTATCCACGTCGCCGCTTATCGATAGGACCCCCCTGACGGTGACCGTTATCACGGCAGGCGTGGTGGACACGGCAACCGTGAATGGGGCCTCCACGGAGTCGTGCCTCTTAGTGTATCTGGCCGTGTCCACGTTTATCTGGACGTTCAACTGCATCTGGGTTCCCGGGGGCGGATCGCCTATCCTCTCTGCATGAAGGTAATGGAACTTGACGGACACGTTCATCGGCTTGGGTGATGTACTTAGCCTTTTAAAGCCTAGCCTTCCCGTTCCGCCGGCGACTGGGCCATGTCCCTTGGTCCAACGCCCACGCTGGGGCCATACCTGTGGACAAGTGTGATGTATATATACAGGCGACACCCCCAGCACATGGACCACTACAAGTCTGCGCTTATTTCGGTCTCCAAAGCGCTGCGGCGCCGCGACGTGGACTTCGTCCTCATCGGAAGCGCCGTGCTCCCCCTACTATATAACATAGACATAGATCCACGCGACCTCGACCTCTTCATAAGGAACTTCAGCACGGTCATGGACTACGAACTCTTCGAGGAGATCGCACGGGAAAACGACTGGGACATAGGCACCACGACGCACGGCACAGTATTCTACGAATTGGTGGTAGGCGACCACGTGGTCAGGGTGGACCTCCTTGAAAATATCCTGGACATATATGTGCCTCCCCAACTGCTCGACAACGCGGTGAGACTGAGACTCGACGGCGTTGAGGTGCCCAGCATTAGGCTGGAGGACCTCCTCCTGCTCAAAGCCAGGGCAGCGGCAAAGGAGGACGAGGAGTTCATCAGCGACGTTGCGTGGCGCATATCCGACGTGCTGTCCGGGATCACAATTGACAGGGAATACATGAAGAGGGCCGTGAGGTATTTCCCCGAGGACGAACAGGAATCAATAATCAAGAGGCTCGAAAAGAACGGCATCTACCTAGAGTAGATGTTGGGCAAAGCTCTAGGAGGGGACTCAGAAATACTTCCAGCCCCTGTAGGGTAACGCCCCGCCCTTATAGTATACTGTTCCCCCACCCTCGACCACGTCCGCGAAGTCCACCAGTCCGATGTCCCTTAAGTACCCCACACAGGCTGGGCTGACCGCCAGCACCGGCACGTACTCCTCGCCTCCGTTGAAGACCGCGTCCTCGTCTATGGGCTCCTCGTCGCTCGGCGTGGGCAACCTGCGCACGACTATATCGGTGTCCCCACTTACCATGGTCCAGAGCACGTCTGCAAGCCCATCGCTTGAGTCCATGGACGCCTTGACGCAGTTCAGAGGTATGTCGTCGAGGAGCGACCAGTCCAGGGTGGGTCTCTTCAGCATGTCCATCCCCCTAGTGGCGGCACCTGTCAGCGGGCCGCCCGACAGGTGCTTGAACGCCATCCCGGTTAGGCCGAAGACGGGTAGCGTCACGAGCGTTGTCCCCGGGGGAGCCCTCCTCGGTATCCTACGTGGGGCCAGACCAAGCACCGCTATGTCTATCACAGCGTCGCCTCTGGACTCGTTGAGGTCGCCACCGAGGTACCTAGCCCCATTATATGCTGCCGCTTGGGCGACACCGCGCGCAACCTCAACTGCGTCGGCCGCCCTATCGCTTGGGACGGATATGGACGCAAGCACCGCCAGGGGCCTGGCGAACTTGGCGTATAGGTCGCTGAGCGCTCCGACAGTTGCCCGCCAGCCCACGTCGTACATGTCATGTATCGGCAACATGTAGTTGGAGAGGGCGGCCCCATCTATCTTCAACGCGACTAGCTTGCCGTCGACCTCGAGGTACTGCACGTCGTTGTCCTCCCCCCCTATTAGTCCCAGTATACGCGTTACGAGCTCCCGCTCCATTTGGCCGTCCGCGCCCCCTCAACACCGTCCTGTGTGCGGCATGCCTAAAGCCCAAGGTCCATAATTATCCGCTCTATCTCTTCGACCCTCCCCTCTTTGCATAGGTCCCAAAGCGGGCTAGTCCTACATATCCGGTACCTCACCTTGCTACGCGTCATGTCGGCCTCGAGGAAACCGCTTTCCACCAACCTGTCTATTACATGCTTCACCACTGTGAGGACCACGGGCGCCCCGACATCCACGTCGGCTAACTCCAGGAGCTTGCGCGGTATGAAGCTTATGCATGTGCCCCTGGCGGGGGCAACGGCCATGATCAGGCCCTTAGCTACGGCCTTCACGATTAGGTCGAAGCGGGAATACGTGAGGACGGTACGCGTCATGGACTTCCTTGCAGCCAAATTTTAATAGTGGACGTTCGAATTTGGTTGAGACGTCAGGAGTACTATTCCTGTCATCGGTCCTGAAAGATGGTCACATGCCCAACACCACTACGATTATGCGCCTCTGCGGTCGCGGACCGTCTAACTCTACGAACATGACCTCCTGCCAGGTCCCCCTTACAAGCCTTGCGTTGATAACAGGAAACACGAGGAAGTGTCCCGTGAAGACGCTTGCGAGGTGCGCGTGGGCATTGTCATCTATCCTGTTGTGTTCGTAGGGGGCGTTTGGAGGGAAAAGCGATTTGACCCTCGACACAATATCCCTTACCAGCCCCGGCTCGTTTTCGTTGGCTATGAGGATGCCGGTGGCGTGTGGGGCATAGACTAGGCATAGCCCTTCCCCGATGCCGCTCCGCTCAACAACGTGCTCCACGTGGCGGGTCAACAATACCACCTGCTCCCTGCCCTCCGTCGAGAACCTTATTTCCTCCGTGTGGACCCGCACGTTGGGGAGTCACGCACTGCTTATATATCTAGCGAGCCAGGACCGTAAGCGCAACGATTCCCACCACTGTTTCAGATATGAGGTTTACCGTTTCGTTGTTTACGTAGTGCGATCCCTTAACCTCGGACACCTCGCAGTTTTTGTCGTCCCTTATCGTCCCATCCCTACAGACATAGCGCACCTGCACCGTGGCGCCCAGCAAGGTGTCTAGGAGGTTGCCAGTGAACCCAAGCACGGACACGACAAGTAGCTGGAATGTGGTGAGTAGGCCCAGAAGGGACGCCACAGTGCCTATGAAGGCCGATCCGAGCGCTCCCCCAAGGAGCCCCACTGCCGTGACGGCCCCCGAAGTTCCCGGATCGACGTGTGTCCAGGGCCTCAACATCATCCTCGGCCTGCCGCCGAAGGCCACGCCCAGCTCTGAGGCCCAGGTATCCGAGTTGGCGCTTGCTATGGCCGTGACGACCGCAACGTAGGCCCTGGCATCGTACGCGGCGAGCACGGTGAAGGCCAGTATGGGGGCCCCTACTCCCACCACTTGGCCCAGGCTTCTCCCCTCCACGTCCTTAAGCCCGATACTGGCCTTGTACCCGCCCCTTACCTTGGTCAGGACACTCGAAGAGAGGAAGAACGCTATTAGGAGGAGGAAGAGCCTTATGTCCACGATTGCCGTCGCTGCGCCCATCACGAACGCCATGGCGGCCCCCCGCTTCTTTAGGTATCTCCTCCTAAGCGATATGGCGCTAAGCAACGCCGATACGAGTAGTGCGGCCAGCAGTGCTGTCTCCATCTCGCGCAAAACCTTTACGTTGATTAATAATGATTTCCTGCGCGGCATTCACGGGCCCAAATTTGTGGGTGGGCCACAACTTTAAACCGATCCATATTTGGTGACCATGGATATAGTGTCCAGCCTCTATGGAAGGTACGGCGAGAATGTGGAGAAGGTCCTCGAACATTACCTGTCGATCGACGTGGACCCATCGTTCAGGGATGCAGTGCTGTACCAGGTGAGGACGGGGGGCAAGCGCATACGGCCCCTGATAACGCTCCTAGTCGCAGATGCTTTAGGCGACCACCTCAGGGCCTTGCCCGCCGCAGCAATAGTGGAACTCATACACAATTACTCTCTAATATATGACGACATAATTGACAGGTCTGACCTAAGGAGGGGCAAACCCACGGTAAGGAAGCTGTTTGGAGATTATGCTGCTATGCTTGTCGGCATATGGTATAGGGAGGCCATAGAGGAGGCCATCCTGGACACCCCGAACCCCCTTGTGTTCATGAGGGAGGTGGCCAAGACCATAAAGAGCATAGACGAGGGGGAAAGACTTGACATACTCTTCGAGCGGGCGGGAAGGGAGGACCCATACTTCGTCGGTGCGCGTCCCCCCACAGTTACCTGGGACGATTACTTGAGGCTCATAAGGCTTAAGACCGCCAGCCTCTTCAGCGCCAGCGCCAAGTTTGGGGCCCTGTCCACCACGGAAGACCAGCATATAATAAGCGAGGTGGCCAGGTTCGGCGAGTCGTTGGGCATAGCGTTCCAAATCACAGACGACGTCCTGGACGTGTTCGGCGATGTGACCAGGTTCGGCAAGGAGGTGGGCAAGGACATAAAGGAGCACAAGATAGGCAACGCGGTTGTGCTGCTGGCGCTCGAGGAGCTAGACGTTGCCGATCGCCGCACATTGCTCGGCATACTGTCCAAGGACCGTGTAGATGATGCCGATGTCCGTACGGCTGTGGACCTAATATCCGGCACCAAGGCTAGGGAGAGGGCCGTAGGGGAGGCGCGGAGATACATGGAGGCGGCCTTGACGTCGCTGAGGGTGCTGCCCGACGCCGAGCGGCGAAGGGAACTGGAGGAGCTGGCCACGTTCGTGGTTTTCAGGGAGTACTGATGCTGCTGATAAAGTTGGGCGGCAGCGCAATAACGGAGAAGTCGAGGCCCATGGCGTTCAAAAGCGGCAAGGTGAAGGGGATAGCGCGCATGATATTGGGCGAGGCCGCGGTTGTGCTGCATGGAGGCGGCTCCTTTGCCCATTACGTGGCCGAAAAGTACTACGGCTCGGATGAGTGGGAGCCAAAGGGGGTTGCGTTGACCAAGATGGCCGTGCTCCGCATTTCGTCGCTTGTGGTTGGGGAGCTCGCGGAAGGCGGCGTAACGCCCATCCCTATACAGCCGAGCGATATATACATTGGCAGGGTGCTCTATAATAGGGCGCCCATAGACGCCGCACTTTCCCGCGGCCTCGTCCCGGTGCTATACGGCGATGTGGTTCCCTCGCCACGCGGGTATGTTATAATAAGCGCCGATGACATAGCGGTCGACATAGCCAGCCTCTACAGGCCCCACGTAGCCATTTTCCTAATGGACGTCGATGGGGTGTACACGGCGCCCCCAGGCACGCCTGGCGCCAGGAAGATGGCGGTGCTGGACGTGGAGAAGCTGCACGCTGCGAAGACGGGGTTCGACGTCACTGGAGGCATAATTAAGAAGGTCCAGGCGGCCCTGGCCATAGCGGCGGCCGGGATACCAGTGTACCTTTGTTCAATAGACGACGTGGAGTCGCTGGAGGCGGTCCTGCGGGGCGGCCAAGGCCACAACTGCACGTATGTCCCCCCTTCCTCATGAGGGCGGTCTGGCGGCCATGTCTATTACACCCCTAACAAGTTTAGCGGCCTCGCTAGGCGTGCCCCTCCGGGGGAACAATATGTTGCGTCCAACAACGGCGCCGACCACGTTGGGGCCGGCACGAAGCGCGTCGGCCAGTTCCTCGGCGAACCTTTCCACGTCCCCGCTTCCGCCGCCCAAGAGCAGAATGGGTAGCGTGGTGGACCTCGCGACGAGGGCGAAGTTATTTACATAGGGCACCTTAAGCGTATACCTTGTCGTATCCCAGCCAAGCCCAGCAGCCACGTTAACCGCGCCCGCAAGTCCGTAGGGGTCCCCAGCGAACCTGTATGATGCCCCGTCCCACTTGACGGGGAAAACCTCCACCATTAGGGGTACGCCCAGCTCAGCGCAACGCCTCGCAACGTCGGCCACGTAGCTGATTGTGTTGGCCGTGTCGCGTGACCCAACGTCGATCCTTAGAAGCACCTTTGCCCCGTCGAGCCCCAGCCTATGTATGTCGTCCGGGGTATACGCCGTCACCCTGTCGTCGAGCTCGAAAACCGCGCCCGCAAGTCCGCCCCTGTTGACCGTGCCTATCAACACGATCCCGTCCAGCAGCCCCTCGCCCACCGATTCGCGCAGATAGGCGCTGTAGTACAGCAGATCGTCCAATAGGTCTGGAGACGCCAGAATGCCGTCTATCGCACCGCTGCGCACCACCTCGACGACCCTTCTCAGGAGCTCTTCTCTATTCAACATGGCGTACCTGTCGTCGCCGACTGAGAAGCTCATGCGCGCCGTATGGTCCACGGCAAGTATGAGTACCCCACTGCGTTTATGGCTGGGCCTCCTACGCCTCTGTAGTTCCCTACGGGCCGCGGAGGGGTCCTCGAGGCGGAGCCTCACGGCTATGTCGTATGGCGACGTCATCTCTAGACAAGGGACACCAGGTAATTATATGCTTCCCTTGCCACGTCCAAGGGCGCGGCCCCTTCAAGCGCCTCCACCTCCACCATGAGGCTTCCACTATAGCCCGCAGCGTCGAGGGCCCTTATGATGCTGCCGAAGTCCAGCACGCCCCTCCCAACGTTGACGAAGTCCCTCCGGAACCTCACCTTGTGCTTGGGCATCCTGCCCTTCAAGTCCTTTAGGTGTACTAGGGCCACCCTGTCGCCGTAGGACGAGATGAACCCCTCTATGTCCATGCCGGCGGCAACGCCGTGTGCCGTGTCAAGGCACAGCCTCAAACCCTGCACATGTTCGAGGGCCATGCCGATCTGCCCCTCGTCTTCGAAACAAGTCCTAAGATGATTGTGGAGTGCTGCCACCACGCCGTGTTGGGATGCAAGCCGCGTGAACTCGGCTAGCCCCTCTAGCGCCCTGTCACAGTCCCGTTCCCTCACGACGACCCACAGTATAGGCGTGCCGGACTCCCTGGCCCATACGACGTCCTCCCTCTTCATGGGGCTGTACGACCCGGCGTTTGAGATGCCTGTCCTGGCCAGTATGTTTCCGAGTCTGCGGGGGTTTGTCAGGAGGGGCCTGGGCAACAGTCTCTTCTCGATACCAACCCCGTTGTACCCCGCCTCCCTTATTTCGGCCAGAACCTTGAGGAAACCGGACACGGTCCTCTGCTTTCCCCAGGGCATGGTGGTTATGGATATGTTCCTCACACCTGTACTATGGGCGAACCCTAAAAATTTGTTCGCATTGTCGCGGAACAAGGTTTTAAACGTAGGGGGCCCAAGGTTGGCCATGGGTGGGAAATGCCTGATCATTGTCTCCAGCGATAACAGGGATAAGATAGGCGCCGCGCTCATGTTCGCGTACAATGCTGCCCGGTACAGGTGGCTGGACGACGTCAAGGTCGTGTTCTTCGGCCCCTCGGAAAACCTGATAGCTGAAGGCGACAGCGAGGTGCTTAGGTGGCTTGACGCGCTGAGGGAACTGGGGGTAAGCTTTACCGCCTGTAAACGATATGCAGAAGACAAGGGCATCCTGGAGAAGGTGTCCGTGCGCTCTCCCCTCGAATATGTAGGCTCCGTAATAGCTGGCCTAGTTTCGGAAGGGTATGTGCCCATGGTGTTCTAATGATCGTGGCTTTCGACATATATGGCACTCTCCTCGACGTGACGTCCCTGACGCGCCCCCTATCCCGTTACACGGATAGGCCCTCCGAGTTCCTGGCACTGTGGCGCGTAAAGCAGTTGGAGTACGCCTTCATGTATGCGGCCATGGGCAAGTACGAGCCGTTCTCATCGATCACCAGGCGTGCATTGACGTACACTGCACGTAGGATGGGCGTGACGCTGACAGGGAAAGAGGTGGAGGAACTTGTCGAGGCGTGGACCGTGTTGGAGCCGTATCCAGACGTAGAGGCCCTCGGGACCATTAAGGGGCACAGGCTGGTCGCCTTGACCAACGGCGATAGGGACATGGTGAACAAGACGCTTGACCGTACCGGGGTAGGCAAGTATCTGGACGGCGTATACACCTCGGACATGGCGGGGACCTTCAAGCCCAGTCCCCGCATATATAGGCTTGTCGAAGAGGGGTCGCTGCTGGTTTCCTCGAATCCCTGGGACGTCGCCGGGGCGCATCACGCCGGCTTACGCACGTGTTACCTCGACAGACATGGGCTTCCCATGGAGGAGCTTGACGTAAGGCCAACTATAGTGGTTAAGAGTCTGTACGAGCTGCGTGACGCCCTTCGCGGACTCACATGAGGCTCCGTACCCTGACCAGTTTCCGGGATATGAGCCCCATGAGGCAGCTCGGCAGTATGCCGGTCCCAATAACGTAGTTTGCCAGGTCCTCAACGAGCCGACACTTGTCGTCACCAGTTTTCCTGCACAGATCGACTAGGTACATGGTGCGGCGCTCAAAGAGTCTGCGCGTCATCCTTATCCTTCGGCATGCGTGGTCGTACGTCCATCCCCTTTCAAGGTCCCTTATATGCAGATACATGTGGGCTGCCGCTTTCCCAAAATCCATGGGGCCGCTCGCCACGTAGAGCCCCTCGAATCTGGCGTAGCAACTGCGGGGCCCAGAATATATCGACGCCTCCATAATATGCGGTTTCCAGAATACTAAAATATGGCACGGATAAGTAGGGGATTCATTAATAAACTGGTTCCCCTTAACCATAGTGGAAGTTATAGTCTCCCAAATAGAGGATGCCATAGGCCAAGCATGCACCAAGAAATGTATAAGTTGCGAGGAGCTATTCGCCACGGTTGAGGAGGCCATAATATATCTACACACTATGATGGACAAGGAGCGCGCACTGCGAGGCGCGCTGGAGGCTATAAAACGCAAATTGTCGTCCATGGCCAAAGTGGCCAAGGATAGGAACTGCATGGAGGATTACGCCAATCTCAGTCGTGCCGCAAGGGAGCTTAAACGCCTCATAGCGCAGCTCGTCCAGTGAGCCGAGGTAATCCTTTAATAACGTAATATTCGTAACGTTATGAAGCTAGTCACATATCTGCTCGTATTATCGATCATAGTAATCGTGGTATTGGCGGGCGTATCGCTCTATTCCGTTGGTCCGCCGCCCCAACAAGTAGAGGAAGGGGTACAGGAGACCCCGAGGCCGCAGGAGGCGCCGCCTGCCGGTGTTCCTGAGATTGTGTATGATGAGAATTTGGCTGGTGTGGGGCTTGAGGTGTTTAGGTCTGTGGGTTGTGTGGCTTGTCATGCGGTTAGGTCTATTGGCGTGTCTGGGCCTCCTGTGGGGCCTGA
>WANN01000041.1 GCA_015521775.1 Thermoproteaceae archaeon
AGGCATCCTCAACGTAGAGCCTAGCCCTATCCACATGGCCACCCACAAAAAGTCTTAAAACCCCATCGACAGGGCGCCGTGGTGCGGCTATGATCCGCCTAGGTCTGCGTAATGGCGCGTCCCACTTACGGGGCCCCCGCGGCAGGCCTGGTAGGCGTAAATCACCGCAGTGCCCTCCTCACGGCCTCCCTGTGGAGCGGCGTCTGCCAAGCGTAATAACGGCCAATACCCAGCTCCACGTCACGCTCGGGTGGGGGAACATCCACCCAGAGGTGAGGCTTGCGGTCCCAGACCTCCACGATTAGGTTTGCCTGTACCAGGCCCCTTATCAGGGGCTCGGTGTCCGGGTACCAGTCCCACAGGTGGTCCGGGTCCTCCACCACCCTCCACAACACGTTGCTCCACCTCTTGGCAAGAGCCGCCACGCCCCTCTCCCCCACAATACCGTCCACCACCACGTCCATATTCCATTCAGCCCTGAAGAGCCCCTCGAGCATCTCCGGGTTACCGCCCGTGAGTCTCCACGCTTCTTCCGGGGGAGGCTTCGGGCCTGGGAGCTGTTCGTAGAGCTGTTGGAATCCGTCCCTGGCCATGTTCCACATGATGCGTATGGTGGCCCACCTATGCCGGCCCACCCTCTCCCTAGTGACGCCCTCACTTGACGCGACCAGCACGATTATCTTGTCGTAGTCCGCGGGGGGCCACTCTATTAGGTTGAGCAACGCCTTAACGTACTGTTCCGCCCTGTCCGTGCCTATGGCCTGGAATATGTCGTCCATGAGGACGGCGAGTCTGGGCCTCCTCAGCCTTCTCATGGCCTCCCCCACAATGTTGATCGCCACGTCCACGATCCTCGAGTAGGGCTCGGGGAAGAGCTTGAAGGCCTCCTTGACGGCCCTCTTCAACGGGGAAGAATATTGCAACATTTCGCCTACCTCCCTAGCGAGAGGATTAACGTAAACCACGTGGTAGCCGCGGTCCTCGAGGATCGCCCGGGCCTGCATCAACAGCGCAGTCTTACCACAGCCCTCCGGGCCGTATATGATGTGGACGACCCACGTGCCCCTCTCGGCCAGCTCACCCAGTTGCCCAACGGCCACATCCCTATCCACGAACTCGACTTCGCGTCCGGCGAACTTTATCCTCGCCCTTTTCACAGTTCCACGTACGTGTATCCCCAAATACTTTTCCGGTACACAGAGGCGGGGAACCCCGCCAGACAACGCGGCCACTACCTGCCCGCAGCCTCAAGCGCCCTCTTGACGGCCTCCCTGTGTATGGGGGTCTGCCAGGCGTAGTACTTCCCTATTCCCAGCTCGGGGTCACGCTCAGGCGGCGGCACGTCTATCCAGGCATCGGGGTCGCGTTGCCATACTCTGGCCACTAGGTTCTTCTCCACGAGCCTCTCCTTCACCACCCTCACAGTCTCGTCGCCAGCCCTGTAGAACAGTATGTCGGGCTCGTCCAGGACCTCCACAAGCACCCTCCTGCCCACATCGCCGAGCTCAAAAACCCACGCGTCGAGAGCACCCTCCCTGACAATCCTATCAACCGCCCTCCCCACGTCCCACCCGGCGCGGTAAAGCCTCTCGAGGGCCTCCGGGTTCCCGCCTGTAAGTCTCCAGGCCTCGTCTGTGGGGGGCTTTGGGCTTGGCAGGTGTTCGTATAGTTGTTGGAATCCTTCCCTAGGCATGTTCCACATGGCCCGAATCTCGGCCCACCGGTGCCTACCCACCCTTTCCCTGGTCACCCCCTCACTACTAGCCACAAGCACCACCACTTTATCGTAGTCGGCTGGTGGCCATTCTATCAGGTTTAGGAGGGTCTTAACGTATTGCTCCGCCCTATCCACGCCGACCGCCTGGAAAACGTCGTCCATGAGGACAGCCACTCTGGGCCTCGAGAGGCTCCTCATCACGTGGCTAGCCACACTGATAGCCACGTCCACGATCCGGGCGTACGGCTCGGGGAACCGACGGGCAACGTCCAACACAATGTCCCTGATAGAGGGGGTATACTGGAGCACCTCCTCCACGCGCTCGGCCAGCGGGTCCACATACACGACATGGTAACCGTAATCCTCGAAGACGGCCCGTGCCTGTCTAAGCAACGCCGTCTTACCGCAGCCCTCAGGCCCATATATCACGAGGGGCCACCAGGTCCCCCCCTCAGCCAACTCCCCCAACTGGCGCAACGCGGCCTCCCTATCCACGAACTCGACCTCACGGCCGGCGAAAGGTATCCTTACCCTCTTCACGGCCCTATGTTCGGGCATATTTAAGTAGGTCGCCTGTCGGTGCCCGGAAGACTTCTGACCGGCCCGTACCTGGGACCCAATCACTGCCGGAGCGCCCTCTTGACGGCCTCCCTGTGTATGGGGGTCTGCCAGGCGTAGTACTTCCCTATTCCCAGCTCGGGGTCCCGTTCCGGCGGCGGCACGTCTATCCAGGCATCCGGCCTCCTCCCCTTTAGCGGTATGACCAGGTTCTTCTCCACCAGGTCCTTGGCCAGACCCTCTGCGTCTGGCTCTTCCCAGAGGTAGTCGGGGTCCTCCAACGATCTGGGGAGGTGGGCCCTCCACCTCCTTACGAAGGCCGCCGTCACCTCCTTGTTCTCGATGATGTTGTCGACGACGACATCTACGTGCCACCTAGCCCTGTAGAGCCTCTCCAGCGCCTCGGGATTCCCCCCTGTCCATCGCCAGGCCTCCTCGAAGGAGGGCTTCTCGCCGGGTAGCAAGTCGTGTAGCTTCTGAAGGCCGTCCCTAGGCATGTTCCACATTACGCGTATCTCGGACCACCTATGCCTGCCGATCCTAGCCCTCGTCACGCCCTCGCTCGACGCAACTACAACCACCGCCTTGTCGTACGATTGCGGTGGGTGCTCGATCACGTTGAGCATGGCCTTCACTAGGAGCTCGGCCCTATCCACGCCCACGGCCTGGAACACCTCGTCGGCGAGTAGGGCAATCCTCCCCCTGCCCCGCCGCAACGCCCTGGAGACGACGGCCATGGCCAACTCCACGAGGGCTGGGGCGGCCGGGTGCACAGCCTTGCCCAGGACCTCCCTCCAGGTCCTCTTCACGATGTCCCTCAAGCCCTCGGTCACAACGAGCCTCCTAGCCTCCTCCTCGAGGGGGTTGACGTACACTACGTCGTACTCCCTCTCACTTAGGAGCTCGAAGGCCTGCCTGAGCAACGCGGTCTTCCCGCAGCCCTCGGGGCCGTACACTACGAGGGGCCACCAGGTCCCCCCCTCAGCCAACTCGTCGAGTTGTCGAAGGGCTACGTCGCGGTCGACGAACTCCACCTCGCGGCCGGCGAATCTCATCATCACTCTCCTCATAGCCCAACCGCCCTCCTCACGGCTTCCCTGTGGAGCGGAGTCTGCCAGGCGTAGTACCGGCCGATGCCTAGGTCGGGATCACGCTCGGGTGGGGGAACGTCAATCCAGGCGTCGGGGTCCCTCCTCTTTAGCCTCACGACCAGGTTTCTCCCTACCAGTTTCTCGACCAGTGCCCCGGCCTCCCCGTACCTCTCCATAAGCGTGTCGGGGTCCCCCAACGCCCGTGCCAGTATGCCCCTCTCCCTGTCCGTCAGGCTAACCACCAGCTCTGTGAGCCCCTTATCCTCGACCATGTCTTCGAC